>NZ_AP019649.1:1481941-2222912 GCF_009938165.1 Vibrio taketomensis
GTGTTCGTGCTATCTACCAAGGAAAAGAGATAAGGATTGGTAACGCAGATTTTGTCTTAGATAACAATAATGCCACCGAGGCCAATTCGATTTATTTGTCGTTAGACAACATACACATCGCGACGTTTGTTTATCACGATCCCGTGCGCAAAGAATCACAAACTTTAATAGAACAATTTAAAGCGGCTGGTATTCGCGTGACATTGCTTACTGGTGATTCGATTAAAAATGCTCAGTTGGTTGCCAAACAAATTGGTATTGACGATATCGTTGCCGATGCAAAACCAAAAGATAAGCTGGATTATTTAAACAACTGTGCGGCCGACGATATTACTATGATGATTGGCGATGGTATTAATGATGCGCCAACGCTTGCCGGCGCCCATTTATCAATAGCGATGGGTGGCGGTACCGATGTAGCTAAAGCCTCGGCGGATATGGTTCTACTCGGCGATAACTTAGATCGTATTCTGAAAGCCCGTGAGTTAGCACTAAAAACTAGACGTATCATTGCTGAAAACCTAGCTTGGTCTTTGGGATACAATCTGTTAATACTACCTTTGGCAGTCGCTGGTCTTGTCGCGCCCTATTTTGCCGTCGTTGGAATGTCAGCCAGTTCAATTATCGTGGTCTCGAATTCACTGCGGCTGTTAAAGACTCAAGGAAAGTAAGTCATGGAAAGCCTCTATATATTGATACCGATTGCGATAGTATTAGTCGCGATTGCGGTTGCGATCTTTTTGTGGGCAGTAAAAAGCGAACAATTTGAAGATTTAGAACGTCAAGGTCACAACATTCTCTTTGATGAAGATGAACAGGATCGAAATAGAAAATGAACGGTGATGTCGTTGCTGCCTTCGTTGTTGGCTTAATCGGCGCAGGCCACTGTGTGGGTATGTGTGGCGGGATAGCGTCTCTTTTGTCCATAGGCCAAGACAAATCATCCCCACTTGTCCCTCTTTATTATAATTTTGGACGCATTTTCAGCTACGCGCTGCTTGGTGGTGTAATTGGTGGCGCGGTTTCAACTGTTGCAGACGTCGCAAATTTGAATCAAAGTTTTGCTTGGCTGAGGCTGGTTGCAGCGTTGTTTATGGTGTTATTAGCCTGTTACATAGGACGTTGGTGGAATGGTCTCTTAGTGATTGAAAAAATGGGACAATCCCTTTGGAAACTCATCTCTCCTGCAGGAAAAAAGCTGTTGCCTCTTAAACATCCTAGTCATGCCATACCATTTGGATTTATATGGGGTTGGCTGCCATGTGGCCTTGTCTACTCTACTCTCACATGGGCTGTTGTCTCGGGAAGTAGCGTGAATGGAGCTTTAATAATGGCGAGTTTCGGATTAGGCACCGTTCCAGCGATGATTGCTGTCGGATATGGCTCTCGATATTTTCACAACTTGCAACAATCTGTCATTTTCAGAAACTCAGCGGCAGTATTGATCTTAGGTTATGGCCTATTTACAGCCTATGGTGCAGTCAATTTGTTACTGATTCAAAGATAGATAACTGTTTCTACGCACCTTTTTCACTACCTTTATATTTCAAGGGTGGTAAAATATTGATGTATATCAAATAGTGAAAGGTTGTTATGATTTCTGAAAAGCCTGCAAAACGCATTCAGTCGGGTGGTTGTGCGATACATTGTCAAGATTGCAGCATCAGTCAGCTTTGTATTCCATTTACTCTAAATGAATCTGAACTTGATCAACTTGACCAAATCATTGAACGCAAAAAGCCAATTCAAAAAGGCCAAGAGCTATTTAAAGCTGGTGATGAATTGAAATCTCTGTATGCAATTCGTTCCGGCACGATCAAAAGCTACACCATTACTGAACAAGGTGATGAGCAGATAACTGCATTCCACCTTGCTGGAGACTTGGTGGGTTTTGATGCAATTACTGATGACAGTCATCCTAGTTTCGCTCAAGCGCTTGAGACATCAATGGTTTGTGAAATTCCATACGAAATCTTGGATGACCTATCAGGTAAAATGCCTAAACTACGTCAGCAAATCATGCGTTTGATGAGTAGTGAAATCAAAGGCGACCAAGAGATGATCTTGTTGTTATCTAAAAAGAATGCCGAAGAACGTCTCGCTGCATTTTTATACAACCTTTCAACTCGTTTTTCACAACGTGGATTTAGCCCGCGAGAATTCCGTCTAACCATGACACGTGGTGACATCGGCAACTATTTGGGTCTGACCGTTGAAACAATCAGTCGCCTGCTAGGACGTTTTCAAAAGTCTGAAATTCTTAGTGTAAAGGTAAATACATCACGATCATCGATCACGATGCGTTGATGCAATTAGCTGGCGTCTCTACAGAATCCTAACAACTTCAATGATGTAGCTTCACAATGAGCTACATCATAATTTCTTTCTTTCAGTATTTTACTAAAA
This sequence comes from Vibrio taketomensis, assembly GCF_009938165.1. Lineage (NCBI taxonomy): Bacteria > Pseudomonadati > Pseudomonadota > Gammaproteobacteria > Vibrionales > Vibrionaceae > Vibrio > Vibrio taketomensis. The sequence continues at coordinate 1,484,348 of NZ_AP019649.1, forward strand.
TATTCTTTCGAACTGCGCTAAAGTGATCATGTCGGCTTAAAGACTTACTAATAAGTCGCCACTTCATGGAGGAGTTACGATGAGTATCTATAATAACATCCTAGTAGTAGCTAATATCAATAGCGATGAACAACCTGCTCTAGCGCGCGCGATGCAGCTAGCGGCAAAGAGTCGCTCTCGAAGCCAAATTACTTTCTTTCTATCCATCTACGACTTTTCTTATGACATGACATCTATGCTCTCAGTTGACGAGCGAAATGCTATGCGCCGAGGCGTCATTCATCAAAGAGAACAGTGGATGAATACGGTATCAGAACCGTATATCAATGATTCAGTCGATTTTAATGTCGTTGTCGTTTGGCATAATCGCCCTTACGAAGCAATTATCGCCGAGGTGTTTTCTGGCGGACACGATATTGTAATCAAAGGCACGCGTAAGCATGACATTTTAGAATCGGTGATTTTCACTCCTACCGATTGGCACTTACTGCGAAAATGCCCTGCTCCTGTACTGTTGGTTAAAAATGCAGATTGGCCTGAAAACGCCAGTATTCTTGCCTCAGTCCATGTGGGTTCAGAAAATGAGACGCACCAAAGTCTCAACGATTCAATGGTTGACCAGCTAAACAGTTTGTCAGAGCGATTAGACGCTAAGCCATATTTGGTGAACGCTTACCCTGTTACGCCTGCAAACATCACCATCGAATTACCAGAGTTTGATCCAACGACATACACAGATGCAGTTCGTGGTCATCACTTAACAGCGATGAAAGCACTGCGTCAAAAACATGGTTACGATGAAGAACAAACCATCGTTGAACAAGGTTTACCTGAAGATATTATTCCCGAAGCAGCCAATAAACTGAATGCAGCAATGGTGATTATCGGTACTACCGGCAGAACTGGTTTATCAGCCGTATTTATCGGTAACACCGCAGAGCATGTGATTGATAAAATCAACTGTGATATTCTGGCGCTCAAACCGGATGGATACATCAGTCCATTGGATCCTCAAACGGCTATCTAAACAATATATTTAATCGTACCAATCCCCTTCATTGAAGGGGATTTTTTTGTTCCTACCGCAAAACCACTGGCATCTCTAGAATTTATCCGTATTATACGCCCTTCATACTTTCTTAAGCCTCTTTTCACGCTTACCTGAGTATGAATGTGTTTAAGATTACAGATAAGACTGCGAACTAATGACCGAGCAAACTCAAGAGCTAACTAAAGCTCAACAATATAATTTCAACAAACTACAAAAGCGTATTCGTCGCAACACTGGTCAAGCAATCCAAGACTTCAACATGATTGAAGATGGTGACCGTATTATGGTGTGTTTGTCTGGCGGTAAAGACAGCTTTACTATGTTGGATATTTTGATGAGCCTGCAAAAGAGCGCGCCTATCTCATTTTCACTAGTTGCAGTTAACCTTGACCAAAAACAACCAGGTTTCCCAGGTCACATTCTGCCTGAGTATCTCGAGTCAATTGGTGTTGAGTACAAGATTGTAGAAGAAGACACATACTCTATCGTTCAAGATAAGATCCCTGAAGGTAAAACAACGTGTTCATTATGTTCGCGTCTGCGTCGTGGTATTTTGTACCGTACCGCGAAAGAACTTGGTGCGACTAAGATTGCGCTAGGTCACCATCGTGATGACATTCTTGAAACCTTGTTCTTGAACATGTTCCATGGCGGCAAGATGAAAGGTATGCCACCTAAGCTGGTTTCTGACAATGGCGAGCACGTGGTTATTCGCCCGTTAGCGTACTGCCGTGAGAAAGACATCATCAAATATGCGGATATGCGTGAATATCCAATTATCCCATGTAACCTTTGCGGTTCTCAGCCAAATCTACAACGTCAAGCAATCAAACAGATGCTAAACGATTGGGATAAACGCTTCCCTGGCCGAATTGAAAGCATGTTCCGCGCGATGCAAAATGTAGTGCCAAGTCACCTTGCTGACTTTGAACTGTTTGATTTCAAATCGATCAACCGTGATTCAGGTGTGATCAACGGTGGTGACATCGGTTTTGATAAAGAAGAGATCCCTGCACAAAACTTTGTTGATGAAGATATCGTGCAAGAGTTTGACCCAAGCTTAAAGCTTGATGTAACAAACCTATAATGTAATTTGATTGTCTAATGATTTAAGCAAACGAAATGATAAAAGGTCGCAGTAGCGACCTTTTTGATATCTGTTATTTAGCATTTGGCAAATAAGGTAAGATCCTCGCCGTTGGCTCAGGAAGAGTAACGTAACCACTTTCGCCGATTTCACTCAATGCAATTTGCACTTTACCATCAACGATAGGTTTCACTGTTCCATTTGAAAAGTGAATTTGAGAGTTGAGCGCATTGGCAAACTCTAACGTTACGCCTTCAACATCAGGAGTAAACCAGCTTGCAAATATACCGCCAAGTTCTTCAAGAATAGATTGCATCTGGGGCAACAGATTTTCAATTTGTTGATAGCTTACTTGACCCGACATTGGTTGCTTGGTCATGACAACCATAGAAAAATCACAGCGTTGATCTTGTGGCGTATCCACAAACACTAATGGATTGGCTGAGCGCAAATTATTATCCAGAGGCACGAGAACTTCTTGATATGGTGAGATTTCAAGCTCTTCATAGTGCTCTTCTTTTTCCATCCATGCCTTTTCTATCTCACAGAGTTTATTTGTATCAGCATTGGTAAAGAAAAAACCGACTTTGACATCGTCATGCCCTTCACTCGCGTTCTGCTTCATATGTGTAAACAGCTTTGAGTAGGTGAACATGTATTCTTGCGCTTGGCTTGATAAAGAAACAGCGCTTAAAAGCGCTGCTGATAATAGAGAGAGCGTTACTTTCTTCATTGAATGCTTTGATCGTTATAATTCGTCCAGAATTTATCATTATGCTCGATCATTGTTTGCAAGTCCTTGACATATGCCTCACCACGCTCAGAATATTTTAACAATCCATTGGTTAGCGCGATAGCTGCATTGGTATCAATCAGGTTTTTACCCGCGTTAGCACGGTCAAAACGGATTTCACGCAAGTCAAAGTACGCTTTGTTACGGTTAACATTCATAAAATAGCGATGGATTGACTCTTGTACAGAAGAAAACTTGGCAACTTCATGGGCAGCCCCTTCGCTACGTTGTAACGGAACCAAACCACATCCTTGGGTATAACACCACTGACCAAAAAAGTTGTTTGCTTGAGTGGCGAATCGCGACGTACCCCACGCTGACTCGTTTGCAGCTTGTGTCATTACCAAAGCTTCAGGTAACACGTTGACTCGATGTAACATCTTATCTAGCCACGCTTCTGTAATACCTTCAGTCGTTAACTCTACATTGTAAAGTTGGCCCAAGCGTTTGGCGTATGCAATATCCTCTGATGAAACATTACCCGCGGCATAATTAGCGTCGATTCGTTCCAGCCTTGCACGTTCTTTCTGTACGCGTTGATTTTCAAGGTGGATTCCCGGGCGCAAGTAATCAAAGAAAGCTTGTTTCTTAGTCGTCACATCGGACATGTTTGCAAAATCTGGGGCTGCACCTATTGCTTGCCCGATAAAGGTCACTTGGTTAGTCGATGTTTGCTCTTCAATTTTAGGTTCAAATTCATAGCGGTACCAACCAAATACAGCAACCGCAGCTGTTACAGCCGCGGTAGTAAAACGAGTGATCTTATGCATTAAACACCTGAGAGTTATTGTTGTCATCATCGTTATCATGCGAGCTCGCTGATGCAACAATTTTTAACTTAATACCGAACATGTTGCGGTAAACAATACCTTTTACGTGGAAGAAGAATGGCAGGACAAAAATCAAACCTAATCCGTAGAACATCATACCAGCAAAGAACATCAATAAAACGAACAGATAGATCCCTGATAATACGAACAGCTTTTTGTTTACAGCTCTAAGTGACAGTAACAACGACTGCATTGGCGGCACTTGTTTCTCACAGATAAGCAGAAGTGAGTTACTAAACGCGACCATCATGTACATAGATAGATAAGGAACAATAAACCCTGGCAACAGTGTTTGAATCAAGTACTGCAGTATCACTACGGCTAAAGTTGCGATGATAATTGGTACTGTAAATTGTAAGCCTTTCAACATATGGCGAGATTTAGTGCCTAAGCCAGCAGCGTGACTCATTGCCATTAAACAGATACCTGCATATAAAGGCGCACTAATGACTTCGTAACTCAGATTAGCGACATAAATTGCCTGTACGATAGACTGTAGAGCATTCACATCTGGGTTGTCTGTTGCTTCAAATAGAGTAAGAACGACAGATGGGTCGCCCAATTGCAGTTTTAGTGCAATGAAAAAAACTGCGATTTGAATGAATATGAGAGTGATGATCGCAGGCGTAAAAGAAAGGAAGTTCTTAACGGTTTGAGTCCAGGCCTCTTTTAGTACCTCTCCAACTTTCAAGTCATAGTTACCAGAAAGGGCTCGGTCGACCGTGCCCCCTAAGTTAACTTCTTTTTCTATATCATTGCTCATTATAAATTCCGGCTAAATTGACCTTTTCTTACAGCTATCAATACGCGTTTGTAGGCTGAGTTGCAATCCTAAGGCTGTAGTAATAATTTCGATAATTCCCATTATACAAAAACCCGCTCTACACACACTTGGATTCTACATTTGCCTCTTGCTTTCTGGTTTGTTTGACTGATAATTAACCAACACAGAAGCCTTTAGCGAAATATAGGGCGTTTTTTTTTCTTTGTATAGAAACTTGTAAGTGTCAGTAAAAACAGTATGGTAAATAATGTTTAGATTTACATACAAAATTTTTATATGTTAAAGAAAGAAAATGCTTTGAATTCACACTATTGGTGATTATGATGCGCGCCTCTATTTGTAAAACTACGGGTCATTGACGATTAATGACCAATGTGGGAGAAAAACAGACGTTGAACAAACACACAGCAGAGCAACCAGTTATCCGTCTAACTGGGATTAGTAAGAGTTTCGATGACAAGGAAATCATCGGTAATCTTAACCTTGATGTTAACCACGGTGAATTTTTAACAATTCTAGGTCCATCAGGTTGTGGTAAAACCACCGTTCTTAGGATGATTGCAGGTTTTGAAACCGCAGATAATGGTAGCATTATCCTTGACGGTCAAAACGTAACTGAGGTCCCTGCTGAGCAAAGGCATGTCAACACTGTATTCCAGAGTTACGCCCTATTCCCGCACATGACCGTATTTGACAACGTGGCGTTTGGTTTGCGCATGCAGAAAGTTGCAGAAGCGGAAATTGAACCTCGCGTGATGGAAGCGTTACGCATGGTTCGCCTTGAAAAAATGGCACAGCGTAAACCTCATCAACTATCTGGTGGCCAGCAGCAACGTATCGCGATCGCTCGCGCTGTTGTGAACAAGCCTAAAGTACTGCTTCTTGACGAATCACTGTCTGCACTTGATTACAAACTACGTAAGCAAATGCAAATTGAGTTGAAACAACTTCAACGTCAACTAGGCATCACCTTTATCTTCGTTACTCACGACCAAGAAGAAGCCCTATCTATGTCTGACCGCATCATCGTTATGCGCGAAGGTGTGATCGAGCAAGATGGCTCTCCTCGTGAAATCTATGAAGAACCGAAAAACCTATTTGTTGCTCGCTTTATCGGTGAAATCAACGTATTCAACACAACTATGCTAGAGCGTTTGGATGAAAAACGTATTCGCGCATCCATTGAAGGTGTTGAATCTGTGGTTTACTACGAAGACGAAGCTCAACCTGGCGACAAACTACAAGTACTACTTCGCCCAGAAGACTTACGTATCGAAGAAATCAAAGAGTCTGACCAACGTGGCATCGTTGGATACGTAGTTGAACGTACTTACAAAGGCATGACGCTTGATTCAGTGATTGAATTGGAATCAGGTATGCGTGTAATGGTAAGTGAGTTCTTTAACGAAGATGATCCAGATGTGGACCACTCTTTAGGCCAAAAGGTGGCTATTACTTGGGTTGAAAGCTGGGAGGTTGTACTAAATGATGAGCAAGAAGCTTAGTCTTCAGAATGCAATCATCGCTATGATCGTAGGCTGGCTGACACTATTTGTGTTAGTGCCTAACCTAATGATCATCGGTACTAGCTTTCTGACTCGTGACGAAGCAAACCTTATCGAAATGACATTTACGTTCGATAACTACCTTCGTTTGATGGATCCTTTGTATGCAAAAGTTGTCGCGCACTCGTTCTACATGGCGATTGTGGCAACGGTTCTATGTTTAATCATCGGTTACCCGTTTGCTTACATCGTGGCGAAAATGCCTGAAAAATGGCGTCCGTTCATGCTGTTTTTAGTGATTGTTCCATTTTGGACTAACTCACTAATTCGTACTTACGGCCTAAAAATCGTACTTGGTACGCAAGGTATTTTGAATAAAGGCTTACTCGCTCTAGATATTATCGACAAGCCACTGCGTCTTATGTACACCGAGACAGCGGTTATGATTGGTTTGGTATACATTCTACTGCCTTTCATGATCCTTCCGCTTTATAGCGCGATTGAAAAGCTAGACGGTACCTACATTGAAGCGGCAAAAGACCTTGGTGCAAACAAGTTCCAAACGTTCACTAAAGTTATTCTGCCACTAACGATGCCTGGCATTATCGGTGGCTGTCTGCTGGTTCTACTTCCTGCACTAGGTATGTTCTATATCTCTGACCTTCTAGGCGGTGCGAAGAACCTATTGATTGGTAACGTAATTAAGAGCCAAGTATTGAACGCTCGTGACTGGCCATTTGGTGCGGCAACCAGTATTGCCCTCACCTTTGCGATGGCAGTGATGCTGTATGCTTACTACAGAGCAGGTAAACTATTGAACAAGAAAGTGGAGCTAGACTAATGGGACGTTCATTTAGATTTAGCTTTATGGCGCTCGTGTATGCGTTTCTATACCTTCCTATCATTGTACTGATCGTTAACTCATTTAACGAAAACCGCTTTGGTATGAAATGGGGTGGCTTTACCACCAAATGGTATGAAACACTGATTCACAATGACAGCCTAATGCAAGCAGCGTGGCACTCGCTAAACGTAGCGGTGTTCTCTGCGACAGCTGCTACACTTATTGGTAGCTTAACAGCGGTTGCCCTATTCCGTTACTCGTTTAAGGGTAAAGGTCTAGTAAACGGTATGCTTTTCGTTGTAATGATGTCTCCAGATATCGTAATGGCGATCTCACTACTGGCACTATTCCTAGTAATGGGTGCACAGCTTGGCTTCTTCACTCTTTTGGTAGCACACATTACATTCTGTCTACCATTTGTAGTGGTATCGGTATACAGCCGTTTAAACGGTTTCGATGTGAAAATGTTGGAAGCGGCAAAAGACCTTGGTGCAAGCGAATGGGTGATTCTAAAACAGATCATTCTTCCACTGGCGAAGCCAGCAGTTGCAGCAGGTTGGTTGCTAAGCTTTACGCTGTCTCTTGACGACGTAATCATCAGTTCATTTGTAACTGGTCCAACATACGAAATTTTACCTTTGAAGATTTATTCAATGGTTAAAGTGGGTATTTCTCCTGAGGTGAATGCCCTAGCGACAGTCATGTTGATTATTTCTTTAGCTCTGGTAGTAACTTCTCAGTTGCTTGCAAGAGAGAAAGTGAAGTAGAATCGCGGACTTTTCACGAAACAGAATGGCAACGCCATTCTGTTTTTCTATAAATCGCTCAGATAGTTGTATTCTGAGCAACGTTTGGTTTGGAGACTAACGTCAATGAAAAAATGGGCTACTCTATTAGCTGGTAGTGCATGTGCGCTTTCTCTGTTCTCTGGTTCAGTGGCAGCGGACGAAAACAAAGAATTGGTATTTATGAACTGGGGTCCTTACATTAACAGTAATATCCTAGAACAATTTACCGAAGAGACCGGCATCAAAGTTATCTACTCTACTTACGAGTCGAACGAAACTCTGTATGCAAAGCTAAAAACCCATAACCAAGGTTACGATCTAGTTGTACCTTCTACTTACTTCGTAGCGAAAATGCGTGATGAAGGCATGCTACAGAAGATTGATAAGTCAAAACTTACTAACTTTAAGAATCTAGATCCGAACTACCTAGACAAACCATTTGATCCAAACAACGACTACTCTATTCCACACGTAGTTGCGATCACTGGTCTTGCGGTAAACACTGACATGTACGATCCAAATGACTTCCAAAGCTGGGCAGACCTATGGAAACCTGAGCTTGAAGGTCAAGTAATGCTAATGGACGATACTCGTGAAGTATTCCACATTGCACTACGCAAACTGGGTTACTCTGGTAACTCTACGGATCCTAAGCAAATCGACGAAGCTTACGCTGAACTGCAAAAGCTAATGCCAAACGTTCTAGTATTTAACTCTGACAACCCAGGTGCTCCATACATGTCTGGTGAAGTTGGCGTTGGTATGCTTTGGAACGGTAGTGCTGCAGCTGCGCAAAAAGAAGGTCTACCACTTAAACTTGTATTCCCTAAAGAAGGCGGTATCGGTTGGGTAGATAACTTTGCTATCTCTTCAGGTGCGAAGAACGTAGAAGCGGCTCACAAGATGATCGACTTCCTACTACGTCCTGAAATCGCAGAGCAAATTTCTAGCGACACTGGTTACCTAACTGCAGTTAAAGCGTCAAACGACAAGTTCAAAGATGTGGCTCCACTATTCCCATCTCAAGAAGATCTTGATCGCGTTGAATGGCAAGACTCTGTTGGTGATTTGACTGTGAAATACGAAGATTACTTCCTAAAGCTTAAAGCTGGTCAATAATTGATACAGTAGTACTCAAAAAGGCAGCATTCGCTGCCTTTTTTTATTGCGGGCTGATATAATCGCTCGCTGCTAGTTTATTCATAATCTAGCAATATACATTTTATACTTTTATATGCTGACTCAGAGAATATTATCAGGACTGATAATGTGCTGAACAGTGAGATAAAACGGAAACATAATGAAAAGTAAAATCTATGCAAGCGCGCTTTGCGCAGCCTCTCTATTCGCATCAAATGCGATGGCGGCTGATCAAGAGCTGTATTTCTACAACTGGTCGGAATACATTCCAACAGAGGTTCTTGAAGACTTTACAAAAGAAACCGGCATTAAAGTAATCTACTCAACGTACGAATCTAACGAGAGCATGTACGCTAAGTTGAAAACTCAAGGTGCAGGTTACGATTTGGTAGTACCGTCTACTTACTTTGTATCTAAGATGCGCAAAGAAGGCATGCTCCAAAAAATTGATAAGTCAAAACTGTCACACTTTGCAGATCTAGATCCTAACTATTTAAACAAGTCATTTGACCCTAATAACAACTACTCTATCCCTTACATCTGGGGTGCGACGGGTATTGGTATTAACTCAGAAATGCTGCCAAAAGATTCTGTTAAGAATTGGAGTGACTTCTGGGATCCTAAATGGGCTGGTCAGCTAATGCTAATGGATGATTCTCGCGAAGTATTCCATATTGCGCTTACTAAGCTTGGTTACTCACCAAATACCACTAACCCGGACGAAATCAAAGCTGCTTACGAAGAACTGAAAAAACTGATGCCAAATATTTTGGTATTTAACTCAGACTTCCCTGCAAACCCATACCTTGCTGGCGAAGTATCGCTTGGTATGCTGTGGAACGGTTCTGCATACATGGCTCGCCAAGAAGGCGCTCAGATCGACATTATCTGGCCTGAAAAAGGCGCTATCTTCTGGATGGATAGCCTAGCAATTCCTGCTGGTGCAAAAAACGTAGAAGCGGCTCACGAAATGATCGACTTCCTACTTCGTCCTGAAAACGCAGCTAAAATCGCCCTAGAGATTGGTTACCCTACTCCAGTGAAAACTGCGTTGGAGCTACTACCAAAAGAGTTTGCGAACGATCCAAACATCTTCCCTCCACAATCAGTAATGGATAGTGGCGAATGGCAAGACGAAGTTGGTGAAGCAAGCGTGCTTTACGATGAGTACTTCAAAAGCTAAAAGTTAACGACTAATCCGTTAACCAATGAAAAAGCGGCATATAGCCGCTTTTTTCGTTTTGTGCTCAACCAAAATTATTTTTAGAAGCTCTTTACCTCTGATGTAGCCAATAGCTCATCGACCAGCTTAGGTACTTCAATACTCGCTTTTCCGTAACGTTTCTCTTCAAATTCACTTTCAACAGCACTTGGTTCTAAATTAATTTCAATGGTGTGCGCACCATGCATGCGAGCATCATGAACAAAGCCTGCCGCTGGATAAACGACACCAGATGTACCGATTGAGATAAATAAGTCAGCTTTTTCGATGGCAGAATAGATATCGCCCATGCGCAAAGGCATCTCACCAAACCAAACGATATGAGGACGCATCTGGGAAGGGATTTGACAGCAGTGACACATCTCACCAGTAACGATGTCGTCGTTATGATCAATGACTTGGTTAGATTCGCTGCAACGTGCTTTAAGTAATTCACCATGCATGTGAATAATGTTCTCACTGCCCCCACGCTCATGAAGATTATCGATGTTTTGGGTGATAATGGTGACAGAGCCTTCTAACTCACGCTCTAAGCGGCCAAGCGCTTTATGAGCGGCATTGGGTTGGATATCGCTATCTTGCAGCTTACTGCGGCGTTGATTGTAAAACTCTTGCACTAAATTGGGGTTGCGAGCAAATCCCTCTGGGGTAGCAACATCTTCAATTCGATGATTTTCCCATAAGCCATCCTGAGCTCGAAAGGTTTGAATTCCAGACTCCGCTGAAATACCTGCGCCAGTGAGTACGACAATGTTTCGATAAGGGAAATCCATACGCCCGTCCTTGTTTTGGTTGCTTATTTAAAGTGTAACACCTTAGCAATAACAACAATAGATTTAGGGGCTTAGACCATAGTCGAAATGATAGAACTGAAATACTAAAAAGGCCTCTTAAAGAGGCCTTTGGTATTTTATAGGTTAGGACCTGTTGAAGGTCGGTGCGGTTGATTCGCTTTAAGTTGTTGCATGCCTTGGAACATACGCATAAACCAAACCAAAATTGCCAAAATAGCAAATACACCACCAATCACAGGGATCGCGTAAGCGACGTTGTCTAGTAGCGTATTGTGGAACCAGTAGCGTTCAATACCCGCTAATACACCGTTTGACGTTGCGACTGTCACAATCAATACAACAAAGAAAGTTAGGTACAAAAAGAATGTACGAATCAAACCGTAGTAGTGAGAGTTAACCACTTCGTCATCTTCGCCTTTATCTAAACGATAACCAGCGTAGATTATGGCAACAACACCTGAGATCAGGAAAGTAAAAGGGGTTAAAAAACTTAGGATGTACGTAACCCAAATACCATTATGAGGTTTGTTCATCAGCTTTTGCTCCTTTTGCTACTGTCTCTGTTGCTTCACCCTCGCCCATCGCTTGTTGTGATTTCACTTCTGCATACCATTGGTCATGGTGTTCTTTCGCCCACGTTTCGTCAACTTCACCAGTCACCATACCCTCGAGCGCACCTTCCATGCCGAATAGACCGATATAGATGTGGAAGATAAAGCCACAGATAAGGATCAGTGCAGAGAACATATGAACTAAGTTCGAGATCTCCATATCACGACGAGTTTGGTCAAAGATTGGGAAGTCTAAAACTAGTCCACTAACTGCTGCAATTGCACCAAAGAAAATCAACAACCAGTAAATGGCTTTCTCACCACCATTTGAGAAACCTGCCGATGGGTGTGTACCTTTGTGCTTACCAACCATGCCACCCATTTTCATAAACCAACGTAGGTCAGTCATGTTAGGGATCGATTTGCGCCACCATTTTAGGAACACAAGGATCAGTAGAACAAAGAACAATGGTCCCATGTAGTTGTGGTATTGCTTAGCCAGCATGATCACAAAACCCCAGAATTCCGATGGAACGTAAGGTTTCAAGAAGTGCTTGCCGTAAACTAGCATCAAGCCACTAAACGCCAATGTTAAGAAAGTAAACGCCATACTCCAGTGTAGAGCTCGGTCCATACGTGACCAACGTTTCATTTTCTTACCTGTGCGTGGCTTGCTAAGCATCAATGGACCAACAAATACGTAAGCCATAAATACCATTGCGATACTACCAAAAATCGCAATCGCACCTGCTGGAGACATCCATTTCTCTTTCAGTACAAACCAAGTCTCACCAGGAGTACTGATCAATACGCCATGTTCAGGAGATTTAGAGGTTGTAAATCCAGCTTCGCCTGCACGAACTTCTTTCCAGAATTCCATACCAGCAAGCTGTGCCATTTCTTTCTGCGCCACTGCTTCATTCTGCTCTGCCTTAACTGGCATAGTCAGAATCACAGCAAGTGCTGCCAAAATTGGCAGCACCGCAACAGAGAGACGTTTAAACAGATGTTTCATATCTCTCTCCCAACTTAACTTTTCGTTGCGTCGTAAGAAAGATCTTCACCGTTTGTCCAACCTGCATTCTCAGCACCACGTTGAACCACACGTTGACGGAAAATGTCAGAAACTTTTTCTGCATCGCCCGCTAGTAGTGCTTTCGTTGCACATAGAGAAGCACACATCGGTAGTTTGCCTTCTGCAATACGGTTCGCACCGTATTTTTCACGCTCTTCTACTGAACCTGGAACGGTATTTGGACCACCTGCACAGAACGTACATTTGTCCATTTTTCCGCGCTCACCAAACGAAGCTTGTTTAGGGAACTGAGGTGCGCCAAACGGACACGCAAATAGACAGTAACCACAACCAATACATAGGTCTTTATTGTGTAGAACGATACCGTCTTCAGTGTGTTCAAAACAGTCCGCAGGACAAACTGCCATACAAGGTGCGTCAGTACAGTGCATACATGCCACTGAGATTGAGTTTTCACCAGGTTGACCATCGTTCAAAGTCACAACGCGGCGGCGTTGAATACCCCACTCCAAAGCGTCGTCGTTTGCGTTTTTACATGCAGTCACACAGCCGTTACATTCGATACAGCGTTTGGTGTCACATAAGAATTTCATTCGTGCCATTTTTAGACTCCTTACGCTTTACGAATGTTACATAGGGTTACTTTAGTTTCCTGCATCAAGGTAACAGGGTCGTAACCGTAAGTGGTTGCAGTGTTTGCTGCTTCACCGATAACGTATGGGTCTGTACCCTCTGGGTACTTGCTACGAAGATCTTCACCTTCAAACTTACCGCCGAAGTGGAACGGTAGGAACGCAAGACCTGGCATCACGCGGTAAGTTACCATCGCTTTGACCTTAATACGGCCTTTCTCAGCCCCTTCAACCCAAACATCGTCACCATCTTGGAAACCAAGATCGTTGGCATCTTTAGGGTGTACCTCAACAAACATCTCTTGTTGAAGTTCTGCTAGCCATGGGTTTGAACGTGTTTCTTCACCACCACCTTCGTACTCAACCAGACGACCAGAAGTCAGAATAATTGGGTATTCTTTCGACTTGTCGTGTTCTTGGATTGATTTGTAAAGCGTAGGTACACGGAAGATCGCTTCTTTGTCATCCCAAGTTGGGTAATCAGCAACAAGATCGCGACGTGGCGTGTACAGTGGCTCACGGTGCAGTGGTACGCGGTCTGGGAATGTCCAAACGATCGCACGTGCTTTACCGTTACCAAATGGAATGCAACCGTGCTTGATCGCTACGCGTTGGATACCACCAGATAGGTCTGTTTTCCAGTTTTTACCTTCAGCAGCAACTTTCTCTTCTGCTGTTAGGTCATCCCACCAACCTAGTTGTTTCAACATGTTAGCAGTGAATTCTGGGTAACCGTCTTGTAGCTCACAGCCTTTTGAGTAGCTGTCTTCTGCAAGTAGGCTTTGACCTTCAAATTCCACACCGAAACGTGTACGGAAGTTACCGCCACCTTCAGCAACTGTTTTCGACGTATCGTAAAGGATGTGAGTACCAGGGTGTTTCATCTCTGGTGTACCCCAACATGGCCAAGGTAGACCGTAAGTTTCACCGTTTGCTGGGCCACCTTCCGCTTCGAGCGTTGTCTTGTGGAATGTATGCCAGTTTTGTTGGTGCTCTTTCAAACGCTCTGGGCTTTGACCTGTGTAACCAATCGTCCACATACCCTTGTTGAATTCACGAGTGATGTCTTCAATCACTGGTTGGTTGTTTTCAACTTTGATGTTTTTGAACAGTTGATCGGCAATACCTAGTTTTTGTGACAATAGGTACATGATCTCGTGGTCAGGTTTTGAATCAAATAGCGGTTGAATAACTTGATCGCGCCATTGGATTGAACGGTTTGACGCGGTCACACTACCGTGAGTCTCAAATTGAGTCGTCGCTGGTAGTAGGTAAACGCCATCTGTACGATCGTTCATTACCGCTGCAACTGTTGGGTATGGGTCAACAATCACCATCATATCCAGCTTTTGCATCGCTTTTTTCATTTCAGGACCGCGAGTTTGTGAGTTCACTGCGTGACCCCAGTAGAACATCGCACGGATGTTTTCGCGTTGACGGATCTTGTCTTTGTTTTCTAGAACGCCATCTACCCAACGAGATACCGGAATACCTGCGCTGTTCATTGGTTTTTGACCGCCGTATTCGTTGTTATCGAAACGACCGTGTACCCATTCGTAGTCTACATCCCAAACTTTTGACCAGTGACGCCATGCACCTTCAGATAGACCGTAGTAACCTGGTAGCGTGTCAGAAAGTACGCCAAGGTCTGTTGCGCCCTGTACGTTATCGTGACCACGGAAAATGTTCGCACCGCCACCTGATTTACCCATGTTACCTAGCGCAAGTTCAAGCACACAATAAGCACGAGTGTTGTTGTTACCAGTAGTATGTTGAGTACCACCCATACACCAAACAACACAACCAGGACGGTTTTCAGAAAGGACTTTTGCAGTCTGATAAACTTCAGCTTCGCTCACGCCAGTTACGCGCTCTACTTCTGCTGGTGTCCATTTTGCAACTTCAGCACGGATTTCATCCATACCAAATACACGCTGTTGGATAAACTCTTTATCTTCCCAGTTGTTTGCAAATACGTGCCATAGAACACCCCAAATGAATGCTACGTCAGTACCTGGACGAAGAGATACATAGTAATCCGCTTTCGCTGCTGTACGAGTACGGCGAGGGTCAGCGACGACGATCTTACAGTTGCTCTTCTCTTTCGCGATTAGGATATGCTGCATTGCTACAGGGTGAGCTTCTGCTGGGTTTGAACCGATGAATAGCATCGATTTACAGTTGTGCATATCGTTGAACGAGTTTGTCATCGCACCGTAGCCCCAAGTGTTTGCTACACCGGCTACCGTTGTTGAGTGACAGATACGTGCTTGGTGGTCAACGTTGTTGGTACCCCAAAGCGACGCCATCTTACGGTAAAGATACGCTTGCTCGTTGTTGTGCTTCGCACTACCCAAGAAGTAAACAGAGTCAGGGCCTGATTGCTCACGGATCTCTAATGCTTTGTTACTGATTTCAGTCAGTGCTTGATCCCAAGAAAGCTTTTTCCACTTACCGTTTTCAAGTTTCATTGGGTATTTTAGACGACGTTCACCGTGACCATGTTCACGCAGTGCCGCGCCTTTCGCACAGTGACCACCAGCGTTAAATGGGTGATCATATGCTGGTTCTTGACCAGTCCAAACACCGTTTTGTACTTCCGCGTACACACCACAGCCCACAGAACAGTGTGAACAAATGGTACGTTTTTGCTCGATCTTCGCTTGAGGATCAACTTGCTTAGCTTGTGCTTTTTTGATCATGCCTGGTGCAAATAGACTTGCACCCACGACCGCACCACCAGCAGCAAGTGAGCTGTTTTTCATAAATGTACGACGAGAAACACCAAGCTGGTTTTGCTCTTTGCTCACTGAATCAGAGCGTTTAACTAATTTCATCTGTATAGCCTAATTACAGTGTGTCGTAGTAATCGCGTACATGCTGAGTTTCGCGATAGCCTGTCTTTTTCACGTCAGTTTTAACTTCGTCAGCAGTTTCTGCAGCGGTTGCCACTTTAGTCGTGCCAGCGACAACTGCACCAGCAACGGCAGCAGTTGCAAAGCCTTTCAGGAGATCCCTGCGGCGATTATCTATTTGATTATTATCTTTCATTGTTGCTTCCTTACCCTCTTAAGGTAGTGTTTTGGGGGCTCAAGGCCCCTCTTATCGATGTTATTACTCGTACTCAGTTACGTTTTTCACATCAATTTTTAAATGAGTTTTGCTCTTAAGTTTTGACTAAATTGCACTTGCTCAACAGTACAAAACGCACCCGTTAACTGAGCAACTGCCAAATAAAATTTCGCGTGTTTCGCTTGTTCAATCTGCTTCACGAGAGACTCAAACCAAGGCGCAATATGTTTATTAAAGAACACTTGCTGGATACTTGCCTCTTCGCTCGTTAGCATAGCCATCACTTCGCACAGCGCAGCAAAATGGTCTTCAGGCTCTTTCACATTAGTTTTGCGTTCAAAACCAAGTGTTTCGAGATCGAGACGAATATCCGCAAGCGGCTTTTCCATCAAAGACCCGGTTAAGTGCCAAGAAGCAAATGGAACCACTTCGCCACGACCAATTCCGATAAACAGATCTTGATACTCGTCGTCCAGCGCTTCACGGCTGCTTTGCTCTGCTGCCAAACGTAATGATTGCCATGCTTTTTGCATCGCACTTTCTGTCTGTTCAATTTCTAAATCAGCAAGAAAGCCCACCAATTCTTGTGTTGGCGCTTGCGATACAGTGAAGCCAGTAGTAGATAGATTTCTTGTCGCAATGTTGCTTGTTCGTTTTGATCCACGGCGAGCTCCTAGTATTTAATTTGTTTCGTTGGGTCGTCAGCCATCGATTCGAACATGTCGATCACTCGGCAGTCTTCACACATTGCAATACGGTTAAGTGCCGCTTCGTTAGCAAAGTGAGAGTGACCACGTAACTTAGACTGCAACATATCAATCATAGACTGTGGAGCGAAAGGTTTGTGGCAACGAACACATTCCGCCGCTTTTTCTTGATGGATAATGCGTGCATTTTGGCGCGCGTCTTTATCCCAATTCATGCGAGGAGTTAGCGTTAGCACTTTTTCAGGACACGCTTTCTCACACAGGCCACATTGCACACAATCTTGCTCAACAAACTTAAGTGAAGGAGATTCACCATCCGTATGCAATGCTCGAGTTGGACATACCGCCACACAACTCATACATAGCGTACAGTCGCTCGACTTACACTCTACGTTGCCGTAAGGCGCATTAGTCGCTAACTCAACAGCGTTTTCTACCGGAATACGTGAAATCGCTAATGCATCCAAAGCGGTGAATAGACGTTGACGTTTATTACCTTCAAGATCGCCAAGTGCAAGATCAAACGAATCAGTACAAAGTGTTGGAGGACCTTCACGTAAAGATTCTAGATATAGAATGTCGATGCATTCTTTTTGAATACCCAGTTGTGATAGCAGCTCTTGTGCAATAGACACTTCGTTATTAAGAATGCGCACAATCGTAGGTGGCATAAAACGACTTGCAGCGAAGAGTACTTGTGTAGCGCCATTAACGAGTGCAGCAAACCAAGTATCAATACCCACAGATGGCAATTCTTCGACTACAACGGGAATAACGTTATCTGGTAGTGCCTTAAGCGCCATTACGTTGTAACTTTCATGACGAGAACTACAAATAAGTACAATAGGATCTAAGCCGCCCGCTTTCTCATAGTTAGCCAGCGTACGCTCAATAAACTTTTGCGTGTCTTGAGGATTTGGTAGAGCGTAATGAATCGCTTCTGTTGGACATGCCGTTGCACACGTACCCACACCTTGACATAGGTATGGATTAATTTCGATGCGATGGCCGGTATCATCACTGCCTTGGCTAGATAGTGCACCAGCAGGACACGCATCCACGCAACGCTCACAGCCTTTTACGCCACGTGAACTATGTGCACACAGATCGGTATTTAAACGGAAGAATTTTGGTTTATCAAACGTACCCATTAAGGTTGGGATCTCTTCTAGCGCATCCGCTAGTTTTGGATAACCACGACCGACTGGGTAATAACCAGGAACAGGCACTTCCTCTGTCATGCAGCTATTTAGACATAGGTCTAGAACGACATCAAAACAGTCGTGACCAATCGCTACTTCTGCCAAGTTGCTGCGTAGCATATTGTTGACAGTCTGAACTTCAAAAGCGCCCAGAAAACCAGAAACTTCCACTGAATTGGCAAAGTAGAGTTTGGCGTGTGTGCCCTTTTCACCATCCGTTGACAGCAAAGTTAGGCTCTTCATTTGCTCTAACTGCTGCGCCGCACTTTCAATAATAGCGGTCGGACCAACAATTAGAGTATTACCGCCACTTTCGTAGCTTACTGTTGGTGGGATGAGGTTTGTTAACTCAACCGTATTTTCAAACGCGTAAAGTCTTGCTTTACCGTTGTTTGATGTTGCTTCTTGTAGTAGTTGTTTAAGCATTGCTCTATGTCCAGGTTGCAACCGGATAATTCGACGAGCAAATTATTGCAAATGCCGTACCAACTTTTTATCAATAAAATTCAGCTAGTTACGCTTGAAACGATAAAACAATAGAGACAAAAAAACCGATTGAGACAATTTGTCGCAATCGGCTGGTAGCAAATGTAGTCAAAATGTACCTACTTAGCGTGTGGTATATTTTGTCTCACTACTTTGTTTATCGGAAACGAGCGAATCATCTTCATCATGATTTGCGATAGACAGTTCATCATTCGAGAGATCAGAGTCATTGGTTCCATCACTTAAACTCGCTTGTTCTGCTTGCTCTTCAACGCCATCAACTTGTGATGTTTGTTCTACCGCTGTTTCATTACTCTCTGCCGCTATTTCTGTTTCTTCAACAGGTTCTTCTTGTTTCTCTTTAACCCAATCACGCAGTGTTTCAGCCACACTTTGAGACAGTGTTTTCAGATTACTGTAATCATCATCGTAATCATCCAACCCATCGCGAACGTTATACTCATCTGAGAGAAAGAGTTTACGCAGTGCTGCTTTCTTAACGCTTCGTTCTGCTTCTGAGGCCAATAGCGTCGCAATCGAGGTTGGTTCACTCTTGACTTGGTCGTTACTTGCTTCTACTGCATCTTCAAGGCCTTGGCTTTCCAAAGCCTCTGTCTGCGACTCTTGGCCTGTCTCTTCCGCTGTGTCCAGTGAATCCACTTCATCGTGAGCAGTGTGGGCAACCTGTTGCGTTTCTTGTTCAGGTTTTAGCAATTCCGTTGCGGTTTCTTCCAGTTTTCGCTTAGACCAGCGACTAATAAAACTAGTTACCATTTGCTCGACCTGCTCCTGGGCGTTTCTTACGTCTAACTTCCAATAACTCACCATGGCGGCCAATGTAGGCCTCCATCCACGCTTGAATAGGCAATGGCATATCTGCAGATAGCACTAAATAATCACCATCCATAAAGCGTGATGCCACACCCTGTGACGCCGTCACTTGAACCAGTTTAGGATTGTCTTCACCCTCAAAGGTATCGAGAATGACAAACAACTTTGGTTGGTTTGAGCTTAGATTGAAACGATAATCGGTGCGTTCATCTTTATGCAACTGCAGAATAGCTAACATATTACTTTGCTGCTCTGGCTTAATATTGAAACCGGTCAACTGTTGCTGAATCGTTGTCCACTTGCCTTGGCTGACCTCTTGAGCGGTTAACTCACATTCTACTGGCCAGTGGTCTTCAGTTTTGTTGAGCGTTAATGTAGACATAATGCACCCTACTTTAGATTTGCTGCTTTGACATGCAGATTTTAGATTCAGACATCTAAGCAATATTCATTCCCAAATTGTAGCACTAATCAACAACCCTTAATGAACTAATGTTGTTAGGAACGTTTATTGCTTGTAACTATTACTTGTATCAACGCAAAACTTGATTCAACATTGATATAACAAAGCGCTACTAACTATAGGTATCAACGTGGTTAAACCAAATATAATTAAAACCAGTGAAAATCCACTCCAAACAATCGAAGTCGAAGTGTATGACGAATATGGTGAGAAGCTAGTTAAAGAGATTGCTTGTGAACGCCCTCTTACGGTTATGCTTAACTGGAAAGAAGTAGTAACGCTGATGACCTTAGGTTCACGTCCTGAGTCTTTGGTGCTTGGCTATCTTAAAAACCAAAGTTTCGTCTCAGATCCTAATGCAATTGAATCGGTGATTATCGATTGGGAAACCAGCAGCGCCGCAGTGATCACCAAAGAAAATACCGAACATATCGAAAAAGCCTTAAAGAAAAAGACCGTTACTTCTGGTTGCGGACAAGGCACTATGTACGGCAATGTGATGAAACAGCTTGAGAATTATCAAGTGCCTCAAACGCCACTTAAACAATCAGAAATCTATATCGCACTAGAAGCGCTAACCCATTATAACGATACCTACAAAAAAGCCGGCGCTGTGCACGGTTGTGCCGTATGCAAAGGTGACCAAGTGTTATCGTTTGTTGAAGATGTAGGTCGTCACAACGCGGTGGATACACTGGCTGGTGAAATGTGGATCAACGAAGAGAGTGGCGACGACAAGATTTTCTATACAACAGGTCGTCTTACCTCTGAAATGGTGATCAAAGTGGCTCAAATGGGTATTCCTGTTTTGCTGTCCCGCTCAGGTGTGACCCAGATGGGATTAGATTTAGCGAAGAAATTTGGTATCACGACCATTGCCCGCGCAAAAGGTTTACGTTTCCAAGTCTTTACCGGCGCAGAAAAAATCACTTTTGACGTAAAAGGCGAACAAGCCGAATAACCTCCGCTGCATACACCAAAGCCCCTGTATATTCAGGGGCTTTTCATATCCGCTCGCTTTTGCAAATCTCCCTCTTAGTGCTATTAGTTTAATATCGCATTCACGATTACGGCTTAAATACAGATAACTATTTTATTCGGTGTGCGACTTATTCTAACGTCAGGTTCTAGGAGAACATCATGTCTCAAAACGCTAACGATTCGAGTTGGTTTAGCAGTATTAGTATCAAAGGCAAATTGGTCGCCATCAATCTTATTCTATTAGTCGGTATTGTTTGTTATGGCTTGTTTGAACAGCGAAGCTTAAACAATATGCATGAACTGGAATTGGCTTCCGTTGAGAACGCCGAAGCCGAGATTGATTTGCTAACCCTCAGGCGACACGAAAAAGATTTTCTCGCTCGTCATGACATCAAGTACAAACAACGTTTTGATCAAACCTATGAAAAACTCACCCTACGTTTGAATGACTTGGAACAACGAATCAAACAGCATGAGTTGCCTCTTGATGGACGCATTAATCGTATTAGTTCAACACTGGTGCAATACCAACAGAAGTTCGATGTGATGGTTGCGCAAATTGAACTAATTGATTCAAAAACCAGCGGTAATTCTCTTATCAATCAACTTAGCAATGCTCGAAACGAGCTCAGGGATGACGTCGTTCGGCTCAATAACCTCGAAGCAAAAGTTGCACTCTCGGAATTAATGGAAAAAGATTTTCATTATCTTGCTTATCCTTCTGAACAAAGCGAGCTAGTTCTATCAGAAAGCTTGCAAAGTTTTTATCGTCAATTTGGCTATCTTTCGTCATTGCAAAACATCTTCAATCGCTATCAAGATGCGCTGGTCAACCTGTTTGAAGCGAATAGACAGCTTGGGCTCACACAAGATCAAGGAATCCGAGGTGATTTAAGAGAGACAGTTCATACGACGGAAGAAGAAATCCTCACGATGCAAGGTGAGATTGAAAGTTCTATTCTCGTCGCATCAGACAAAGTCAAAATGCAACTGCATATATTCGGCGCTTTACTCGCCCTATTGCTCTCCGGTTTATTAGCTCTTATTGGCCGTAGCATTATAAATCGAATTCAAAACATCAACGCGATGATGCGCGATATTGCCAGTGGTACGGGTGATTTGACGGTAAGAATGAATGCCAGCGGTAATGATGAACTTGCACAACTCGCCCACTCCTTTGATACCTTCACTTCTAAATTGCACAATTTAATCAAAGATGTCGCCTCAGCAAAAGAGGTGTTGGATGAAAGCTCCACTCTAAGTACTCAAGCCGCAACGAAAAGTATGAATAACGCTGAGCAGCAGAAAATTGAATCGGAATCGGTCGCTACAGCAATTAATGAACTGGTGCAGACGAGCAACGAAATTACCTCGAACATCGAACATGCAGCAATGAGTGCTTCGAGCATGAAAGATGCCTCTCTAATGGCGAGAGACATTACGCAGCAAGCCAGTAGCAGCATGCAAAGCCTTGCGAGTGACATCGCCAACTCTCAGGGACTGATCGAACAATTAGAAGAGCAAAGCCGTCAAATTAATTCCGTTATTTCCACCATTCAAGGCATTGCAGAACAAACCAATTTATTAGCGCTGAATGCCGCCATTGAAGCTGCTCGTGCTGGTGAACATGGTCGTGGTTTTGCGGTCGTTGCCGATGAAGTGCGTGACCTATCAATGAAAACGGATGAATCGACTCGTCAGATAGAATCGACGATTAATAACCTCACGAGTCAAATCCACACCACCGTCGCCATTATGGCTGCAAGTCAAGAGCAGGCAGAAGCGACGAAGCAAGATACTCAACAAGTCGTTGATGCGATTGATAGTGTCAATCAGCAAATTGAAGAGTTATTTAATATGAATACACAAATCGCGACGGCGTCAGAAGAGCAAGCGATGGTATCGAGTGAAATTGATAGGAACATTACCCATATTGCTTCCTTAGCGAATGATACCTATCAAGAAGTGCAAGAGTCTGTGAAATACAGCAGTCAGGTGGGAGAAGTGAATCACAAGCTCGACTCGCTTGTGGCGCAATTTCGCTACTAGCATTTAGCTTGATTGCTTATATCTGTAACCACGAAATAGAAATACAAAAAGGGCTAGATATCACATCTAGCCCTTTTCAATTAAATCGACGTTAGTAATTAACCAACGATGCCGCGAGCTTGTAGGTACTCAGCGTAAGTACCACGGAAGTCGTGGATTTGACCATCGCGGATTTCAAGAATACGCGTTGCCAGCGAGTCTACGAATACACGGTCATGCGATACGAAGAACAGTGTGCCTTTGTATTGTTCAAGTGCCGTGTTTAGCGATTCGATCGATTCCATATCCATGTGGTTGGTTGGTTCGTCCATTAGTAGCATGTTAGGTTTTTGCATCATTAGCTTACCTAGCAGCATACGACCTTGCTCACCACCTGATAGTACTTTTACTGACTTCTTAATGTCGTCTTGACCAAACAGCATACGACCAAGGAAGCTACGTAGCACTTGCTCGTCATCGCCTTCTTGGCGCCATTGACCCATCCAATCCATCAGTTTTAGATCTTCTTCAAAGTCATGCGCGTGATCTTGTGCGTAGTAACCGATGTTTGAGTTTTCTGACCATTTGTAAGAACCAGTGCGAGGCTCAAGTACACCTGCTAGCGTGTTAAGAAGCGTTGTTTTACCTACACCGTTCTCACCGATAATCGCAACACGCTCACCTACTTCAAAGATCGCATTGAAGTTAGCAAATAGATCGTCTTCAAAACCTTGGCTTAGGTTTTCAACTTCTAGCGCGTTACGGAATAGTTCTTTCGATTGTTCAAAACGAATAAATGGGTTTTGACGGCTTGAAGCCTTCACTTCGTCCAGTTGGATCTTATCGATCTGTTTTGCACGAGATGTTGCTTGTTTTGCTTTCGATGCGTTTGCTGAGAATCGAGCTACGAACGTTTGTAGTTCAGCAATTTGTGCTTTCTTCTTCGCATTATCAGACAATAGACGTTCACGAGCTTGTGATGCTGCTGTCATGTATTCATCGTAGTTACCTGGGTATAGACGTAGCTCACCGTAGTCTAAGTCAGCCATGTGGGTACATACTGAGTTTAGGAAGTGACGGTCGTGCGAGATAATGATCATCGTACAGTTACGTTGGTTTAGCGTTTCTTCTAGCCAGCGAATGGTGTCCATATCCAAGTTGTTGGTTGGTTCGTCAAGTAGCATGATGTGCGGATCAGCAAATAGAACCTGTGCAAGTAGTACACGCAGTTTCCAACCAGGTGCAACTTCGCTCATAAAGCCATAGTGCTGTTCTAGAGGAATACCCACCGCAAGAAGCAGTTCACCTGCTTTTGATTCCGCCATGTAGCCATCCATCTCAGCGAATTCAACTTCAAGATCGGCTACTTTCATACCGTCTTCTTCACTCATCTCTGCTAGAGAGTAAATGCGGTCACGCTCTTGTTTTACAGCCCAAAGCTCTTTATAGCCCATGATTACAGTATCGATTACTGTGTATTGCTCATAAGCAAACTGGTCCTGGTTTAGCTTTGCAACACGCTCGTTTGGATCGTAGCTTACGTTACCGCTCGTTGGCTCAAGTTCGCCACTAAGGATTTTCATAAACGTAGATTTACCACAGCCATTCGCGCCGATAAGACCGTAACGGTTACCTTCACCGAATTTAACTGAGATATTTTCAAATAGTGGCTTAGCACCAAATTGTTGCGTGATATTAGCAGTAGAGATCAAAACCCTGTACCTTAGCTTGGATTGTTAAAGAGAAAAAACCGCGCAACGTTACTGGTAAAGTGCTTCAACTGCAAGCGTTGTTTTGAAATTCCCCTGTTTTTATGAACTTATCTTTTTAGCTAACGCGTGTTTAAAGAAAGGTCAGTACGCGAATACCTAAAGAGCAAGATGAATGCTTAAATGTCGCCATATCAGTCAAGGCTCATGGCGGTTTACATCGTTTATGTTAGGAATTTTACAAATCGATGACACCAAATTGGCATTTGAGCATAGACTCGCCCCTCAACGGAAATTCATCTTCCGCTAAAACAACTACAATAAATCCAACATTACAAAAATTTAAGAGTGTTCTATGCGTACTCAATGGCGAGTTTTTTCTCGGCAAATATTGATGCTGGCATGTTTATTTTTATCCATGCCTAGCCTCGCCGACAACGAATATGGCTTTCAATCTCAACCTCAGGCTTCTGAAGAAGCGATTCAAATAGCTCAACAAGTCGCGGCGATACCTGACCCACTATTTATGTCGGCGAAAGATCAGCGTCGCGTTGACTCCTTATTAGCTCATGTATTACGAGTGCAAAGAGAGCAAATTGCATTATTTGCCGAGCACCTCAATCAATATCGAGCCAGTAGTAACGATAGTACGTGGAATGGTGTACAAGGCTCGTACTCAACCTTAACCAGCCTTAACCAAAGTAAAGAAAGCCTACTCGCGTTAACAAGCGCAGCGAATCAAGAACGTTTAACTGGTTTTGGTCCTTACGGTGTAACGCAATTCAAACAAGAATGGCAGCTTACTAAACACAATATTGAGTACCTGATTTACTTTCAGGTCCGCAGTTTCAAATCTCTGGTTGGAGAGATTCTAATTTCTCCTATTCCGGTGATTTGGGCAGCGATCAAGGTGCTATTTGTCTATTTTGGTTTGGTGTGGTGGCTAGCTAACAGTAAACGCCTCATTGATTTGTTCCGCCAAAGCCAATTAGAAAGTAAAACCAATCCGCCATTGTGGGTACGTTTGATTTGGTATATTAGCCGTGCGCATCGCGCTATTGCATGGCTAATTGCGATTACGTTATCACTACGTGTATTGTCACAAATCCCAAGCCTTCAACATTTAATCCTACTCGAGATCTTCACTTGGTGGATTCTTGGTGGCTCTATCGCGATCAGTTTTATTCTCGAATTTGCTTACCGAAACAGTCGCAGCTCCTCACCCGAGGTGATTGCATTGCGTTTAGCTACCATTCGCCGTTACGTTTGGAGCATTATTATCGCCGGCGTGATTCTGCAGATCTCAATGCATACCCTTGGTAAAGGCACCATTTATAGTTGGATATACAGCGCACTCTTTTTCTGGTTTGTACTGGTGACGATTTCTGTACTTAAACTCTGGCGAAAAACCGTGTTTGAGTCTTTGCAGCACCATTTTGAATACCCAGTATGGGTGCATTGGGCGAATAACCGTCAGAATACGTTTTTACTGAATATTCCCGCCACTGCAATCGCGATTGTTTGGCTGACTATAGAGAACATTAAACATCGAGTGATGAGTTTACTTTCTCACTCTACTCTGTTCAGCCAGGCATTGGCTTATCTCTTCCGTATCGAAGTGGCTAAGCAATCCGGTTTAGGTAAAGGCCACCATCAGTTGGTGAGAATTAAAGGCGAACAAGTCTTTGATTATGTTTTACCAGGTAACATTGATAGCACCTTAATCGACTATGCTGGTGACGAAATCAAGCAGCTTTCTCGTTACTTGATGTCGGATAGCCCTGCAATTTGCGTCGTCTCTGGCGAACGAGGCATCGGAGCAACGACACTGCTAAACACTATGCTAAACAAAGTGTCTAATGCAGAGCCAATCTATCTCAGTTGCCCATACGCAGGATATACCGAGTTGCTTAAACAGCTTGCGGTAAGTATTGGCTTGGATGAAGAATCGAGCGAGATTCAAATTCTTGCCCATCTGCGCAAAAGTGACACCACGTATCTGATTGCGATTGATAATGCACATCGTTTGGTGAAACCAATGGTGGGTGGTCTGAACGATCTGATTCGTATCACCAACCTTCTGCGTCGTTCAAAGAAAAACCATCGCATCGTATTTTCAATTGTGAAATCAAGCTGGCGCTTTGTCGACCGCGCTCGTGGTGAGCGTCTACTGTTTGATTTAGTATGTTTCCTACCTCGCTGGAGCGAAAAACAAATCGCGCAGCTACTTGATAGCCGCATTAATCAGAGCATAGACAAACCCTTGTCATTTGAAGGCTTGGTGGTACCAAAACAG
The DNA here is from genome assembly GCF_009938165.1 of Vibrio taketomensis. Classification (NCBI taxonomy): domain Bacteria; kingdom Pseudomonadati; phylum Pseudomonadota; class Gammaproteobacteria; order Vibrionales; family Vibrionaceae; genus Vibrio; species Vibrio taketomensis. The sequence goes on from NZ_AP019649.1 coordinate 1,511,180, forward strand.
TGGGATCATGAAGACATTAGTGAAGAAGAACGCGCTAAACAAGGTTTTTACCGCATTCTTTGGCACTATTCGGATGGTAACCCGACGGTTGCGCTGCGCTTTTTCCGTTTGTCGATCAATCGCAACAAAGAAACCGATCAAACCGTGGTTCGCCTATTCCATGTGCCTGAATCTCAAGAGCTAGAAAATATGCCTAAGCCGATGTTGGCGGTACTGCGTTCAATCATTCAGTTAGAAATCGCTTCGCCAGAGATTCTGTCGGAATGCACCCAGCTGAGTATTGCTGAAATTACTGGTATTTTGCGCTACTTCCAAAGCCGCGGCTTTATTGAATGGAGTGAAGATCAGGCTCGAGTCTCTGATCACTGGTTCCGCCACATTACTAACGTCCTAGACCGTCAACATCTTTTGGTGAAGTAGAATGAAAACAATCATCACCTTATTACTACTGTCTCTGTTCGCGATGCCCGCTTTTGCCAGCGAAGAAATCGCCAACGTTGAGAATATTTCTAAGATCGCCAGCTTGATCCGCTGGAGTGGTGTCTTCTTTTCGCTATTTGTGATTGCGGGGACATGGCTGTTACTCAAGTTTATCAACTCTATGGTTGAAAGCTTTGGTAGTCAGTTCGTTCAATACCGAATGCTACTGCAAAAACTGCAATCTTTTATGCAGTTTGTCATCTATATGACCACAGGTATTGTGGTGTTTATGATGAGCTTTCGTATTAACGATCAAATTCTAGCTCTTATTGGCGGTACGCTGGCGGTTTCTGTCGGTTTTGCGCTAAAAGACCTTGCCGCATCGTTCATCGCGGGGATTACCGTGATGGTCGATAGACCTTTCCAAGTGGGTGACCGTGTCACCTTTGAAGGTAATTATGGGGATATCATTGCTATTGGCTTGCGCTCTGTTCGTATGCGCACCCTAAACGATGACATTATCACTATCCCAAACAACAAATTCTTGAATGAGGTCGTGGTGAGCGGTAACTATGGCGCCCTTGATATGCAAGTGGTGATTCCGTTTTACGTCAGTATGGATGAAGACATTACCCTCGCCCGCGACCTAATTCAGGAAGCCGCTTCTTCAAGTCGTTACATTCACCTGCCAAAACCTGTCACTGTGTTAGTGAAGCAAACAATGGCGGACAACTACCTTGCGATACAACTGACGTGTAAAGCTTATGTAGTCGATACGGCTTATGAAAAGCTGTTTGAAACCGACATTACGCTACGCGTGATGAAAGAGTTTCGTAACCATGGCATTAAACCACCTAAAATTGCGGTTAATGCGAGCTAATTTGGCTTATTTGAGATAAAAAAAACGCCTTCAATTGAAGGCGTTTTGCTTTATTGGAACAGCTATATTTTCCAATTTTTAAATCAAACGATTAATGGTGATGCTCTACATCAGCATGAGAGCAAGCTTGTGGCTCATAACGCGTCGGTAAGACACGTTTTACCGACTGTTCAACAGTGAAAGCCGTGCGGCTAACCGGCTTCTCTTCACCCTGAACGGTATAGTTTAGCTCTTGAGTTGGCGCTGAAATAAAGAAACGATCCAATTCTCGCTCATCACAAACTACTGCGGCGCTTACCGGGCTGAGAGATTGCGCTACGTTTACGTGGAACTTGTTCATATACTCCGCATTCGTGCGGTTGTTTTTCAACGCATACTTCAGTACATCGCCATTCGCTGTTTCGACTTCCAGTGCACACTGGCCTTTACTTAGTGTCGATGAATCGTCAGCATAGACATAACCATATGCGCCATGTAACGCTGGGTAGATATAGCTTGGCAATTCATTTTTAGGATCGTAATAGCCGACGAGTGTGGTGACCGCCACGCCATATTGCTCAGGACGAATGGTTTTCTTCGATTCAAACTCGGCATTTTGCACCCAAAACTCACCATCAGAAACGAACGTCAATCGACTTCCATTAGCAACTAACATCTCTTCGCCATTCACTTCTAAGTATGAGTGGTAGCCTGCATTTGAGTTAAAGGTAAAGATCTTGCCTTTGTTTGCAGCAGAAGCCAGTGGTAACGACATGTTACGCGCCCAGTGACCATTCCATGTTGATAGGTCTACTTTGTCAAAATCCACAAACAACTGAGTGATAAATTCAGCATTCGCGTCCCATGGATTGAGTTTGCTCACTTCTAAAGCGTCAATTTGGTGAGTGTATTCACGCATGGTTTCGCTTGCCTGATCCCACTTGCGGTAACCGGTTGATGATGTTTCATCAAACACGATTTTGCTCTCTAAATTTTTCTGAATAAAGTGCATCGAATAAGGGGTATACAAAGTAAAGCGCTGAGCATCATACATTGCCCAACCACCAGCCATCGAATCGTGGCCAAAGCGGAACATATCGTTAAATGCAGGAACACACTGACCATCTAAACAGCTTTCTTTATTGGTATTGATCGGCTCAAAGTTTGGAATAAACACATCTCGAGCAGAATCCCAACCCCAAGTGGAGTTAGTCATATGGGCAGGTTTATGAATTGAACCTTCAAAACCGCCAGGATAGTGACCTAAACCATAATTGTGGCCAACTTCATGGCTAAACTCGTTACCGATGGAGCTGTCCAATGTCACCATACCAGCGCCACCAGAACCGCCATGAGTTTGTACACCATTGCTGTAATTGCCGCGTGTGTTATGTGCGGTTAATTGAGCCGCTAAGTATTGATTCTCACCTTCACCAACACCCGCTGTAGAGTGGATACCGTAGTTAGCGTTGTTAATACCAATTGAGATCAGCTCTTTACCAATGCGTTGACGCATCGTGCCGCCATGCCAACCGCCTTCGCTTGGATCATGATCAGTCAGTAGCGTACCATCAGGAAGCATCACTTCCGTTAAATGCAGTGGCTGATATTCAGAAACGATCATTTTGCTCAACGGTGCAGTTTCAAAATATTCGCGTTGCGCTTCTTTGTCGTATTGGAAATGGAATTGCTTACGTGGCTCCACCAACATACCGACATCAATCGTATGCATTAACAGCTCTGTTGGCGCGCCAATATTGATATTAACAAGCGACCCCGTTTTATCTTGGTTGCTAAATGTCAGGCTCAGGCCCGGCTTTAACCATTCTTTTGGAAGATCGGCTGACCACATACCATGTGCGTAACCAATTTGGTTGAATACCAAGTCATCAGATACGACCCAAGTGCCCTTCACATTCTTAAATACAGTGGAAGTACCGTTAACAATGTTCTTTTTACGTTCTTGGTAGTAATTCACCTGAGAATTGTAACCTGCACTTGAGGTGAAAATTACCGTTTTACCATCGAGTGCCGGATTGTTTTGTTCCAGCGAGAAATCACGAATCCAGTGACCATTCCATGTTTTCAACTCGACTACATTGTTGTCTTTCAGTGCCTCAGCAATGGCATCACTTGAAACTGTACGGACGTTAAATACTGCGTCAGCATCATAACTAAAATCAACTTCTAGGTTGTCCAATTCAGGTATTGCCAGCGCATTCTTAGCGAGTTGATTCGGGTGTTTCATTTCAAGCTCACCAAGCAGCATACCTTGCTTGTTGAATGCCTTTAATGTGACTTTGGTGTAATCATCAAATGCTTGTTCAGGCTTTAGCATCACTTTGGTTTTGCGCTCACCTACTAAATGCATGCGCTTTTCGTCACTTAACGACGAAGCCGGAATGATATGCGCCTGAGCAAACAATACCGCACCAGATAGCGCTCCGGACAAATGGTTCTCATAAGTGTTTTGGTTAAAGAAAATAGAAGCCGCTGGAGATAGTTCACGACACTCTGAAGTGTCTAAAGAAGTGGTTTGCGGGCGCTCCCAAATATAGTTACCTTGATTGTCTTTTGAACCTCGAGCCGCAGCATAGAGGCCAAATGTACATTTTCAGCCTCATAGAAACCTAAAGGAAAATATCAAAGCCACCGTCATACCAATATTTCTCCCACTCTTTCGGAATAAAATCAAAAACGGTTTCAAATTCTGAATCAAAGTCAAATAAATCAAACTTAACGTTACCGTCATAATTAATTCGCAAACGTTTACCTTTGTATTCTAGGTATTTTTGCTCACCAGTCTGAGTTACATTATTCGGATCTTTTGCTAATTCAGCAAGTTGGTCCATCTTCTCCATAATTCGTACAGTAGACTGTTCGAATGTCATCGACTCAGCGTGTACGTTAGCCGATAGCAACGATGCTATCACCACTCCTAAAGCTTTCTTCATCATCTATTCTCTTTAATTGTTATTGTAATTCAGGCGAAAGGATAAATATCACTCCAACCTGTTTAAAGATGTTACAGCCAAGATTTAAACCCGACTATCGATAGATGCCAAAATTAGATTTTTATTCCAATTGTTAATTAAATGAAGTGTTGATTGATATATTCATCTCCATGCAAATATTAATCTGCATTCATAGAAATAAAGATTTAATGAGAGATTGGTTCAGCATTTTTAAATAATGCTATTTATGTCGATATATTTAAAATAATAAAAGCTCTTTAAAACAACATTAAAAAAGCCTCCGAAGAGGCTCTTTGGTGTTTTATAAATCAGTCGTAACCAGCAAATGGATATCCGCTTTTTTAGGAAGACGAATCGTAAAGCAACTTCCTTTCCCCCATTCCGATTCAACCGTAAGCTCACCACCAGTTTGACTTAAAATACTTTGTGATACCGACAAGCCCAAGCCTGTTCCATCGCGTTTGGTGGTGTAAAAAGGTGAGAAAATACGTTTGAGATTTTCAGGCTTAATCCCAGTCCCTTCGTCCTGAATGTGAATGAGTGCCCATTTCTTCACCATGTTCGAGCCAATCTTCACTCGAAATAGTCAAACGACCTTTACCCTGCATTGCATGAATCCCGTTCATTTGCAGGTTCACCAAAATCTGTAGTAGTTGATGGCGATTCACTTCGACCGAACTGTGCGCTTTTAGATTGGTCACAAATTCAATATCGCGCTTTTTGGTCCCCGTTTTGACCAGAGTGATACTCTCTTCAACGATTGGGTTAACGTGTTGCCAAGTGATTTCGTCTTGTACACCACCTTGTCGGCTATATTGCAGTAAGCTGCGAGTGATATTACGAATACGATCGATCTGAGCGTGGATCGCTTCCAACTCTTCTTCAACTCTTTTTGCATCATCACCGAGTTCAAACTGAATCAGTTCGACATTCCCCAAAATAACGGCACTTGGGTTATTAATCTCATGGGCGATACCGGCGGTTAACTCACCCAGTGCTGATAATTTTTCGTGGATAACCAGTTTGTCACGAGTTTGATTTAACAAACGAATATGTAACTCAAGCTCTGCGGTTTTCTCTTCAAGGCTCGCAGTTCGATTTTGCACTTTGCGTTCTAACTCTTCTGCGGCGAACTTGAGCTCGTTTTTACGTTGGCGCAACAAATCCAGCATATTATCGAACTGCTTAGCAAGCTGAGCGAGCTCATGCTCATCATCAAGACCCAATGGACCAATACGGGTTTCTTTACCTAATTGAATCATCTTTACCACGCGGTAAATATGTTCAATCGGATTAAATAAGTCCCGTGATCCGCGATAAACCATTACGCCTGAGATAATCAGCAAAATAATGGTGGTGAAACTGACTTCAGCGATGTTGGTAACATAAGCTTTGATGAAAGGCCACATTAAATAGCCCGTATAAAGCATACCGATCACTTTGTCGTTATTATCTAAAATCGGCTGATAAGCACTGATGTACCAAGCATCGTAAACATAGGCGCGATCCACCCATGTTTTACCAAGGCCTAGCACTTCATCTCGCACTTCACTTGATACGCGTGTACCAATCGCTCGTCCCACATGCTCCGAGCTATCGAGCGGTACATTAGTGCTAACACGTAAATCGCCTAAAAACAGGGTCAATGTGCCAAGTGGTCGCAAAAAGTCCTGTTCACTGGGATAAATTAAGTCACGAGTTTGGTCGACTAAGTGCGTACTGTTGTTTAGCAGCAACCCACCATCAAGATAACCGATGATTTTCTGCTGATTATCTCGAACTGGAACCACGGTACGACTTACCAAGCCACGATTTTCAACTTTCCCACTATCTAAAATTGGAATTTGCGCTCTTACTGCTAAATCTTCATCGAGTTGTATCAACTCATCTTGATCAAGCAAGTCAAAAAATGCATCTTTTTGACTCAGTTGAATGTAGTTGGTTTGCTCTTGCTCACGCGCTGGATGAAAACAAAGAAAATCAAGCTGATAGCGCTCTTTCTGACTGGCTACCCACTTGCGAAAGTCCGCTTCTGTCATATCGCTTTGTAAACGGGTACGAAAGTCATAAGACTCAGCAAAAGCGACAACGTGGTTTGACTGCGTTGTTTGGATTAGCTCAATACTATTATTGGCGACTTCTAACCTCTCAGACACGTCAATTAGCGTACTTTGCCACGTGTAGTGAATAGACCAATAAATCGTAATGCCGATAAGAGCCATCAACGTTAATACAATCGGCGCAGATGTCAGAAACATCAGTCGGTAGCGCACCATCGTTTTAAAGCGATAGCGCCATTTACCGAAAAAGCTGGTGTGATTTTGTGTTCCGTTATTCGGCATTGCCACAATCCTCAGCATCCCACTCTTTGTATTTTCGCTCTAACGTTTTTCGCGCCACGCCCAAATCACGGGCAGCCGCCGACTTATTACCATCATGAAAGTCAACTAATTGCTGAATGTGCGAACGTTCCACATCTTTTAACGTCCAAGAGTTCGGATAGCCCTCACCGTTCATCATGGTAACGTCACTGCGCACTTCAGGCTCCACAGTCTGCGCCGTTGCGACGACTGGTTTCAGTGTGACATTTAATTCTCTCCAGTAATGCGCAGGTGGTTTACCCAACAATAGGCAACGTTCAATGAGGTTTTTTAGTTCACGAATGTTCCCAGGCCAATCGTAATTGTGCAGCGCTTCGATATCTTCATGAGCCCAGTTTGGATCAGCGATACCCAGCTCATTGGAGAGCATTTTAGTAAAGAAAGGCACAAGCTCTTTGAGGTCTTGCTTACGTTCACGCAGTGGCGCGACATCAATTTTTAACACATTCAATCGATAGAATAGGTCTTCGCGGAAGTTACCTTTAGCAACCTCTTGTTGTAAGTTGCGGTTAGTCGCCGCAACCACGCGCACATCGATACTGATCTCTTTTTCGCTGCCTACCGGGCGGATCGCCCTCTGCTCTAACACACGCAATAAGGCCGATTGCATTGAAAGGGCATCTCGCCAATTTCATCGAGAAATAACGTGCCGCCATTGGCAACACGAAACAAACCTTCGCGGCCTTTTTTTGCCCCGGTAAATGCCCCCGAGGTGTGACCAAATAATTCGCTCTCTAAAAGTTCCGGTGCAATCGCGCCGCAGTTCAGCGGGACAAATGGGCCACTACGCTCACTTGCCTCGTGCACGCCGCGTGCAACCAACTCTTTACCGGTGCCAGACTCACCTTCGATTAACACAGAGGCACGTGATGGTGCGAACTGATTAATCAGATAGCGAAGTTGTGTAGTTTTGTCCGAACACCCCGCGATTTCACTCACAATGTGGCGCTTAACATCACGACTTAGCGCATACTGCAAACGCTCATTCAGTCGCTTATCCATGCAACGCTGCACTGACTGCAACATTTGGCTGAGGTTAAAAGGTTTGAGAATAAAGTCTGTCGCGCCAAGTTTAAGTGCAGAAATCGCGGTTTCTAGATCGGCGTAACCAGTCATAAAGATCACATCAGCACGACGCTCGTCATCATTAAATGCCTCTTCCCACTCAATACCCGAGCGCCCCGGCAAGTTAATGTCTAAAATTATAAGGTCATAGTGATTATCGAGGCGAAGTGTCTCTGCTTGCTCAATACTGCCGGCAGTGTCTACTTTCGAAAACCATTTGCTTAGTGCTTTCTTTAAAATGGCTTGCATACCGGGTTCGTCATCAACGACCAATACAGAGAACGCTTGATACTGAAGCACCTGATTTGCGTCAAAAGAAGTAGACATAACTTATCTCGTTAAAATGTTGCTGTTGGGACAGAGTGTACCAAGGATTTATCCGCTCGATCGAGCAATTGTGAGACATTTTGTCGCAAAGGCACTTTTTGTCCACAATTTTGAAGTAATTTGCTTGATATTTAAGCGAAAAAGTTGGCATTTAGATTGCTAATAGCAACTCACCTGATGGTACACAATCATTTCAGTGATTGCGTTTAGAAGTCCCTTAGACTCACACTATGGAAAAAATAACAATGAAAGCAAAGATTACGTATCTCCTCGCTGCAGCGTCAATGTTCGTTTTTGGCTTTTCTGCTCACGCAGAAGAGCAACCACACTTGCGCTTAGCTACCACTACTAGTACCTACCACTCTGGCCTACTTGATTACCTTCTGCCTGAATTTGAAAAAGACACGGGTTACAAAGTGGATGTGATTGCAGCAGGTACTGGCAAAGCCCTTAAAATGGGTGAAAATGGTGATGTGGATTTGGTCATGACCCACGCACCAAAAGCGGAAGCAGTATTTGTAGATAGCGGTTTCGGTGTATTGCCACGCAAACTAATGTACAACGATTTTGTACTGGTTGGCCCACAAAGCGATCCTGCAAAAGTAGCAGAGCAAAAAACCGTTGCTGACGCGTTCAAACAAATCGCAAACTCTAATTCTACGTTCGTATCACGTGGTGATGACTCAGGTACTGACAAGAAAGAAAAAGGCATTTGGGCACAAACTAAGATGGAACCAACGTTCAGCGGTTACCGTTCTGTTGGCCAAGGCATGGGCCCAACGCTAAACATGGCGTCAGAAATGCAAGGCTACACTCTAACTGACCGTGGTACATGGTTGGCTTACCAAAACAAACTAGACTTGGCGATTTTGCTGCAAGGCGATAAAAATCTATTTAACCCATACCAAGTGATTCTAGTAAACCCTGAGCGTTACCCAACGATCAACTACCAAGGTGCAAAAACCTTCAGTGATTGGCTAGTGAGCGCGCACGGTCAAGAACTGATCAACGACTTTAAACTGAACGGCAAGCAACTGTTTGTTGCGAACGCTAACGAGAAATAAACGTTTATGAGCCTCTGGCAGACTACTCTTGAAGCGCTGGCGTTATTAGTCAGTTTTGACCCCGACTTAATCGCAATCGTTGGGGTCTCATTTAGCGTATCTTTAACAGCGATCTCTCTGGTGTTACTGCCAGCGGTACTCTTATCGTTTACTCTCGCCTACACAGATTTTCGCGGCAAATGGACTCTTTTGTCGCTTATCAACACACTGCAAGCCGTACCAACCGTAGTCATCGGTTTACTGCTTTATATGTTGTTGTCTCGTGCGGGCCCATTGGGTGATTGGCAAATGCTTTTCACCCAAAAAGCGATGGTCTTGGGCCAAGCTCTTATCTGTTTCCCGGTCTTAGTTGCCATGATGCACGGTGCGCTTCAATCGAGCGACCGACGCGCCGTAGAGACCGCGATTACTCTTGGAGCATCCATCCCTCGCCTGACTGCAACCATGATTTGGGAGACGCGTTTCCCGCTCCTCGCCTCCACCATTACCGCATTTTCGCGTATCGTAACGGAAGTGGGCTGTTCAATGATGGTCGGTGGAAACATTATGGGTGTAACCCGCAACATTCCTACTGCAATATCAATGGAAAGCCATAAAGGCGCGTTTGCACAAGGTGTAGCACTCGGTATTGTGCTACTTTCATTAGCACTAGTACTCAATTTTATGCTCAGTAGTATGCGCGGTCGCGGCTATTTGAGAACTTAAGGGCATCTATGACAATTAAATTAACTGCTCAACAAGTTTCGATGCGATTTAAAGACAGAGTGCTGTTCCATATTCCTGAACTGTCTGTCGGGCCAAATGATGCCATTTATCTGCGCGGCGATAACGGTGTCGGTAAAACGACATTACTCAAAATACTTTCGGGTTTGATGAAGCCAACAACCGGCAAAGTGAACGCACCCAACGATTCACTGCTGCAACGAGTATTTCCTCGTAGCGGTCGACGCGATGTGGTGTATTTGCATCAATCTCCTTACCTATTTGATGGTACAGTATACGAAAACGTCGCCTATGGTATTCGATATCAAAGTATTCCAGCTCAAGACAAACGAGCGTTAGTCATTAATGCTCTGCGCATGGTGGGCCTTGAAACGTTAGCGGACGAGCACATTTGTGTTCTATCTGGCGGCGAAAAACAACGAGTAGCAATGGCTCGTGCATGGATTCTGACCCCTTCTATTCTTCTTATGGACGAACCTAGTGCTTCGCTCGACCAAGAATCCATTGACCGCTTAGTCATACTTGCTAAAGATCTGCTCAAAAAAGGGTCAAGCATCGTCATTACCAGCCACCAAAAGAACGCATTAACAGATTTATGTCGTAAACAATGGTGGATTAAAGAGTCAACTCTGATAGAGTCTCCATTGTTACAAATCATCACTGATAAAGAACAAGAGAATTCCTATGCTAAATCCAACGCAAACTAGTTGGGTCATTTTGGCTGGCGGACAAGCCAGCCGCATGGGCGGCAAAGACAAAGGTCTGATCGAACTAAATAATAAGCCGCTAATTCAGCACGTTATTGAACGCTTGTCGCCGCAAACCCCTCACATTCTAATCAACGCAAACCGTAATCAAGCTGACTACGCTCAGTTTGGCTCGGTATTTAGCGACCAATTTGCCGATTATCCGGGTCCAATGGGCGGTATTCATGCCGGGCTAATTCACGCGCCAACCGATTGGGTTGGTTTCGTTCCATGTGATAGCCCACAAATCAGCCTCGACTTGGTTGAACGTTTTTGCACGCAAGTTACCGCTGACAGTGACATTCTTGTTGCGCACGATGGCGATCATCAACAGCCTGTATTTACGCTTTATCATAAGCGCGTATTACCAAAACTCACGGCATTTCTAGAGCGCGGCGATCGCAAGATCATTTTGCTTTATCAAGAGTGTAATACCGCCTATGTCGACTTCAGCGACGAGCGAAACTGCTTTGTAAATTTAAATACTCCTGAAGAGTTAGCACAATTTGGAACCTTAGAATCATGACGACACGCCATTTAGTCCCTATTCTCGGCTTTGCTGCCTATTCAGGTACCGGTAAAACAACCCTAATCGAAGCCTTGCTACCGAAATTAACCGAAGCGGGTTTACGCATCGGTATGCTAAAGCATGCTCACCACAACTTTGACGTCGATAAACCAGGCAAAGACAGCTACCGTCTGCGCAAAGCTGGTGCTAGCCAAATGCTGATATCATCACGCAATCGCTATGCCTTGATGACCGAAACGCCTGAAATCGAATCGGAATTTCATTACCTGCTGAGTCGCTTCGATCAACAAAAACTCGATGTCATTTTGGTCGAAGGATGTAAAAACATCGCCTTTCCAAAAATTGAATTACATCGCGAAGAAGTGGGCAAACCTTGGCTATACCCGAACGATGACAACATCATCGCCATCGCAGCGGATAGCAAGGTCACTGACACTGAGTTACCGCAGTTGAATATTAATGATCTGGAATCAATCAAAGCCTTCGTGCTGGATTTTGTCGCTCGTAAAGGTGAAATCGGCAAAGAGATCACCTCAACTGGATGTTGCGATACCCTATCACCAGCATTTTTATCAGTGACGCAGGGCCAAGAGAAAATTCTCTCGCTGGTTAACCCAGTAACGGAAACAGAATCTTGCCTGATGCAAGACAGTTATTACCGAGTCATCGCAGACAACGTCATCTCGCCAGTGAACGTGCCACAATACACCAACTCAGCAATGGACGGTTTTGCGATTCGCGGTGATGACGTTGAGCACGATTCTTACCAAGTGGTCGCAGAAGTGATGGCGGGCCATGCTTACGAACAAGAAGTTCTTGCTGGTCAAGCGGTAAAAATCATGACGGGCGCCCCAATGCCAAGCGGCGCTGACACAGTTGTGATGCGTGAACAAGCAACACAGAATGGTGACAGTGTCACTTTTAACGGAGCGTACATTAAATCGGGACAAAACGTGCGTCAATCGGGTGAAGATTTAGCAATTGGTGCAGATGTCTTTACCCAAGGTACTCGTATTGAATCGGCTGAAATGGGAATGCTAGCGTCACTGGGTTTTGGTCAGGCAAATGTTTACCGTAAACTCAAAGTTGCCCTCTTCTCAACCGGTGATGAAGTTCAAGCGCCAGGCAGCGAACAAAAGCCAAATACGATTTATGACTCAAATCGTTTTACCATCATGGGTCTGCTCGAAAAACTAGGTTGTGAAATCATTGACTTCGGTATCCTTGAAGACAATGAACAAGTAATGATTGATGCCATCGAAAATGCCAGCCAACAAGCGGATGTAGTGATCACTTCAGGCGGCGTGTCGGTGGGTGATGCAGACTACATCAAACTGGCGCTTGATAAACTCGGCCAAATCGATTTTTGGCGCATCAACATGCGTCCGGGTCGCCCACTCGCCTTTGGTCAAATCAACAACAAACCATTCTTTGGTCTACCTGGAAACCCAGTTGCCGTAATGGTGTCGTTTATTAACTTTGTTGAACCAGCGCTACGTAAAATGCAGGGTGAACTGAACTGGCAGCCACTTAAAGTCAATGCGATTGCGACTGAAGATCTGCGCTCAAAACAGGGCCGTACTGAATTTAGTCGTGGTGTCTATCAAATAGACAGCGCTGGCCGATTGACGGTTCGAACAACGGGTAAACAAGGCTCTGGTATTTTGCGCTCAATGAGCGAAGCCAATTGTCTTATCGAAATCTCCCCTGCTGTTGATACAGTAAAAGTCGGAGAAAGCGTGACAATTATTCCACTTCAAGGCAGAATCTAACCCATTCTAGGCCAGCCATTTGCTGGCCTTTCATTTGATATAAGTTAAGCACTATGGCTCGTACAATTATTTACACGTATAAAGAACAAGAAAAAGAACTTCTGTTCTCTTACCAGCAGCACCGTAATATTCATGAAGCCGTTGCCGAAGCGGAAGGCATCGATATTACTGAATACCTAAAAATGGAACTGCAACTAGAGCTAATTTCTGATACCAAAGCGGTACGTAACTACCGTGACAATCACTTTAAAAAGCTTGGCTTTGGTAAAATTGCGCTTAAGCCAAAAGAAAACCGTGGTGTCGGTAAGAAGTAATTTAATCCAATTGAAAGGGCTTCCATTTGGAAGCCCTTTTTATATCAAACTGTCGATTATTTGATATTTAGGAATGCTGCGCCACGAACGCCACCTGAATCGCCATGTTTTGCTTTCACGATCTTCGGACATTTTGCTACAGAAAGCAGGTGTTTAGGAACACGCTTTGGCATTTCTTCATAGATCAAATCGTAGTTAGACAAGCCACCACCTAGCACAACAACGTGCGGGTCGTTACCTGTAAAGATGTTCGCAAAGCAAATCGCCAAGAACTCCATAAACATCTCAACAAACTCAACCGCTTTAGGCTCGCCTTCTGCTTGTGCTTTGATGATTTCGATCGCTTTCTTTTGCTCGCCGTAGTAATGAGCATATAGCATTTCAAAGCCACGACCTGACAAGTAATTGTCGATACAGCCTTTCTTGTCACAACCGCAAGCGAATAACGGTGCATTTTCACCAAGATGGAACCAAGCATCGATTGGCAAACGCATATGCCCTAACTCGCCCGCTACGTGGTTACGACCAGAGAAGATTTTACCCTCATAAACAAGGCCGCCGCCAAAACCTGTGCCCAAAATAAGGCCCATTACTGATGGTGCATCTTTTAGTTCATCATCCCACGCTTCAGAAAGCGCAAAACAGTTCGCATCGTTGTCCACTTTTACGCTGCGGCCAATTTTTGCTTCAAGATCTTTACGCAGCGGTTGACCTTTTGCCGCAGGAATATTAACAGTCAGAATAGCGCCTGTATCAGCATCTTCCATGCCAGGCAAACCTAAGCCAATTTTGCCTTCACACTGGAATTCTTGGTCATACTTGCTTACCAAGCCCGCAATTACATCTAGCAACTCTTGATAATCAGAGGTTGGGGTCGGTACTCGTTCCGTCGCAACACGCTCTAGTTTTTCGTTAAATGCACCAAACTCAATTTTTGTGCCGCCAACGTCAAAGCCGTAGTACATCTTAATTTCTCCCAGAAATTTTATTTCAAAAATGCGTTCGTATTATCCATAACAGCAGGGTTAGAATCCGTGACCCATCGCTAATAAGACCATTTGACCAGAATTTATGACTAAATATCAATGATCTGAATGCGTATTTTCGACCAAAAAGCGATTTAGTTCAGGTCGCGAAAGATCCACTTTAAGGCGAGTTTTACTCATCATGTAGCTTTCGCGAAACACTCTAAACCAACTATCTAACGTTTTTGATGCTTGGATTTCCCCTAATTGCTCTAAAACCAACATCGCAACCTCGGCAGTAGCAAGGTGTTGCTCATTGTCAGATTTTCGCATCATATACTGAGACAGAGCTTGTGGCTGAATCGATACCACCGGCAAATTATCAAGATACGGAGACTTGCGAAAAATACGTCTCGCTTCACGCCAACTGCCATCGAGTAAGATCATCAGCGGTTTTTTCCCCTGACAAAAAGTCGGTAATGCCTCGTTGACCACACGTTGCTTGTCATCAACATAGTCTTCAGGGAACACTAACAGCGGCTGATAGTTTGGGTTTTGCAATAGCTCAAGCATCTGCGCATCTGGCTCGGTGCGGCTCCATTGAAACGCATACCCTTCTTGCACCGTATCTAATATCAAACGACCGGTATTGCTTGGTTTAAACACTTCGTTGTCAGACACAATCAACATGACCGCAGCATTTGTCTCGATATTTGGCTGATATTCGCAAATGCAAAACTTGGTCGCTACTTGGCAATACTGACAACGCTCCACTTTGCTGCCTCTGGCATTAAAGGCTCTGGTCGATTGCGCTAAGCGATATTGATAGAGATGATGAAAAGCGTGGATTCTCATGCGATTTGACTGATAATGGGGAAATTAAGGCGTCAGATTTTACTTTGCTGAGTAATCTATGCAAGCGTTGAGCGTCAACAAATAGTCCTATTGTCAGCCAACCACAATATCAAGGAACACGAATGCAAAATTCAGATATGATCCGCTTGAGCTTTTTCCTAGCCGTTTTGTTTCTCTGTTTCGTTTGGGAATGGTGCGCTCCACGTAAAAAGCTCACGCAAAACAAAGTGACTCGTTGGGTTAACAACCTTGGGCTCGTCGGTTTGAATTCTTTTATACTCGCGTTACTGATGCCCTTGATGGCAATCGAAGCCGCTTTGTGGGCGCAAAGCGGTCATATAGGGTTATTTAACTGGATGACGGCACCATTATGGCTGTCCGTCTTAATCGGCATTTTGATTTTGGATTGCGCTATCTATACGCAACATGTCGTTTTTCACCGTGTTCCATGGCTGTGGCGTCTACATCGTATGCACCATGCAGATCAAGACATTGACGTCACAACTGGCGCTCGCTTCCACCCCATTGAGATCCTGCTTTCGATGTGGATTAAAATTGCGATTGTCATTAGCTTTGGATTGTCACCAATCACTGTGCTGGTGTTCGAGATCATCCTTAACGCCAGCGCGATGTTTAATCACAGCAACGCTAAGCTTCCGCTGAGAATTGATAAATGGATGCGAAAAATCGTCGTCACACCCGACATGCACCGAGTTCATCATTCGGTGGTCGTTAAAGAGACCCACTCCAACTTTGGTTTCTTTTTATCAATATGGGATCGATTGTTTTCAACCTACTGCACACAACCGCAATTAGGCCATCACGACGTAGAAATTGGTCTTCCCTTGTTTCGTCAATCTAGAGAGCAATGGCTAGATAAAATGCTCTCTCAGCCATTTCGCAAACAATAAAGGAGCCCGAAGGCTCCTTTGTATAAACAATGTTTTAGTTTGATTAAAGCACCAAACCACCATCAATTTTGAGAACTTGTCCAGTAATAAAGCTCGACTTGTCACTGGCTAAGAATTCTACCCCATTGGCAATATCTTCTGGTGTTGCCATTCTGCTCAGCGGTGTCTTATCTTTCATCATATCCAGCACTTTTTCTGGCAAGTCTGCCGTCATTGGTGTCTCAACAAAGCCTGGTGCCACACAATTGGCTCGAACTTGAGCGCCTTTACGCGCAAACTCTTTGGCCCAAGTTTTTGTCATTGCAATGACACCGCCTTTGGTCGCCGCATAATTCGATTGACCAATATTGCCATCGGTCCCGACGACAGAAGACATAGTGATGATTGAACCGTAATCCTGAGCAACCATAATTGGTGCGATAGCTTGCGTAACATTAAACACACCTTTGAGGTTAACATCGACCACCAAATCCCAGTCTTGTTCGGTCATATTCTCAATCAATGCATCACGAGTAATACCGGCGTTGTTCACTAAAACGTCAACTCGACCGTAATCACTTTTGATCTGTTCAACCAAGTCGGTAATGGCTGGTCGATCACATATATCAACCACTATGGGCTTAACGTTACTCTGATTCATGAACGCTTCGTTCAATACATCTCCATTCATGTCCAGCGCATACACCATAGTCGCACCATTGTTAGCGAAACGTTCGACAACTGTACGTCCGATCCCTTGCGCTGCGCCTGTCACTACGCAGATTTTGCTATTAAACATATCTGTTTCCTTGTTGGGCTTGGAAAAAAAATCTGTTCAACTAACTTAACTTCAGTAAGTTGTATCATCGCAAGACTGAGTTGGACTCCCATTTTTTTGACTAACTTTGCTCTCACCGAGAGTTTCATCCTGCGCGTTATTCAATCTGGCTATGTTTATGTGACTAAGTTGAAAATGGATCAAATCAGAAATAATCCATCATACTTAACAAATCTAATCAAACTTTAAGGTTTCTAATTTTGGTTTTGGGCGACAAACACCACTTTTAAAATCAACAATGAACCCTTGGTAATAATAGTCGCTAGGAAACTAGATGCATTAATTTCTCATCAGCTTCATTGTCATCAGAGTGATTTTACGTCAGCTTTATTGCCGTTATTTCATATATTACAAACAGTTGGCACATGACTATCTCTATAAGGAAAAATCTTAATGAACACGATAAAAACTAGATAAAAGCAAACCACCAGACCTTTCGTTACCTTGTAACGCACATACCACTCACTAACACGAAAGATGGTGACTTAGCTTATACTTGTGCAGCATCGATTGCTGATCTTCTGCAATCGATGAGACGTGTTCAGAAATCTCGACCATCGATTCCAATTGCGTGTTTGATAACTCACCCTGCTCGGTGACTTCTGTAATGTGTCGAGTAACGTCCAAAGTTGCTTGCTGCTGCTGTTCCGTTGCCACTGCGATTTGCTCAAAACGAGCTCGAATAGCTGTAATAGAAGTTTCAATATCTTCAAACGCATGCTTGACCTCATCACTCGACTGAAGCGCATACCCCATTTCCAAGCGCGTATCTTCCATCGCTTTGCGAGACTGTTCGGCTGATTCTACTAATTCTGCCATCCGCTTGCGGATGCTGTCAGTTTGCACTGAAGTATCTTGCGCAAGTTTACGCACTTCATCCGCGACAACGGCGAATCCCCTGCCATGATTTCCTGCGCGCGCCGCTTCGATAGCCGCATTAAGCGCAAGTAAATTGGTGTTTTCGGCAATTCCCGATATGAAATCGACCATCTCGTAAATCTGTTTTACTTTGCTATCTAATGCCAACATTGAACGTTCATTCGCATTAAACGTCTTCTCTAACGCATTTAAACGCCGGTGGTTTTGATTTAAGGTTTGAACGCCCTCTGTGGTCGCTTGTACCGCCAAGTTGGACTCATCAAATGAAATATGCGTCATTTGCGTTATCTGGCCTATCGCCGATTCTAATTGACCAATCGTCGCGGCCATCTGACTCAGCGCTTCATTTTGTAGGCCGATATTTTGCTTAGTGCACGTTGCCGCTTCATGACTGATCTCCGCAGCTTGATACAAGCTTTCACAATTTCGCGTCACAACCGTCAGTGATTGATTGGTCGCTACTATGACTCGATTTAAATGACTCGCAATCTGTTGGAGTTCTTTGGGCCCACGCTGGTTTAATAAACGTTGCATATCGTGCTCGGCAATACGACTCAGAGAATCAAGGATATGTTTTAGCCCTGATTGAATCCATCGTTTAAATAACAGCCAAGCGGTGCCAACAAGCAACAAGATCACGACCGTGCTGCCCATGAACGTATGATTTATTGAGGTGATGGTTTGTAAAACATCCGACTGACGTTGATGAAGTAAAGCATGGGCACTGTTTGAGATTCGGTTGAGAATAGTGACACTTTGATTGGCAACTTCGCGCATTTCAGTAACGGTTTCATTTTGAGTTTCGTACAACGCCAACCGGAGCAAAATATGTTGCAGCAGCGCTTTATCTTCGAACCCACTTTTCACCATATCATACGCTGAAATTAAACTCGTAAACTCCTCGACATCGGGATGCCATGCCGAGAAATCATCATAAGCAAGATTGATACCGGCAATCCTGTTTCTCATCTCTCGGTATTCTTGTTGGGCTTGCTTTGCATCGCGCTGCATCAGCAGTAGCAAAAAGGTGCTTTCCATCGAACTGGCACTGGCAATAAATCGATTCGCCGCGTCTGCAGACTCTGGATTATCAACCGACAAAATTGCGCTAATACGGTTCATTTCAGGGCCGAGCGAGCTTAATCCATAACGAAAACTTGTGACCTGTGAATCAATTAGGGATTGCTTATCCAGCAACTGAAATTGCGCTACGGTAATATGCTGAGAAAGTTGCGCTAACCGCTCAATGCTCGAGGCTAATTCATTGGTGTAAACATTGTAAATATGTTGGTTATAGCCCTCAGATGCCGATACAAGCTGTTGATATAACGTTTGAGCCAATTCAATTTGTTGTCTAATTTTGATTTGATATTGTTCAAGTTCCTGCTTGTCTTCGGTTTGCGAAGCGAAACTCACTAATTTGGTTTGCTCGAGTAACGATTGAATGAGTTTTGCGTTGGTTTCTGACAAAGGTAACGCATGTTCTGACAGCGCATTAAAATGAATTCCGACTTGTTCAACACCTCTACTTCCAATGAAAGAAAGAGTACTCACAAGCAGGATAAAACTTAAAAACATGGCTGAAATAGCCTGAATCAGCGACAATGAAAACGCCTTTTGAGAGCAATCTGTCATAGCATCCTTGCATGAATTAATACGAAAGTTTAATGCTGGCAGTTTAAGAACGCTTTATTACACAACCATTTCATATTTATTATACAAATCTTATGCTTATAAACTTTACAGCTTGTTTCCGTCCCTTATTTGCTATGACATTTCTTGTGTTACTGATGGCATGTAGTGCATCTAAATCTACTGTTTCGTTCCAACAACAGATGCAAACGCGAGAGGCGTTGTTAAACGTGTATCATAGATGGCAAGGCGTACCCTATCGCTTAGGTGGAACGTCTCTCAATGGCGTCGATTGTTCCGCATTCGTGCAAGTTGCGGCAAATAAAGCAATGCAGATTCAATTACCTAGAACCACGGAATTACAAGTCGAGGTCGGTGTTGAGATGGATTATGATGATATGGCGATTGGTGATTTGGTGTTCTTTAAGACTTCGTTGTTTACCCGACATGTGGGGGTTTACATCGGGGATAAACAGTTTTTACATGCGTCAACCTCAAAAGGGGTTATTATCTCTCGATTAGATAACCCTTACTGGGCGGATAAATTTTGGCAAGTAAGGCGAGTTACTACTCACCTTAGCTATTAATTAGTCGTACTTAGCAACCGCGTTATCAAATAGGTTCTTCACCAAGACGATATATTCATCAAGAAATACAATCTGTTCGTTTGTTGCAGCCCGCTTCCAAGCGCCTGCAAGCACTTCCGCCAAATCTGCTACTACCGAGTCTGCTTCCTTCAACAGTTTAAAACGAACACTCGAATGCAGTTCTGGATTTTGTTCAAATATCGCCATGATATTTGAAGCCACCATATCCGTTACCACATCTTCGACACTCTCAGACCCTGTATCACCATCTTCTTTTGAAAATACATCGAGATTGGATGCAAGATACTCAATTAATGCCAAGTATCCTTCTGTCTCAACTACCATTTTTGCTCCCAATGAAGGCTGTGAAAGTCAAATTCTATACTAAGACATTCACCTCACATTTCACAACCACATCGTGATATTGACCTCAAAATTGTTGGTTGTGCGACACTTTAGGAAATACAACACTCAGTCTAAACAAAGACACTGTTCACAAATCAATCAAATGATTGGTGTTATTTACTCAATTGATTGAATTCTTTGCGGTGTAAATCGGAATTACGGTGATCTATCTCCTACAATGACGATAGAGATCGATGAAGCAAGAGGTGGACTATGTGGCAGGCTATTTCTGAGCAACTATCTGAGACATTAATGTTTTCATACACTATTCGGGAAAACGAAGCTTTCCGGTGGTGATATTAGTGAGAGCTACATGATAAGTGACGGTGAACAACGTTACTTCGTGAAGGTCAACAGTCGAGCGTTTTTAGCTAACTTTGAAGTAGAAGCTGAGAACTTAAAAGCTCTACGAGAAACCCGCACTGTCTTTGTCCCAGAGTTTGTCGATATTGGCCACTCGAAACACAACTCTTTTCTTATCCTCAATTACTTGTCCACTAAGCGACTCGAAAGCAGTGACGCTAGTTTTCGTTTCGGCCAACAACTTGCTGAGCTTCACTCCTGGGGAGAACAAAAAGAATTCGGTTTTGATCAAGACAATTATATTGGTAGCACCATTCAACCGAATCAATGGAACCGGAAGTGGTCACGCTTTTTTGCCGACCAACGAATTGGCTGGCAATTGCAATTAATCAAAGAGAAAGGCGTAACACTGGTCGATATTCCAGAGTTCACCAAGTTGATTCAAGACCTGCTCTCTCACCATCAGCCACGCCCTTCTCTACTGCATGGTGATCTCTGGCATGGCAACGTTGCCAATTCAGCATTTGGCCCAATCTGTTATGACCCTTCATGCTATTGGGGTGATCGTGAATGTGATATTGCCATGACAGAATTATTTGGCGGCTTTCACGAAGAGTTTTACCGTGGCTATGAAAGCCTCTCACCGCTATCTAGTGGTTACGATGAGCGCAAGCATATTTACAACCTCTACCACATTTTAAACCACTATAATCTATTTGGTGGTCATTATCTTGATGATGCCCAAATGTTGATTGAACGGATACAAGCGTATTAACCAATTGTTACATTCAGACTTATATAACAATAACTTAATGAATCCGGCTTGGTAAAAATGTGTTGGTAATCCTTGTATTTGAGAAAAAGTTTCGATTGCTACGACTAAATTCTGTCCGCTATCAAACTTTGCACTTAATTCACAACCATAAGTAACTTACATGTTTAACATTAAATGTAGGCAACAAATGGTTGCAAGAAGAAGTAAACTACGAGGTGAGTCTATGCGCAATTTCACAGATAAAATGGTCACCTGCCCGCATTGCGGTCACTCTATCGGCATTACCCTCGATGCATCAAACGGCAATCAAGATTTTTACGACGATTGTCCCGCGTGTTGCAATGCCATCCACTTTAATATGGTGGTCAACGAACAAATGGACCTGATCGAATTAACGATCGATGCAGATGATGAACAGATTTTCTAGGCAATATAAAGAAGAGCGCTAAGCGCTCTTTTTCGTTTGTTTCAACTTTCACTACTAAGCGAGTTGCTTTGCCGCTAGAACCCTTTCGACCGTGTCGACAATCGCTTGAGTTTGAGGGTCAAACTCGACATTGATCGCCGCTCCAACTTCGCGAGTTCCGAACAACGTCCTTTCTAATGTTTCTGGGATTAAATGTACGTTGAATCGATTCTCGACCACTTCACCGATCGTCAAAGAGCATCCATCTAAGCCAATGTACCCCTTGGCTAGCACATATTTCATCGCGTCTTGAGGAAGCTCGAACCAAACAGTTCGGTTATTTTGAGAAGTAATGACATCGGTGACGGTTGCCATCAAAGAGATGTGACCAGACATGCTATGTCCGCCAATTTCATCACCAAACTTTGCCGCTCGTTCTACGTTAACTTTGTCACCAACATTGAGTTGACCTAAGTTAGTGAGCCTTAAGGTTTCCTGCATTAAGTCGAAGCTAATCTTGTTCCCATCAATTTTGGTTACTGTCAGACAACAACCGTTATGTGCTACCGAAGCACCAATCGCTAGATTTTCATTTAACTTACCTTCAAGGCTTATCGTATGCGTTTGAAAGTTTTCTTTCTTCTCAATCGCGACGACTTCAGCCATACCAGCAACGATACCTGTAAACATAACAACTCCTGAAATTCATTCCCATAAAGATGCTAATAACCTAACTTAAAACAAAAGACGATACGAATAGTTTCTGTATAATGCGCTCGCTCTTAAGCACATGACATAAGATTATACCCAATAACCCGTAGACGCGGTCTTCAGCGATTTCGACTCACTGGCTCCTCTTCAATACGGCATCTTGAATTCGTTTGGGTATACGTTGTACTTTCCCTTTTTGGAGTCCTTTTCGTGCATCGTTATAAACAAGAAGCGAATACCTTAATTAAATTAGCTACCCCTGTTCTCATCGCATCCGTTGCACAAACCGGAATGGGGTTTGTTGATACGGTAATGGCGGGTGGCGTCAGTGCCACCGATATGGCAGCAGTATCGATTGCATCCAGTATCTGGTTACCTTCCATTTTATTTGGTGTTGGTCTATTGATGGCCTTGGTGCCTATTGTTTCTCAACTCAATGGCTCTTCTAAGTTCCAAAATATTCCATTTGAAATTCAACAAGGCATCTACATGGCTTTGTTGGTCTCAATTCCAATCATTGGTGTTTTATTTCAGACTCAATATATTCTGCAAATGATGGATGTTGAGACCTCAATGGCAAACAAAACCATTGGCTACATGAACGCCGTGATGTTTGCCGTGCCTGCTTACTTGTTATTTCAGGCATTACGCTGTTTTACCGATGGTTTATCACTGACAAAACCGGCGATGGTAATTGGCTTTATTGGGCTACTTTTCAATATTCCTCTGAACTGGATATTCGTTTACGGTAAATTCGGTGCGCCGGCTTTGGGCGGCGTTGGTTGTGGCGTTGCAACGGCGATAGTGTATTGGTTGATGATGCTGTTGTTGCTACTTTATGTGCTGACAGCAAAACGTGTTGCCTACATTCAGCTGTTTGCCACATTTTATCGTCCCGACGTAAAAGCATTGGTTCGCCTATTCAAACTTGGCTTCCCGATTGCGGCTGCACTCTTTTTCGAGGTGACCCTGTTCGCGGTGGTCGCGCTATTGATTGCTCCGCTTGGCCCAATGATTGTGGCAGCACACCAAGTGGCGATTAACTTCTCATCATTGGTCTTCATGCTACCGATGAGTATTGGTGTCGCGACGAGTATTCGCGTCGGATATCGCTTGGGTGAAAATGATGTAGATAAAGCACGCGTCGCCTCACATGTTGGCTTACTGGTTGCGCTTGGTATGGCGCTATTCACGGCAAGCTTTACCATCGTGATGCGTGAACACATTGCATTGTTGTACACATCTAACCCTGAAGTTATCGCGGTAGCACTTAAGTTATTATTACTGGCCGCAATCTACCAATGCACCGACGCACTTCAGGTTGTGGCAGCGGCAGCATTACGTGGTTACAAAGATATGGCAGCGATATTTAAACGTACCTTTCTTGCTTATTGGGTGATTGGCCTTCCGAGTGGTTACATCCTCGGCATGACCGATTGGATCGTCGCACCAATGGGAGTTGACGGTTTTTGGTACGGCATCATCACTGGTTTAACTTCTGCCGCGATTATGCTTTGCGCTCGCCTACATTGGATGCACAAACAACCTGAAGCATTCCAACTAAGCGCTCTCGAGCGATAACAATAATCCAAAGGTCAGCATCGCTGACCTTTTTCTTATATCTCACGTACACTAAAGTAACGATTCACTGATTCGGTGTACCATTCTTTCCATGAGATTCCTTGTTCTGCTATTCGTTACACTAATGGCTGGATGCGATTTTAAACAGCACCCAGTAGACAACATGTTTTCGGATTACTTAGATAGAATTGCGAACGTGCAGCAACAAAAAGCGCTAGCTTTGCCTGACAATACGGTTGTTGAATTACCTGCCATTCGGCAATTAACGATGGAAATTGAGCCTATCACTCTTGGTTTATTAGACAGTTATGAACTACGAAAATGTGGACTATTCAATGCGATTGCGGAAAAAAACTCCGTTTTAGGCAAAGTCCAAGATCAATTCCGCGATTTTGAGTTTCAGCTGACACTACTACATGGTTTGCAAAATTGTGTTAACGCGCCTGAAATTTCCGAAGAACTAAAACAAACTCTCGACGGGATTTACCATCAGAAGATTACGCAGTTGCCGGCATACAGCGCCAATCTCATTTTTACTAGCCAAGCAATGCGTAAACAACTCGGAGCAAACCAATGGATAAATCCTCAGCTTGTGACTCTCGATAGAGAGATCCTCCACGCATACCAACATTTGCAAAGTGCGGTCAATCAACACTCTGGTGAAAATCAAGCAGTACCCATCCATAAATATCAAGAAATACTGGAAAAGAACAACACCGTGGGTCGTCTTTGGTACTCATTTGTCAACGCGAGCCAGAAACTCAACATAATAAACCAGCAACTCGCTCTTTATAACGAGACGATTGTTTGCCAGCCTGGGCGTGATTCAACTAAGTTCAAATACCTACATAACGTATTTAACCATAGCTTTGTTGGTAACATTCAAGCTTACCTAGCAAGGCTCGACGCTCACTACTTTGCCTTATTGCCCTACCTTTCTATGCTGGAAAACGTGCATCCCAATTATCAGTACCCAATTGTCAGCGCTCATAGAGAGTTCAGACAAGCAACCCTACGCCACGTCGATTACTGGCAGCAACTATTCAAACGTTGCGGCGTCACGTTTTCTAGATAACTCACAGTACTTGCCTCGTCTTTTTCCAATGTCAGTGTCAAAGAGTTGCGTAAAAAGCATCAAAACAATCAGCGCCTTCCAAAAACATTCTCATATTGAGAATCCACACGAGTTTGTTTCGCTTTAATTTATAACCCACTGTTATTTAAGCAATAACCTTTCGGCATGCAATGTGCAACTAGTGTCTATAAAACATGGATATTTACTAGATGCTCATTGTGGATGAGTTGGAGGATGTGATGCGAGATATCATTGTACTCAACAATTTAAGTGACTCTTTTGCGGTCAATTCTAAAGAAATGCTCAACAACATGCCAAACAGCGGCAGAATCGTGTGGGTTGACCTCGAATTCGAGAGTGCAAAAAGTCAAAAACATCACACAACAAACGCTGTATCTGAGAGTTCAAGATCCAACGCCCATATCACGATAACGATTAAAAATATTCCTGAGATAAGTTGCCATGAGACTAAACACTCTTCTCTATCCTACATTCTCGCCTCTTTGAACCCGCTTCTAACCCGACATGATATTAAACACCCCATCATTTGGGCTGCCGATACGAGTTTTGCTGACTTAACTGAACACATCAAAGGTTCATCCCTGGTTTACTATTGCCATGAAGAACATTCGAGCAACTTCATCGCGAATAACCATTTTAAATTTGAGCTTGAAAAAACGATGCTCAAACGGGCAAATCTGATTTTTGGCTCCAGTTCGCTTATTTGTTCACGTTT
The DNA here is from genome assembly GCF_009938165.1 of Vibrio taketomensis. NCBI lineage: Bacteria > Pseudomonadati > Pseudomonadota > Gammaproteobacteria > Vibrionales > Vibrionaceae > Vibrio > Vibrio taketomensis. The sequence continues at coordinate 1,536,993 of NZ_AP019649.1, forward strand.
TCCTCGTAGCAAAACTTTAATACTGCCACCCGCAGTCGATACCAACTTATTCTGTGCTCGCCACCCCGTCGCAGAAGACATGCCCACTAACGGCAGGCCAACGGCTGGTTTTTGTGGCGTAATAGACAATACCGTCGACCTTCAATTGCTTTACTACACGGCACTTAATTTACCTAATTGGAACTTTGTTTATATTGGCCGTATGTCGGTTGGCCATCATGCGCTGTTCGACTTAGAGAATGTGTTCTATTTGGGGACGAAAACGACCAAACAACTGCCGCGTTATATCCAGCATTGGGAAGTCAGCTTGTTACCTTTCAAATCACAGCAAAGTCATCCGACAGCGTTTAACAGTACCCTGCTAAAATATTTGGCTGCTGGCTCACCCGTTGTTTCAACGTTTTCAGAGCCGAGCGGCAACTACAGAGACTATGTCAATGTCGTAGAAACCGCGCACGAGATGTCTTACGCATTAAAATTGTCGGCGTACGAGAATAAAATTCCATCGGATATCATTTGGAGTGACAGCTGGCAAACTCGCGGGCGCTACATCAGCAACCTTCTGCGAAGCTTATAGAGGATTCAGTGATGTGATCAGGAGCACATTGAACGAGGTTGTAAGAATAAAAATCAATCAATCAGCACAATCCTGCGCCAAACGATTCAAAAACCTAGAATTTACGCTTGCACACGCCCAAAACAGTGGGTAATATCCATCTCGTTCTCAAGGGATGGGTCCGTAGCTCAGTTGGTTAGAGTACTACCTTGACATGGTAGGGGTCACCAGTTCGAATCTGGTCGGACCCACCATTCCTTCTAGCTTGGCTAGATTTGTCGAGAACAAAAAATTTGGGTCTATAGCTCAGTTGGTTAGAGTACTACCTTGACATGGTAGGGGTCGGCGATTCGAGTTCGCCTAGACCCACCAAATTAGTTCTTCGGAACAAAACAACAAAGCCCGCTTTATGCGGGCTTTGTTGTTTTTGCGTGTATCGATTTTCCTTAAGTAGTCCGCACCCCTTTGCTTCCTCAAGAGTACCTCCATCTTTTAGAAAAAGATCCTTGGTAAAATCAGACCAACAACACCGTGTGATCAAGCTTTAAAACGAGATCTTCCTCGACGAGAGTTACTCAGATAAAGTGTTTCTAAACAGAGAGACATCATCAGAAGTAACTCTCCTAACAGAATTAATAACATTCACCTCCCTATCCTTCACAACTCAACGTAAACCTTTAAATTTCAGAATTGATCAAAATCATCTTTGCGTTTAAAGGGCAGATTTCTACCACTTTTGGGTAAATATCTACCTTTTGACCATTTGCTCAATACATAATATTGGCGCTGATATTTCAGCAGGATGTTATGCATGATCAGCAGTAAGTGGCTAGAGCTTTACCAATACCTAACTAGCCAAATCTCTACCCTTCCGGCAATTGAAACCATTGAGCCAAAGCTTAATGAGCGTTTCATGTTTCTCTCTGCTCAATTTTCCACGGCAGATGAAAAACCAGACGAAAACAAAACTGATTGGCTTGAACATGAAAGTTTCACTCTCGTTATCAGCGAGCAGCTCGAAAACTTCGTTCTCGACAGAGGGCAAGTGCAATTCCTGTTCGAAACCCTTATGGCAGCACAAATGTGCCAACTTGCCATGGTGGTAACCAACCAATTTAAGTCGCAGCTGACTGAATATGATTTTAAGACCAAATGTGGCTTGGTCTATCAACAGCTTGCTGACTATGAAATGGCAAAGTCGATGCTTGAAGAAGCCATTGCCATTAATAACCATAATCCAATGCTTTATTGCCACCTTGGCTTTAACCACCTCTTCACTGGCGAAAGTGATATCGCGGTTGAACACTTTAAACAAGCGATAGAGATTGACCCTAAGTTTGTCGGCGGTTACCAAAACCTTGCCGGCCTCTACTATCAAGAAAGTAATTTTGAACTGGCAGCCGAATACGCAGAACACGCCTTTTCCTGCGATAAATCGTTAGTCTCCACCTACATTACGGCTGTCAGTTCATACCTCGCATTGGGCAACAAAGAAAAAGCCGAACAGTGGATCAACGCTGCATTTGACAACCATGTGTCATCGATTGAACTGGTGCGTTTGGCGGGTATTTCTGCCCATCAAAACGGTCGTTTAGATGAAGCGCTTGATGCGTTAAACCACTATATCGCCGTTCACCCATCAAGTTATGACGTAATTAGCATTCGTGCCCGCGTTAAAGCAGAGCTTGGGCTCTATGGTGAGCTTGAAGAAGACATCAAACAGCTACTGATTTTTGAGCCACATGACGAATGGTGTCTCGAACAGCTGTTCCTGTGCTATTTCCATGCAGAGCAATGGACTGATGCACAGCTTGTGATGGTCGACCTTAACCGTTTAGCCGGTCACTACAAAATTACCTACCGCGAACAGCTCAACACAATCAACAAGAAACTGAGCCTCGATGTAGTCGAAATTAAATAAGAATAAATCTGGGAGTTAATGTGAAAGATCAAGTTGAATCAGGCGTAGCCGATACGTCTCGGCGCGATTTTCTCAAGTTAGGTGGCGTTGCCGCAGCAACCGCGACCATTGGTGCCGCGGCAGGTGCTGGCTTTGTATTAGGTCGCGATCCTGACGCTAACGTCGGTTGGGGCCGAACCGAGTCAGGTCACGATATGTACTTCAACCGCGAACCATTTCGCGTTGATGTGGCACCGACGATGGAAGTGGCTGGCGAGCTTATTCGCCCAGAATGGAGCGATTTCTTGTTCCACCGCACTCGCGTACTTGGCGCTGAAATGAAAAAAGGTTGGATTCCAACCAAAGACTGGCGTGATATTCCTAACGAACGTGTACGTGAATACTACTCACGTTACCCTGAGCGTTGGGACGACATGTACCAATCGTTTGAAGAGAAAGCGGAACACTCACAAAACTTTGAGCGTCACCGTTCACGCTTCGCGATTGGCTGGGCATACTCAGCGGCTTACATGCGCGGTGTGTACAGTGACTTCCCGCCAAAACCACAAGGTCACCCAGACGAAGTGGACTTCCAGTGGGTTAAACGCACTAAGCAAGAGTTTAAATCGCCAAAACACGCTTCTGAGCTAATCAAGAAGATGGCGTTTAAATTCGGCATGAGCATCGTGGGTATCACTAAGCTCGATCCGAACTTCGTGTTTAAAAACACCATGCGCGGCATGCCAGATTGGGACGAAAGCATTCCTAAACACTGGAAGAACGTGATCATCTTCGGTACACCAATGAACTGGGATCCAATGTACGCCGCAATCGGCTACTCAACCTCATACGATGGCTACTTCCGTGCCAAAAACGCGGCGGGTTTGATGGCAGCCTTCCTTGGTGAGCTTGGCTATGCAGCTCGTCCACAATGGCCAGGTTCAGACTATGAAATCGTTGTGCCACCACTGGCTATCCAAGCGGGTATGGGTGAAGCGGCGCGCAACGGTATTTTGCTTACGCCTGAGCTGGGTCCAAACATTCGTTTGGCCGCGGTGATCACTGAGCTTGATCTGGAAGCGGATAAACCGATCGACACTAAGGTTAAGCACTTCTGTGAAGAGTGTAAGATCTGTGCTGACTCTTGCCCAAGTGGCTCTATCAGTAAAGCAGATAAGCCGGATGATATCGTGCGTGGTTACCGCAAGTTTGCCTTTAACCAAGACAGCTGCTGGACCATGTGGCGTCAAGGTCCAACTGAAACGGCAATGGGTTGTCGCGTTTGTATTGCGGTGTGTCCTTACACGCGTAAAAACAACTGGATCCATGCACTGGTGAAAGAAACCGACCCGCGCGATCCAACTGGCATGACGCGTAAAACACTGCTCGCGATGCAGCACAACTTCTTCTACTACCCAGAAGCAGAAGCCTACCACGGTGACTGGAATGGCGGTCGCTTTGCTGGCTACCACCAACCGCCAGAATGGATGCGCAGCGAGAACTACCTCGCGGTAGAAAAAACTTGGGAATACGACGGTAACTGGGAGGGATTCTAATGTTTCCACAATCGACTGTACTCGACCCGCTATTTTGGATGGCATTTGGCGCGCTGCAAGTACTGGTATTTGCTGGCGCAAACCAATGGGCTAAACAGTTCCAACTCGGCATGAACTGGTGGAAATGGGCATTGGTTGGCGGTTGGTGGGCATCACTGGTGCTAACCGTTGCGGGCGCCTTTACCCTACTGGGTGAAAACGAAGGTATGGCAGGCTGGTACTTCCTCGGCTTCGTTGGCACGGGCTTAATCATTGGTGGTGCTATCTTGCTACGAGTGCTTATCGCACTTAAGCCAAAGACAGCAAACTAATCGGTGTTTTAGAATACGTTAAGGAGCAAGCCACAAGGTCAGTATTCACTTGTGGCTTGTTAGTTTTATGGCTGAACGAAAACAAAAAACAAATCGAAATAAAAACCTAGAGAAGATCGCCAGCATCGCATCTATTTTGCTGCTGATTTTGGCTTGGTATTTGGGCGGTCTGCGCACCAACAACTCACAAGCGCAATTCTTCCAACACATTTCCACTGCGGGCAGTGAACTGGTTGAAGTCTCTCCTAACTTGTACCAGCTTGTTGGCGCTGATGGCGACAAAGCACAAGCTAAATGGGTCAGTTTTGGCTCAGGCGTGGGTTACGGCGGCGAACTGACCGTTGGCGCTGTGTTTACTCCATCAGGTGAAGTGGAAACGATCTCGCTGCTTTCATCCAAAGAGACCTCGTCATACTTTGATAAAGTAGTAGAAGAAAAACTGCCGGAGAACCTGTTAGGTCAGCGCGTGAAAACCTCACTGCATGTCGATGCGGTAACGGGCGCAACGCTCACCTCTGAGGCATATATTACCGCCTTAGATCAAGCTGCCGATCCAGTGCGCGAGGCGCTGTATGGCTATCGCCTATCAAAGCAAGCGTCTGCATTGAGTTACTTCAAGTGGTTAGATGCAGCAGCGTTGGTGTTCTTTGCTTTAGCGGTTTGGGTGAACCGTACCCGCTCTGAGCACAAAGTGAAGTTCAATATCGCTATTCTTGGTGGTTCAACCCTCTTATTTGGCTTCCACTCTGCTTCGCTTTACTCGGCTTCGATCATGGGCGGCGCGATTTATGGCTCATGGATTTCTGGTGTGGCTAACTACACGCCGTTTATCTTGCTGGCTCTGAGTATCGGCTACATTTTTTACTACAACCGCAATATCTACTGCGAAAGCTTATGTCCATTCGGTGCAGTACAAAAATGTTTAGCCAAAGTGGGTAACGCAAAGTCCTCGCCTATCCGTAACGAGCTATTTGTCTGGTTCCCGCGCGTCTTGCTGTTAGTCACGCTTTGCCTTGGCGCATACTTCCGCAGCCCAGCCGCGTTCGTCTATGAACCGTTTGGCATTGCCTTTGGCATGATTGGTGGCATGTACCTGTTTGTGCTGACAGTGATAATCATCTTAACGTCGCTAGTTGTACGTCGCCCTTGGTGCCAGAGCCTTTGTCCAGTCAATGCCATGACAGACTTCTTGGTGTTTAACAAAAACTGGCTCAAGCAGTCTCGTGCGAAAAAGAGCAAAGCCCGTCGCCCGATGAAACAGGACAAGGAGTAACCCATGAGAAAACACATCTCGCTTGCTTTTTACTGTTTAGCCTCAGTAGTGATTGTGCTGCAACTTACCACCAGCTTTATTAGCCTAACCGGTGAACAAAGCCAGCAACAATTACTACATAGTGTGACCAAGCCAGTAGAAAAACCTGTGGTTGTAGTAGAAAGTAAGCCGCAAGTTGACTTTAAGCAGATGGCGCAAGATATGGAAAGCGAACAGTACTAACCATATCGCCTCATCAATAACTAGAAATTAAAATCAGGAGCTTAGTGTTACTGTTAACATTAAGCTCCTTCGTGCTATCTATGAGTTGTAAAAGTATTCCCCTTGAGCGCATGCGCTCTGAATCCGGATTAACCAATCCCTACATTTACCGAATTTCTGAGCTTTACCAAGCCCGCAGTTTGGATGACGTTTCGTGCCATCATCGCCTTAATTTCAGCGCTTTGATTTACATAACTGAAGGAGAAGGTCAGCATTACATTGATCACCAGTTTCACCGAATTAAAGCTGGAACTTTGATTTCTCTTGGCAAAAACCAAGTTCATGCGTTTGCGAAAACCCGCACCGTTGACGGATTTGTGGTCCCGTTTAACTGCACCTTTCTTGCTGAGCATAAACAAGATCCTTACTTTGATTCGATGATCGCAGCGCTGGTGCAAGTAAACTGCACCCATGATATGGGCGACGATATCGATGCCCTCTTTCGCGTCATGGTTAGCGAGTTTTACTCTGACTCTGAATTTCGTGCTGAGATCATTCGCAATCTGCTGCGCACCATCTTGCTCAAATCGATAGTGCCAATCTACAAGCAAAACGCCCAGCAAATGCAAAACCTCGGTGCCAGTGATTTTTACCGCCTTAAGAACTACATTGATGAGCACTTTAGCCAGCGTCCATCCGTCGCTGAAATGGCGCTGGTGCTGGGCAAAAGCGTTAAGCAGTTAGATAAACTTGCTAAAGATAATGCGGGCATTAGCGTCAAAGAGTTACTCGATGAGCGTGTTCTAATTGAAGCCAAACGACAACTGGCATTTAGCCAATACGCGATTGCGGATATCGCCGCTGAGCTTGGTTTTAATGAAGCGACCAATATGACGAAGTTTTTTAAGCGTCATTCCGGGGTGAGCCCAAAGGATTTTAGGCAGTTGTGTCGGATGGGGTTGAGGAATCAATAGCGGATGCGGGATGTGGGATGCGGGAGTAATTTTAGTTATATCTGTATGTCCCGCTTAAAAGCCTGTCGCTCTCTTTTCCCTTACGGTAAGCGGTCCAGTTACTCTTTGTCTTACCAAAGAGTAACCAGAAAGGCGCTTTTGTATCTCTGACTTGGTCCGGCCGGTTTTAGGCGTTCCCGACGCCGAAAACCTAAAAATGCTGTCCTGCATTTTGCCTAGGTGATAGATATTCTTTAACCAATTGAAAGCATCAAGGCGAAGAATATTTAAACTCAGTTCTGCCCCATTATGCGTTAGATTTTTTACTCATTCACATCCTATTAGTATATTTTTCACTACCTAATATAATCTGAACTGGTGACAAATCAGTTTTATCAACTTTGTCACGTTTTGCTAATTACGGCCTTCCGTATCTTAAGCTTTTGATTTGTAGTTAAATTAATATGATAATAACTGCTTTCAAAGGAAAGGTGCCATAACAGTTTGAGCATGTATTTTGTTTAGTGTTTACTGCTGTTGTTTAATATTAGTTTGCTGTAAAACCCTAGTGTAGGGTGTGATAAGCGGCCTAACAGATAAAGGAATTCTAAATGAAAGTAGATAGATGGGAAGAATACCAAACTTTCTTTCAACTAATCATACTTAGGTATCTTGTTGTGTGGTTCTCATTAGTCCCGATAATTGTGGGGATTATAAACCAACTCCCAACTCCTCTACCAATTACTCTAATGGGGTTACGCATAATATTGAACTAACTCTTCCATTTCATTGGCAACTACTCTCATTGTCTCTATCTTTGTGATAGCTTTGGGGTTGTTTAAGTTTTTGTCCCAAATTCGTCCAAAAATACAGTAGTTTTTCTGAGTACAGTTCATACGATAATCATCCAAGATGGCTAGCTTGGGAAGCTCATGGTTTGTTAAAAGTGCAAACATACATCAAAAGGAAAAATTAGTTGAACGGCTAAGTAAAAAGTACCTCACCAAGTTGGAAGTTAATTTGGATAATGATTTGTGTGATGAACCTAAAGTTAACGAGAAGCCGTAATTCAATTTAGAGTAGACGGTCAGTCTTATGAATTTGGAATGCCAATAGTACAGGCTACACATGATAATAGTTCTGAAAAGGATGTGTTCTATGAGCTATTCGGTAGATATTCGGAAAGTTACTACGCTGTTAGGTTAACGATAAAGATACTATTGATAATTAGTTTTGGGCTCTTTTATTGGTGCTAATCCAACACATATATAATGGTGCTGGTTTCGTTTGGGAGTGGATACTAGAAGTAAGCAACAAATGAAGCCATATAAATATTATGCAGCGCTAACAAGTCAAGTTGCATTCTGTGCTACTCCACTTCGATTAGATCCTTATAACCGATGTCAGTTTTCTTGTGAGTATTGTTTTGCCTCAACAAGGCAAGGCTTTGGACGACGGGAGAGTTGAAAGTTGGTAACCCATCTCTTCTAGATAGGCTAACTCTGGTATCTAACGGTAAAGTCAGTTCAGCTCTTGATGAACTAATAGAGCGTAGAGTTCCTTTCCAATTGGTGGTATGTCTGATCCATTTACAAAGTTAGAATCTAGAGAAAAAGTCACATTAGAGTATTTAAAAATTCTAAAGAGTTTAATTACCCAGTTATTGTAAGTACCAAAAGTGACGATATAACCCGTGATGAATATTTAGAGGTAGTTTCTGGCTCAAACATTTATGTTAGATTTTCGACGACGATAATCGATTTTGAGCAAAGACATAGAATCGATAGAGGATGTGTAGCAATAGAGGACTTGGCAAAGTCCGCTAAGGTACTGGATAGTGAAGGTATTCCAGTTTGTTTTAGGTTTCAGCCAATAATTCCGGGACATGAGAAATTCTTCAGTCACGTTCTAGATTTAGCCGCTTCGTCTAGTGTAAAACACATTTCTGCTGAGTATTTAAAGTGCCCTATAGATGCAAACAAAAAAGTTTGGCAGTAAGTTAATCGACATATTGGAAGGGAATCCTATTGGTTATTATAAAAACTTGGCGCACTAAAACAGGGGAGAGAATACATACTTCCAGCTAACTATAGAGTGCCTAACTTAACAGAAATAGCAGTCCAAACTAGGTCTAAAGGTATGAGTTTTGGTTTTGCGGATAATGACTGCTTCTACACTCGGATGGCAATGCATGCTGTGCTGCTTCAAACTTGTATTTAGAAAATGCTAATTATTTCACGGCTAACATCGTCTCATTAGCAAAATCAAAGTCTATAGGCGAAAAGTTATATTTTGAAGATTACCTATCTGGGTGGGTCCCCAATAGTGCGATATCTACCTATCTAAATTCAAAGGCTCGACTTTCAATTATAGACACAGCCCAACCCGAATGGTTGAGTTATCTCCGAGAAATGTGGGCTGGAAAGTTAGGTGTTTACAATCCCGAGTATTTCGATGGTATTGAAAACAAATGAAGTGGATAACTATGATTTACCTGTTTTGTTAGAACAGTTTCAAAATACTCTGATATACGTGATCTGAATAATCAATATATTCAATCGACTTCGAAATCATGCATATCTTGAGTAAAAGAAAGCAGTTAAGTGAAGTGTCAGTTCTTTAGCGCATTAAGTTATACATGGCTCTATCATCGGGATTTTGGTAGCCTTGAAGAGTGAGTCTCATTATTTCTTATTATGCCAAAGAGCTATATTTGTTTTACTCTAACTTGTTTCTGTCCAAAACGCTTTAGCCAAAATAAACACTACCCTAAGCAAAAATGCAGGACAGCATTTTTAGGTTTTCGGCGTCGGGAACGCCTAAAACCGGCTGGACAGCATCTACGAACAAAAGCGCCTTTCTGGTTACTCTTTGGTAAGACAAAGAGTAACTGGACCGCTTACACAAAACTCAAAAGGATCGTTACAGTTTTAAGCGGGACATACAGTAACGCCACGCTAAACAGGTATCAAAGATAGATTCCCGCTTTCGTGAGGGTGACAATGTCTCAGTCTAAAGCTTCAGTGAAATTCCACCGACTCAAAAATTAAAACGTTACCGACTAGATTAGCCCCATAAAAACGACTCTTCATGAGAGCCGCTTCTTACACTAATAATCGAATGTTACCTTAACAAATAACACTGAGTGAGTGCTTCACCGCTTTGTGTCTCTCCGCCAATGAGCACCATGGCATCAGCAGTGGTTACTGCTACACCGTAGGCACATCCTTGAGGTAGTTTACCTGCCAGTTGCCATTCACAGCCGTCAAAACACCAAATTTGGTCAGTGAACGTTTTGGTTAGACCCTGATGGCTATAGAATTTTTCTGAGCGATAGTTACTTTGACTGCCAACAAAGTAAGCGCCACCGGCCACGATCCATTGGTCGTCAATCTCACCGCACAATGCACCGGCTAATCCCTCGTGCTCAGAATGGCATTCAATAATCGATGGCAAATAATTGGTCTCTAACAATTGACCATCGCCAAATTGAAAACTCTTGGTGTGCAAACTTCTAAGACCCGGCTTCACCTCCCCTTCAACCAAGATCAAGCTGTCGTCGGTGCGAAAAACCCCTGCTCCACAGTTGGCTTGAAATGGGTTCGTCGCGATAACGCTCCAATGATTACTCAAACAATCAAAGCGATAAATTTTGTCATTCCATTGATAAGACTCAATCGGACGAGACATAAATTCAACCAAGGTTGCCTGTTTAAGATCAGGATCTTCACTTAATTGAGGAGAAGCTAATTGCGCCATTAACCCATCAAACTGAGATTTGTTATAGCCTCCAACAAAATAAAGACTGTCATCCATGGCAAACCCCGCAGCGCCTAGCAGCCCAACCGGGATTTGCTCTGTAACTAAGCTCCACACATCTTCCGAGCAATCGTAGTAATAACCGTCGGTTAGCACCGTTGTATAACCAAGCTCTTCAGTAGTGCCCGCTCCTGAAAAAACATAACAGCCACCGCTTACGGGTATACACACCGCATCACTGCGATGTGTTCCTGGAAATGCCGCTTTTTCTTGCCAATCGCTTGGATTGGCAAGGTCTAGCATCAGCCATTTCTCACCTAAACTTCCAAGTCCGGTATAGATAGCGTCGTGATTAGAAAATCCCACACCATTCTTTAGGCCCGATGGCAAAGAAGGTAAAGGTGAAAAATGCATCTTCATTATTAGTCCTGTTGTTCTACTTGTTTACCATCCCAAGATAGCATCGCTACTTTGGTGCTTGATGATGCATCCGGTTTCTCACCGCCAACCATCAATACCCCTTGTGGCAGCGTAAATGAAATACCATATGCAATGCCTTCAGTGAGATCGCTACCTTGTTTCCAAGCGCCATCCATAAACACGTACGTTTCCTCGTTGAACGCTTTTTCAATCCGTTGTGAGCAAACATATTGCCTTTATCAAACGCAAGCTTGGCACCATGGAAGTTTGCGCCACCTGCAACAATCACCACACCATTGCTCATACCCGCGAATGCGCCAGCAACGCCTTCTTGCAGTGGTTGTGATTCAGGCGTTGGCAACGGATGCTCACTGACCCAAGGTTGCGCTTGACCAAATTGATAGGTTTTTACTTCTGCTGTACGCAGACCGGGTTTTATTTCACCACTAATCAGCAGTGCGTTTTCTTGATTGGCAACCAATGCCGACCCACAGTTTGGCAAATATGGGGATGCACCCAGTTCCTGCCATTGATTGGTGTTTGGATTGAAGCTAAGAACTTGTCGGTTCCATTGGTAATCAACGGGTTTTAGCCCCATGTAATCATCGACAATCTTTTGCCATTTTTTCGGTTCTGCTTTTTGGTCAGTGGTAAGAATGTCTGATAAATATTTGTCGAATAAAGGTTTGTTGTAACCGCCAAAGAAAACCACTTGTTGATTATCTGGTGAATAAGAAGCCGCCCCCAAAAGGCCTACTGGCGCCTTGGTACTCATTTGTGACCATTTGTTTTCACTCGAATCAAAGCGATAAACCGTATCAAAAATCACTGGCGATTTGTCTTTCGCATCGGCCTTGCCCGAACCACCAAAGATATAGATATCATCACCAATTACCGTTGCCGTTGCTCCATCACGAGCCGGGCCGCTAAAGCTTGCTTGCTTTTGCCAACCCTTATCTAGGTTTTCAAGGTCCAACATGTAAAACTGTTGTCCCATTGAGCCTAAACCCACATAAATTTTTGAATCTACCTGTGCACCGATGCCGTTTTTCACACCGACAGGTAAGTCTGGCCAAGTTTGATTCGCTGCGACAGAAAAAGCCGCAAGCAAGGGTATTGTCATTAGTACAGAATTTAATGGTTTCATGTTCTTTATTTCCTTATTAGCGCATTCAATTTGGCTCTGTCGGCCTTTATCTCCTGCATATAACAAAAATATTTTCCACGACTACACTTAAAAAGGATTTTTCCTTCATAAAACTGCAAAATAAAGCCCGCAAAGCGCAGGCCTTAAAATCTAATGTTTACTTCAGCAACGGTACGACGACCTCAGCCGTTTCAAGCACCGATTCTGAATACTCTGGGTATTGCTCTAACAACGAGTTCACCAAGACGTCAACCAGCAACAACGCGCCCACTTTAGAAGCAAATGCGCCACCTGTTAATGGACCTTCAGGTCTGGCTGCAACAAGCATTTCGGTACAAATCGCGCTCAACGGGCTATGACTGATGTTAGTTAATGCGATAACCGGGACTTTGCGAGAGTGCGCTTGCGTGGCTGCATGAATCACTTCTCGGGTTGAGCCTGAGCTGGAAACGGCAAACCATAAATCACCTTGTCCACTACGCACGGCATTCATCGCCGCCAAATGCGTATCTTCATACATAGTCACTTTCTTACCGATACGTAACAAGCGAAATGCAAGGTAGCGACCAACAATGCTTGATGCCCCAACGCCAACACAACTAATAAAGTGCGCGTTATGGACTAAATCACAGATGCGAGCCAACGCTTTACGATCAATCAATTTCGCCGTATCAAGCAAACTGGCCGAAGCATGATGCGCCGAGACATCACAGACATCGCCTTCGATATCAACTTGTTGGGCCGACTGAGATTGAGAAAGATCGACAGCCAACGCCATGCGAAAGTCCGAATAACCTTTATAGCCCATATCTCGGCACAAACGTACGACAGTCGCTTCACTGGTAGCGGTATTACGCGCAAGATCGGTAATGGTTTGATACTGAACTTCATTCGCATTTTCCGAAATATATTCCGCTACTACTCGCAATTTCTTGCTTAACGGCTCGATGTTCGAACGCAGTCGAACTAACAAATTTTTTGGTGAGCCCATACGTTGCCTCGTGTCAACATCATCATTTTTGCTGCGGCAAAAATATCAAAAACGGTGGATTATTGACACCAAATAGCGTCAAAACACCCTAGAATTCAGACTACTTGAAGTAAATATCACCGATTCTTCGAGCGACTAGACGATTCTTTCCGTCGCATTGATAAAATTTACTGCAACTAGTAACTCTGTGAGTAACAAGTGGCAATAGAGACACACCCTATTGCCACGCTCAAACTTAAAGATTTAGAAAGCCAGCATCACGCATTTTCGCTACCACATCGGCTTTTTGTGCATCAGTGAGTGAACGAATTGGTGTACGTGGGTTACCCGCATCAATACCGTGCAATTGCATTGCCGCTTTACCTGCTGCCACACCGCCGTATTCAACCAATACACGAATCAGCGCAATGACGTTGTCCATTAGCGAGGTTACCGTTGCTTGATCGCCTTTGTTAAATGCTTCAATGATCTTCAAGTAAAGTGGCGCCGCATAGTTATACGTACTGCCCACTGCACCCACTGCGCCGACAGCCAAGCCAGCAGGTAAGAACTCGTCTACGCCAAATGGAATATCGAACTTACCACCGCAAGCACGAACCGCGCGTTGGTACTCGTACAGATCCACATGGTTAAATTTCGCACCCGATAGGTTTGGAATACGTTGTTCACCTTTAATGAGGAACTGCTCAAGGTCAAGATTTACGCCCGACATACCTGAATGGTAGTAGTAGAAGCCTTTTGATGGTGCAGCCGCTGCGATTTGCGCACAGTATTCAACCAAATCATCCACACTGCCCGGCTTAAAGAAGCAAGGGCCAATTGCAGAAGTTGCCAGAATATCGAGCGTTTCCGCGTGTTTCGTTAACTCAACGGCATCAGCAATACTTAGCGCACCAGTGTGAAGAACGATGTCCAATTTACCATCCGCAGCCTTAACCCAACGCTCAGCGATCGCTTTACGCTCTTCTACTGAACAGTGGATACCTTCACCTGTTGTGCCACAAACATAAGCACCAGTGACACCTTGTGCGATAAGCAGTTCAGCAATTTGATCGATCGCTGCAAAGTTCACTTTGTTATTGATATCAAATGGTGTGTGTGGAGCTGCAATCAAACCTGTCAATTTGTTCATTTTTCGATCCTACTAAATCGGAGCCGCCGCAGCGGCTCATTTGTTAATTACATTGAATTGTTATTGTCCGTAGCCGAGGAATAGCTCAGGCAAGAACAGAGTAAACTGAGGGAAAATCGCAACGAGTGCTAAAACGATAAACAGTGGCACTAGCAGTGGAATTACACCGCGAGTCAGTACGTGGAATGGAATGTCACCTACCCTTGCAACCACAAACAGCGCCATGCCCATCGGTGGAGTTAAAATACCGATCATTAGGTTAAGAATCGCCATTACACCAAAGTGTACTGGGTCGATACCCACTGAAACCGCAACAGGAACGAGGAACGGAACCAACAACAACAATAGCGCGAGTGATTCAATAAATGTTCCCAAGAACAGCAGTAACAAGTTGATTAGAAGCAATAGCACTAACGGGTTATCACTGATGCTTAAAAAGAAATCTGCCAGCATTTGTGGTAATTGTTCACGAGCAACAATCCAACCAAACACAGTGACACCCATTACCATTAGCGCCACTACTGCGGTGTTGTTAACGGTCTCTTTTAGGATATCCACAAAGCCTGCTAGCGTTAGCTGCTTATAAACGACGGTACCTAAAAATAATGCGTATAAAGATGAAACGGCTGCTGCTTCTGTTGGCGTAAATTTACCTGAGAAAATACCGCCAATAATGATAATTGGGGTTAGCAACGACAAGAAAGCTTCTTTAAATGCCACCAAGCGTTCACGGCCACTCGCTTTTGGTAACACCATGTAGCCACGCTTTTTACAGATAAAGTAACTCATGATCATCAGAGCAAGGCAGCATAAGATGCCAGGGACTGCACCAGCAAGGAAAAGCGCACCGATTGACGTACCCGATACCACACCGTAAATAACCAGTGGCACTGAAGGTGGGACTAGCGGGCCAATAATACAAGATGCTGCCGTCAAACCGCCTGAGAAATCATCGTCGTATTTTGCATCGCGCATCGATTTGATTTCTAACTGACCTAGACCACCAGCGTCTGCCAATGCTGAGCCAGACATACCTGAGAACAGCAAACTTGCCATAATGTTCACGTGGCCCAAGCTACCGGTAATGTGCCCAACCATCGCTTTCGCAAAGTTGAAAATACGCTCGGTAATACCGGCACTATTCATTAAGTGGCCAGTTAATACAAAGAACGGTACTGATAGTAGAGTAAAGTTATCAACACCCGTGATCATTTGCTGCGCAGCAAAGTTAATACCGGTACTGCCAGTTAATAAAAGAAATAACAGCGCAACGAAAATAAGTGAAAAGCCGACTGGCATACCCGCAAATAGCAGACCTAGCCAACCAAAAATAGAAGTTGCCATGATTTATTACCTCTCTGCCATCTGTGAATCAGAAGCGACAACTTGCTTGTCGACATTTGCAAATTGCTTTGCAATCCCAATAAGTTTCTGAACTTGACGGAAAACCATAAAGCAGCCACCAAGCGGTAATGCATAGGTTTGCCACTTGCTCGAAATGCCAAGGGTAATTAGTTCAAAGAAAGCAGTACGTTGAACATGCTGATAGCCAAGATAAATAATGGCGAAAATCGATAGAAGAACAGCAAGTTCAAGTGAAAGGACTAAAGCAATACGAGCTTTTTCAGGTAACTTGTCCGAGAAAAACGTAATGTTAACGTGAGCACCACGCTTGATTGCCATTGAACAACCAATCATACACATGTACATAAACAAAACGCGCGCTAACTCTTCACTCCATAATGAAGGTGAGTTTAAAAACCAACGACTTACGATTTGCCATGTCAGAACCACTAGCAAAGATGCCATCAGTGGTACCGTAATGATCTCTTCTATATTATCGATAATCTTGCGTAACATTTTGAACTCCACAGCTGGCCTGTTACGGCCAGCTTAGAAATTGATACTTCAACTAAATCCAGAGTTGGATTTGGCTACTTACATTGCAGCAAGCTTTTTCACTACTGGCTCACCAAGTTTTTCTTCAAACTCAGTGTATAGCGGTTGCATTGCTTCACGGAACGGAGCCAAATCAGGGTAAGTCACGTTCACACCTTCCGCTTCGAAGAACGAAATCAAGTCTGCTTCTTGTTGTTTAACAAACTCGGTGTGAGCTTTACCCGCGATTTCAACCGCTTGACTAACGATATTGCGTTGCTCTTCAGTCAGTTTTTGCCAAGTCGTGTCAGAGATGATCACCATTTGATCGTTCACAATATGATGAGTCATCGCCAAGTTCGCTTGCACTTCGTAGAACTTCATCGTCTTGATTGCTGGCAATGGGTTCTCTTGTCCATCCACCGCGTTAGTTTGCAGTGCAAGGTACACTTCTGAGAACGCCATCGGTGTTGGTGATGCGCCAGATAGTTTGGCAAAGTTCAAGTTGGCTTTTGCGTTAGGTACACGCAGTTTCAAACCTTTAAAGTCTTCAATATTGTTTAAAGGACGGTTTGACGACGTTTCACGAGTACCGTTGTACCAAGTGTCCAAAGCGCGCCAGTTAAACTTGGTTAACATTTCTTCGCGCACACCTTGGCCGAAATCAGAATTAAAAATGGTTTGTAGGTGGGCAAAGTCACGCGCAACGTAAGGTAGCATGACTGCTTCAGCGCGTGGGATCCAAAGACCCATACGACCAAATTCAGCGTAAGTAATGTCTAGGTCGCCCATTGATAACTGTTGCAGCATCGCACGGTCATCACCTAATTGAGCACTTGGGTAGATAGCAACTTTCATCTCACCTTTACTTAGCTCTTCAATGGTGTCTGCCATAAGTTTTGCAGAGTCATATTCCACTGAACCTACTGATGGTTGCATACCCATTTTCAAAGTAGTCGCAGCTTGAGTGGATACAGCAAATCCTAAAGCAAGCATTGCGAAAGTAATCTTGTTCATGGCTTTCATAGTGTTCCCTTATTGTTGTTATCTACCTAGTTTCACGGATTTAAAAGATTTTTATTTTGTTTGAAAATTATTTTCGTTATGAATTATTATAGTGGTGAAGATTATTTTCAAACCAACTTTTTGAAATGTGATCGCGGACAGAAATTCACCAACAACAAGATTTCTACCTACTTTAATTGGTGAGTTTTTAAGGCAGAGATGACCTTTATTCCGCGTTGAAAATTCTTTTGAGAGGCCAAACGTGAGAACAAAATCACTTAATATCAATGAATTAAAAGCGTTACTCCAAGGTCAAACCGTTGTCTCAATACAACCAGTTGTTGGCAGTCCATTAGAAAAGACCGAGTTCATCGTCGCGATGGCACAGGCGGCAGAACAAGCCGGTGCACAAGCACTACGTATCGAAGGTGTCGACAACGTAAAAGCGGTGTCTAACGCTGTAACAATACCAATTATTGGCATTGTTAAACGTGACTTAACGGACAGTCCGGTGCGTATCACGCCTTATGTTTGTGATGTTGCTTCACTCGCTGAAGCAGGCGCGACCATCATTGCGTTTGATGCGACCAATCGCCCTCGCC
The DNA here is from genome assembly GCF_009938165.1 of Vibrio taketomensis. NCBI lineage: Bacteria > Pseudomonadati > Pseudomonadota > Gammaproteobacteria > Vibrionales > Vibrionaceae > Vibrio > Vibrio taketomensis. Next base: position 1,554,677 of record NZ_AP019649.1, read on the forward strand.
CTGAAAATCGTGATGTGATTGCAAATGCCATTAAAGCAAGTGGCTGCTTTGCGATGGCTGACTGCTCAAACTTCGAAGATGGTTTGTGGGCAAACGAGCAAGGCGTCGACATTATCGGCTCGACTCTATCGGGTTATGTCGGCGATGAAGAACCAATTGAACCTGACTTGCAACTCGTTGAGCAGTTCTACAAAGCCGGTTTCTTTACTATGGCTGAAGGACGTTACAACACACCAGAGCTTGCAGCGAAGGCTATTGCCCACGGCGCAACAGCCGTGACTGTCGGCTCAGCGTTAACACGCCTTGAAGTGATGATTGATTGGTTTAACTCAGAAACGAGAAAAGCAGGAGCGTTGTAATGTCTACATTGGCGATTGATATCGGCGGTACTAAAATCGCAATCGGATTGGTAGAAAACGATGTTATTGTCGAACGTCGCCAATTTCCTACTCCACTCGTTCAGCAAGCAGATAGCTTTGCTCAAACGATTCTGGATCATGCTGCCGATTGGCTTGATGCTATTAAGCAAATCGGCGTATCGACAACCGGCTTGGTGACTGAAAAAGGGATATCATCCATCAATCCTGATACCCTCGCGTTTCCAGCGCCCTTTCCTTTGGCTCACGCTCTTAATCAATTAACCCATCTGCCAGTTGCAATGTTAAACGATGCGCAGGCCGCCGCATGGTATGAGTACACTAAACTGCCTAAATCTGTTCGAAACATGGCGTTTATTACCGTATCAACTGGCGTAGGTGGTGGCATTATTATTGATGGCAAACTACATAGTGGTATCACTGGGCTGGCGGGTCACGTTGGGCACTTCTCCATTGATCCCAATGGCCCACTCTGTGGTTGCGGACAAATTGGTTGTGTCGAGGCCATCGCTTCTGGCACAGCGATAAAACGTGCTAGTGATCAACGCTTCAATCCACCCTTGAGCAATGTTGAATTATTTGAACACGCAAAAACGAATCCAGATGCCGAAGAGATCATTCATCACAGTGCCAAAGCCATTGCCACTTTGTGTTGCAATTTGAAGGCAACATTGGATTTAGATATGGTGGTGCTTGGCGGTGGCGTTGGCTTAGCCGATGCTTACCTGCAACGAGTGCAACAACAAATCTTGGAGCGCCCAAAGGCGTTTCAAGTAGCCGTTGTCGCCGCACAAGGCGATTATGATGCCTGTTTACTCGGCGCGGCATTTCAATTTAACAAGGAAGACTAATGGTAATGAAAGCGATCTCGGCACCGAAGATCTTTGATGGTGAACAGTATCATCTAGATGCGGCATTAGTGTGGAAAAATGAGTCGATTTATCGGGTGATGCCGATCAGCCAACTGCCGGAAGACATCGATTGTCAGCATTTTCCAGATAGCATTATTGCCCCTGGATTTATCGACATTCAAGTCAACGGTGGTGGCGATGTCATGTTTAACTCTGAGATTAGCCCTACCAGTATCGAAACGATCTGTCAGGCTCATCGAAAGTTTGGTACCGCTTATCTATTACCAACGTTAATCAGCTCAACCCCACAAAATATCGCCAAAGCACTTACCACCGCAGAGCAAGCCGTGCTGGATCGCATTCCCGGTATATTGGGTGTTCATATTGAGGGCCCGTGGCTCAATGTTGCTAAAAAAGGGGCGCACGATGAAACGTTGTTCTACTCGCCTAGCCTTGCCGATTTAGAAGCATTCCCATGGCCAAAATACGCCAAAGTATTGGTCACGGCCGCGACTGAAAATATGTCACTAGACGCCCTACAATGTCTTCAACGTAAAGGCGTGGTGGTGTCGTGTGGTCATAGTAATGCGAAATCTGAAGAGCTCACTGCGGATAAGCTTGCGAACGTCGATGGTTTTACTCATTTATTCAATGCGATGTCGCCATTTGAAGGACGTGAACCAGGGGTGGTCGGTACGGCACTGAATACCAATGAAGCATGGTGCTCAATCATTACTGATGGCATTCATGTTCATCCGCAAAGCGTGTTACTCGCTCATCGAATCAAACCTCAAGGTAAGCTGCTTATTGTGACAGATGCCATGGCAACTGTTGGCAGCAAAACCAATCGATTTGAACTTGATGGGCAAATCATCGAAGTGATAGACAACAAATTGGTGAACTCCGCTGGTAGCCTTGCTGGTGCACATATTGGTATGGATGAGTCCGTCGCCAATGTTATCGCTTGGGGCATTGATGAAGCTGAAGCACTCAAAATGGCCTCTACCTATCCCGCTAAAGCAATGCATGTCAGTGATTTAGGTAAACTGCAAGCGGGTTACCGCGCAGCTGCTACCATCCTCAACAGCGATTACCGCTCGCAAGCGGTGTTGGTTGATGGTCAGTTGTACTAACTGTCTGTAACTCCTTTTTCAATGCGAAATATACAATGATTAAAGGCCCGCACTTGCGGGCTTTGTTCTACAAGAAAGGTTGCAAGCTCATCGCTCGGGTCACACGACTTACACTCAGTAAGCGAAATATCTCAAATCTGTAATCCCTGTTTTTATTATTTTTCTTATTGATTCTCAAATTGAGAATATCGCATCCCATTTTGACAACAGCACACAAATACAAACTAAACAATTGTTTTATTGCATTTTATTTTGGCACGTTCCGTGTATTGATTAAGAAAAACCAAGGAGAATCATCATGGAACTACACAAAATCGAAACCAACGGACAAACGCTGACGCTAACGATTAATGGAAATCTTGACGCTGATGGCAGCAGAAGCGCTCAACGACAAATCGACTATGTAATTGCAAATCAAAATCATAGCGATGTCACAGTTGACTTCAGAAATGTGCAATTTCTTGATCCATCTGGTGTGGGTGCACTAGTTTATTTATATAAGAGATTAGTTGAAAAGCAGCGCAATATGCGAATTGAGCACGTAGCCGGACAACCTCTCGAAATTATTAGCCTACTTCGCATCGATAAAGCGATTCCCGTGAATTGCTACGATTCATAACTAAAAAGGCAGGCAGTATGGTTGGCGACCTCAAAGCAATAAGAAATGAAAATGACAAAAGTAAACAGCTCTTAAATCAAAATGCATTCGGTGCGAAACCGGCGCTTGCTGCTCTCTTGGCTACGCTAGTATTTGGTCTGCAAGGTTGTACCAACTTCCCACCAGAAGGCCAAGGTGGATTAGCTGAGCAGCACATTGATAACGGATTCGCGCCTGTTATGCCCGATGAACCGTTAGGTCCTGAACATGGGCTGAGGTTTGATTGGCAGCTGACAAAACTTCATTTGGATTCTTTAATTCGCGAAGGTGCACGTTGGTGTTTCCCCGCAGCAGTCGTGCAAGCGCTAGAGAAGCAAAATCGTATTGCGCGAGAACTTGATGGTGGACTTCTGATTGATGCCGCCAACGATCTCGTGATTCAGCGCAAGCGTCTGGGCGAGTTAGAACGTCAACTCGATTATGTTACTTCGCAAGCAAACTGCGTCCCACCGCTTAACGAAACCGACTTCAGAACACAATTGGCGATTATCGACCAACTATTTGATCTGCTTAATATCGATAACCAATTCGCTTATGACTCTATCGAAGTAAACCCTAAATACATGGGACATCTAGCTCGTGCGGCCAATATTTTACGAGATAACCCGTCTTTGCACCTCTCGATTACTGGTCACGCTGACGCCACTGGTGATGCAGATTACAACCAAAAACTCGCGCTTGGACGTGCCAACCAAGTCAAACGCTATCTCATCATTTTCGGTCTCGAGCCTAGTCGAATCAAAACCAACTCACTTGGTGACACGCTACCGCTATATGAAGGCATGAGCGATGGCGTGAGATTAACCAATCGCCGAGTAAGTATCGAGGTCATCGCAACGGAAGAATTCATCCAAGAGAAGTTACAAGGAGGCTATCGTTATGAATATTAGCCGCTGGTTGCTACTGCTGGTGTTTCTATTTCCATTCGCCACTCTACAAGCAGAGGAAGCAAGAGTTCAAATAGGCGACTTAATTCAAATCGACTTGCCGGGTGAAGAATCACTTAATCGTGGTTTTCAAGTGGATAAACGCGGACGCATCAATTTACCAGAGGTCGGCACGGTATATGTAGCCGGTTATAACGAGCAGCAACTGTCTGATACGGTATTAACGGCATTAAAAACCGTCTTTCGTGACCTTTCATCGGCGAACGTCTACATCTCGCAACAGCAACTACTGATTTCAGTGCAAGGTTACGTGAAGTCACCGGGTGAATACACTCTACCAAAAAACGCCAACATTCAAACCGCATTGCACGCCGCTGGAGGGTTGCGCTCTGGCGCCCAACTGAACAATATGATGGTGAAACGAGGTAGAGAGAAACTCGCCTTTAACTACAAAGCGTTTCTCGATAGTGGCGATGAAACCATCCTGCCCGCTCTTCAATCTCTCGACAGTATTTTCGTTCCTGCATCTCCTTTAGTTGGCAATATTGAGCAACAATTTGATGCTGCAAAACAAGCCAACTCTGGTGATAGTGCCAACAGCCGTACCGCGATTAAAGTGTTTGGTGAAGTCAATGCTCCGGGGTCATTTGAGTATAAACCTGACGCGAGTTTGGTTGACATTTTGATGCGTGCGGGCGGTGTAACCCGTTATGCATCAGTGGAACAAATTCGCGTGATCAGCAACAACTCGCCTAAGCTGTTTAATCTTAAAAGCTATCTTGATTCAGGTGATGAATCACTACTGCCAAGCCTTTCCGAAGGCACAACCATTTTCGTCCCTAAACAGGAAGAAGAGATCAAAGCTGGTGCCAATGTCGTTTATATCATGGGTGAAGTAGCACACCCTGGTGCTTACGAGGGCAAACAAGGCGCTTCCTTTATGGATATCCTCGCCAATGCGGGTGGACCAACTCGTTTTGCTGAATCACGCCAAATTCGTTTGATTAAAGGTAACGGGCAAGTCATCAAATTCGATTTAACTGCCTACACCGAAGGCTTAACGGGTCGTAAACCCCCATCAATCTCACCCGGTGATGCAATATTTGTCCCTGAAAAAACCGACATGAACGAAAAATCATGGCTAAAAATCGCACCAGATCGAGCGGTCAAAGTGATTGGTGAAGTGGTTCGTCCCGGGCGAATCGAATGGTCGGATGAAATGGATTTAATGGACTTGCTTGCCCACGTTGGCGGCCCCACTCTGCGAGCAGACACGACGAAAATTGAGGTGGTAACGGGTAATGGCAAATTAACCACCTTCAACCTTGATGAATACATATTAAACGGTGCACCACTGGCGGACTTACCTCGTATTAGTGCCGGAACCATCGTACGTATTCATGATTTGCCGCAAGATCCATCAGACAACAAATCACAATGGGTAAGACAAAGCTCTGACGCTTCTATCTATGTGTTTGGTCAGGTTAATGCGCCTGGGCGTTATCGCTTCACGCCAGACATGCACTTTCTCGACATTCTCTCTGCTGCTGATGGTCCAACCAAGGATGCGGATATTCACAATATTCGTGTCACGCACAGAGACAAAGAATATGCCGAGGTAAGTAAGCTCAATCTATCGCTCTATTTTGAAACTGGTGATGAGTCACTACTACCCAACGTCACTATGGGCGACACCATCTACATCCCAGAAAAAAACAAGAACTGGCTTGATCGTTCTAAAGAGTCAACCGTGCGTATTCTAGGTGCAGTCAATAAGCCGGGGCGCTATGTATTTAATGACAATATGACCATCTTAGATATCCTCGCAGAAGCGGGCGGCCCCGATGATAACGCCTATGTAGAAAAAATTTCTGTGGTCAATATGTCTTGTTGTCAGGGTCAAGCGCGAACCTTTAATTTGGTTGAATTTAGTAAGACCGCCAACATTTATCAGCTCCCTGTCATAAGAGCTGGCGATACCATTTATATTCCTGACCGTCGTGACAGCTTTTTCGAAAAAGCGCGAGTGGGTCTAGAAGATATCTTAAGACTGGCCACCACCATCGTTGTCATAGGAGCGCTGTAATGATCAATGCCACTATGAATGAACTTGAGCAGTTATTTCTCAGCGCCGAAGTCGCGCAAACACGTTCAATTTGTGTCACCGCCTGTCACACTCAATCGGGAGTTTCCTCTATTGCATCAGCATTGGCGGAACGCTATCTACTGGCTGGCTATTCAACACTATTGGTTGATTTGAATCTACTCGGCTCCGCTTACACGCCTCAACCTTGTTTAACTGCTGAGGACGAGACTGAGATTCAATGGCTACAAGCCAATGATCATCAAGGTATTTTCACCGGAATCACCGTAGCGAAAACAGGCCCTGATGTGGTGAGCTATCGCAATCCGCACTATTTGAGCGAAAAGATTCAAACATGGCATCGAGACTTCGAGCGCATCATCATCGATACGTCACCGATTCTCGACCATTCTGAAGGTATTATTCCTGCTCAATCCATCGCTCGAGCGTGTCAACACACTTTGATTGTGGTGCAAGGAGGGGAAACCAAACAAGCCCAATTGGTGAAAGCGTTTGAGCTGCTAAAACAAGCGGATGCGAATGTGCTCGGTTGTATGCTCAACAATCACAATCAAGCAACGCTCGGACAAGAGATGGTTCGAGAACTCAATCGCTGCAAATTTCTGCCTAAATCCATTCGAGCCAAATGGAGCAAAAAGCTCCTCAACAATGAATGGTTATCTCACATTGCATAATTTTGTGAACTAAGCCTGCATAACCAATTTAGGTTACATAGATTACAACTATCTGAAAAATTTGATCATTGTTAAATTAGGATGAAATATGCAACAGTATTATTTCTGAAGGAGCAGATCATGACCGGAGAACTAGTCGACGAAACGATTATTCAGCAAATGATTGAAGATACTGATGCCAGCGTAATGCCGATGTTGATCGATCACTACATAGAAGAAACTCAGCAACGTTCACAGGTATTAGATCAGGCGTTCGCTGATAAAAACATCGCATTAATTAAATTTGAAAGTCACACGTTAAGTAGCACTTCTCTCGCTTTGGGTAATCGCGAGCTCTCAACATTGGCGCGTAGAGTTGAAGCTTTGTGTGTGGAAAACAAAATCGACGAAGTACTTTCTTACCATCAGCAACTCATCGATCTTGCTCTGCGCTCAATGGAAGCGCTTAACCAACGAAAAGAGATAGGATTTTCCTGAACTCAAAATAACAACGAACAAGGAAGTCAGTGATGAAACCAAAAGTGCTGTTAATTGAAGATTCAACCTCCCTTGCCCTGCTCTATCAGCAGTATGTGAGGATGATTCATTTCATGTCGAAACTGGGCAAGAAGCCAAAGCCTTTATCGAACGCAATTTGCCGTCACTGATCATTCTCGATTTAAAGCTGCCTGATATGGAGGGTGAAGAGATTCTTGATTGGCTCAATGAGAATCAAATTTCAACCTCAGTGATTATCGCCACCGCGCACGGCTCAGTCGATCTTGCGGTGCAATTGCTGAACAAAGGCGCCAAAGATTTTCTTGAAAGCCTATTAAAGCCGATCGACTAAAAACGTCCATCAATCTTCATTTGCAACGAGCGAAACTTGAAAACCTGGTTGAGAATATTGAAAGTAAATTCGACCGCCAGCGTTTTAGAGGCTTCATCGGCAGCAGTATTGCTATGCAAGGGCTATATAAAATCATTGATGCTGTCGCCCCAACTTCAGCCAGTGTTTTCATTATTGGAGACAGCGGTACGGGTAAAGAAGTGTGTGCAAACGCCATTCATGACGAAAGTCGCCGAGCTGATCAGCCATTTGTCGCCATTAACTGTGGCGCGATACCCAAAGATTTGATGGAAAGTGAAATCTTTGGCCATGTTAAAGGCGCATTTACCGGCGCAACCAGCGATCGAAAAGGCGCAGCAACGCTGGCAAACGGTGGTACGTTATTTCTCGATGAGCTATGTGAAATGGAATTGGAAATGCAGAAAAAATTACTGCGCTTTTTGCAAACCGGTACCTTCACTCCCCTTGGCGCGTCAAAAGAACAAAAAGTGGATGTACGAATTATCTGCGCCACCAACCGTGACCCTTTGCTAGAAGTTGAAGAAGGTCGATTCCGTGAAGACTTGTACTATCGCGTACATGTGGTTCCGATTGAAATGCCGCCTTTGCGTGATCGAGGTAACGACATCCTCACACTCGCTAAACACTTTATGCAGCAATACGCCAAAGAGGACAACAAGCGCTTCCGAACAATCAACAAAGACGCCGAGATTTTGTTAAAACGCTACCAATGGCCGGGTAACGTGCGCCAACTGCAAAACATTATGCGTAATATTGTGGTGCTAAATGATGATGCTCAGCTAAAAGCGGATCATCTTCCTGCACAGTTCCATCGCTCACCCAAAAAATCGGCCAGCAACACGATTCAACCAGCCGCACAGGTTCAAGCGCCTGTAGTGGAAACGGGGTCTACTCACTCTGTCGATCTCAATCATGCGCCTCAAAATCAAGGTGACAGTGTCACCAATAAACGCATTGCGATTCGTCCTATGTGGCAGATTGAGCGTGAAGCCATTCAACAAGCCATTGAGTATTGCGATGGCAATGTTATTAATGCCGCAGTATTGCTCGAGCTAAGCCCCTCAACGGTCTATCGTAAAAAGCAGGCATGGGAAGCCGAAGATGAGCAGTCCTTCATCGAATGATATCTGGATAATCCTCGATAGCCGCCTATTTGGCGGTATCGAGACCCATGTATTGCAACTGTCGCAAGGGTTGATCGCTCATAATCAACCAGTACAAGTCCTGCTTATTAATCACTATTCTCCTCCTTCACCAATCGAGAAAAAACTCGCCGATGCCAACATCCCTTATCACGTATTGGGTGTTTCAACCAAACACGCACTTAGTAATCTGATTCGGTTAATCAAACAACATCAACCATTAGCCATTCATGCTCATGGCTATAAAGCCAATTTACTCGCAAAAATCGCAAAGATAGTAACCCATACAACGCTTATATCGACCTATCACGCCGGAGAAACGCCAACTGGCAAAGTACGCGTCTACGATTGGTTAGACCGAATAACGGCCCCTATTGCCGATCAGTCCATCGTTGTGAGCCAAGCGATAGGCAATAAGGTTTACGGTCATTCTATATACGTCAAAAACTTTATCGATATGTGCGGTATCACCCGATCAGTTGGTGATGACATTGCGTTTGTTGGACGCCTAAGTCCTGAAAAAGCGCCTGAACGATTTGTTGCTTTAGCGCGAGAGTTTCCTGAACAAAATTTTCATATCTACGGAACGGGTCCAATGGAATCAGAACTGCAGCTTAGCCCTCCATTAAACCTGATGTTTCATGGGCATCAAACCGACATGCCCGCCATTTGGCCATCAATTTCTATTCTCGTGATTTGTTCAGAGTTTGAAGGCTTACCTATGGTCGCCCTTGAAGCCATGTCTAGAGGGATTATCGTCATTGCCACCAGCGTTGGTGAATTACCCAGCCTGATTCAACATGGTGAAAATGGGTTTGTCGTGCAAAATGCCTCGCAGCTTACTTGTGCGCTAAGCGAATGGTTAAATTACTCAAACGTTCAACAACATCAAATGCGCCAACGTGCGAAACAAACTGTTGAGCGTGAATATTCGCAGAATGCGATTGTTCCTTCGCTAATTGCAATATACAACGGCGCACCTAAATTGAAGCCAAATTGATTCTCAATTTGCAAACGCCAGCCCTACCTTCTCTCGTCTTAATAAAAAAACGATAAAATTCATACAGATAAAACCAAGTCACTATTGGCACTTAGCTTGCAAACTTGATGCATATGATGATAACGCAGCAAGGCTAGTAAATATGACGACGAAAAAAATTCTCTATGTACATTACGGCGATGCGTGGGTCAGAGGTAGCGAACGTTGCCTGCTTGATCTACTTACTCATCTTGACACTGACAAATATGAGCCGTTCGTTTGGACAAACAACTCAATGTTGATTCCTCACCTAGAAGAATTGCGTATCCCTTATCAGCTCGATGATTTTCCAATCTTAATGGGTTGGAATTCACCGAAAGTAGACGTAAAAAGTTGGATCAAATTGATAGGTAAAGGTCGTCAATTAATCACTGAGCAGCAGATTGATTTGGTTCACGTCAACAGCGCTGCACCTTGTCAATGGATGGCACTTGCTGCGCGCTATAACCGTTGTCCGATGATTACTCACCTGCATAGCGACTATATTGGTCGCGACCGAATGACGTTAGGACTTCACCTCTCGCCATACATCATCACCGCGAGCGATGCGATTTCACAAAACCTAAAAAGAGATGGTTTTCCCGCCGAACGCCTTGAAGTCGTACACAATGGCATTGATATCGAACGTCTTGAAATTCAACCGCAAGTCGACGTCAAACAGCGCCTAAAAATCGGCAATGACGCAGTGGTATTTGCCACTGTCGGATCATTAATCTACCGCAAAGGGATAGATAGAATAATGGTCGCGTTACGTCATTTATTGCTTGAATACCCAAACAGCCACCTAGTGGTCATTGGTGAAGGAGAAGAGCGAGAAAACCTCAATGCGTTATGCCAAAAACTGCATTTAGAGCAGAACGTACATTTTGTTGGCGAGCAAGCGAACGTGGTTGGCTGGCTTAAAGGCTGTGACGCATTTGTGAGTGGCGCACGAGAAGAAGCGTTTGGTTTAGTGGTAACTGAAGCGGCTATCGCCAAAAGAACCGTCATTGCCCCTTTTGAGGGTGGAATCCCTGAGATTATTCACCATGGGCAAACTGGCCTGTTGTATGTCAATCAAGGATTTGGCCCCATCTTCGATATGATGCGCTGCGTTCATTCCCATCCTCAAGAGTGCCAAGTTATTGCAGAAAGCGCATATCAACATGTCAAACAACACTTTAGTGTCCTTCGCTATGTCGCGCAAATCGAAGCCTTGTATTCACGGCTACTAACTCTCGAAGAGCTCGAATTTCCACCACTCAAAGACAATCTGAAACCAGTGAAAACGGCGCTCGCTAAACGTAAAGCCAAACGCAACAACAAAGGAGGTGATCATGCGTCTTCATAATCTGATCTTTGATCCCATCCCGTTTAAAGGCGGCTCTAAAATAGCCACCAGTGAAGCACTTAGCCAATGTCAGCAAGACGATGTCCATTTTACTATCGTCACCGTCGATAAAGCGTTTTGGCAGCAAAGTGAATTAGCGGCAAACCATGAAATCAAAATCATTTCAATCACCGCAATACCTTGGTTAAGTCGCCAATGCAGCGGAGTATGGTTTTGGTTAAACCAACTCTATTTCTGTTTGCTGTTAGCTGTTTGTTTAATTCGAATCAATAAGGTAGACCGATTTATTGCCGCATCAGGCCCTGGCGTTGATATGTCACTTTACCTAGTGAACTACTTACTAAACAAACCAATCATTCAGCTGATTCACGGCGATGTGGCGACATCAGGAGCGATTGGTTGGTGTCTCACTCAGACTGAAAAAGTGTTCTATTTGCCCTCAACTAAACAAAGCCTTAATAGTGCGTTAATGCGCTATTTCACCCGCAGGTTTAGCTTGGATATTAGCGATACCCTCGCAAATCAATATCTGAATCTCAACAAGTTCCAACCTTTCGTCAACGGCTTATCTCACAAGCAGTGGCCATCGCGTTGCCGAGTCGGAAACAATCACTGTTTTTGGGCTGCGTCACTCCTGAAATGGAAAGGCTTGGATCTGTTTGTGGATGCCTTACGGTCGGTGAATCAAGAGCTCCCAACACCAACCACTGTTTGTTATATCAAACCGAAAAACATTAATCTCAATATCTCCGAAGCGCCTGTGCCAGTTCCGTTTACAGAGTGGTTTCATGATCCTGCTAATCTAGATGAATTACGCCAGCAATGCGGCATTTTTGTCTCTACCAGCACCAAAGAGCCGTTCGGTTTATCGATCTTAGAGTCTCTCGCCGCTGGTCAGTGCGTTCTTATTCCTCAAGATGGTAGTTACTGGGATACCCAGCTAACCGATGGCGAGAATTGCATAAAATACATGGCTGGAGATGCTGACGAACTTGCTGCCAAACTCATTTTTTTACAGCTTCAGCCACAAAAACTCGAAGCCATTCAGATCCAAGCGTTCAAACTTGCCAAACAGTATCAAGCCGAGGATTGCTATCGAAGTATCGTTACTTCAGTTTCGCAGTTCAACTCCGCTCACGCGCAGGCTGCATCTATTGTGGCTGAGGGTAAAAAAGGATGATTGGCGGCTTAGCACGAAACTCTGCGTTGAATAGCATGCTGTTATACGGCATCGCCTTACTCTGCTTACGAGGCGCTTCGCTGATCACGTTACCTGTCATGACTTACTACTTAAGCGTTGAGCAAGTTGGTCGACTTGAACTTATTTCAGTGACACAAATTTTCTTCGCTCTTTTTGTGTCGTTAGCCATGCATGAAAACCTCTACCGTTTCGTCGCGGTTATCGACCAAAAACATCAACAAAAGAAAACCACTAGTCAGCTGTATTGCTCATCAATCACCCTATCTGCACTTATTGTGAGCTTATTGGGTGCTGGTTATCTGCTAATTAGCCACTTAAATACGGGGACCTTTGCGTTTGTTGCGTTTAATTTCATTACCCCAATTCAAATGGTACTCATGGCGAGCGTGCTTGTGATTCAAGGCGGATTAGAAATCAGTTTGGCATGGTTAAGATTACAGAATAATGCCTTAGCGTTTTTTAAAATCAGTGTGTTTTGCAGTGTCGTTCAAGTTGGGCTAATTCTTGCCATTGTACAGCTCTACCCAACCGTGACCGCGGTTCTTTCCGTCGGCGTATTTAGTGCCTTTTTGCAATTAACAATACTGCATGTCTACAACCGTTTTGAACTATCACTGCTATCCATTGAACAATTAAAACAATACCTAAAGTACTGCTTACCTATCATGTGGTCAGCTCTTATCGCTTTTGGTCTTAATGGTGGTGAACGTTGGTTACTGGTAAAAGCAAGCAATGTCGAACTTTTAGCTCAATATGCGATCGCGCTAAAGTTTGCCTTGGCAGTCGGCATTTTGCTGCAGCCATTTCATATGTGGTGGATGCCAAAACGCTTTGAATATTGGCAAAACCAAGGTGCTCAATCAGCCACGAATTTCACACAAATCGGCCTCGTCTATGCCTGTTTAGTTACGGTCGTGATTGCGTGGTTAGGTAAACTGTTTATCGCCACTTTCCTTCCTGCTGACTATCAACTTGCTACCCAGTTAATTAGCCTGGCTGTGCTTGCAATGTTGTTTAAAGAATTAACTGAATTGCTCAATATCGGACTGCTAAAAGCCAAACAAACTCAAACTCTGCTTAAGATAAACCTCGCTGTTACTTCATTCGCTCTTATTCTAATTGGTATGCTCGTCTGGAAACTTCCCCACCATACTGTTTGGGTTGTTTCATTCGGCATTGTTCTCGCCCAATTTTTGCGAACGTGCGTGGTATTTATCTGCAGCCAGCGAGCTAACACGCTCCCTTATCATATGCTGGGTTTATGCCTATTTGTGGCGTTAACCACACTATTCGCAATTACTCCATGGCTGACTGATCACATTGGTTTTGGCGCTGCTACGCTTTGCTTAGAACTATTACTGTTATTGGCATTCGCTCACCACTACAAATTAGTTAACGTGCCAACGCAAAAACTGCGTAATGCGATTACAAGGTTGTATATATGAGGCAGGCAACGCCCAATCTCCATCTATTTATTGTCATCTCGGTTTGTGCCCTGCTGACTGTAGGATGGATATTTGTGCCTGACCCGAAACTGGTTATCGTTTTATGCTTACTCCCTCTTGGTGCACTGTTTGTTATCAACCAAACATTTTGGTTGGTGAGCCTATTTGTTATTTTTTCATTTTTCCGTATTCATGAAGCGATACCATCGCTCTACAATTTAAGAATTCCTCTTTTACTTTCGCTTGGCTCTTTGAGCGCATTAATGTGGCATATGATCATCAGCCGAGAGCTAAAACCGTTCTGGCATCCAATCCTCAATTGGATGACTGCGTTTTGGATTCTGGTTATTATCGGCATTGTTTTTGCGGCCAACCGGGGTATCGCAATTGAGTATTTCAAAAATATCTACTGGAAAATCATCGTGATGTCACTAGCCATCACATGGCTTGTCACCAACACATCGAACATCAAACGCATCTCTATTTTGATCATTTTTGCCGGTTTACTCATTGCCTGCGTCGCCATCAGTAATTCAATTAACGGTGTAGGTTTAGTGGAAGGGACTCGCGTCACCATAGGCCGCCAATTAGGTTCAATGCTGGGCGACCCAAATGATCTCTCATTGGTGTTGATGTTTCCGCTCGCTTTTGCCCTTAGCCTCACGTTTACGCGCAACTTGGGCTGGGTACGATTACTTGGCCTCGCCTGTTCAGTGTTAGCGATGATTGCGGTTATTGCCACGCAAAGTCGTGGCGGTCTATTGGGCTGTTTGGCCGTAATGGGTATGCTGGGGCTCAAGCATATTCGTTCTAAAGCCCTGTTAATTAGCATTGGTGTGGTCGCAGCTTTAGTGCTATTCGCGGTTGCCGGCATTTCAGATCGCCAATCTGGAGGTGCTGCTGAAGCGGGCATTGATGCCTCAGCAATGGGACGACTATACGCTTGGGAAGCAGCGTTCAAAATGGCACTTGAACGTCCTCTTACCGGTGTGGGAATTGACAATTTTTATGCTAACTACTTTTTCTACAGCCCGCACTGGGATGGATTGAACCATGCGGTTCACAGTACTTGGTTTGGTGTTCTCGCGGAAACTGGTTTTCTTGGTTTAATTATTTTGTTGGCTTTATTGTTTGCGTTTTGAAAACCTGTCGCCAATCTATGACGTTAATAAACAATAACCCTGACCGCTTCTCTCCTTATTTGCATGCCACCAGCTATGCCGTTTATGCCGGCATGGTTGGCACTATTGTGTCTGGTACTTTTCTCACTCAGGGCTTCAACTGGCCAATCTATATTCTCGCCGCTCTCTGCGTGTCATCGTGTGGTTCAAATTGATTCTCAAAATGACAAACGCGCGACTCAATAATTTGAACTTCCGATAAGTAGCTGAATTTATTGGTTTATCTAAATGCCACGCAATATGAGTTTTGTGGCACACAATATGAAAGAACACAGTAACAATATGAATCACACTCAAAATTGAGGTATTTATGTCAGTTGCTACGTTCAAACTCTGGTTACAGAAACATCCAGACCCACGCTTCCGTCAGCTGTTTCAACTACTTAAACAGCTACGATCGCAAGGTATACCAACGCCTCAATGGTACAACATGGTCATTCGGTTTCTGTATCTCAGCGTCACCACTTTGTACTCAACAATGCTGCGCTTGCTTATCCACACCCCAGTATTTAAAGGTCGTCTAGCTTCATTTGGAAAACGCCTCTATCTCTATGGTGGTGTCCCTTATATCGCTGGTCCGCTTACCATTTCAATTGGTGACGATTGCCGAATCTCAGGGCAAACCACATTCACCGGACGCGTACAATCAAGCGAGCCCCGCTTAGAGATAGGTAATAATGTCGATGTCGGCTGGCAAAACACGTTCGCAATCGGTCAGCGCATTGTACTGGAAGACAACGTTAGGTTAGCTGGCGGCGTCTTTCTATTTGGCTATTCTGGTCATGCTTTAGATGCCGCTGAACGTGCAGCAGGCGCACCAGATAGCGACGATGATATTGGCGACATTATTATCAAACGAGACGCGTGGCTGGGTACCAATGTCACGGTGTGCCCTAATGTGACGATCGGACAAGGCACCATTGTTGGCACAGGAAGTGTTGTCACTCATGATTTGCCTGATTTTGTCGTAGCGGTTGGTAATCCCGCACGAGTCGTGCGCCATCTAAAGGAGCAGAAAAATGCGTGATCTGATTGTATTTGGCGAAGACTTTGGCGGTTTGCCGTCTAGCACTCAACATTTAGTAAAACATTTACCAGACATGGGAAACATCATTTGGGTCAACTCAATAGGCCTACGCAAGCCACGTCTGAATCGACATGACTGCAGTCGAGCACTCAACAAACTTTTTGCACGATCTAAACGCCAAACGATCAAAGCGATGTCATGCCCTTCAAACATTCATGTCGTCA
Source organism: Vibrio taketomensis (assembly GCF_009938165.1). NCBI lineage: Bacteria > Pseudomonadati > Pseudomonadota > Gammaproteobacteria > Vibrionales > Vibrionaceae > Vibrio > Vibrio taketomensis. Next base: position 1,570,800 of record NZ_AP019649.1, read on the forward strand.
ATTTGCGTACGATTCCTGCACCTAGTAGTCAGGTAAGCCGCAATTTGGCTCGCTCTTTAATGTTGAGTCAATTAGAACCTGTGATGAAACGCTATGACATCACGAGCCCGATACTATGGGCATCATTACCAACGGCTGCGGATGTATGCGGCCATCTAAATGAATCTGGTGTGATCTATTATTGCGGAGATGATTTCTCGGCTCTTGCGGGTGTAGACCACGAAACCGTAGCGAATCATGAACTTGAATTGGTCGACAAAGCGGATGTTGTGTTCGCAGCGAGTGATGTCATCGCAAATAAATTCCCTCGCTGTAAAACGATGTTGTTAGCTCATGGTGTCGATGTCGAACTGTTTTCTCGCCCAGCACAACGGGCGCTTGATCTGCCAAATAACGGCAATCCTACCGCTGGGTTTTATGGCAGCCTATCCAACTGGTTAGATTATGACATGATTGATTCCGTTGCTCGTGCTATGCCCGAGTGGAACTTTGTGTTTATTGGCCCCAATGAGCTGAACTACAATCCACTGCCCCAACTTGAGAATGTCCATTATCTCGGGCCTAAACCTCATCATGAGCTGGCGAGTTACAGTCAGCATTGGCAAGCCAGCCTGTTACCATTCAAGTTTAATCAGCAAATCAATGCCTGTAACCCGCTCAAATTGCGTGAGTATTTAGCGGCAGGATCACCCATTATTGCGACGCCTTTCCCTGCGCTTTCGTCCTACAGCAACTACATTAATATTGTCAGTGACCCACAACAGATGTGTGCCGCGCTGTCGCAAACTGCAAATAATAATCAACGTTTACCAACTGGTATCGTTAACAACGAAAGCTGGCAATCGCGCAGCCAATGGGTGCGCCAAATCATGGAGCTGATATGAGCAACCTGTCACAACGGCTAATTCAACTATTGAATGCAGCATGGCGACAACGTTACATCATCGTGTTGCCTGCATTGCTGTTGCCGATTGCAGGTTTTTTGGCATCAAAACTAACGGCTACCGTTTATGTGTCACACACCAGTATGTTGATTCAAGAAACCGCCAAAATGAATCCATTTTTGGAAGACATTGCGGTATCGACCATGCTCAAAGAGCGTCTAAACGACTTAAGCACGTTATTGAAAAGTCGTCATATTTTGCATTCTGTTGCCAAAGAGCAAGGACTGATCGATGATCAAATGCCTGGGGAGCAGCAAGATTGGGTAATTCGCCAACTCTCTGAGAATTTGTCCGTTAGCCAACAAGGAAAAGACTTTCTCAAAATAGAATTACGTGCGCCTCAAGCAGAAGGACTAGAACCACTGTTGAGTTCAATCAGTCGCCATTTTATTGAATTGTTGCTTGCACCCGAACGTTCTTCAATTCGCGACTCGAGCGAGTTCCTCAATATCCACATTGAGAAACGTCGTTCAGAGCTAGAGCAAGCAGAAAATGCACTCGCTGAATTTCGCAATAATAATCTCGCCGTCACGCCCGAGATGCAGCAGCAAAGCCTGACCCAGTTAGCACGACTGAAACAAACCCTCGCAGAAAAGAAGCGGAGCTTGCAGGTGTAGAACAGAAGCCTTGGCTCACTAGACCAGCAACTGTCAAAAACCAACCCTGTCATTGGCAAAATTGAAGATCAAATTATTGAAATTCGTAGCCAACTCACGCTATTGCAAGCCAAATACACCGACAACCATAGTTCAGTACAAGCGAAAAAAAGAGAACTTAATCGCCTTGAAAACGAACGTAATCAACTACTTTCAGTAGAACAACCGAATTTGGGTAGTGACCAGCTTTGGGATATCGCCAGTAGTACCCGTCTTTCCGATCTCAACGAGGTTCAACCTTTACTCGTTACCCAGCTCCACAGCTTGCAACTCGTTCGCAGTCGCTATGAATCTTTAACAGAAGAAACCAAGAGCCTGCGTGAAATGATTCAACAAATTGAACAAGAAGCGCAAAGCTTTGGTAATACGGCAAAAGTCATGCGTAAGTTAGACCGAGATGCCAAGCTCAAGCGCCAGCTATATGATGAGCTGTTGCAGCGCTTTGAGATGGCACAACTAACAGGCTCATTGGGGATCTTTGAGCAAAACAAACGCGTAAAAATCATTGACCTACCTTACACTCCAAGCGCTCCTGCAAACCTATCAACAATCATTTATGTTATTGCGGGTCTATTTGGAGGCTTGGCTCTTGGTATTGGATTAGCGGTCTTATTTGAACTATCAAATTCCACCATTCGCTCTGCGAACCAATTAGCGGACATCACACAAAGCAATGTGATTGCGACTATCCCAATATTTCAAAGCGATTCTCAAAATAGGAATTGCTCTTTCAATTCTGCTCTTTAATCGTTAAATTACTGATTTTATTACTTTAATTTTTAGGCACGGTATCTGCACTGTATAGGTTATGTAGAGGAGAATTCTATGCAACCTAATAACGATTCTAACATTGCAACACTCAACCAAAGTGGCTTACAGACCCAGACTGGCACGCGCCTGACTGTTCATGTGGTTCAACATTTAGCACCCGGTGGTATCGAATCTCTGGTTCTTGCGATGCTCAATCATCTTAAACCAAATGAGCAAGCTCTCGTGGTAAGCCTCGAAGGCGACCGCTACTCATCAATTAACGCTTGGAGTAAGCTTGCCAATTACCAGCAACAACTTATTTTCCTCAACAAGCCACAAGGCCTGTCTACTACGGCTGTGACTCAGCTATCTCGCTTGTTTCGCATATTGAAACCGAATGTAGTACACACTCACCACATCGGCCCACTACTCTACGCAGGATGTGCGGCGCGCTTAGCCAAAGTCGAAAGTATTGTACACACTGAGCATGATTGCTGGCATTTGGACAACCCAAAACACCTTCGCTTACAAAAACTGGCTCTATCAGTAGTGAAACCACGTGTCGTCGCAGACGCAGACGCAGTGATGCAGCAACTTCATCGTAAACTGAATTATGCAGACATCACGGTCATCAAAAACGGCGTGGATTGCCAACGCTTTAAGCCAGCAGCACAGTTATTAGCGCGCCAAAAAATCAAATTACCTACAGAAGGGGTTATCGTTGGCTGCGCAGGACGCCTAGAGTATGTAAAAGGACAAGATGTTCTTATTCGCTCGCTTCCTCACCTCGATAAAGATATTAGCGTGGCATTCGCGGGAAAAGGCAGTCAGCTTAGCCGACTCAAAACGCTAGCCAAAACACTTGGAGTTGAAGAACGCATTCACTGGTTAGGGTTGGTTGATGATATGCCTAGATTCTATCAAGCACTGGATTTGTTTTGCTTGCCATCACGCCATGAAGGATTCCCTCTCTCGACTCTTGAAGCTCAAGCGTGTGATGTTCCTGTCGTCGCATGTGATGTTGGCGCGGTAAAAGAGACGCTGTGCCGAGAAACTGGACGGTTAAGTCGCGCAGATGATCCAAGTGATCTCGCTAAACAAATCATGACTTCATTGACATCCGACATGAATACTTCTCCACGCCAGTTTGTTATTGACAATAACAACTTGGAGCAAATGGTCCACGCATATCGAACTATCGCAATGGAGGCAAAATAGTATGTACGAATTGATTCTCATTAGCCTGTTTTTCATTGCGGCATTTTTGATTGTGTATCACCACGTTGGATACCCTATGTTACTCAAATGGGCTTCGCGAACCGCAGCGGATGCTAGCCTAGTCGATGACAACAGGCAGTATCGCGTGTCAAAGCAAGACGACGCGCGCCCCTTTATCACCATTTTGGTGCCAGCCTTTAACGAAGAGGCTTGGATTGCACACAAAATTCGTAACCTAGCGTGCCTCGATTACCCAAAAGATCGTTTTAAAGTGATCATTGCTTGTGATGGTTGCACAGATAACACGGTTGAGGTGGCTCAAGATACCATTCAAGAAGCTATTTGTAGCGAAACTCATGTTGAAATCGTTGATTTTGCAGTTAATCGCGGCAAAGTCGCCGTGATCAATCACATGATGCAAACCGTCGATAGTGACATTACTGCCCTTAGTGATGTGTCCGCTTTGATTTCAATCGACGCACTATTGTTAGCAGAACAACGCTTTCAAGACCCACAAGTGGGTGTCGTGAATAGCCGCTATCAACTCTTCGATCGACACAATATAGGTGAAGTCAAATACTGGGATTACCAAACCACGTTACAACAAGGCGAAGCGAGTTTAGGAGCCAACATAGGCGCGCATGGTGCGCTGTATTTCTTTCGCACAGCATTGTTTATGCCGCTTCAAAATAATGTCATCAACGACGATTTTGTCATTCCGATGCAAATCGTCCAATCTGGCTATCAAGCTGTCTACGAACCCAATATGGTTGCGCTCGAGCTAGAGTCGACGGATTTTCCATCTGACGTGAAGCGTCGCCTGCGTATCTCTGCTGGCAACATGCAGCAAGCGATCATGTTAGCCGGGCTGCTTAAACCTCGTTACCGTGGTGTCGCCTTTGCGTTTGGTTCAGGAAAAATGCTGCGCCTATTAACGCCCTATTTCATGCTGACCTGTTTGGTCACATCACTGTTGTTGCTACATCTTCCATTGTTTCAAGTGATGTTGGGTCTTCAGATATTTGGTTACACATTAGCAGCACTTTGCTTGCTCATGCCAAAAGTATTTTCACATCGTTACTTTCGGTTTTTGAGTTATTTCATCGCTGGTCATTCTGCCAATTTTTACGGTGGCCTTCGTTATTTATTTGGCCTTGAAAATGGCTGCTGGAAAAAAGTTTAAGGAGCAAACTATGCCTCATGTAATCAATAATTATCCTATCTGGTTCGCTAAACGTTTGTTTGACTTGTTCGGTGCCTGTCTCGCTCTATTGCTGTTCTTACCTGTTTTTCCTTTTATTGCCATCGCGATAAAAGCAACGTCAAAAGGCCCCGTTTTCTACAAACAACAGCGTGTTGGTAAATCAACTCCTCAACATATGGAGTTCTTTGACATTATTAAGTTTCGCACTATGTATATTGATGCTGAAACGCGCTCTGGTGCAGTATGGGCGACCAAAAATGATCCACGCATCACTCCTGTGGGTCGCTTCCTGCGTAAAACTCGTTTAGATGAACTGCCACAACTGATAAACGTGTTGCAAGGTGACATGTCTTTAATTGGTCCTCGACCAGAGCGTCCTTCTTTTTACCAAAAGCTAGAAAACGAAATTCCTTTCTTTGCCGATCGTACTTACGGCGTAATGCCGGGCATCACTGGCCTTGCTCAAATTAACCAAGGCTACGACACTTGCATCGATGATGTGCGCACAAAGGTAGGCTATGACCATTGCTACGCTCTATCACTGCGCTCGACCAAGTCATGGGTGATGATGGATATGAATATTGTCGCCAAAACCGTTTTAGTTATGTTCAACGGACGTGGTCAATAGATGTCGGTTTTTAATGATTATGTTCATCATGAAGGCGACACCCTTCATGATGAACAACGTAAATTAAGCTAGGCTAACACTTTGTTAGTTTGAACAATTTTGTTATCGCCTGTTTCGCTATGGCTAGCGGACACTACACCCAAGTCTATTTTAATTTCAAATAGCGACAAGAGATGGCGTTGATGTGTGACCATGACAATCTGGCAACCCTCTAAGCGGCTTTTAATCAGCCTAACGAGTGAATAAGCCGCATCCTCATCCAAACTACTGGTTGCCTCATCTAACAGTAAAAAGTTCGGACGTTGTACTAATGCTCGGGCAAGCGCTACTTTTTGTATCTCTCCACCAGAAAGCTGCAAACTCCATTCTGTTTTTTGATCGAGTTTTTCAATTAGATGAGGCAGACCCACATCCTGAAGAGCTTGAATGTAAATATTGTCATCATCGATAACTGGCGAAGGATAACTTAAACACTGTCGCATCGTAGCATTGGGTATATATGCCTTCTGCGGCAACACTAGAATGCTTTTTTGTGGCAGTTTTCTGTATCCTGAGAAATACGGCCAGATACCGGCAAGAGTCCTCAATAAGGTTGATTTACCTAAACCGCTTGGCCCGATGAAAGCGATTGCCTTTCCTGGTTCCAACTGTAGTGAAAAATTGCTCAGTAACAATTGTTGATTGGGCTTATAGACATTGAGTTGGTCACACCAATTATTAGTCTTTTCCGCCAACGTTGAACTACAACATTTGGTAGTATGTCCAAACGTTTGTTCACACTCTTCCATCGCATTAATGAACTGACTTAAACGGACTACAGTCGCACTCCAGCGAGTTAAATCGTCATAGCGAAAAATGAACCAACTCAGCGATTTATATACGTTCATAAACGCCATGCGCACTTGAAATAAACCACCAATGGTAATCGCTTTGGCCATCAACGCCGGAATGGCCGCAAAATACGGCACCATCGAAGCAATCTGATGATATGTGTTAACCACAATACCTAATTTTTTCTCTCGTCCCATTAAAGCACGCCAGTTTGATGCAATCTCAGTAAAACTATTTTCTAGTTGCTGGCGTTCAAACTCTTGTCCGCTCATCACCGCAATTTGTTCCGAATGATCACGCTTACGCAATAGCTGTGCACGAAAATTTGCTTCTCGCTTTTGCTGTTGATAAAACAGTTTATGTAGCTTTCGACCAAAAAAATGCGTAACTCCAGCGCCTAGTACCGAATACATAAGAGCTAACCAAAGTAGATAGCCCGATATTTTCACATCATCAAAGAGTGGTAGTAAAATCCGCTGGACAAATTCCACAAGATGACGCTAAAGGCAGCCAAAGTTGCAGCACTCTTTATCAAACCTATGAGCAATTCTAAAGTATCGGTAGTCAAAAGCTTAATATCTTCTGCAATACGCTGGTCAGGGTTATCGGGTTCCTGGGTTAACGTTAAATGGTAGAAGTTCTTGCCGTTAATCCAACGATTGACTAATAGCTCGGTCATCCAAGTACGCCAGCGTATTTCAGCCCATTGTTGTAACCACTTTGCATAGACCTTCATCACCACGATAAGCGCTACGATAATGATAAACTCTAGCAATAAATCATATATCAATGCTCCTTTAAGCTCCGCTAGTGCATCAAAAAAAGCTTTATTCCAATGGTTAAGTTTGACCGTTACTTGCACTAATAACAGCGACAAAGTCACCGCACCCAAAAATATAACCCACGTACCACGACTATCTCGACAAAACCAATATGGTTTAGCGAGAGCAATAAATTGTTTCAATATGTTCATAGTAATCTCAATTCACTCGAGGTATGAGTGAACAAATTAAGTCTTAATATTTTGATATTTCAGGGGTGAGTGTGGCATGTATCCAGTTCTGTGCTGTTAATACCTCTTCTAGGAATTTATCTACGTCCTCAACCGTTACGTTTGACAACCATTTAGAGTAAATTTCCGCTTGGTTTAACTCATCACCATAAAACACCCTATCACTCAGCCATTTCATTTTCTGTCTATTACTAATCGCATTGGGTGTAAGCGTGTGTTGGATTTGCTTTACAACGTTTTGTAGTTCTTCCTGCGTAACCCCTTCATTTAGAGTATCTGCGATGATTTGCTTCGCTTTCTGTCGAAGTTCCACTGCTCGTTGTGGGTCATGACCATAACTAATCAATCCGTGAATTTGTTGATAAGCGCGATCCGCTCGAATACCAAAACGCACAGAGTAAACACCACCAACGTCCTCGCGCATTCCTTCACGTAAACGTACTGACATAACACGTGAAGAAAGTTGTGCTAAATACTGTTTATCCTGAGTGATTTCGCTATCCACACTAAATAGATCACGACTTAGACCAATCGGTTCACCGCCATTTTCAACGGTAATATCATGAATTCCTGAGATGAAACCAGGCAAAATCAGCGGTTCAAATCGACGACTTTCACTAGGTAAATTACCAACGTACCGCTGGGCTAAGCGAATAACCTTCTCAGGATTCGTATCTCCTACGACAATCAAATGATGTCCATTTGCATTACCATATAGCGAATCCCATGCTTGCATTAGTGTCTGTGTATCCATGTTTTCTAACTCTTGTCGAGTTAGCGGTTGCATCGACAAATTATCTTTATAACGCACACGATCGATCGCAACATTGAATTTTCCGGTAGGGCTTTTCTCACGGCTATCGATGCCGCGTTGAAGTAGCGCTTTATTACTGCGCCAAATCTCATCATTAACCTGAGGTTCGGTAATTTGCAGATACAAGTTTTGTAATAAGTTCTCAAACGACTGGCTATCTGCACTACCAAACATGCCGTGAGTATCTTGTCCAACAAAATTCATCATTCGATTTGGGTATGCTGCATTTAATACCGACAATTGTTCACTGCTCAAACCGCCATAACCAAATGTACTCATTTGACGTAACTGATATGAAGCTTTACGCAACGATTCCGACAAATGCTGACTGCCGCCCCATCCTTGGTATCGTACATTTAGTTGATTTTTATTTTGGTCACTAAACTCGAACCAAACCTGAGTACCGTTAGATAACGTCCAATGATGAACATCGCCAAATCGCTCGTTTGCGATAATTTCGGCGGGCTTTGGCTTATTCTTCATAAGCTCATTTGGAACATCCAAAGATATTTTTAATGGCAATGGATTCTTCATCGCCTTATCCCAATGAGCCGTCACATTCAACGTCGATGGAAATTTAGCTCGATTGTTTTCACTTACCTGCGCAATAACGATTGGATTACCTTCTGACACCATTTGGCGTAGACATCGGTTTATTTCCTGTAATGTTATTTCCTGGCTAATTTCTTCAACTTTGTGGGCATAGTACTGCTGATCCACCAACGGTTGATGCGTTCGAATTCGATTAAACGTCGACATTAACAAACGACGGTTTGTTGTATCTGTCAATGAGTCAGCTATCGTGTATTGGTTAGCAATTAATTGCGTTCGGGCAGTGTCGATATCATTTTGTATAAATCCATATTCTGTAAAACTACTTACATGCGTGAACATTTCTTTTATAGCCGATGAATAATCTTCTGAGCTCAGTATTGCCATCACTCGGTTATTTCGATAATGAGTTGCAAGAGGTTGAGACATCGCAGCCATTTTGCTGATATTGTCACTACCAATAACATACAGTTCCCGTAAACGATTGTTTAGCATCGTAATGAGTAGCTCATTCACTAATTGATCTCTCAATTGTTGAGAGTTAGTTACTACTGCCATTGGAAAACGGAAATTAAGCGATAACACTTCAGTACTTATCTCCGGATCATCAATGATTGCGACCTCTAGCTGCTTATTAATAGGTAAAGTTACCTCTGGTACTATTGGCAATGATTGGGGCTTTAATAAGCCGAAATGAGACTGAAGACTTTGCTCTAACTGTTTTTGATTTAACGAACCAACAGCAATTAAAGTCATATTATTGGGGTGATACCAATCTTGCCAAAACGATTTCACCTGCTGAGCTTCTGCATTTTGTACAATATCCATATGGCCAATCGGTGAACGCTCTGCCAAAAGGCTGCCTTGAGTCAAAATTTTCCTATTTTCTCGGCTAAGGCGAGACATTAATGTCAAGCCACTGCGCCACTCCTCCTCAACGACTGGACGCTCTTTCTCTAATTCAAACTGATCAAAGGTTAAAGCACTCACTTGTTGACTTAACATATACAAACCTTCATCGAGCATCGATTGCTGATTACTTGGCAAATGCATTAGATATGAGGTGGTATAGTATTCTGTCATGGCATTCACATCTCGACCAAAAGACAGCCCGAGTGCTTCCTGATGCTCAATAAGAGTATTCGCAGGAAACTCCTCGGTACCATTAAATGCCATATGCTCAACTAAGTGAGCGATCCCCTTTTGGTGATCTTGCTCATTTAACGAACCAGCATGTACAACAAGCTGTAATGATATGCGTTTTTCTGGCTGTTCATTTTCAATCAGAATATATTTCATTCCATTGGCTAACTGACCACGAATGTACGTATTAGGTTCTTGGAATACATCGTTCTCTTTAGCGGTTTGACAACCTAACATTAGAAAATGACAAACAGAAGTAGATAATTATTTTCATAATCTAGCTTATTAAATATAACAAAGACTTTATGGAACCATTAATTGCGAAGGCTAACATTCAACCAAATTTGTCGCCCAGCATTGTAATGTTCATTCGGAATTGTATCTCCAGCTTTTACACCAGAAACTGAAACTACTTGCTGCTCATTAAGAACATTGGTTATATTCAATCCGAAATTGACGTTTTGATTAAAATATTCTGGACTCCAATACAGAGCTGTATCCCAAGTAATGAAATCATCTAATTCAGTGGAAGCGAGTGATTTAACTTTTTTCGGTACACCATCGATAATAACTTCTTCTGGTTTCAAGTAGGATGTCGTTTTTTTCCCTTGTCGGTAATTGATACGGTTGTTCCATGTCAATCCAATATTTTGCCAGTTCATCAAAATATCTAAACTGCTTTTAATTGGGAATTGATAACTACTGACATCCATTTCTGAATAACGCACTAGTTCTCCGTCAAGTAACACCCAATCATCTTGAAAACCTGACGTAGGATCATTTCCATCCCCGTAAGTTGGACTTAAATCACCGTTACCCTCTCTATGGTTATATGAGATCATCCAAAAGGCGCTTAGCTTGCCCAGTGCAAAATTATATGGCGTTACTGAAGCTAATTCTAAACTTAAGATTTGGTTATTGCTTTCTATGTTATTATGAATCTTAGACACGTTCGTATCTTCATCATACGAATAACTCAAACCATCTCGCTGCGCACGATAAATATAGGTAGTTGCGATATCAAAGTTACCTAATTCCATTTGCCAAGATGCAGAAAACTCATTGGCATAAGGGATATCTGCCGTGGTTAAATCTGCAGGTTCAAAAAACTCTGCTGTTTTACACGTCAAATTGTCTTGAGCTAAGTTATCCCAATCACCGTCATTTGGAGTACAATTTTTATAGTTTGCCTGATATGATTTTTGTTGTGCTTTAAGTGCGCTACCAAATACATCATTACTATAGTAGCGATTTGCTCCTAACGTCAGTACGCCATTGATTGATTCAATAGTATGTATACTTGTTGAAAACCTTGGTGATATGGCAGTTTGACCGAATGTATCCATCTCATCAGCTCGTACGCCGAGATTAACACTTATATTTTTCCAATAAATCTGATCTTCTATAAATAACCCATACTGCTTTGCAGCTATCTCATATTCAGCCGCTGAATAGCGTGTTAGCCTACTTATTGTTGGCTTATTAGGTACTAATTCTAACTTCTGGAACACAACTAAATCTTTTGGACGATCTACACTAGCTCGTGTATCAACGTATTGCACTCCCGCTTTAAGATTGTGTTCAATATTCTTCCAGGTTACAGGTTCAAAATAAGCAGACGACTTAAATTGCCATTTATCTTGAGATTGGGTTAAGTCACCGTAACTACCGACATTGTATTTCTCAAATTGACCATTTACTTTTCGCATTACGGTCGTGAAATAGTCCGTATCTGCATCTCGCTCATCTACTAGTTGATCATAAGATAATGAATTTAGCCAGCGAACAGATTCAAATTGTCTTTCCACTTCGAACGTACCACCTAAGCCCGAATGGGTGTTTTTAGTTTCGCTTAATTCTTGGACTGCATCATTTTGAAGAGAATCATTAGCAAACCTGTACTTTTTATGGGCCGCATAACGAAAATCTGTCGTTGTTTGCCAATCTCCAAATAGCCAAAGATGGGTGAGATATATGTTATCCATGCTCTGGTTAACGTCTTTATTATTAGCAAGTGGTATATCCGAAGATTGCTTACTGACATTTATAGCCAGCCGCTGCGTGTCACTTAACGCCCCACTGATATGGAGTGCATGCATTCTCTTTTGAAAATCTGGTTGAAACGTACCGGAGCCATCTATAGGGGTAGCATAGCTGTCAGTAAAGTTATCTCCGACTTTTTGCTTCGCATTCCATGAGCTGTCGTTCATGCGATAGTTATAATCCACGACAAACTTATCGCTTGGCTTGCGTAATTCTGCCGCGACTACGCCGCCGGTAAATCCACCTTCTTCCGCTGAGATATTGTGGTCGAGTACTTCAACTGATTCCAATAAGTTGGTATCAATAAAATACCCAGCACTATGGCCGCTAGTTATATCATGTACATGGTCATTATCGTTTCCAAAAGTCGTACTATTGTTTATGTTCACACCGTTCAGCGTATACTTGGTTTGATGTGGTCGAGCTCCGGCAAGTGATATTTCTTCAGGAGCGAGATCTCCACCTTGCATTGATGTCTGAGCATCATCAACACCCACTCGTGGCTGATTTTTCAATAATTCTGACAACGTGGGGTTATCTTTGGGAAGAATCTCTATTTCTTCTTGTGTCAACGTAACCGTTGTTCCAATAACCGTGACAACTTCTGGTTCATTTTCACTACTGTTTGCTATACCACAACAAATCGTGGTCATTACCCCTATAGCAACAGGGGAAAGTTTAAGTTGATGATTCATGCTACCTACTAACTATCAATTTAGTTAACTAACTGCAAATGCGAACAATTCGCACACTCATTGCGATGCGCAAGATAATAGTCAGTTAAGTATTAACGCCTAGCAAGGTCGATAAATTTTTAGAACACCCTCACAAAATATATGGTTATTTCCTGAGAGTAATCCCATGAAATGTGCAAAATACAAACACAATGAGATTTATACATGAACACTTTGAACAAAAAAGAGCCACATTCGTGACTCTTTTTACTTTAGCGGTAGTCACTTAAGCTTGTTGAGCGTGTAGTGCTTTGGCACTGATGATCCAATTACGTACTGCCTGTGGAGACATGATCTTTGGGTTGCCGAGGTCTTTGTCCGTCGCTGCTGCGAGTTCCGGTGGCAATACATCAATAATCAGTTCCAGATCTCGATGTGAGTCAATCTCACTCACAAACACATCCGCCATTTCTTTACTGTATGATGCATTACGCGCTTTCGCTGCTTTAACCAAGCCATCCAACAATACGTACCATGTGGTCATTGGGCCTTGAACGACAGATGCTGACTCAGCGGCTGAATCGATAAAAGCAAACGGCGTCGTTGTTATGGGCTGATTAAGCTCCATGGCGGCAAAGATCCAATCTGTATCAAACGAAAAGTCATAGACTGTAGGCTTTTCTAGGATTTTCTCTAACACCACGCGGCCATAAAGTTTAAACGCGGCTTGTGTATCTTTGATCCCCTGATCAAAGATTTGCGCGCCAATCATTCGCTGCATATGGCGTAGAGTCTTTATCCCTACCCCCCAACGCTCTTCTTGCTTAACCAATATCGAATCTGGGTGTTTACGGTTACCTAACACCACTTGTTTGTTTTGCTCAATAAATGGTTTTAGAAGTAAACCTATCTGTCCTAAATGCACCGAATTATCTGCATCAGTATAAACAACTGCATCAGCGCCATTTCGCAAAGCGGTTTCACAACCTAATACAATCGCGCCCCCTTTGCGTGAGTCATCAACATTTTGTAGGTCTTTCAGAGGCCCGGTGTGTGTAGGGATTGCGGTCGACAGTTGTAGAATGTGGACGAGGCTACTCTCTTCTGGCGTTTGTAAATTGGCGATGCGCTTAGCAATATGGGCACTATCATACGGGCAGCCATCATCGACACAAAACAGCTGCCATTTAACCAATGAACCCGCTGTTACCCACTGAAGCTGACGAATCTTTGTTCTCAAAGAATCTTCACCATTTGGGTTCGATTTGCTTTTCTCTTGTAAACGGTTTTGCTCACCCCACATGGCAAACACAACACCGATGCTCACTGGTGTTTTAATACTGTTTACATAGCGTTTCGACTCAACCAATTTGAGCGCTAGTTTAAACTCAAGTGGCGCCTCATAAGTGCTACTGAGCTCCTTTAACTGTTCTATTGGGATGTGTTCAAGCTCAAGCAATTGCTCAGCGAGATATAACAAATGGGTTTGGTGCGTATTACTGGTGAGATCAAAGTCATCACTCGAGTTCTTTATTAGGTCAATAACAAGCGAAACAGATGTATCCATACCTAAGCCTCAGACTAATTATTTGTTTTAGTTTCAATCTAAAGCCTAGTATGCAACCAGTTGAATTCAAGTTATCAAAAAGGATTGTCGTTCTATGCGCCTTACTTACAACGACGGTCAGGCGTGAATACGAAATTTCTGTAATGTGCTTGATAACGGTTGCGGTTATCAACATTGAACAGACCAGCCCAATTGGCAACACCAGGATCAGTTGCCCATACATTCGCCATTACTCGCAATTTTGAGTGAGCAGCGTTAGGAATTGGATCAAAACGATTATTGCGAACTTTTAATATTGATTTGCCATCAATAAACCATTCCAAAAAATCCTTTCCCCAATATATTCCATAGCGATGAAACTCTTGAGATGCATCAAAATCTAGGAAAATCAACGTCTCATGAGTGTTGCTATAATCATCATCATCGGTCCAGAAATTGAGTTGAACCATATTGGTATTGGATCCAAGAAACTCGATATCAATTTCGTTGTGACGTCCACTACCATCGACAGGTTTGTCATGGGGACCAGCAAATAGGAAAAACGAAGAAATAACTCCCGGCGCTTTAATCGGCTTCATATCGACTTCGTAGCAACCATAGGAATAATAATCATGGCTGCGTAATTCACCAGAAAAGAACGTTCGTTCCCCTTGCTCATTAAGAACACTATCCGGCCCCAGTTCAATGCTCATGCCTTTGCGACCAAATCGCACCGCTTCTGCTTCCCAGCGACTAAAAAACGGGTAACCATTTTCCCAACCATCTGCTAACTGCCAGACTGATTGATCAAAACTATTTAAATCGTCAGAAAATGCATCTGCGTTGCTAAGCGGCACCGAGAATGGTGAATGAGACAATCCCAGTAGCATGGCAGCCATTGGTATTTTTTTCATTTATCTTCCTCCACCGCTGGCGCGAAACTTCTTCGCTGAGTTGCTGTTACCCCTTTACCGCTCTGTGCCCCTAAGTTACCTCGAAACTTAGCTTGTTCATCATCTGAGCCTTCACTTTGCTTTAGTGGTTGGTCACTTTGCTGTGGTGTGATTGGTTGTTGCTTCATATCCTGCTCAATGATTTCTGGCCTTGATCCCAACGGATGAGCGATAACGGTCGGTTCGGAATTTTTTTGCTTCGGTTGAACGCTTTTTTGATCGAGCATTTCTTTAATTTTGGGGTTGGATTGTTGAGCAACCTTATTAGGAACAAAGGTTTGTTTGGTTGCAAAGCCTGAATCCAATTTCAATGCATTGTTCGGTGAATATTGCTTTAATTGGGCACCATCGGCGGCAGTTTGTGCTTGTTCTGATTGAGATGCCTGCAGAGTTTGTGTTGCTAAATTCGAGGACGGCTTTTGGTAACTAAAGTAAGCAAGCCTTTGCTGCCAAACTTCCACCAGCGAATAAAGCTCTAGCCATTGGTTATCAATATTTACCCCACTATCGCCAACGGGCATATTTACTTGTAGCCGCGAACTCGATTGTTCATACTCGGTATGCAGATTACGCTGTACTTCCTCCCAACTGCTCCCCGACATCAAGAAGTAGCGCACGCTGTTAGCCCAATATTCATAGGCAATAGGGTCATTGTTTTTTTCGGCTGCGATAGCAGCAAGCCCATCAGCAAGACCAGCGACTTGCCACATTTGCTTCGCACCAATTTTTCGCTCTAACGTCATCGCAAAGCGACTTTGGGCGTGAAAACTATCCGCAGCTTGAGCATAGCGACCCTGTCCTAAAAGTAAGGTTGGGGTAACGAGCAAATCAATTGCAGGCTCTTGCAATACGGCCTGAGCTGAACTCAACCCAGATACCCATATAAGGCTAAGTATAAACCATCGAAATCTTCTCATCGGAATGTCTCCACTAGACAGTTTCCGGGATGACTAAAACGCGAATCAAACTGTACATCACGATATTCCCAGCTCGTGCCCACTTGATATAACTTCCCTTTTTGCTTGTATAGCAGCGCCTCAAGCACGCCCGCATTGGTCTTTAGACTGATGCTTTTTTCATATTCACTCGTAAGTTCAAAACGCCCTTCATACCATCCACGCTGAGGATCATATAACTCTTTTACTAACGTCATTAATCGATCAGTGTAGTCGGTTTTCCATAGCACCCACATTTGAAACGCTACTCGAGTTGACACCAAAGCTAATTGGTCGTGAGAAGAACCATCTTCTGCAAGTGTTATCCAAGGCGTGCCGAGACCATAAATAGCGTCATAAACGAAATAAGGCTCGCCTGATACAACATGCTCTCCGCGCGCAGTGTAAATGCGTTCTTTTTCCCAACGTAGCTCTTGCACCTGATAAACGGCATCAGCCATTGCCGACAATGTCTCATTGGTATGAGTGGAATCACTCGAGCTATTATCGCTAATGTCATCCCAATTAAACTCTAACCCCATCCATAGATACGGTGTTGAATATACCGGGCGTAACACATTGAAAATTCGAGGATCTCGTCCATCAAAGATGATGTCTACGCCATAGAGTGTCGCTACATCATAAGGTTCGATATTAAATGCTTTTTCAGGGACGATATGCCAATCGAGATAACCGTAAGAGGTATATTCTTCGATACCTAAACGCCCTTCTTTGTAGGGGTGAACTTGCCCTTGATGTACCGCCGCACCGTAAAGCTCTCCGTCCTCACTGACCAATTTACAGAAATTCCAGCGCAGTACCGCCTTGTCGATGTACTCTGTAAATTCTGGTGAATGACGTTTTACAATCGAAAGCACAATCAATAATCGGCCAACATCAAGTGATGACCAACCAATATCTTGCGGCTGATTGCCATAGTTGACCATCTGACCGTGCTGAGTGCTGTACACTTTGTTTGGAACTTGCCCTTGGCTTAAAGGCATTTTGTTTAAGAATGACAACACGAGTGACAAACGTTCATCGTATTCTTTGTTAGTAATAAACTCGAACTCTCGAGCGGCCAATAAAGCGAGCAGATAATCCGCCAAACCTGACATGTTGGTTGTTGGGTAATTGTCTAAATTATTCACCAGTCCGGTTGAGAGCTGCGTATTGTTGCTAACATATTTCCACGCCGTCGCAGCCCACGCTAACTCCTCTTCGGTTAACGGGCCATGACGTCCTTGCCGCAACATCTGCGATTGGTTGAGAGCATCAATCCCATTATTGACGCCTTGGTAAACAACACCGCACGCAGACAAAATAAAGACAGACGCTAAAACAACGACACTTTTTAGCATTCAGAGCCTCTCTACTCTACTGGTTCAATTTTCTTACGAGGTAGACATTGTCCTTCATAGCCAAACGGTGATTCGAGCGCCTTTTCCCATAAGCTAGGAGGCGTATCTTCTTTATAAGTCAGCAACTTACCTTTTGTTTTATACAGTAGAATTTCTAACGTGATGCCATTGTTGTTCGAGGTAAAAGTATTAATAAGGCCGGTACCATTTTCAAAAATACCTTCGTAGAAGCCTTTTTCGCGAT
This sequence comes from Vibrio taketomensis, assembly GCF_009938165.1. Classification (NCBI taxonomy): domain Bacteria; kingdom Pseudomonadati; phylum Pseudomonadota; class Gammaproteobacteria; order Vibrionales; family Vibrionaceae; genus Vibrio; species Vibrio taketomensis. The sequence goes on from NZ_AP019649.1 coordinate 1,588,308, forward strand.
CGTAAGCAGTTGAAACATGATCAAACAGTAAATCGGTATATTCTGTATCCCAAAGAACCCACATACCCATCGCGCCTTTGATCGCGACTGCTGAAAACTGCGGTAAAAATTCACCCACTTCTGAAATTGTGTTCCATGCGAACCCATCGGTGTAGATGGTGTCATACACAAAGTATGGCGCACCCGCTAACTGGTGTTCGGTTCGAGCAGTAATAATACCGGTTTGTTTATATCGCTCTTCTTGCACTCGATAGATCTGCAGTGCAAACTCCGCCATCCATTCATGACTGTACTTGTTATCATGAGGGCTTCTATCCGAGACAACATCCCACCCCATTTCTATACCATCAAGCACATAACTTTCAGTTACAACGTAACTATGCGCTTTCAGTTTACGCGGGTCACGGGTGTCATAAGGGATGTCATAGCCAAACAAATTAATCGTGGAATATGGCTCGGGCATGAGCGCCTGAGTCACATCAAAGCCCCACAATTCGAAACCTTTTGCTGCATATTCTTCATAGCCTAAGCGACCTTCTTGAAGATATTGAACTTCTTTGCCTGGCTCGAGCAAGGCGCCAAACATGGTGCCGTTCTCATCAACAACATTACAGAAGTTCCAGCGAAGCACCACCTGGTCAATACTGGTCGCGAACTCTGGGTAGCGGTGCTTAATAATATGGAACCAAATCAGTAGTCGGCCGAGATCCAGCGCGGAATAACCAATCTCTCCCGGTTGGTTACCATAGTCTACTTTCGCTGCCGTCTGAGTATTGTAGGCTTTGTTAGGTAACTCACCCTTAAATAGATCCAACTGGTTCAATGTTGCCAAAAATCGCGTTAGTCGCTTATCCATCTCCTCTTTTTCGATGATTCCAAGCTCATACGCACTGACCATGCCCGCTAAATAAGATGCCGCATCCCACCAAGTTACCGATGGATAATTGTTTACCGCATTTACCAGCCCTGTTGATTCCTGATAGTTATTCTCGAAATACGTCCATGCAATTCGAGCCATATCCATTTCTTTTTCTGTCAATTCACCCGAGCGAGGCTTAGGAATTGTCCAGTGAGATTTTCGGTCGATAATCTCATCTGAAAATTGGTTATATTTGTTACCACACCCAACCAAAGCCAGTGTGATCAAACTTAAACAAATACCGCGCATATAACCTTCCTTAGTTATTGTTATTCTTTTCGCCTATGGTCAGTAGTGGTCCGTTTTCGATGTAAGCTAGGGATTCCAATACGATACCATTGGTATTAGCCGTAATAGCCTTGTTCGTTCTGCCGTCTGATTCATAACGACCTGAATACCAACCTTTTTTGGTTGAATGTAAATCGCGCGCTTCTTCAATTAAAAGTTCGGTATATTCCTCGTCGTACAACGCGTACCAACCAAATGCTGCTTTGGTTGATAGGGTTTTTAAGTGAGATTGATCTTTGCCATCGTCAGAGATTGCATTCCATTTTTTTCCATCAGAAAAAACCGTGTTGTAAACGAAGTAAGGGGCTTCATCGACGTTATCTTCACTCACCGCCGTAACAATACCGGTGTCTTTGTATCGACGTTGCTGAGCCTCATAAACTCGATGAGCAAAAATTTTAGATACGCTATCTGCTCCGAATTCAATACCATCTAGGATGTAAGATTCACTCACGACATAGTTGTGCGCATGATACTCTGCTGGATCACGTTTATCGGTTGGAATGTCGATACCATAAACATTCACCATCTCAAGAAAATCGATGTACTTCATTGAGTTGAAAACGTCACGCCCCATTAGCGCCAGCGATTTGGATGCATACTCTTCATAGCCAATACGCCCTTCTTGAACTAACTCCATTTCGCCATTGGAAGCCGGACGAGCACCAAACATATAGCCATCAATTAGCATTTCCCCAACGCGCCAATGAGTTAGCACATTGTTCACTTGCTGGTTAAACTCTGGATATTGCCAAATCAAAATATTCATTGGCACCAAAATGCGCCCAATATCAATCGCCGACCAACCGATACCGTTTTGCATGGGATTATTTTCATAATCCACCATTTCAAGTGTTTGGGTGTTGTAGGCTTTATTGGGCAGTTTTCCGTTAACCAATGGCAATCGAGCCAGTGTCGTCAACGCTTTTTCCATACGCATATCGAACTCATCTTGAGTCACGATATTTAGTTTTTCAGCCGCAATCAGCCCCATCAAATACGATGCGGTATCCCACATGGTCGTCGATGGATAACCATCCACTGAATTGACCAAGCCTGTATTTTCTTGATAGTTATTTTCAAAATATTGCCATGCGATGTTAGCCCCTCATATTCTTGAGTTGTAAGCACACGACTCTCTTTCAACGGAATAGATTCCGGAGCTTCAAAAGTGATGTTGCCAAGAACCAAACCGGTATGACGGCTTTCTATACCAAACGCAATCACCAATGCAGTTGCCAAGCCTAGAATAAATACGACATGGTGACGCGCATTGACTAACGCCTTCTTAAACTCCATATTTTAACTCCTCTGCATCCGTTTCTTCTTGCTCGCTTTCGTTACTCGGAGGTGGCGTCCAAAATGCTGCCGCCATCATGCCCCACATCGCCATCATGTTATTGATAATCCAGAACGTATTTAGTACCAACCCGCCATAAGAATAGTTGCCCCAACTACCTGTCTCATGCCCTATCCAAGCAAAAATAAGAGCAAACAAGCTGAGGAAAAACACTAACGATTGTGGGATAACCAACTTAAAGAAGTTGCCGGTTTGCCTCTCTTTAGGTGTGGTTGGAAAGCTGATTTTTCTTCCGCGCAGTACGGTCCATAACGCCCGCATATTGACTGGGAAAAAGGATAAGAAATTGGTCTTGCCCTTATAACCTGCAACGCCCCAAGTACCGACCATCATTGCCAGCTCAGCGGTCAATACATAAGGTAAGAAATGCAAATAGAAGGTAACGTCGTACGCACTTACTGGCGCTATCGATGTTAAGAAGTAGATAATTGGACACGCCAAGAAAATGATGTTCCAAATCGCTGATAGATTTGACCAGAAACTCGCGCCATACATCAGTTTCTGTTTGAGGTTCAGACCTTTACGAAAAATTGGGTTGTCATTCATAAAAATGTCTATCGAACCACCGGAGTATTTAAAACGTTGCACGGTCCAGGTTTGCAAATCTTGCGGCGATAGCATCTTACTTTCGACATTTGGATGCATCACAGAGCGCCAATTTCTTTCTTGATCGGAATGCAGCACAATTGAGGTATACAAGTCTTCTGATACGTGGAACTTATAAGGGGTAAATTCAGTATCAAACAAAATTTCATTGCGTAAGTTGTCTGAAACGGCTCTATCGACCTGCTTTTCTTTGGTCAAGCGGCGGATTTGGCGCTCAACTTCGTCTTGCTCTTTGGTGATCTGCTCGGCATAGGCGCGTAATGCCGCTTCCATTACCGCTTCACGGCGGTGAATAGAGCCAGCACCGCAACAAAATGATGCATTAACCCAGTTTCTGCGACGTTGAATTACGTCGTAGAACATTTGTGGGTCATTAACAAATGGGTCCTCACCAAGTGTTACCGGTCCATAGATTCGCTCAAAGCCTCTACCTAGTGGCGCAGCCCAACTGCCCAATTTTCGTTTTAGGAAAGCCGGTAAACGTTCGCCTTCAGGAAGGTCAAAGAACCATTGAGGGGTTTGCACCCACGCTACGTTTGGATCTCGGAAATAGCCAAGAGTGTTTTCTAAAATGCTTGGGAACGGGCGAGTATCAGCATCGCAAATAACCACGAAGTCACCATAGGTTTGTTCCATAGCGTTACGTAAGTTACCTGCTTTAAAGCCAATATTACCTTCACGGGTGATATAACCTACCCCCATCTCATCAGCCATGGCTTTCATTTCTGGGCGATTACCATCATCGAGAATATAGATATTGATATCTATCTCATGCGGGTAACGAATGTTCTTGGCGTCGATGATACTGAGCTTAACCAGATCCACTTCTTCGTCATAGCTTGGAAAGAACACATCGACCGCGATTGGCCTGTCTTCATCCGTTTCAGATACGCACTCTGCAAGCTTAAAAGGCGGTGCTTTCTTCGGTTCATCTTCAACTTTCCATAAGTTGTAGGTAAACAGCATTGAACCGATAAAGGCACAAGATTCAGCAAAGGCTAATGGCAACGAAAACCACAGAGCATCATAGTTTAGGGCAAATAGCCAACGCCACCATAAATACCATAAGCCTAGCGTCAAGTTACAGGTTGCAAGATATTGGTACAGCAACTCCCTTGGAATACTGTGAGGCACCGGCTCTGGGGGAACGCGATGCTCGTATTGCTTAAAATAGTGGTCCATCCTTCTACTCCAATATCTGACGTTGTCGTGCTTACATCTTTTGTATTTATCAGTGGTTGTCAGCCAACTCTTTCACCATCACGAAGGTATTTTTGTCGCCTTCTTGTTTCATCTCTACCGAATCCATCAAATTCGATACGATGATGAAACCACGGCCTGATGTCGTCCAAGTGCTTTCATCATTCGGATCAGGCTCGATGAACTCATTGCTCAATTTTGTTGCCAGCTCTTGTTGAGACATTGCTGAGCCACGATCCGAAATCGACAATTTCAACTGTGGTTGTTCATCCTTAAAGACCTCACACACCAACTCGATGGGTAAGCCTTCTTGTTCCTGATAGGCATGTAAAAACGCGTTATTCATGATTTCTACAATGCACAGCTCTACCTGAGACGAAAACTCCTGATCAATGCCAGCCATTGACCAAAAACCGTTGAGTTCATCGCAAGCCTCTCGTGAGGCGTTCAACGAACTAGGATACGTACCACCAAACCGCTTTATCGCGCTGTTGGTCATTTTCGCTTCCTTCTCACTTAAATAGATTTAATCCCATCGGTCGCACGACTTTTCGGATTAGGACGTAGATCTGTTAATCCATGATAATCACAATGTTCACCATCATGACCAATGCAGTAGCCACCAAATATCGTTTTCTCAGTGACGGCTGTTTTTTCATGTACATGAATGTTTTCAAAAATGAGTGAGTCTTGAATATAACTACCCGCATCTAACACGCAGTTGGCACCAATTAATGCTGGCCCTGAGATAGTAGCTGAATCGTCTATTTGGCAGCCGCTACCTATCACAACTGGCGGCTGAATATTACATTTGTCGAGGTCGACGACGGTATTAATACCTAGCCATACACCTGCACGCACTTGTGTTCCCGGAATTCGATAACCCGGCACTTTGCCTTGCAGAATGTCTCGAGTTACACTCCAAATATCATGAATTTGCCCTACGTCGAGCCACTGAAAACTCAGATCAACGGCATAGAAAGGCACATGCTTTTCAACTAACAGAGGGAATAATTCGCTACCAATATCAAACTCTTGGTCGGCTGGAATGTAGTCAAAGATCGCCGGTTCGAAAATGTAGATACCAGTGTTAATTTGCGTCGATAACGCTTCTTCTTTTGACGGCTTCTCTTGGAAACTGGTCACCTGCTTACGATTGTCCGTAACAACAACGCCGTATTTTTCAACATCATCCAAAAGCACGTTCTTGGTAATGATCGTTGCAATGCCACCTAGCTTTTTGTGCTGTTTAATCGCATCAGTTAAATCCAGGTCGATCCAAGCATCACCACAGACCACGACGAACGTTTCATCAAAAAATCCTGAGAACTGTTGGATTTTTTTCATCCCACCAGCAGAACCGAGCGCTTTACCGACGTATTCACCGTTGACGAGTTCACCCTCATAGGAATACGAAAGCTGCACACCGAAATGATGACCATCACCGAAATAGCCTTCGATCACCTCGGCTAAATGGCTTGTATTCACCATAATTTTAGAAATGTTGTGCTGTGCAAAGAGCTCAATCATGGATTCCATTACCGGTTTGCCAAGTATTGGAATCATTGGCTTCGGGATTGATTGCGTGATCGGGCGAACGCGCGTTCCTTTACCGGCAGCTAAGATCATTCCTTTCATTGCGATCTCCTTATTACGCGGCAGTGGTTAACGCAGTTTCGACGCTGTCATAAGTCTTAATCAAGCGATCCATGCGGGTTAATTTAAACAGATCTAGCACTGCTTTTTGTGGGCTAGCGACGCTAATACGCTTGTCTCTAAGCAGTTTGTACACGCCCATTACCGCGCCAAGACCACTGCTATCCATAAATTTCACCGCTTCAATATCAAGAACCAGATGTGGAGATAATTCACCTACAACCGCCTCAATTTGCGCTCTAAACTCAGGAGCTAACTTGGCATCAAAACGCTCTTCATTTATTCGAAGAACTGTGCTGTCGCCCTTCTGACTAATTTCATATCGCATAAGTTTTCTCCTTGCGTTGTTCCTTTCCATTCAGCCACCAGAAGGCTTACATCATCGTCAAAATTTTCAGTATTGCGCCAATCTTGAACCGATTTGACTAACATTGAGGTCTGTTGCTGAGTGGGGTATTTGTTGAGTGTTGCAATGGTTGAACGTAAACCATCTTCAGAAAATTGGTCATCGCCGTTATCTGCTTCAGTAATGCCATCTGAGTAGAACCAAACTCGATCGCCCGCTTCGAGTTGAATACTGTCTGCCTGATATTCGACACCATCAAAAGCACCTACCACGAAATTGTCATGGCCAACTAATTCAGTCTGGGTTTTATTCTCTCTATGCCAAACCAAAGGTGGATGCCCAGCGCAACAGTAAGAAAGTAACCCTGTTTTAATATTGAGCACCGCATAAATCATGGTGAAATAAAGGGCATTAGTCGATGCACTCGCATAGATTTGGTTTAGTCGATCAATAACCCCTTCCGGTGGGACAACTTGTGGCCCTTCATCAGTATGACGAAGGACTATCGATGCTTCACCGCTTAATAAAGAGAGACTTTGCTGCACTGAAAAAGACATTAACGCTGAAGAGACGCCATGCCCTGCCACATCAATTAAATAAAAGGCAACGTGGTCATTATCGAGCTGCATATAGCCCAACATGTCACCACCAATTTGCGCGCTTGGAATCGAAATATAACTAAGTTCTAAGAATGGGAAGTGCTTTTGCTTTGGTAAGATTTGCTGAATTAAATCGCCCGCCGATTCTAAATCTCTTTTAATGGTCTCATAAGCCGCATCAAGCTCAATGTTTTTTTGCACGACTTCGTTGTGCAGTGCGAGGGTTCTAAACCCTGCATGGATGCGCGCTTCTAACTCTTCCACTGATGTTTTTTTGTCAACAAAATCATCTGCACCGGCATCTATACCAGTGACGATCGAATCTTGATCATTTTTCGAGGAAAGTAAGACAAAAAAGATGTAGCGGCCAAACTCTCGCGCTTTTAACGTCTGGCATAATTCGATACCACTCATACCAGGCATTAACCAATCAGAAAGTACGAACTGTATGGAATCGCGCTCAGACAACACCTGTAGCGCTTCCTCGCCACTCAGTGCCGTGTAAACTTTGAATCCCTTCGACTTAAGCACCGAACTCATGAACACGAGTATGGTACGACTGTCGTCTACCAGAAGTATTTCCTTCATCCCTAGCCTTATGATTATTATTAGTTTTATTGCATTTGTTAGTTATTTTGTTTAAATAAAGATCTCATTGAAAATCAAATGAAAGCATTATTTAGCAAGCCTTATAAATTTAGGTTAGACTCAATCAGTAGCAATGCAAATAATTGTGTATATTTTTCTTTGTCTTACCTGAAAACATCGCTTTGCTCAAAGTCTTTTAATGCAGTTTACTTAACGTTATGGATGACGGAATTTGGGAAAGACGCAGTACTGGCCAAGCCTTCCACTAACACTCTGTTTCTGGGTGGGTTTTGTCTTTGCCGATGAATACCACGCCAATACCAGTCCACATGCCATAAAGCCATCTCAACATGTACTGACAACGTCTACTCTCTACCCTACTGCCCCAGATAGCAGTTTTGATGATGAACTCGATGAGATTTGGAAAGGCGTGAGTAGTTCGTTTGATTTTCCCTATCAAGAATGGGAAAACAGAACGTTTTTGGATGGTCTAAGTGGCAATATCGGTTACCACCACCCTTTAGCAGAAACCGAATCTGCCAATTTGCCCGCCGGAGCAACGAGCGGTCCTAGCAATACCAATATGACCTCTACCTTATCGCTGAAATACACCATCGCGGGTGCTTGGTTTATTTCAGGAACCGTGTACTACTATTGGGATCAAGACCAACAACAAGCATGGAACCCTGATTTCACCTACGTTTTTGGCTATAGCGATTGGCGCCCTTACACTTTTAGCTTGGTGTATTCCAATTATGGGGAACCGTTTTAATCCCGGCCCTGGTGAAAAGTAACAAATTTCAATCAGGGTACATGGGCGCTCGGGTGGAAATTTCTATTACCAATCCCGTCAAAGATTGGCTCACATTTACGCCCGAAGGCGCCATTGGCTGCCAAGTCGATTACAACTATACGCCCGAGTATTTTGACCTCGCCTCGATTTCGTATAAGACCTCACACCAAACTATCAGCTTAGGCTGCAAATATTCCATATTTGGGAATTGGTACGTGAACGGCACTGCATTTTACTATTTTGACAAATCACAGCAGCAGCCCTGGAACCCTGATTTTACCTATGGTTTTGGCTATTTTGATTGGCGCCCTGGCACCATTACTTTGCAATATAATAATTATTCTGGGAATCGCTGGCGCTCATCAGAACGAGGAAAAGACACTGGTCGCTTCAAAGATGGTGCAATTACCATCGCATATAGCTTCGTTTTAGTTTGATTTTATTAAAGAATTAAACTTTCGTGGCATTTATTCACTAGCCTACTAATCTTCTTAATATAAGAAAATATGCATCTGGCATCACATGTGCAATACACAGATTGCACATTAATCTAATTGGCTAGGAGAAGGCTCATGGAAGGAACAAAGCACGACGATATCATTACGGGGACTGGCGAAGATGATGCGGTAAACAGCCGCTCGGGTAACGACGATATCTCAACGTTGGGCGGCGATGACTTTGTCGCTGCAGGCGAAGGTAGCGATAACGTAAACGCTGGTGACGGTGCAGATACCGTGCTGGGTGATGTCGAATATGAACTGTCTGAAAGTGAAACTGCGCAAGAAAATAAAGATGATTCTTGGGGAGTGGCGGCGACTGTATATGAATACAACGCCTCTGAAGGCGAGAAATCTAGTCACTCTCTAAAACTCGATAACTTTGTCGTCAATCAAGCGGTTCAAACTTCAACTAGTGCTGGTGGATTCACTAGCGGTGAAGAAGTCACGATTGAAATCACTGATGAAAAAGGCAATGTGATTGCAACCGAACTCGCGACAGTAGACGAAAACGGTGCAATTAGCGTTAACATTGATATTCCAGAAAAAGACCTACCCGGTGATGGTAGCGTCATTCTCACCTTCTACGATCAAGAACAGAATCCTATTAGCAAAATTGAAGATATGGACGTGCAAGTTCGCAATATCTTCAACGACACCATCGATGGCGGCGCTGGCGATGACATTTTAAAAGGCCAGCAAGGTAACGACACAATTTTTGGAGGTGAAGGCAACGATTTCCTCGATGGCGACATCAATGACGATACCCTTTATGGTGGCGAAGGTGATGACGTTATTATCGGCGGCTCTGGCGATGATGCCTTATACGGCGATGAAGGCCATGATGTGCTGCTCGGTTCGGACGGCAATGACAAGCTTTATGGTGGGCTTGGCGATGACCTACTGATGGGTGAACTGGGTGATGATTACATTGAAGGTGGCGAAGGTCACGACACATTAATCGGTGACGATGGCACCGACACTCTGATTGGTGGTGATGGCCACGACAAACTGTTTGGTGGTAAAGGCCAAGACCTGCTCCAAGGCGATGCAGGCAATGATGAGTTACACGGCGAAGATGGTGACGACCGTATCATCGGTGGAGAAGGCAACGACTTCGTCCTTGGTGGTACCGGTGACGATACCATCAGTGGCGATGCTGGCGAAGATTTGCTGCTCGGCGGCGATGGCGATGATGTTGTAACCGGTGGCGATGGCCACGACGTCCTCGTTGGCGAACTGGGTGATGACCAACTTGATGGCGGCGAAGGCCATGACATCCTGTATGGTGATGTCGGTGACGATACGCTAACAGGTGGTTTAGGTAACGACCAATTGTATGGTGGTGAGGGTAACGACACCATCGATGGTGGCGAAGGTAACGATATTATTCACGCCAACGAAGGCATTGATATTATTACCGCCGGTGCTGGTGATGACCAAGTATTTGCGGGCAGTGGCGACGACATTATTACTACTGGCGAAGGAGCCGATACGGTTTATGGTGAAACGGGTCATAACACTATCGACTCTGGTCGTGGTGATGATACTGTCTACACCGATGCCGGAGATGACCAAATCACCACCGGCGAAGGTCACGATACCATCTTTGCTGGTGATGGCGCTAACACACTCCGCACTGGCGAAGGTGATGATTTAATGTACACAGGCTCCGGTGCAGACCAAATCACGACGGAGTCTGGAAACGACACCATTTTTGCCGGCGACGGTGATAACGTGATCGACTCTGGCGCTGATCATGACACCGTTTATGCAGGCAGTGGCGACGACACCGTAACGTTAGGCACTGGTCATGATAAAGCCTACACAGGCGACGGTTCAGATGTAATCTATGCCGGTGAAGGCAATGACCAAGTATTTGCTGGCGGTGGAAACGACCAACTGTTTGGCGAACAAGGTAACAATCAATTATTTGGTGAAGGCGGCGATGACCAACTCACCGCTGGCCTCAACGCGAGCGAGCTTTACGGCGGTTCCGGTCAAGATACACTTATCGGTTCTGAAGAGAGCGATAAGCTCTATGGCGGCGCTGACAACGACACTATTACCGCCAATGCTGGTGACGATATCATCGAAGGTAACGACGGCGATGATCAAATATCCGCAGGTATTGGTCACGATACAGTTTTTGGTGGTCAAGGCGATGACTACATTACTGGTGAAGAAGGCAACGACACCCTAATCGGCGACACCGGAGATGACACCATTTTAGGTGGCGAAGGTGACGATATTCTGGTCGGTGGTAAAGGTGCCGACATGCTCGATGGCGGCACAGGACGCAGCGAAATCTACGGTGAAGACGGCGATGACACGCTAATCAGTGCTGATCAAGATGACCTACTCTCTGGCGGTGCTGGCGATGATGTGATCACCTCCGGTTTAGGTGACGACACCATATTTGCAGGCGCTGGTACCGACAAAGTCGACTCAGGAGCCGGTAATGACACTGTCTATGGCGAGTCAGGCATCAACACCATTGAGACTGGTCTCGGTGACGATATCGTATACGGCGGTGTTGACACAGATACTATTTCAAGCGGCGAAGGCGTCGACCAAGTATTTGCTGGCGATGGTGCTGATACCATTGATGCGGGTGAAGGCGACGATCATATTGATGCGGGTGATGGCGATGACCTAGTCATGGGTGGCGCTGGTAACGATGCTCTATTTGGCGGCGCAGGCAACGATGAAATTATCGGTGGTGAGGGCTACGACTTTATTGCTGGTGGTGCGGGTAACGACACTATCCGTGACGACGGTCAAGACACTATTCTCGGAGAACAAGGCAACGATACCCTCTACGCCGCAGAAACGGGTAGCCATAACATCTTTGGTGGTGAGGGTAATGATACCCTAATCGGCAGCGATGTCGCTGATACTCTCTATGGTGGAGAAGATGCCGATACGATTACCGGCGGCGGTGGCGATGACGTTCTGTTTGCCGGAGACGGTGCCGACAAAGTAGACGCAGGCATCGGTGACGATACTGTCTATGGAGAAGCTGGCGATAACACCATCACACTCGGTGAAGGTAGCGATACACTCTATGGTGGTTCAGGGGCGGATACGGCAACTGGTGGTTTAGGCGATGACACCCTATCTGGCGCAGCGGGTAACGACAACCTTAGCGGTAATGAAGGCCAAGACCTTATTGATGCCGGTGAAGGTAACGATACTGTCTCTGGTGGTGATGACAATGACTTACTATTTGGCGGTGCAGGCAGCGACACCATGTATGGTGATGCGGGTGATGATGAGCTCTATTCTGGCACCGGAAATGACGCACTCTACGGAGGTTCTGGTCAAGATAAGCTGATTGGTGAAGGCGGCACAAATACCCTATCAGGCGGCACTGATGATGACATTCTCCTTGGTGGTAGCGGTGCAGATACCCTACTCGGCGGCGAAGGCGATGACTATATCGAAGATGAGTCTGATAACAACACCGTCGATGGTGGCGAAGGCCAAGACACCATTAAACTTGCTGGTGCGAATAACACTGTAGACGGTGGCTTGGGCGATGACATCATTGAATCGACTGGAGCCGGCTCGAGTACCATTGATGGCGGTGAAGGCGATGATCAACTCAAAGCTTCTGGCGATAATAATACCCTACTTGGTGGCCTTGGTAACGACACGATTCAAGTATCCGGCAGTGGCTACAACCAAATCGATGGTGGCGACGGCGACGATACAATCTCTGCGCAAGGTGGCACCAACAAAATCTCTGGCGGCGTGGGTAATGACGCTATCACGGTTGCAAGCGGAACCAATACCATTGACGGTGGCGAAGGTAACGACCAAATCACAACCGGTAGTGGTGTTGATGTGCTCTACGGTGATGTTGGCCAAGATACGCTGAGTTCCGGTGACGGTAGCGACACCCTTTATGGCGGTGCCGATAACGATAAATTGTATGGTGGTTCTGGTGATGACAACCTACAAGGTGGTGACGGCAACGATTCAATGTGGGGCCAAAACGATCAAGATACTCTTACGGGTGGCCTAGGTAATGACTACATCTCCGGTGGCTCAGGTAACGACACTCTCTATGGTGACGAAGGTAATGACACCCTACGAGGCGACTCAGGTGAAGATACTCTTTGGGGTGGCTCAGGCGATGATAACGTAAGTGGTGGCGGCTCAGCCGATACCCTATATGGCGAAGATGGCGACGATACGTTGTCGGGCAATGGAGGCAACGATATGCTTTATGGTGCGGAAGGTGACGATAAAATCAGCGGAGGCTCAGGCGAAGACTACGTTTCCGGTGGTGAAGGTAACGATAAACTGAGCGGTAACGACAATGCGGATACACTAGATGGCGGTATCGGTGACGACAGTCTTTCCGGTGATGCGGGTGACGATACCTTGTTTGGCCAAACTGGTAATGACTTACTTGATGGTGGTTCAGGTATTGACCAACTATTTGGTGGTGCAGGTAACGACACTTTAGTCTTTGATGCCGATGAAATTACCAATAGCGAAGGCAATATGGTCCACTTTAGTGGCGGTTCAGATTTTGACGTCCTGCTAGTCGGTGATGATAACCAAAGCAATATGATTGACATGAGCCACAATGCGTTCCAAGAACTTGAAGGGGTGCATATCAACTCAAGCGATACCGAATTGGCCTTGGCACTGGATAAGATCGCCGCAAATAATACTGCGGGCGAAACCGCTGGACAGTTTGTCTGTACCGGTGCAAGCAGCATTGATCTGAGTGGTTGGGGCTGGCATCTAACTGAGAGCAATATCGAGATGAGCGACTCGCTACAAACTATCTATCAAGCGAGCAATATCGATACCGGTTCACTCTACGGCTACCGCTTTGAAAACGACGCAGGCCAAGAAGTGGTACTATGGAGTGATCTAGATAGCGCAGATATCCACTTCCCTGATACCAACGAAGTTTAACTGTTAGCAAAAATAGAAATAATACTAAAGCCCACTACTGTGGGCTTTTTGTATTTCGAAACGAGTTAACGCCTATTCAAGTATCTCTTAGAGGTTCAATTAAGATAAGAATTTATTAACTGGACTTTATCTAGTTCTCCACGAGAATTAGCGTAAAACAGAGCCGTTTTACCGGAGTTATTTTTGTGAGTTGGGTTCGCACCATACATCAATAACACTTTCATCGTTGAATACCCTTCCGCTTCCATTGCATGAGTTAATAAAGGGGTATTACCTACACTATCCTCAATCTCAATATTCGCCCCCAACTGAATCAATAATTCCGCGACATCAGGATAACCAGCAATGTGCAAAGGAGTTATTCCATCGTTATTTTGTTCATTAATATTAATACCAGCATTGACGAGGAACGCGATAACTTGGTGATTATCTTCTGTCACCGCTAGATGCAACGCATTGAACCCGTATTCGTCTTTATGACTGGTGATAGAAGGATCCGTTTTAGCGCTAGCAAATCACCATATTGTGCTAATTCGAAGTATATTTCCGTATTAGATTTGGCTACAGACATTGTGCAGATTAACAAGCACATATACACAACTAAAAATCGCATTTTGCTATTCTTCCTTGGAACAATCAATGATCAAAAATTATTGATGAAGATATAACATGAGACAAACCGCTCTCAATACACTTTTAGTTCAGATTTATTATCGACACATACAAATAAGGCTGGTTATTACCACCAGCCTTGAGAAATAAGTCTATTTAAACTGACCCCGTCATACCAACTGCTTATAACACTTTATTCCGCATTTAGGGCAGTTGTAGTCGTGTCTATCCACTTTTGCTGCGCAGTGTGGACAATAGCCATGCCGCCTATCTTGACTGAACAATATTAAAATCAAGCCAATTGGACCTAATACGTAGCCCAGCAAAATCCCTGCAACGGTGTTCTTTTTGTGATATCCCACTAGTGCAGAAAGCAGCATAAAAAATCCGTAGAAGCTAAGCCAAAACACCATATTATCGCTCATCACACTTCCCTCATCGCCTTACTAACACCACTCACAATCGGACTCACGAGATAATCCCACAATGTTCGCTCTTCACCCAAAATCAATACTTCGGTAAGCATGCCTGGGTAGAGCTCCACGCCATGGTTCTCAACCAAATTATTAATCGCATCGGCATCAAAGCGAATCTTAACCAAATAGCCTTGTGTGCTTTGTTCATCACCACCTTGAACGACTCGGTCAGCGGATACATGTAATACTTCTCCTTCAACCGGAGGGGTATTTCTTGCGCTGTATGCTGTCAAGCGAACTCGTGCGTTTAGACCCGGTCGTACAACATCGATATCTTTTGGTGACACCACAGCCTCAACGATCAATTCATCACTGTCTGGCACTATCTCCATCAGAATTTGCCCCGGCTTTATTACCCCACCAATACTGGCGATGTTCATACCGACGACTTTGCCCGCAAACTCGCTACGAATTAATACCCGTTCACGAATGTCTAGCGCAGTAGTAATCAATTGCTGCACATCGCGCAGCTCATCATTTACGGCTTTTAACTGGCTAGAGTATTCTCTTTTGAGTTCCAATAATTGATTCTGGTGGCTCTGATGTAACGATTCTAATTCTTGAGAAGTCACATCTATTGTCAGGGAGATTTCCGCTAGCTCTGCATCAACTCGCGCTTTATGTCGCAACAGCTCAAGCATACGAGTTTTCGATACATACCCTTTGTCCACCAGCCCTTGTGTCATCGTGACTTCTTGCTGAACCAGATCACGTTGCGTTGTCACAGCGCGTTTTTGAAATTGGTTACCTTTGATTTTTTCTTGATACAAAGACATACGTTGCTGATATTGAGATTCCAGTAGCTGCTGTCTCAATATAGCTTGTTCAAACTGAACATTTTCACTGCGCAACAAGGCTTCAATGATCAAGCTTTCGTCACTCTCAGTTAAACGCTGTGGCCAATTAATTTGCTTCTGCTCTTCAGCCAAAGCCATCAGCCTTGCTTGTTGAGCTAACAAGGAATAACTGCGATATAAAAATCGACGATAGTCCGCTTCCGCTTTGGTGTCGGATAGCTCAATCAATGGCTGCCCTATTTCAACTTGCTGACCTTCCTGAACAAAAACCTGCTTAACCCAACCGCCTTGAAGATGCTGAATTTGTTTCCGCTTGCTCTCGACAACCAAACTCCCCTGTGCAACCGATGCAGAGCTGAGCGCCATCGTCATTGACCAAGTGAGAAATCCTCCCACTGTCAGCACCATGACTAAGCTGCCGATTATAATTAGACGTTTTGTACTAAAAGCTTCCATATAACGCCTCCTTAAGCGGTCTTAACATTTGATTTTGGTAAGTCTTCAGACTCAAGATGTAACCCCAAAAACTGCTCACAGGTTCCCGCTTTTTCGACCTTGCCTTCGTTTAGCTTAATGACCCAATCCATTTGACGTAAAAATCCGGGACGATGACTGATCATCACCACAGTGATCTTATTTTCTTTGCAATGCTGCAGCACGATAGCCAGTGCCGTCTCCCCTTCAGGATCGAGGTTAGAATTTGGTTCATCCAGTACTAATACTCGTGGATTTGAATAGATTGCTCTTGCAAGGCCAATGCGTTGTTTTTGTCCACCAGAAAGCAGCACGCCACCCTCACCGATGTAGGTGTCATACCCTTCCGGTAGTGCCATGATCAATTCGTGGATACAGGCCAGTTTGGCCGCATTAACGACAGCCTCATCATCACCTTCAGTGAATCGACAAATGTTCTGCTTTACAGTTCCTGCAAGTAACCCGACATGTTGTGGCAAATATCCGATGTATTGACCAAATTGATTTAAATCCCATTTTTCAATACTCGCACCATCGATCATGATCTCGCCCATTGTCGGTTGATAGACCCCATCAATAAGCCTGCCAACGTTGATTTCCCTGAACCTGAATTTCCCATAACCGCTAAAGCATTACCGGCACCAAGTTTAAAACTAAGCCCCTGAATGGTTGGTTTTCTCGCCATGGGGAATTTTAGGCTGACATTAGTAAACTGAATTTCACCTTTGGGTTTCGGCAATAAGGTTTTCGTCACTGACTCGTCGGCGATAGCGATAAAATTGAGGCTCTGCCACGCTTTAAAGGCGCTGTACCACGATTTCCATCCACTCACTGCACTCTCAAACGGACTTAAAACACGCCCGATTAAAATTGAACTCGCAATCACTGCACCAATACCAATTTGCTGCTGCAGGGCGAGTACCACGCCGCAGGTCAAAACCGCCACTTGCAGCAAAGTACGAAAGTAGCGACTAATCGCCAAAAGAAGTCCGGCTCGGGAATTCACCTTCCATTGAAGGTTGAGTACTTGTTCATTCTTTTCATGCCAAGCCTTACCGACATTTTCGCTCATCCCCATCGCTTTTAACGTCGGTGCATTTCGCAGATAATCATTGAGCTCCATACTTACTTTAGCCGTTGTCTCTTGAGCGACAGAGCTCATCTGTCTTCCCCCAAGCATCATAAACAAGGCTAACGTCGCGAAGATCACAACGCCGACCAATGCAACAACACCGATGTATGGGTGAAAAGCAAACAACAACAGAAGAAACAGAGGAGTAAACGGAAGATCTAAAATCGAACTGGTTGAGGGTGAAACAAGAAAGTTACGCAGCGTTGTTAAATTTTGCAGTGCGTTTTTTTCAATACGATTTGTTCGAGACGAAGCGGCAATACTTTTTGCTAACAGATCACCACTTAAAGTGGCATCAAGCTTTAATGCAGAGCGCTGCATAAGCATGGTTCTGACATGTTCTAGCACGGCTTGTGAGGTAACCAAAAATAACGTTATGACTAATAATGCGATTAATGTTTCGATGCTTGCACTGCCCATTACTCGGTCAAACAGTTGTAAGCTGTATATCGGAACAGCAAGCACTAATAAATTAATACCAAAACTAAATACGATCGCCGCCCACACTTCCTTGCGCACGGCATCAAAAGGATTCCGAATTCTTTGGTCCATTCTCAAGCCAACTTTGTTGCATATAATTATATAGTTGAGTATAGACAGTGATTTGAACATGTACCTAAATGGAACGTGTAAAACCTATTTACTGATATAAATTACCTTCACACGCTCTGATATGGCTAGACGAGATGATATTGCTCGCTGATATCAAATCCATCCCCCGTCCCTCGGTGGCTTTCTTTGATTACCCAATTTATCGGGTTTCTTACCCAAGGCTGAGGATCGTTGAAAGAAAATTTGTTCACCACTCTAACCGCAACAACATCTAAACCAATCTCTTTACAGGTAGCAACGCAACGTTTGGCATGCCACGCTTGAGCGACAACCACCACCTTACTCCTTTGCATTATCCGCTTAGCTTTTTTTGCCACATCAGATGTCGTTTGATAAAAGTCATCCTCAATCGCGACGCATGGGCTATTTGAAACATGAGAAGCGACTTCCACTTGTAAACACAAAGGTAACGTGGGAATTGAAACATGAATATTCTCGACCACGTTTGCCAGCAGCTGATTAACCACCTTTCCATCTCCAAATGAAAATGCGATTAGGAAATCCGCATGATTCAAATCGCCACTGTCGCCGATAAACAGCGTCTGCGTATTGATATAATCTAGCACTCTCGCTTTACCTGAATCATCTAATACATAGTCAGAATAGGCGTATTCGTAATTGAGATTTTCTTGCCCGTCAGCGAGGAATTCGAATGGTGACGTATAGCCTAAACCACACGTAAATTTTTGGAAAATATGCATCTTAAATCCACTGAGTGTACTATTTACAATAATAGCAATTACTTGGGATACCGATACTCAAATCAAACTTTCGGCGATAAACTCACTGCTTAAACCGCTTAAATTAGCAAAAGGTAAATCTTGTATTATCATTACCTTAGACTAAATCATGTTTGGATACGTTGCCTGAATGGACCGCCCTCACCGCCTTTTTATGATGATCTTTGCTTGCATAGGCATCGCTGGCTATGTGAGTGCAAATGCGGATGAAAGTCATCCAGAGCAACCTGAAGCCGTGAGTTTTATGGACAGCGTGGAATTTCAACCCCGCAAAACAAACCCAAAACCGAAACACAATATTATCGCCGTGCGATTGCGCCTGCTATTCCGAGAGAGTCCGAAGTCACGCCCACTAATTCGATTATTGACGCGTTCACAAAAGCTGAATTTATATATCCATTAACTCGCAACGAATTGCTGTTGGCAAAAAAAGCGCAATTCTATTTTGAACGTAATTACCGTGAACGCACTGGGTTTTGGGATTCGGTACAGGGTTACCCGCATACCACGATGTGGGATATTGCCAGTGGCATTGCGGCCACACTCGCCCTAGAGGGGCTTGAGCTAACAGAACGCGAAGAGACTAAGCGCAATTTAGCCCGCACGCTGAAAAGCTTAAACGCGTTACCTTTGTATAGGAATACCCTGCCCAATAGAGAGTACAGCACCAAGACAGCGCTGCCCTCCGGCCGTTTAAGTGACACGATAACCAATGGCAATGGCTGGTCAGCACTCGATATTGGCCGCTTGCTTATCTGGCTGAAAATTCTCACCCAGCAACATCCCGAATTTATACCTGACGTTGAGCAACTCACGAATAAATGGCAATTGGATAAAGCGGTTCATAACGGCACGCTATATGGAACTAATTACTACAAAGGAAAAGAGTATTACCGTCAGGAAGGTCGCAATGGCTATCTACAATATGCCTCTCGCGGATTTGAAATGTTTGACTATCGGTTACCTCATCCGAATTTAGAACAATACCTATTGAATGTAGAAATTTCAGGTACCTCAATATCGACTGATACGAGAAACGTTCCGTTTCTTACCAGTGATCCTTATGTCCTCGCTAGTATTGAGTTTGGACGCGATGACGCGTGGAATCAGGTCGATAACTTTTATGACTTACATCGCTCTCATTCCGAGAAAAATGGCAAACTCTATAGTTATGCAGAAGATGCGATGAATAAAAACCCTTGGTTTGCGTACAACAATCTCTATTATTACGGCAAGCCTTGGACGAGCGTTAGTCCAAGTGGAAAGACCATCGAAAATCCACAAATTTTTAGTCACAAAGTCGCCTTTGGATATAGTGTTCTATTTGATGATTCTTTCAGCCAACAGCTGTTCGATGCCGTTTTAGATAACAGCCTTCACTCCCGTAGCATTCCTACCGGCCAATATGAGAATGGCGGAATGAACACGGCATTTAATATCAATACCAACTCATTGATTTTGGTTGCGTTGTGGTACAAGCAAAATGGTCAAAAGCCTATTTACCAGCCTAAAATCCCAACAAGTAGTCATCCTGTCGTCACTAACCTTGATATAGAGCCTTGAGCCACGAACAAGCATTGACTACAATGGCGCACTTTTTACTGACATTAGGTCAAAACAATGAACGATACTACTGCTAAACCAGCACTTCCAGATCATCTATCAGGCAACCCTCGTAGCCCGTTTTTTGTCGCTGAGTGTTTTGAACACCAAATCGGCATTCGCTTCAACGGTAAAGAGCGTAACGATGTTGAAGAGTACTGCGTGAGCGAAGGTTGGATCAAAATTGCTTCACCTAAAGCCCTTGACCGTCGTGGTCAACCGCTTCTAATCACTCTAAAAGGTGAAGTGGAAGCTTACTACGTTTAAGTAGAAAAAGACGAAATGAATTAAGGTCTAGTATTACTAGACCTTTTTTGTTTGTGTCAGACTGGGGTTGGATAAAAGTACAGAATAGACTTACGACTCTTCCTCAAACACAACATTATAGTTCTCGGTGTACGTGCAGTGAGGTTGACGGCTACAAGTAAAGAAGCGTCGCCCTTTAAAATCACCGTGAGCTGCGGTTTTGATTACCATTGGTGTGCCGCAACGTTTACAAAAACGAACTTCACGATCAGGTTCAATCAAATCAATGTGTGCGGCAAGCAAACGGCGTAATTTACCTACCTGGTAACTCATCTTGATGTTCCCACCAATCAAAGGAAGACCTGCCGACTTACAGACATGCATTAGTAGTTTTTGGCGCTCAATCTTACCCTTACTTAATGGTGAACCATCATCCAATTCAATGATGACGCGAGCTTCAAGTGTTCTAGGGTCACACACTACATAATCAAAATAGCTTTTCGCGATACGGTTACTTGCGATAAACCAACGTTTTTTATCCGTCTCTTTTGGCGTAACAACGCTACTCATCATTACTTTAGACATCACAATACCGTGCTGCCCTACGGCCGTAGTCAGCGCGTTATAAAAGACCGATTCTTTGCTGTTTAGCAAAGGGCCTTTCTTTTTAAAAGAACTGTCTTTGAGATCTTGCTGCTTTAAATAACGGTGATGAATAAAATAGTAAAAAGCAGCAAAGATGATAAGTAAAATGGCAACGTATTCCATTGCGAATTAACCACCTTCTGGTTTCGAATGTCTCGTTAATATTACCTGTAATCAAACGCCCAACAAAGCCCATTTATTTAGGTTAACCTCTTAAAACTCAAAGTTAACAGGCAGCTTGAGTTTGAACATTTCATAAATCCCAAGAGAAATTGGTGACCAAACAACCAAAGTCATTACAATTTCCTCACTTCTTTACTCATATTCCGCTAATTGTGTGCAAAGAATTCAATTAATTGGTATGGTTATCAAAACAATAACAACGTATGACAGCCTTTGAACGTCAAAAAGCCAATTATCGAATTTCGCGAGCTCAACAAGTGGTATGGCGATTACCATGCTCTAAAAAACATTAACCTGAGTGTAGCCTCTGGGGAAATCGTCGTAATTTGTGGCCCTTCCGGCTCAGGCAAATCCACTTTAATTCGCTGTATCAATCACCTCGAGGATTTCCATCAAGGTGACTTAACTGTATTTGAACAACCTGTTGGAAGTAAACAAATCAAGCCCGGTAAAGTCGGCATGGTTTTTCAACATTTTCATCTTTTTCCACATCTCACCGTATTAGAAAACCTAACGCTATCCCCTATTCGCACGCTAAAGCTTTCCAAACAAGAAGCTGAACAGCGTGCGATGAGCTATCTCGAACGCGTTAATATCGCTGAACAAGCCCATAAATATCCGATTCAGCTTTCAGGAGGGCAACAACAGCGTGTGGCTATCGCCCGTTCACTTTGCATGGAGCCCGATATTCTTCTGTTTGATGAACCGACATCCGCGCTTGATCCTGAGATGATCAACGAGGTTCTCGATGTCATGGTTGAATTAGCGCAATCCGGTATGACCATGGTGTGTGTGACTCATGAAATGGGGTTCGCAAAAAAGGTGGCCAATCGCGTCGTCTTTATGGATGAAGGAGAAATCGTAGAGATTGATGAACCAAATCGTCTATTTAACGAACCACAGCACCAACGAACTCGTTCATTCCTCAATCAGATACTGAGTTACTGATGATTGTTCGTATAGTAAAACCCGCCCTTCAAGCCATATTGCAAATTGCGATAATCATTCTCGCGTTAGTATGGATTCTCGACTCTGGCGCCAAGGCCATGAACTATCAATGGCAATGGGATCGCGTTCCAGACTACATCGCTTTCTATGAAGATGGCGAGTGGTGGCCAGCCGAACTTATCGAAGGTTTACTGGTTACGATACAAATCTCTGCCTTAAGTTTGGTCTTTACGCTGATATTTGGCTTGGTCACAGCACTCCTTCGTATGAGCCAATCAAGCGTGGGGCGATTTCTTGCCACCAGCTATGTTGAGATTATCCGTAATACCCCACTACTGGTACAAATCTACTTACTCTATTTTGTCTTCGGCCCAATTTTAGGACTTGATAGATTTAGCACTGCTGTGCTGGCTTTATCTCTCTTTCAAGGCGCCTATACCGCCGAAATCTTGCGTGGCGGATTACAAAGTATTTCTCGAGGACAATTTGAAGCAGCGAAAACATTAGGGCTGTCACCATGGTACACCTACAAAGATGTGATTCTGCCGCAAGTGATTCAGCGAACCTTACCACCTCTCACTAACGAGGTTGTTTCGCTCATCAAAAACTCCTCAATCGTCAGCGTTATGGCGATTTTTGACCTCACAACAGAGGCACGCAATATAGTTTCCGAAACGGCGATGCCATTTGAAATTTGGTTTACTGTTGCGGCAATTTATCTTGCACTTACCCTTTCACTTTCTGCTCTTTCAGCATGGTTAGAGCATAAACTTGGAGCCAGTTGGCGCAAATTATAAGGAGATAACATGAAGTTATTCAAAGCGACCATCACTGCACTACTAGGACTTGCGCTTGCACTGCCTGCGATGGCAAATACAGAGTCTAGTGATACGCCAAATCTAGATAAAATTAACGAGCGCGGCACACTGCGTGTCGGTATGTCGACCTTTGTTCCGTGGGCAATGAGAGACAAACAAGGTGAATTAATTGGTTTTGAAGTCGACGTAGCAAAACAACTTGCCGCCGATTCCGGTTGGAAAGTCGAATTTGTTCCAACCGCTTGGGATGGCATTATTCCCGCTCTACTAGCGAAGAAATTTGATGTCATCATTGGCGGTATGTCAGTCACGCCAGAGCGTTCAAAAAGCGTCCTTTTCTCTGCGCCTTATTCGCATTCAGGCGTTCAAGTAGCTGCAAACAAAGAGCTTGCTGAGGGCTTTAGTGAATTCTCAGACTTTAACTCTCGTCGTATCAAAATTGCCGCTCGCCGAGGCGCATTTACAGTGCAAATTGCGCGTGAAACCTTTCCAAAAGCTAAGATTCTTCAATTTGATGACGAATCACAAGCGTTCCAAGAAGTGCTAAATGGCAATGCGCACGCCGTTGTTGCATCGAGCCCAAAACCTGAGCATGAAACCATCAAACATGCAGATAAACTGTTTCTACCATTTAGTGAACGTTTATCACAAGGGAATGAAGCCTTTGCCGTACGTCTAGATGAAGCCGATAAAAAAGCGTTCTTTGATCAATGGATCGAGAAACGCACTCAAGATGGTTGGTTAAAAGAGCGCTATGAATATTGGTTCTCAACCCTTGATTGGCAAGACCAAGTCGCACAAGGTCAATAGCGGCAAATAGATAGCAATAAATAGGAATTATCAGTGATTAAGCACTCTTCCACGCCAATGATGCCACAAAACCGTATGGCAAAACGTATCAAACCACTAGACATCATCTTACTGGTCATGTGCGCTATGTTTGCATTGTGGATATACCACCGCTCATCTGAAGGGGTTAACTACATTTGGCATTGGCAAGAGACATTCTCATTACTGTTTACTCCTCGAGCGGATGGCGGTCTTCCCTACTTTTTCCAAGGGTTGATCGCTACGATTCGATTAAGCATTTGGGGAATCGTGCTTGCACTCGTTGTTGGTACGTTATTAGGATTGGCGAGATTTTCATCCTCACTATGGTTAAATAAACCAGCCAATGTATTCATTCAACTGGTGCGTAACATTCCCCCATTGGTGTTCGTGTTCATATTTTATTTCTTCATTTCTAACCAACTGATCCCGCTGCTTGGTTTGAGTGAAGTATTGCGTGACTATTCTGGGCAACCTAATGCGATACAGTCTTTTCTATTCGGCCCTGCAAACCTGTGGGAAAACCTACTCTCAGGCGTATTGTGTGTAGGTCTACTCTCTTCGGCTTATGTAGCGGAAGTTGTGCGCTCAGGCCTAAACAGCATCGATGATGGGCAATGGGAAGCGGCAGATTCATTGGGTATGTCGGCTTGGGTCAAATATCGTTACGTTATTGCGCCGCAGGTGCTTAAGGCCATTACTCCTGCGCTTGCTGGACAAACTATTTCCTTAGTCAAAGACACGTCGATTGTCTCACTTATCTCAATTCAAGAAATGACCTTTGTGGGAACGGAAATTGCGAATTCATCTGGGTTTATTTTCGAGGTCTGGCTGATTGTTGGCTTTGCGTACTTGGTGCTTTGCTTTGGACTATCACTGTTTTTCCGCCATCTTGAAAAGCGTCATCAACGGTAAAATGATAAGACAAAAAAAGGGAGCCGATTGGCTCCCTTCGTTTTAACTGCTTTGTGACTGACTCACTTTGCGTAGTTGAGACAGATATTTAATCCAGCTTTTTGATTGTGAACTTGGTGTGATATTGTCGGCCTTCTTCGCCTCAATCAATGCTTGTTCATATTGATTAAGTTTGTAGTAAGCACGAGTTTTCGCGAGTGCGACTTGCTCTTTTCGTCCTTCCACTTTATCCAACACAGCCAATGCTTGCTGATAATACCCTTCCTGCACCATCAACTGCGCAACGTTCCAATGGTATTTACCATCAAATTGCGCCGCTTTTTGCCACTGTTTTAGCGCTTTATCCCATTCACGGGCATGCTGCCAGTAACTCGCTTGCGTCACAATCAAATCAAGGTCGCTATTCGCTCCTTCAAGTTGACTGATTTCAATCGCCGCTCGCTCAGGAATGCGTTGCTGAGCATACAATTGCGCCAATAACTTACGATCTTGCTGTGATAACTCGACACCTTGCTGCTTAGCAATCGCTAAACTGCTCAATGCGCCTTTGTTGTCATTCACTTGCATTTGCAAGCCAACGAGTTGCCGCCACCAGTTCACTTTATCCGGTTGCAGTACAATCAGTTTTTCGATTGTCGGGATAGCATCTTTGTAGAGTTTCAGTTGCAGTTGAGCGCCCAATTTAAGCGACAGAGGTTGAAGCTCATCCTTGGTTTGTAAATAGCGATAGTTATCAACTGCAGGGATCACCGGTTTCCACTCACTCAGCTGGTAATGTGCTTGTGCAACTCTCAGCCACAACTCGTCTGTTTTTTGCGTTTCCGGCACTTGTTTCAACAACTGATAATAATGTTGTAGCGCTTGTTTGTACTGTTGATCGCTCAACAATAAGTCCGCCAACATTTTTTGCGTTGTCCAAGCTTGCTCATCTTGTAACTGCTTAGAGTTCACCGCATCGCTCAACTGCTTTATTGCAGGTTTTACTTGGCCATCTTGCCAATAAAATACACCGAGCATTCGAGCCACAAACGCCTTGTCATAAGCACGAGATGTTTCAATCGCATTTAATGCACTAATTGCCGATTTGAATTGCTCTTCTTGAGCCATTTGATTGGCTTTTTGCACACGAACAGCCGTGTATTGGCTTAGCTCAGCGGCAACAGCAGCAAAAGTATTTAAGCTCAATAAGCCGATTAAGAATGTACGTTTAATCATTTTGCTAACTTAAACTCCAATCTCACCGTTTGACCAACTTGGGCAAGTGCAGAACCGTTTTCTACTTTCGGCTGATATTTCCATTTTTTGAGTGCGCGTACAGCTTCTTTCTCAAACATACGTCTTGGATTGGCATCAAGCACTTCAACATCAATCGGACGCCCTGTTGGATCAATGGTAAATTTAAGTACCACATAGCCTTCTGTGCCACGGCGCAATGCTTTAGCAGGATAACGAGGTTCCACACGATACAAAGGCATAACCTGTTGGTTAACCCCAAAGTCACCGAATTTAGGCACGTTGATCGCTAAGCCATCAATACCAGTATCCAACCCAAGCGCAGGTTGCAGAGACATTGGCGACACACTAGCCGTCTCAGCTCGCGCTTGTGATACGTCCATTTGTTCCGGCACTTCTGGTGGCTCTGGTTGTTCAGGAACACTGCGTTGACGTCGCTGAACGTCTTGCTCCGCTTCCATCATCACCATATTAAAGCTCACCGATTCGCTTGGCTCTACCGCTCGACGGTGGCCGTTGTCCACCATCCACGCCATAAAGCTAAACAGCGCAAGCGCTATGGCTCCGGCAATCGGCAAAGAAAGTAAAAGACGAATCACTACTTCTTCTCCGCCGCCAATGCGATATTTTTCACTCCTGCACCTTTCGCCGCATCCATCACTTTTACGACAGTGCCGCTGTAGGCGTGTTCATCCGCTTGAATCACCAATGAAGCGTCAGGTTTATCCAGCAATAAGTGTTCTAATGTCGCTTGCACGCGTTCAGCGTCAACAACACGCTTATCAATATAAATATCGTTTGCTGATGTAATCGCGACAAAAATGCCCGCGTCTTTTTGGCTCACAACATTTGAAGCTTGTGGTCGATTCACTTCAACACCCGCTTCACGAACAAACGAACTGGTTACGATAAAGAAGATCAGCATGATAAATACAATATCAAGCATCGAAGTAAGGTCGATTTGCGCCTCTTCTTGTTTATGTTGGCGTCTACCGAGTCTCATCGCTGACTCCTTAGTGATTTTTCTAGTTTAATTTCTTTGAGTTGGCAGGCTTTCGCCAGACGTGCATGAACAAACATACCCGCCAATGCGGCAACCATACCCGCCATTGTTGGCAAGGTCGCTAAGGAAATGCCCGAGGCCATCAGCTTTGGGTTGCTACTGCCTTGGTTCGCCATGACATCAAACACTGAGATCATGCCCGTCACCGTGCCAAGTAAGCCAAGCATTGGGCAAATCGCCACTAATACTTTGATCATGTTTAGGTTTTGGTAAAGCGCCATATGCGCTTGTGCAATCCAACTGTCTCGAATCGACAATGCATACCAAGAATGCTGTTCTTCTCGAGCATGCCATTGACCAATCCATTTGGAGCGCATTTTCGGGTATTGGATAGTGAGGAATAACACTCGCTCGACCACCAATACCCAACAAATAAATACCACTGCACCTAACCACCAAAGTACCTGACCGCCCTGCTCCATAAAGCTCTGTAGCGATAGCATCCAGTCGCTCGACTGAAGGCTATGGGGTAACCATGATAAGGAAAACAGTGAAGACATTACGCAGCGTGCTCCACAGCTTTAGGTGGCGCTTGATTTACTACGCTTGCTTTTTCTGCTTGCTCTGCCACCAAACCAATACCTTGTTTTTCAAGAATATTGCGAATATTTTCGGCCTGAGAGCTCAATACGTTATGCGCAAGTAGCAGTGGCATCGCCGCCACCAAACCTAATACCGTTGTCACTAGAGCCATTGAAATACCACCAGCCATTACTTTCGGATCGCCGTTACCAAATTGAGTGATCACTTGGAAGGTTTCAATCATACCGGTTACGGTGCCCAGCAGACCAAGCATAGGTGCTAAAGCCGCAAGCAATTTCAGCATGGACAAACCACGCTCTAAATGCGCTTGCTCATCAACGACAGCCTCTAATAGGCGCAATTCTAATGCTTCAACGGTGCGGTTTTGCTCCTTGTTGTACACAGCAAGAATACGACCGAGTGGGTTGTTTCCAGGCTCAGTTGGCGTTTTCAACTGCGCGCGAATTTTTTGACGAGCAGCCGCTAAACTTACGCCACGCACCAAAGTAATAATCGCACCAACCGCTAACAAGCCAAGAATGATCTGACCAACCACACCACCCGCTTGTAAACGATCCATCAAGCTTGGTGTTAGCGCTAACTGTTCTAGCATTACACCGCGAGATGGGTCGACAATCAGCTCGCTCACTTGACCTTGTTCAATAGACGACAAGCTCGCAGCTGTAGGACCATTTTCTGGTTGCTTAATATAAGCGGTCGCCTCATTACGAGCACCATTCCAAGCCAAATAGCCTTGTTCGCCAACCAGACCAATTGCGCCTAGGCGCAACGCATCCACTTGAGTTTTCTTGCCTTCACCATCAATCAGAGCAACGTTTACTTTCGCAATGTTATCACTCGCTTGAATTTGCTCATCCATCGCTTTCCATAGTGCGGACAATTGCGGCATTGACGGCAGTGTTGTCGCCGCAATAATTTGTTTAATTTGAGCGTTAAATGACTGAGCGTCAGCACCTGTTACTGAAAAATCAAGTTCACCTTGAAGCTCTTTAGCATTTTGACGGACAACACCAAATACTTCGCCAAGGCTGCCCGTTTCTAAACGCAACTGCTCTTCTAATCGAGCAAGCTTATCTTCATTTTGACTAAACGTTTTCGCAAGCTTGTCGTTGTCCGCTTGCAGATTATTGCGCTTCGCAACCAGTTTCGCTTTGATGCTTTTTAGCTCTTGCTCTGACGCTTTAAAGCCAGACTCACGAACTTTATTATGCTGAGCTTGTTGCTGGTTCTCTTGGCGAGCTTCGCCAGTAAAATCACTCGAAGCAAAGGTTGGCAGTGACAATGCACTAATGGTTAGCGCCGCCGCGATCAATGTCAGTTTCATTATTTCACCTCCGCGATGAGAGACACCGGCAAGGTGATTAAACTTGGCGCGACTTGCTTAGACGCAACCGCAAATGCTTTGTCTAGTTCCGCTTTCATTGAACTATCAACTTCAATCCAGCGGTTTTGTTTTTTATCCCAAGACCAGAACGTACTGCCGTTTAGACTGCGAGCAACCAGCGCGATACGACCCAGATGCAAAACGTCCGCTTCACGGATTTCACCATTAAGATCGATCTGACCTTGATAAATACCGAGCTTAGTGCCGTAGTCCATTTCGATTTGGTACGCTTCTAAGATGCGACGGTATTTTTCAGCGTCACTCACGTCTGCACGTGGCATTAGCGCTTCTAGTTTGGCAATGCGTTCCTGACGTTGTTCGATTTTGATCGGCGCATCTTGCTTAACAATTTGCTTTAAGCCATCAATCATTTGATACATCAAAGGCACTACGCCTTGACGGGTGATCTTAATATCTTCAATTTGACTTGAGATACTCGTCATTTCTTCGCCTTGGTTCGCGACCAAAGCCTTTAAGTGTGCTTGGTACACCTCAAGATTCTTCACTTCTTCTTGCAGTTGTTCAATTTCAGCCTGAAGAGATAGAGCCGCATCCGCGCTTTTATCAATACGTTGCTGACTCACAACAGAGCTCGCGTTAGTTTTATTTTGAATCGCTTGAGCACTATCAAGGCTCGAGGCTGATACCGGGCTTATTGCCGCAGCGACAAACATCGCCAAACTGGTTTTAAATAAGTTCATAATCTTAAAATATTTAATAAATCAACAATCAATAGAGCTTGATTGACGCTTGAAATCTTAATTTTTGGTTGATAAATATTATCATTAATATTTAGTGGCGAATAGCTATTGCCATCACTAGTTCACTGGCCAATGTCAGAAACTAGAAAACACCGCCCGGTTAAGGGCAGTGTTTATCTTAATTTCAGCTATTCAATTAGAACGTTGCATTCACTGAGAACTTGAAGCGACGTTCGCTACCATAATGAACATCAGTTACTACGCCTTCAGTAGTGCTACCACCAGTGCCCGCAACGTAATCTGTATCAAATAGGTTTTCAATATTGAAACGGAAATCCCAGTTTACGTAATCGCTCTTGATTGAGTGTGATGCACCAGTATCAAAACGAACATAGCTATCTAATTTAACTGTGTTTGCATTGTCTGCCCAACGCTCACCCTCGTAGAATGCACCCAAGTTAAATGCGGTGTTTTCTGTCAATGCATAGCGGGTCCACACTGAGCCTGACCATTCTGGTACGTTTGCTGGTGCTTTGTCTTGGTATTTATCATGCTTATCAAAATTCGCATCCAAGTACATACCTGACATCATTACGAATAATTTGTCTGATACTTGACCTTGCGCACCCAGCTCAGCACCGATATGACGTTGGATACCATTTTGAGTTGTGATACCACCCTCAGAGATGCTGATATTACTTTTTTCAATGTCAAACGCAGCAGCAGTTAGTAGTAGGCGACTATCCATCAATTCCCACTTAGTACCCACTTCATATTGACGGCTTTCTTCAGGTTTACGCTCAGTAACTGAACCATCATCGTTAACTACATTGTCAACTGGGTTAAAACTTTCCGAGTAGTTTGCGTAAATACTGCCGTTATCACTTGGATGATAAATGATGCCTGCTTTTGGTGAGAATGACTCACTGTCATTAGCCCCTTTTACTACTTTATCTGTGCTAGTCGTGCCATCAGCAAAGTACATATCGTAGCGACCACCAACCAATGCCTGCCATTGATCGTTAAACGTCACCAAATCTTGAACGTAGAAACCATAGTAATTGTTATCACTTTCGTAAGGTTCTGTCGCGTTATGGTAATCAAGACCCGGATTTACCGGATTTTCTCCCGGATTAACATCAATAACGGTTTTGTTTTTTACACGAAGTTGGGCGTAGTCATAAAACTGTCCGTTAACACCCAATAGTACCTGGTGATCCACATTCAGTGCAGTGAAGTCACCGTGTAGGTCTGCGTGGAATGCTTTGGTTTTCCATGTATCGTGACGGTCAAATGGTTTGTTTAGGATATAGCTTCCATCAACGATAGTATTTGCAGTTGGCGTTGGCATTGAATCGTAACGATGACGCTTCATTTCTTGAGAGTTAAAGCTCAAGTTAGCACGCCATTGACTACTTAGGTAAAGATCTAAATCTACGCCCCAGTTTTCAACATCATTCTCAATAAATGACCAGTTTGCATCTCGAATCGTGTCACGGTCGCCAATGACATTACCGTTTAGATCTAACCACGTACCCGTGTCTAGTGGTGCTTTGTCGTTGGTTTTTTCATAGTTGAACGACACCAAACCCCAATCAGAAAGGTCTGCTTCAATGACACCGTAACCTAAGAAACGATCACGCTCACGCTCTTCGCCAGTCGCATATTTACGACTTTCAACCGAGTCTTGCTTTACCATGACTGTACGGCCACGAACTGTACCAGATTCGTTCAATTTACCTGATACATCGATATGATGATGCGTACTACCAAGGTCATCAAAGTTAGTACCAAGGTTTACTCGAGGTGCTTCCGTTGGCTTTTTAGAAACCATATTGATCAAACCACCCGGCGCCGCACGGCCATATAGTAAGCTTGAAGGGCCTTTGATAACTTCGATGCTTTCTAGCGTCTCAATCGGCAGCATGTAATGGGTAAACAGTGAATGACCATTGCGTAGGTAACCATTGCTTGACGAAAGTTCAAAGCCACGAAGGTAAAATACTTCACGGTTCCATTTTTGCGTACCTGCACTCACGCTCGCATCATTTTGTAGCGCTTCGCCTAAAGTAGTTGCCAATTGCTCTTCCAGAACGATTTCTGGGATCACATTAATCGACTGAGCAGTATCAAGCATACTGGTATCTGTGCGCATCGCACCTGTTGCACTGTCAACTTTGTAGTCATTGAAGCTCTGTGCGTGTACCACAATAGTCTCATCTACTGGCGTTTCTGTATTTTGCGCATTAACCGCAGATGTGCTCAGTGCCAATACGACTGCACTGCAAATGGTTGTTACTTTGAAATTCATTTTAGTTTCCTACTCCTTTTGTCATTAACAATGACTTGGAATGCTTACCTTAAATAGAAATGATTTAACGAACCTGAACACTGTTGTGTGGTTCACATCTGTCTAAATCTGTTATTGGAATCTGTATCTTGGTTCTATTTAGGTTGCAGCCCACTGCCGCTGCTTTATTTCGAAAAGGAATATAAGTGATAATTACTATCATTAGCATTGAATTTACATTCTTTGCATTCGTAAAATTTGTAAACATAAAAGCACGCTAATTAGCGTGCTTTTTCAGTTGGAAACCAAAGCTCTATATGCAAACCACCTTGCTGCCGATTACGCGCTTTTACTTGCCCTCGCATCAAATGCATCGCTTCTTTAACGATAGCGAGACCAAGACCATAGCCGCCTGATTTCTTATCTCTTGATGATTCAATACGTGCAAACGGTTGAAATATGTTTTCTAACCATTGTTCTGCAATACCTGGCCCATTGTCTCGTACCACAACGACCTGATAATCAGTGTCCTGATCACTCTTATGACACAACACCACTTCGATAGTCGCCCCTGCTCCAGCATACTTAATGGCATTGCCAATTAAATTGCTGACGCAGCGAACTACCAAACGTTCATCGGCAATGGCCTGTATTGATTGCTCGGGTGGCCAAAATAGCAATTGTTGTTCTTGCTTTAATGACAACTGACTCTCTTCTACCTGAGCGCTAACGTAACTCTCGAGAAGAACCGGCTTTAGATCGACTTCATAGCGCGCGTTTTCAATTCGCGAATAGGTGAGAATTTCATCCACCAGCGCATCCATCTGTTCAACTTCCCGCTCAACGCGCTCGACCAAACCTAACTCTTCTTCAGACACTTTGCGCTTTAACAAATGCAAAGCGAGATTTTGTCGTGCCAATGGTGTGCGTAATTCATGAGAAACATCGCGAATTAACCGTTTTTGTTTTTCGGCCAAAGAATGTATTTGCTCACTCATTTGATCAAAGTCTTCAGCTAACTGATTAAACTCGGTCACTTTCGAGTCCAGTTCATCAACAACGTTGACCTTAAATTCGCCTTGCGCCAACTTGTGGCTCGCTTCACGCAAGCGATTCAAAGGCTGTTGGAGTTTACGAGCGAGGATAAAAGAGAACAGCACTACGACAAGCAGCGCAATAAAAATCTTACTGACCAAGAGGTAGTTTAAGAAACGATGAGCCGGATGCCATTCGCTAGGAAGCTGCAATACTAGAGTATTACCATTCGCCAGCGGCATTCCGATAAGAGGCTTTGCAACGCGTTCGCCCATGTTGGCGCCAAGCTCACGTAGATATTTCAGCTTAAACGCAAAATGTGGGTGCATATCTCGATGTGTGATTGGCTGATTGTTTTTATCTAGGATAAACAAATAAATCGGCTGGGCATTTTCCCAGTCCGCCAGTTCATCAAGATCGCCCTCTTCCAACATCACATTCGCTTGATAAGCCAGATCGCGAAATTCGGTTTTAACCTTATCAGGCAGCACTAATACGGTGCGTATCAGCGCCTGTTCCGTTAATGATTGAAACAGTAAGATACACAACACCACACCAGACATGTAACAAAATAGCTTGAAGGCTAAGCTACGTCGGTTTTCAAACAAAAATGTCACCCCAGACCAAGACACAATTTAATCTCGTACCGATGAGACAAAACTATAGCCTTTGCCTCGAACCGTTTTGATGTGCTGTTTTGACATACCCGCTTCGACTAATTTTCGACGTAAATTGCTGATATGCATATCTAGGTTACGATCAAATGGGCTCAGTTCTTTCTTCAAAACTTCGATTTGTAACTCGGCTTTAGAGATCACCATTCCTTCGTTTCGCACCAGATAATTAAGCAGATCCGATTCTGTTCCGGTAAATGGTAATCCCGAAATCGCATCGCCAAAACTGCCGGCAACGGATGGATTGGTTTGACGTTGTTTTTCTAAGCCCACGCGGCGGAAAATCGCTTTAATGCGAGTCAGCAGCTCTGGCACTTTAAATGGCTTAACCAAATATTGGTCCGCTCCGGCTTGATAGCCATCAAGCATTGACGCTTCATCATTTAGTGCCGTCAGCATAAGAATGGGCGTTGCAAAGCGCTGACAGATGCGACGAGCAACCTGAAAACCATTCAATTGCGGCAACATAACATCTAGCAACACTAGATCTACTGAGTTTTTTTCGATGTACTGCAATGCGCTTTCACCACAGTGAACGCAAGTTACTTGATACCCTTCAAGTGTGAGAACATCAGAGATCAATTCACACAGCTCGATATCATCATCAACAACCAGAATTCTAGACATTTTTATTCGCCACCAACAAAACAGGCGCTGATTCTAAATCGCAATTATTATCAGTACAAGTAAAGGCACTATGGAATTTCTTCAGACAAGAAAAAGCCCGGCAATTTACCGGGCTATTTGATTATGCTGCTGCGATGTCAGGCGATGCGTTTTGTTTATTTACCCTTCTGCGTTGCATCAGATAAACCAAGCCAAACAACAAGAAAGCTGGAATCCACATCCACTCTTTTCTTACGCGTTCGATTGGCACACGCACATCCATAATTTGTTGGTCAAATTGCAGGCCTGCCGCTTCTGCTGGGCTGGCAAAGCTGACAATATCAATCAGGGTTTGATTGTCTTGCTCGTACGTCGCAATACCTAAAGCGTCCAGTTTGTCTTGACCTGTTTCGCCCTCTGGCACCTCAAACAATACCGAGAATTCACGCATTTTACCCACTGCATCCTCACCACTAATGCGCATGCGAATAACACTGCCCTGCTCTAGCGTTTCAAGTGTTTGTGCTAATTCTACCGGAGCGGTCGATTGATAAGGCTCAATCACTTGATCAACCCAATACCCCGGACGGAATAAAGTGAATGCGACTAATAGCAATAAGATGTTTTCGTACCACTTATTACGCGTGATAAACCAGCCCTGAGTCGCCGAGGCAAAGATCAGCATCGCAACCGTGGAGATAATGAATATCGCGACGCCATGAGCAAAGTCGACATCGATCAGTAGTAGGTCAGTATTAAAGATGAATAAGAAAGGCAGTGCCGCGGTACGCAAACTATAGTAGAACGCAGTTAAACCGGTCTTAATCGGATCGCCTTTGGAAACTGCAGCGGCCGCAAATGAAGCTAAGCCGACCGGTGGCGTCACATCCGCCATAATACCGAAATAGAAAACAAACAAATGCACGGCAATCAATGGAACAATAAGACCATGCTGCTCACCTAGTGTCACAATAACTGGCGCCAACAAACTTGATACCACGATGTAGTTCGCTGTAGTTGGTAAACCCATGCCTAGGATCAAACTCAGAACTGCAGTCAAAAGCAGCATTAAAACTAAGTTACCCATCGACAAAATTTCTACTAGGTCAGCCAAAACAAGGCCTACACCCGTTTGAGAAACCGCACCTACGATGATACCCGCTGTCGCCGTAGCGATGCCGATACCAATCATGTTGCGTGCACCAGCAACAAGACCTTCACGTAGATCATCGACGCCGTCTTTTACACTGCCGTAATTATGTTTACCGTCTTTACGCATCCAGTTAAGTAATGGACGTTGCGTAAGTACGATAACAATCAGAATTACCGATCCCCAAAATGCAGATAGCCCTGGCGACAGACGCTCAACCATCAAACACCAAACCAATACCACCACTGGCAATAAGTAATGCAAACCAGAGAGCAACACTTGGCGCGTGTTCGGCAACTGATCGAGTGGTTTGTCAGGGTCTTCCGCTGCTAATGGTTCATTACTCGCTGCGATTTTTAGCAAACCAAGATATACCGCACCTAGCAATACCGCCACACCTTGAAGGGTATAGTCACCAAGTAATGGTTTTAGCCAACCGAGACCATAATAAACAACTAACGAAATACCACTCACTAGAGCAATGCCAAACGCCAAACCAACCAGACGATACAGCCAAGGCTTTGAGCGTGCGCTATCAAGTGGCTGCATACCCAGTTTTAACGCTTCAAGGTGCACAATATACAGCAGTGCAATATATGAGATTGCTGCAGGTAAGAAAGCATGTTTGATGATATCAACATAAGTAATACCCACATATTCCACCATCAGGAACGCAGCTGCCCCCATTACTGGTGGCATAATTTGCCCGTTCACGGAAGAGGCAACTTCTACCGCACCCGCTTTTTCTGCGCTAAAACCAACTTTGCGCATCATTGGAATCGTAAACGTCCCGGTGGTCACTACGTTGGCAATCGAAGAGCCCGAAATTAAACCGGTTAAACCCGATGCAACAACCGCAGCTTTTGCTGGGCCACCACGCAAATGCCCCAGCATACTAAATGCTAATTGAATAAAGTAATGTCCTGCTCCCGCGCGCTCAAGCAATGCACCAAACAAAACAAACAAGAAGACAAAGCTTGTCGATACCCCAAGCGCGATACCAAATACACCTTCGGTGGTGATCCATTGGTGGTTAGCGAGTGCATCAAGCTGTACTCCTCGGTGCGCTAAGATACCCGGCATCCAAGGGCCAGCCAAACTGTACACAATAAACACAAGCGCAATAACCGGCAACGCAGGTCCAAGCACTCGGCGAGCGGCTTCAAGCAGCAGCGGTAAACCAATCAATGCCGTTGCGAAATCACCCGTTGTCAGAATACCCGGACGAGTCGCTAACTGTTCGTAAAGGACAAAGAGATAAAGTGAAGATGCACAAGCAACCAAACCAAACACGATATCAGTATAAGGAACACGGTCGCGAGGAGAGCGTTTAAACGCAGGAAAAACCAAAAAGGCGAGTAAAAGTGCAAAACCTAAGTGAATAGCGCGAGTTTCAGTGTCGTTCATGACACCAAAACCAATGATAAAAGGCAGTGGTGAGGCAATCCAGAGTTGGAACAATGACCAAAATAGCGCCAATAGCGCAATGGATTTCGCCATTACACCACCCGGCAGTCGTGCGCCAACATCTTGAGCTATCAACTCTTCAGCCGACGTCGGAGCTGAAGTTGCAGACATCGGTTTATCCATAAACAATCTCAACAAACTAAAAGACTAAACCCCATTCAATGGACTCGTACGGAGCTTAGAAACAAAAATAGGAAAATAAATGATGAGAGAAAACGTGGATGCCACGCTTTCTCTCGATGATTTCAGTTAGATGTATTACATCCAGCCGCGTTCTTTGTAGTAACGAACCGCACCTTCGTGTAGTGGTGCTGATAGACCTGCTTGCATCATCTCTTCTTCAGATAAATGATTGAATGCAGGATGTAGACGTTTGAAACGATCCAGATTGTCAAATACTGACTTCACTAGCTGGTATACCAACTCAGGATCAGTTTCAGCGGTTGTAGAAAGTACAGCTTTACCACCAATTGACGGGACATCATCAGGGTTGCCACGGTACATACCGCCAGGAATTACCGCTTTGGTAAAGTAAGCTTTATCGGCGAGAAGTTTATCAATTTCAGGGCCTGTAACCGCAACTAATACCGCATCAGTTGTGGTTGAAGCTTCTTGAATTGCACCATTTGGGTGACCAACAAAGTAGCTCATTGCGTCAATGTTGTTATCACTCATCGCAGAAGCTTGCTCTGCAGGTTTAAGATCAGAGACAAGGCTAAATACTGATGGCTCCCAACCTTTCTCTTTCATGATTTGCTCAAACGTATCACGTTGGCCTGAACCTGGGTTACCAATGTTTACGCGTTTGCCTTTTAGCTCATCAAGTTGCGTTGCATTTGCATCTTTGCGAGCAAGGATAGTAAAAACTTCGCTCTGAAGTGAGAACACTGAACGAATGTTATCCATATCGCCACTGTTTTGGAAAGGAGCGACGCCATTCAGTGCTTTGTATTGGTGATCCGATTGCATGATACCGAAATTATACTCACCGCTACGCAGACCGTTTACGTTTGCCACACCGCCACCACTGGCTGGTGCATTACATTTGATGTCAGCACCTGCACGGTTAACAAAGCGACAGATTGATTGACCAGCCACATAGTAAACGCCAGTCTGACCACCAGTTCCGATAGTCACAAACTGCTCAGAAGCATTTACATTCTCACTTAGTGAGACGCCACCCAAAGCAATAGCGCAAGCTGATACAAAGGTTAATCCTTTCATCTAAAAATTCCTTTTCAAACATCATTGTTTCACCCTGCAAGACAAAAAGTAGAAAATAGGTCATTTCCGCAGAATTAAAACAATATAAATCCAGTATTAATCAGTATTTCGGATAATAATTCGAGGTAGACACCGTTAAACGCGTTATAGCAACGTCTGCTTTATCTAAAAAATGTTTTGCTTTTTGCATCATCTTAGATACCTCAAAGTACAAAAAATTAACACATGAATTAAACATCGAATAGAGAGCAAAACCATTCAATTCTCACCTAGCAAGAATGCATACAAAATTCACTTAAAAATACTAGCGAGATTTTCGAACAAACATCACGCTAACCTGATGTTTTAACTGATGTTATGAAAATTAGTGGCAGAATTTTTATATTACTCATCTAATGAGAACAAACGTGTACAAACACACGGTTTTTTCATTTATTCGTTCTCACAACAAGATTAAAATGGAGTGAATTGGCTATACCAAACGACTTCAAGGTGCGGGATTTCCACACATATTTGGCGTCGGATAAATTGAGAGAGTAATTACATGGCATTAACTATTGTTGGTCATCGCGGTGTTGCTGGTCGTTATCCAGAAAACACCCTTGTCAGTATCCAAGCGGCCATCGACCTTGGATTGAAGTGGATTGAAGTGGATGTACAACCGACCAAAGACAATCAGTTAGTCGTCTGTCACGATCACACGATTGATCGCTGCAGCAATGGCTTTGGTCGTGTTGATAGCTATACCCTTGAGGAGCTGCAACAATTTGACTTTGGTGGATGGTTCGCACCTGAATTCAACTTTCAACCGATACTGACCTTAGAGCAACTATTAACCTTAATTGCTCCGCTTGATATTGGATTGAATATTGAGGTCAAGATTGATACCAACAACTACCAAGATGCCGTCAGTGCCCTGCAAAACACACTCACAAAATTCAATTTACCTACCCAACGTATTCTTATTTCAAGCTTCGATCATGCCACTCTACGCGCAGTTTACTCAGCTAACCTCGGCTACCCAATTGCCGTCTTAAGTGAAAAGCTCTCAAATCAAGATTGGCAATTACTTGCAGAAATCAACGCGGTTGCTTGTAACCTCAATGCCAACAAAACAAACAAACAACAAGTCGCCAAACTGCAAGCGGCGGGCTATCAAGTGTGGTGTTTTACGGTAAACAATCCAAACAAGTTAAAACACTTGAATAACCTTAATGCCATCTTCAGTGACTACCCTGAACGATTTTTAAACTAATTCATTTATACAGTACATACAGTACATACAGTACTGTACAAGCTTGAAAGCCGATGCGAATCAAAATTTTGCATCGGCTTTTTTATTTGGCACATGAAAATAAATTCTACCATTTCAATTAGATAGCTTAGATATCACGAAATACTTAAATTTAATCGTTCAAATATCACACAAAAGCTATTGACCATAAGGAACAAAACAACTACTGTATACACATACAGCATGTATATAAGGACAGTTACCATGATTCATTCACATACTCAAAGTCGCACTATCTCTAAGTACAATGTTTTGGCGCAACCAACTCAACCAATGAATATTGATGACTCTGTGATGAACCGTCTTGCCGGACTGTCTATGCAGCAGCAATGGATTTTCTTTACCGCTGAATGCCCTCGCCCTGATTACTCGCAATTTGCAGCCTCTAACGTTAGCTGCCAAAAAATCATTCAGCTAAAACCATCTCACTCTCAAAGTGAGGTTCAAATCGTGATTAAAGCCATTCAATCTGGAAACGCAAGTGCGGTGGTTGCTTCATCGCAAATTGATAGCGTTAATCAATCACTACTATTACAACTTGCATTACGTCATGGCTGTGAAGTCTTTTTTGTTGAAGGCAGAGCACACAAGTTCCACTAAGTTAAGATCAACAAAATCCAGCACTGTCTTTGCCCCAACCTTGCGTTGGGGCTTTCTTTTTTTGCGATTACTCAACCAAAATGTATTGAGCTAATGTCGCTTCTTTTCATTGTTCGGCATCAGAAAAACTTTTTACGCAAACGTTTGCTTTTTATCTGGCGGCTATTTTCTTTTCTGGTATGATGCTTTGCAAACGTAGTATTCAACTCATCTAAACGATAGGAATGTTTCATGAGCCTCGCAGATCAAGTCCTCGCCGTTAACGACGATCTTCCAATTCGCACCAACAAGCCTGTTCACAGTGGTAAGGTACGCTCAGTCTACTGGCTGACAGAAGAAGACAGCCAACGTTTAATCAAGGAAAAAGGTTATGATGTTGCACCTGATGCGCCGTTGGCGATTATGGTGATCAGCGATCGTATTTCTGCTTTCGATTGTATTTGGCGTGGTGAAGGTGGTCTAAAAGGTGTACCGGGTAAAGGCGCAGCACTCAATGCCATTTCTAATCATTGGTTTGAACTATTCAAACAAAACGGCTTAGCTGATAGCCATATTCTGGACATCCCTCACCCACTCGTGTGGATCGTACAAAAAGCGAAACCAATTAAGATCGAAGCGATTTGCCGTAAGTACATCACTGGCTCAATGTGGCGTGCATACAGTAAAGGGGAACGTGAATTCTGTGGCATCGAACTGCCTGAAGGTCTAGAAAAAGACAAAGTCTTACCTGAACTACTAATGACACCATCAACTAAAGGTATCTTAACGGGTATTCCTGGTGTGCCTGAAGCTGATGATGTGAATATTACTCGCAAGAACATTGAAGACAACTTCGCGGCCTTTAACTTCTCATCCGTCGCGGATATCGCTGAATATGAAAAGCTGTTGAAACAAGGCTTCAAAGTTATCAGTGATGCATTAGCCGCTGTTGATCAAATCTTCGTCGATACAAAGTTCGAGTTTGGCTATGTTAACGACGCTGCGGGCAATGAAAAACTGATCTACATGGACGAAGTGGGCACGCCTGATTCATCTCGCATTTGGGATAAAGCGGCGTATGAGCAAGGTGAAATTGTTGAGAACTCAAAAGAAGATTTTCGTCAGTTCTTA
Organism: Vibrio taketomensis; assembly: GCF_009938165.1. NCBI lineage: Bacteria > Pseudomonadati > Pseudomonadota > Gammaproteobacteria > Vibrionales > Vibrionaceae > Vibrio > Vibrio taketomensis. The sequence continues at coordinate 1,629,500 of NZ_AP019649.1, forward strand.
CTTAACTTCTTCCCTGACCCAGACATTCTACTCAATAAGGATCGCATGCCTGAACGTGCAGCACTTGCGCGTGACAATGAGCTGCCACTAGAAGCGCTTATGGGTGTATCGAAAACTTACACGGCTATTGCGGAAAAAGTGACTGGTCGCCCAATCGTACTGAGCGCAAATCCAAAACAAGAAATCATTGATATTCTTGGCTCACAATATGGTCTTATCGACTAGCGACGGTTTAATACGTAACATTGCAAAGCGCCCTTTTTAGGGCGTTTTTTTATAGTGAAGTTTGCTCTTTAACGATACTATCGCTGCCATGATTGCAATGACTGACTTTCACTATGGATTTTCTTGCCCTTTCTCGAATTAGCCTAAAACATCTAACGGTGTTACACGTCATGCTTAGCAGCAATAGCGTGACACAAACAGCAAACACCTTATGTGTAACGGCTTCGAGTGTCAGTAAGATCCTTAGCCAGCTTCGAGCACAATTAAACGATGAACTCTTCTATCGTGATGGGTCGCAGCTTGTCCCTACGCCATTCGCACTCAGTATTGCACCGCAAATCCACAAAATTCTCGCCAGTATGAACGGTATTTTGCACCATGGCGATTTCAAGCCAGAGACATTTAATGGATCAATTTCTCTCTCCATGCGTGAGAGCACCTTTGAGCTATTCGCTGGTAAGCTCAGCCAGATTTGCCAACAACTCCCCTCAGCGAACCAAATCAAAGTCTACGCGAAAGAGCAGATGAGTTTTGATGCGCTAATTCGTGGGCAAGTCGATTTCATGCTGTTACCACATGACATCAGTCAACCGCCAACTAAAAGCCATGAGCTCGTTTGGCAGCAAATATTAAGTGATGAAATGGTGTGTTTAATGAGCCCAAACCATCCATTAATCAATGAACTATTGACTGTCGATGCTTATCTCACCTACCAACATATTGGCATTCACGATAAAGACTTGTCGGAACCCTTCTTTGAGCAAAACTTAAAGCAACAATATGGTGAGCGTAAAGTGGCAATCTCGGTATCAGATTTTGGTTCAGCCGCCGTGATGTGTCATCAGTCGACTTACTTACTCACTTGCTCAAAAATGTGGGCGAACCAAGCATATCAAGCACAAGGTTTGGTACAAAAACCACTGCCATTCGAATATGGCAAAGTCGCGTATAGTCTAGTTTGGAATCAAGCAAGCCTGAACGATCCTGCTCTGCAATGGTTGCATTCATTAATTGTTGGAAAATAGCTAATAAAGCTATTTCATGACTAATATTGTTACTCTTGTAAATACAGCGCACCGGTTTATCATTTTTAAACCGTATTTATTGCTTATAAAATTAATGACCTACCGAATAAACTGATAGCTGTTTTATGCCACTTATCATACTGGTCGCTTCACTCTACGACTAATGTCTAACCGCCTAATCCTGTTTGTTTTTTCCTTTGGTAAGGTATTCACAACTGAAACCCATAAGGAATTTTAGTAAATGGTTGGTCTGTAGCTTTTATTTATCAATGCGTTTTAACATTAAAATAATAGAAACTTATTGATAATTATGACTACCAACCTTCAACTACAAATAATAATAACGACACTCATATAAAAACATTAATCGCGTTCTTTGCCGAAGAGGATATATAAACACATACTCCGCGCAGTCTTCGAGCTGAGAAAAATTACGTTTGTTGAAATACACATTTCAGATGTGTGAGCGAAAGGAATCAAAATGAGTAGCACTTTAGAGTCCGTAGATATACGAACAAATAAGCCTCAAGCTAACCAAGACGAACCCTCTTATGAACAGCAGCATAAGCCAAGATCGGAGTTTGGTTCCCGAGAACAGTATCTCGAGCATGAATTACAAATCATGGCGCCTAAACGCTGGCGTCCTAATTTGCCATTCAAAGATTATCGATTTGAACTAGAAGACACAATCCCTGCAATGGCGGGAACCATTGGTAAAGTGGTTATGGTAGGCGCAATTGCTGCAACCTTTGCGGCCGCTTTCGGCCTAAATGAAGGTTTTATTTTAGAAAACGTTCGTTATGAATTACTCATCGCTTCAGTTTTCATTATTCTTTTCTCTGGTTTTCTACTACCTACTGCTAACCTTGCAGGCACACATGGCCCGCTGATCCCTTTAATTCCAATCGTCGTTGCGGCAGGCGGACACCCTATGGCTCTGGGGTTGATGATCGGTGCTTTTGGTTTAATCTTAGCCATCAGTAAAGGTGGCAGTATATTGGCAAATCTCACCAGTAAAGGTGTGTGTGGCGGTCTGTTGCTCTACCTTGGCTTTGTTGGCACGGTTTCTCAAGTTAAGAAACTCTTCGCTTGGGCTGAAGGAATTGGCATGAGTCATATCGCATTTGTTGTGATTTTTTGCACCATTATATTATATGCATTATTGGAGCATTTCCGTAAACGTTGGTTAGCCGTGCCTCTTAGTTGTTTATTAGGTGGTAGTTTAGCGTTTGCTATGGGCGCTCCGTTTTCTTTTCAAACCGAGCCAGGTCTGCCTAATATGAACCCTATGTATTGGTGGGGTGAAAACACAGGCTGGATGCTAGGCTTACCCACATTTGAACATTTTATGGTGGTATTGCCGTTTGCTATTTTGGCCGTAGCGATGTGGTCACCGGATTTTTTAGGTCATCAAGTGTTCCAGAAAATCAGCTATCCAAAACGCACTGAAAAAGTACACATGAACATTGACGACACCATGACGACAGCTTCTATTCGTCAAACGTTCGGTTCTCTGCTTGGCGGCGCAAATTTCACCTCGTCATGGGGTACTTATATTGTGCCTGCCGCTATTGCTAAACGCCCTATTCCTGCCGGCGCTTTGTTAACGGCGCTGTTCTGTATCATTGCCGCTATCTGGGGTTATCCAATGGATTTAGCGATTTGGCAACCTGTACTCTGTGTTGCGCTAATTGTTGGTGTATTTGTTCCATTGCTCGAGGCGGGTATGGAGATGACGCGTGAAGGGAAAACCACCCAATCGGCAGCGATTGTTGTCTTTTCTTCCGCGTTGGTTAACCCAGCATTTGGTTGGTCTCTCACCATGCTATTAGACAACTTAGGCTTAGTCGGCTGTAAAGAACGCAGCGGTGAACTGAGTAAAATGAACCGTTGGGTGCTACCCGGCATTATGTTTATTGTGCTCACAAGTGTGATGGCGTTAGTTGGTCTTCTTCCTGGACTACCTGCAATTATCCCAAGTTTCCGTTAGTTAGACACTTTTTAAGACGAATAGAACGGTTTAGTGCGATGGTACTAAACCGTTTTTGTCTCAATCTTTGTTCGATCATTTACTGATTCATATATTATTAGTCTGCAATTGCGCTGATAGCCTATGGTTCCTATTTAGATGGCATTTTGAATGCTTAGTCACCCTTTAGGTGCTTTAAGTTATCGATTATTAATTGAAGCAATATGACGACGAGTGCTTTGCAGTGAAGAGATTGCCAGCTTTATAGTTACTGGCACAAAGACTAAAGCCTCTCACTCGCTGCAATGTTGCGGTGTGTGAATGAATACAAACCTTCACATTACCTACCTTTTGCGGCGCATCTCACATTAACTCACTGAATTTCCATTGAGTTAGCCGCTTCTCATTCTCTATATTTCTATTATGGAGATCATCGTGAGCGGCTTATGGGACAAAACCTCGATATTCAAAGCATTTATGTTTTGGTCAAAATGTATGAACTACGTAACGTTAAACTCGTTGCAGATGCGTTAGGAAAAACGTCCAGTGCGATCAGTAAGATTTTATCAAAGCTTAAGTTGCACTTTGAAGATCCTCTGTTTATCCAAGGTCGGCATGGTTTTGAGCCTACCACCTTTATGGATACCAACCTTGCCCACCTTGAGCATATATTGGCGACCTTTGACTCCATTCAACATACCGAATTTTCGCCGCAAACCTTAAAGCAAGAAATCATCCTTTATGGGCACGCCCTGTTTTGGGATAACTTTGGCGATAAACTCTACCTTGCCCTACGTAAAGATGCGCCGTTAGCGAAAATCTCAATGCGCCAATGGAGTTTAGAGGCTCGCTCACGTTTGGTCGAAGGTGAAAATTCCGTTTTATTCAACACTTATGATGAAACTCTACCGCAAGTCATATTACAAAAATCCATCTGTGAAGTTTCCCCAACGTTTTATGTGCGTAATGATCATCCCGCACATACGCTTGAAGAGTTAACTCACTATCCGTTTGTGATCACCCGCAACCCAGGTTGGAATGACGTTCGTTATCCGATGTTAGAACGTCTCGCCGCAATTGGTTACCGAGTCACGCCGACCGTGGAAGTCGAAAATACACTCGCGATCGAAAATATTGTGCGAAATTCCGATCATTACTCTTTTACGATGTCACGCCTGATCCCTGATAACTGCCGTGGTATTGCTCTACCTAAATTATCAGATATACGCGTTAAGTGCGTTATGAGCTACCACAGAGCCAAACAAAACGATCCTCAAAAAGAATGGCTATACAACACCTGCCACCGCGTACTCAACCAACAAACTGAATAAGTCAACGCCAATTTATTCACTTAATTGGTTATTTTTCTTTATTAATAGGCCCTGATCGTTCGGGGCCTATTGCTTGTTATCGTCCGTGTTACAAAGCTTCCACCAAAATAAATTATTCACCCATCGCATTAATTCGACGCAAATCACATAACTTTCCAAAATGGAAACCCTAGCTTTCCTCTACATGTGATCTATATCTCGGTAATATCATTCCTGTCGAGAGGGGAAACCCGCTAAAACAATCAAACAACAAGGTAAATCAATTATGAAAAACGCACTCATCATCGCTCTATCAGTATTCTCTGTTTCTGCTTTCGCAGCTGGCGGCGCAGCGTCTAACAACGGCTTAAATGGTGACTTGATTCAACAAGCAACAGCGGCAGGTCTTTCTACCGAGCAAGCCGTACAAGGTGTCGCAACCGGCCATATTAGTGAAGGTATGACCGCTGAGCAGATGCTTAACACGGTGCGCTAATCAAACGGCACACGCTGAATAATCTCAATCCAATATCTCAATAAAAGTCACAACAAAAAGGTATCAATTATGAAAACGCACCTCATCATCGCTCTATCTGTATTCTCTGTTTCTGCTTTCGCAGCTGGCGGCGCAGCGTCTAACAACGGCTTAAATGGTGACTTGATTCAACAAGCAACAGCGGCAGGTCTTTCTACCGAGCAAGCCACACAAGGTGTCGCAACCGGCCATATTAGTGAAGGTATGACCGCTGAACAGATGCTTAACACGGTGCGCTAATCAAACGGCACACGTTGAATAATCTCAATCCAATATCTCAATAAAAGTCACAACAAAAAAAGGTATCAATTATGAAAAACGCACTCATCATCGCTCTATCTGTATTCTCTGTTTCTGCTTTCGCAGCTGGCGGCGCAGCGTCTAACAACGGCTTAAATGGTGACTTGATTCAACAAGCAACAGCGGCGGGTCTTTCTACTGAGCAAGCCGTACAAGGTGTCGCAACCGGCCATATTAGTGAAGGTATGACCGCTGAACAGATGCTTAACACGGTGCGCTAATCAAACTGCACACGCAAAATAATCTCAATAAAAGTCACAACCAACAAAGGTATCAATTATGAAAATGCACTCATCATCGCTCTATCAGTATTCTCTGTTTCTGCTTTCGCAGCTGGCGGCGCAGCGTCTAACAACGGCTTAAATGGCGACTTGATTCAACAAGCAACAGCGGCGGGTCTTTCTACTGAGCAAGCCGTACAAGGTGTCGCAACCGGTCATATCACTACTGGTATGAGCGCTGAGCAAATGCTTGAAGCGACTCAAACCGTTAAGTAATTCGCAGCGCTCATGGATGAGCTCGCTTTCACGCTAGAAAGTGTCCCAATTGAATTACGACTGTTTATTTCACTAGCCCTGCATTTTACTCCATTACCTCCATCTGCTCTCTCATTCAACGCTAAACTGTCATTCGCTTTAATGACTCTTAAATCTACCTGACTTCGAGAAACCCTAAACGCTTAATCACGCGGGCAACACTGAAGCACAGCAAGCGTTGAGTATGAAGTCATAGCAATCTACTTTAGGTTCTTCGCGAAACAGGTGGCGGCCTTTCTTACAATATCTAGCTTTTGTTCTCTTCTGAAAAGCCCGTGCCCCTTTTCTGGCTAACAAGTTAATCTTAATTAAACATGCAGTTTCAAACGGCTAAGCTAATTATTTCGGCACTACAGTAGAAAGGCATAGAACTATCCTTAAATAGTACATCTATACTTTGCTGTTTACTGGAGAAGAAAATTACGGCTGTTGTATCGAAAAAATCAAGAAGTCCGCGAAGCTTAGTGTGGAAAGGTGTTAGATACTGGTCAAGAAGGTGTTCGGTGTTTCTAATGATTAACAATGGTCGTTGCTCGTTACCGCACTCTCTCAGCAAGTGCTCTATGCTGTTAATTTCATGCTCACCCAATCGCTTACACGTTAACTGGGACAAGTCGACAACTTTACAGACAAAGCCCAGTTCCCTAGCTAACGGCTCTAAGGTACGTGTTGTATAACTAGCAGAGTCGAAGTCATTACCATGCATTACAACGAGCCTAAACGTTGGGCCAAGTCCGACAGCTCTTATGCAACGTTCGGCAAAACGCTCTAACTCAGGATCGAATACCATCATATTCCTACTACCAGAGATTTAGTTTTCAAATGATATCAAATAACGGACTGATAGTAGATCTGAGTAGAACGAAAATGTAAGTTGGCCGCTAGAGAAACAAAAGCGCTTTCTGATTACTCCATTTATAATAACTAGCCAAGTCAAAGAGTAATTGGCCCGCTTCCACTAAGCTAAATGGAACAGCAGAGTCCTAAGCGGGACATCAAGACAAACAATTAAATATAAACACTCGGCAAAACAATCAAATTAGAAACTCTCACCTGCAACATCTGATGAAACGCGTCCATCTGCTGTTTCGAACATTTCTCCCAGAGTAAAGCCTCACCTACTACCCCATGATGCTGAAAAGCGTTAAGACGAATTTTCACGTCGCTTGGTAGTGAGTTAATCAATGCCGCAATGACATCAACCTCTTGGTCCAAATCACTTTTACCTGGAATATGCAGCAGTCTTAATTCATGTAACTTGCTTGCAGAGGCTAGCGTGCGAATCGATTGAATCACGCGGTGATTATCTCGCCCTACCAACCATTGATGGGTTTCATTTTGCCATGATTTTAGGTCGATCATTGCGCCATCAAGGTAAGGCAACACACGTTGCCAACCTGTTTCCGGCAGATAGCCATTACTGTCGATAAAACAGGTTAAATGACATAGTTCTTGATCCGCTTTAATCGCTTTAAATAGCTCAACGATAAACGGCAGTTGCATCGTCGCTTCACCACCAGAGATGGTAATCCCGCTCAAAAAGAAATGCTGTTTGCGGATAAGAGCCAGCACGTCACTCACCGTATAGTGCTTTACTTTAGGGCTCGAGCTACTTGGGCAGACATCCAAACACTGATCGCAGTGAGTACAAAGATTCTCATCCCACACCACTTTATAATGGTCATTTATGCTCAGAGCTTGCGTTGGACACCCTGCTACGCAATCACCACAGTGATCACAATGGTTGATGGTATAAGGGTTATGGCAGTTAATGCATTTGAAATTACAGCCTTGAAGAAAAATGACCAGGCGATTGCCTGGTCCGTCAACACATGAAAAATTCAGAATGCGGTTAACAATCGCCTGCTTTTCAGAAACTAACGTCATTGTTACCACGTATCAGTGCGATTATTTATAGGTAGGTTGCATTTCCATGCTCACTACGCGCGGTGCGCGATTTAGAATGCCAGTGAATTCTGCAGCATCCGCACCTAGGAACGTCGTGTTAGTACGTGAACCTTCTTCAGCAAACTTTGCGATGTCCGATAGTTTAACCATGTAACCGGTTACGCGAACAAGATCGTTTGACGCAACGTTAGCGGTAAATTCACGGTAGCCCATTGCTAGCGCGCCTTTACATAGGTTGAACATCGCTTCAGGGTTTGATTTCACCGTCTCATCAATAGTTAGAATGTCACTAATACCCGATGTGTAGTACTTGTGGTGACCTGCAGTTGCTTGCACGTAAGTCACTGGATCTGGTTCAGTACCGTAAGGAATACGTACGCCTGGAGTCGTAGTTTCATCAATATTGATACCACCTTGAGCATGAAGCAGTGAACGACCTTCTAAACCGTACTTCACCTCTGAACTTTCTACGATTTCAGCCAATTTCGCTGAAATAGCGTGACCCAGTTCGTTCGCTTCTACCGCGTGGCCGTATTGCGCTTGCTTGCCTTCTTTTGCAAGTAGAACATTTACCGCTTCAGCCATACCGTAGATGCCGAACATTGGTGCAAAGCGTGCTTCATCAATTAGACCTTCTTCAGTTAGGAAGCCTTTAAAGAAGTTCGATTCTTCATGTAGGAAGCGGCTACGTGCATCAATCAGTTCAATCATAATCGCACTGTATTGTGGTAGAACGTTCGTCAGGAAGTCTTCTGCACTTTGTGCTTTGTTTGCCGCTTCTTTTAGGTTCATGCGCACTAGCGTGTTCGCACCACCTGCCAAAGGTAGCGAGTTGTAACAGCTCACGATACCAAATTTTTTATCACCGTAGCTTTGTGCGTGCATTGGGTAGTTTGCAATGTGTGGCTTGCTGCATTCACAAATATTCGTGGTTGCTTGTAGTAGTAGATCATCCGGTGTTACCGCTGGATCGTACATAAAGGTCAAGTTTGGTGCGATTTGCTTAAGCTCGGCATCAACTTTTAAAATCGTACGACAGATAATGTTATCTTGCGGGCCGATGTTTACGTGCATAAACGCGTCTGGCAGTGTGCGGTCGAGCATGATCCAGAAACGCTTCATTTTCGCGTAAATTTGTTGCTCAGATAGGTCGCCCACATATGGCATCAGCACATCATCAAGTTGACCTAGGTAAACAGGAATATTGGTCACTGACGGTACGTGATGGTAGATGATCGTCAGTAGGTTTAGCGCATCATCAAAATCTTGTGCCGGTTCAAGCTCAAGGTACTTAGAGCCTTGCTTAAGGAATTTAGCGTAGTCTGGTAGCACGTAGCGAGGTTTGAATGGCGCGTTACCTTCAAACATGTCACATAAAATACCCTCTTCCATTGCCTTTTCCACATCCACTGACACTGCCATGTATGGTTGGCTTGATTCAGCCGTTGATGCTAGGAATTGGTTTTTTTGTTTTGGGTTTAGGTTTGCATCCGTGATGATTTCACGTACGCGTTGTTGGAATGAATCTGGAGTATGGGACATGTGAGTATTCCTTAGTATTTTCAGGGATTTTATTGCGCCTTTTATATGTCCTCAATTGAAATTAGGTTAATGACACTTTTCCATTTTGGAAATTAGTCGTTATTCGCTCACTTGCTAAACAAAAGAAACAAAAAAGCCCAGATACGCTGGGCTTAAAGCACACTGAGATTCTCTAACTACAGTTTAAATCGCCTAATTTCGCTTTCTAATTCAAATGATAAACTCGACAGTTGCTCTGCTTGGCGCGCTGCTTCCGTCGCTTCCTCCGCCAAACTTTGCGATACGTCGCGGATACCGACTGTGTTACGCGTGATCTCTGCAGTTACTGAGGCTTGCTCTTCCGCTGCAGATGCGATTTGAGTCGCCATGTCACTGATTGCTTCAACGGCTGATTGAATCTGCGTTAAGCTAACTGCCGCGTCATTAGAGTCAACCACACTGGTCTCTGCCAACTCATGACTGTTGCCCATAATGGTCACTGCTTTTTTGGTCGTCGCTTGCAGTGTCTCAATCATTTGTTGGATTTCTTGCGTCGAAGAATGGGTTCGCTGGCTAAGCACACGAACTTCATCCGCAACAACCGCAAAGCCACGTCCTTGCTCACCAGCACGCGCAGCTTCAATCGCCGCGTTAAGTGCTAGTAAGTTGGTTTGCTCTGCAATTCCCTGAATGGTCGACAAAATCGTGTTGATTGTGTGTCCGTGCTCTTCCAGTTCTTGAATGACCGCCGTCGCTACATCCACTTCACGCGCAAGATTCTGAATTGACGATTGGGTCTGAACGACTTGCTGACCACCATGAACACTGACTTCGACAGCTTGTGAAGATTGTTGTGCAGTATTTTCCGCATTACCTGCGATCTCTTGTGTGGCTGCTGCCATTTCGTTGATTGCGGTGGCAACCATATTGATCTCATCTTGCTGAACACGAATTCGCGCGCTTCGCTCGCCCGCTTGATTCGCTGTCACATTCGCTTGCTCATTCAACGAGGATGAAATAGCACTCAACTTGGTCACTAATTGATGCATGTTACCAACGAAAGTGTTAAAGCTGGTTGCCAGTTGACCCACTTCATCGTTACTGCGTGGGACAAGACGCTGAGTCAAATCAGCTTCACCGGAAGCAATTTCATCCAGCGCTTTTGCTACACGAGCAAGGTCTTTAAACAGCAAACTGACCAACCACGAAAGAACAACGCCAACGAATACCGTAATAATCAACGCCGTAATAACCAACTCCGCTAGTAGAGTACTATGCCCTGCTTGCTCAGTTGCTCTGTCCATTTCGATCGCAAACAACCAATTGGTGTTTGGTACGTTCTTAAAGTAAAACAGCTTTTCAACACCATTAATTTCAACGATTTCAATCAGTCCATTTTGTTCAAGATTATTAATCGTACTCATGGTGAGTTGGGGTGCGAGTTCAGTAATTGGTTTCAGCAGCAAGTCGGGTGAAGGGTGAGCTAAAAAGGTACCGTCTTGCTTATCCACTAACATTGTGTAGGCGTTTTCACCAGCTTCTAAACTGATTACGTCTTTTACTAGCACATCCAATAACACGTCTGCGCCTACAACACCAAGCAATTGATTATTCTTATACAAAGGTTCGCTAATCGTCACCATTAACTTACCTGTGCTGGCTCCTACGTAAGCTTTCGTAATAATTTGTTTGCCTGCGGTTACCGCATCTTTATACCAAGGGCGTGTGCGCGGATCGTAGCCTGAGCGGTTTCGTTCTGGCAGTGAACGCAGCATTTCACCTTGAGGCGTACCAAAGAAAATATCATCAAAGCCAGCCGCCAAACGCGCTTGTTGTAAATAAGGCACCACATTAGGTTCAGAACTAAAAGAATTAAACGCGGAAGCGATATCACTGCGTACAGTAATCCAATCAGAAATACCGGTGACGGCAGTGTTTGCGAGACTTTCTGCGCGCCCATACATGCCATTACGTGTCTGTTGATAAAGTTGGTCTGCAGAAAGCCAAGTAAGCGCACTTGCCATTAACGTTACCGCTAATATGCATGCACCAATCAATTTATTTTTGAGTGATAGATTTATTTCCATACGTCAGGGCCTGCTTTTATTAGAATAAATTTTAATCACCATTTAAACCTCCCCTAAATCTCCTCCCAAATTATTTTTGTCGCGAGAATTGCTTAAAATTCACTCAGATTCTATTTTCCTACATGCCTTTGCCATTTTCGACGATTTATTTGTGTTGAATAACAATTTTAATAAAAGCCCGAGCAAATGCCCGGGCTATTTGATTATTTTGTTATCTAAAGTTTAAAGCGCTTAATTTCACTTTCCAGCTCAAAAGACAGTGTTGAAAGCTGAGCTGCTTGATGTGCCGCTTCGTTGGCTTCGTCCGCTAAGTCCTGCGACACATCACGAATACCAACAGTATTACGCGTAATTTCTGCCGTCACAGAAGCTTGTTCTTCTGCCGCAGACGCTATTTGTGTCGCCATATCGCTAATTGCTTCAACTGCCGACTGAATTTGCGTTAGGCTTACCGCCGCAGAGTCAGAATCGATCACGCTCGTTTCTGCTAACTGGCGGCTATCTCCCATGATGCCGACCGCTTTAAGCGTGGTAGCTTGCAGCGTTTCAATCATTTGTTGAATTTCTTGAGTTGAAGAATGAGTACGCTGACTAAGCACTCGCACTTCGTCCGCTACCACTGCAAAACCACGGCCTTGCTCGCCTGCGCGCGCTGCCTCAATCGCCGCATTCAGAGCCAACAAGTTGGTTTGCTCTGCAATGCCTTGAATTGTCGATAGAATGGTGTTGATACTATGGCCGTGCGCTTCAAGTTCTTGAATAACTTGCGTTGCAACTTCGACTTCACGAGCCAGATTCTGGATCGAAGATTGGGTTTGAACAACTTGTTGGCTGCCGTGTACACACACGCTCACCGCTTCGCCAGAGTAATTTGCGGTGTTATCAGCATTACCCGCGATCTCTTGGGTTGCTGCTGCCATTTCATTAATCGCTGTTGCAACCATATTGATTTCATCTTGTTGCTCACGAATACGCGCGCTGCGATCACTCGCTTGGTTCGCCGTCACATTCGCTTGTTCGTTCAGAGACGAAGAAATCGCGCTTAATTTCGTTACCAATTGGTGCATGTTGCCAACAAAGGTATTGAAGCTATTGGCTAAGTGACCTACCTCGTCATTGCTGCTTGGCACTAACCGTTGTGTGAGATCCGCTTCACCTGAAGCGATTTCATCCATCGCTTTTGAAACACGCAGTAGATCTTTAAACAAGAAGCTCACTAACCAACTTACGGCGATGGCGACAATCAGCGTAATAATAGCTGCTGTGATGATCAGTTCACTCAATAATTCACGATGTGCCGCTTGCTCTGTACTGCGATCCATTTCAATCGCAAACATCCAATGAGTATTTGGAATTTCTTTGAAGAAATAGAGCTTCTCAGCACCTTGGCGTTCAACCGATTCAATACTTGATTGGCGCGCTAGTGCTTCGATTCGACGTTGTGTCAACTCAGGCGCAAGCATCGTAACCGGTTTAAGTAACAAGCTTTCGTTCGGATGAGCCAAGAATGTACCAACATCCAAATCAATCAGCATCGCATAAGCGTTGGTGCCAGCATCAAGACTGATAACGTCTGCTATGAGTTGGTCAATCAATACGTCCGCACCCACCACACCGACAATATTGCCGTTGTGACGTACAGGCTCAGCGATAGTCACCAATAACGAACCAGTAATAGCATCTTTGTAAGCAGGTGTGATGATTTGTTTACCCGCACGCATCGCATCTTGGTACCAAGGACGAGTACGAGGGTCGTAATCAGCACGGTTACGCTCAGGGCGAGAGCGATACATATCACCGTCAGGCGTGCCAAAAAAGATGTCATCAAAGCCGCCAGCGGTTCGCGCTTGAACGAGATAAGGGACAACATCTGCCTCTTGCATATATGGGTTAACAGCATGAGCGATATCTTCACGAATGGTCACCCAGTCCGAGATGCCGCTTGCCGCCGTATTTGCAAGGCTTTCAGCACGAGCTGACATGCCATTGCGAGTTTGTTGGTAGAGTTGATCAGCAGAAAGCCAAGTTAGTGTGCTTGCCATTAGCATAACGGCCAACAAACAAGCAGCGATTAATTTTTGTTTTAGTGAAAAGTTCATTGAGATGGTTTGTCGCAACACAATAATCGGTGCGCGGATAGTAGCTCTATAAATAACCTAATGCACGTACATTTGGGTTATTTTATAAATATCCCACCACTCATTAGGAATGATTTTAATATCATTCGATTATTACTCGATATTTCGTCAAATAATTGACGATGTCAATTTATTTATTAAGCGAATATTCTAAGCTTTTGTTGCTGTTGATAAAATTCCACCAGCACCAATAAAGACACCACCCGTGATACGATTAAACAGTTTTGCACGTCCTTTAGCGAACAACCAAGACGAAGACTTTGCGCCTAAATAGGCGTATATCGCTAACCAAGAAAATTCCATCACAACAAATGTCGACGTGAAAATTAAGTATTGAGCTAAAAACGAATGTTCTGGGCTAATAAATTGGGGGAATAATGCGGTGAAAAACAAAATGGCTTTAGGGTTGCTACTGCCGACAATAAATCCTGAAACGAAATGCTTTATCGGTGACAATCCTTGGTCAGTTTGTCCGTGATGTAATTGATAATCTTGATGCTGAGAAATAATCGCTCGAAGGCCAAGATAAACCAAATACGCGGCACCAATATATTTGACGATATTGAACACGAGTTCTGACGACGCAATGATCAGACCTAAGCCCGTAAATGAAAGGGTTAAGATGATGGTAATCGCGCTTAAACTGCCAAGCGCGGTATACAACCCCACTCTAAAGCCTTGTGTCACTGCTTTCGTCATACAAAGCAGTGAGCTTGGACCTGGGGAAGCAGTTAGAATGAAGATAGCAACAAAATAAAGAATCCAAGTTTCTAGCGACATATTAATCAGTCCTTAATATTGAGTGTGTTGACTCATGGCATCCATGCCAATCCTATGAACTAACAATTGAACAAATTCCAACCAACATGTCTAGGCTAGCACGTCATTTAGGTGCAATAGAGATAAAAAAACCGAGCACTAGGCTCGGTTTTTAATTCTAGATTATATCTACTATTCAGCAGTGTCTTCTGAAGAATCATCCGCAACGTTGTCGTTGCTTTCTGGTGCCGTTGCTTGCGCTGCGTCTTCTGCAATCGCTTCGCCTTCTTCACCTTCTGGTAATTCTACTTCTTCTACTTCGTCGATACGTTGTAGACCTACCACTGACTCATCAGCTGCAGTACGAATTAGCGTTACACCTTGAGTGTTACGGCCAACTTGGCTAACTTCAGCAACACGAGTACGAACTAGCGTACCTGCGTCAGTGATCATCATCATTTCATCGCCTTCTTCAACTTGAACAGCACCGACTACGCTACCGTTACGTTCAGAGACTTTGATTGATACTACGCCTTGTGTGCCACGGCCTTTCGTTGGGTATTGTGCCAATTCAGTACGCTTACCAAAACCGTTTTGAGTCACAGTTAAGATATCGCCATCATTGTTTGGAACAATCAACGAAACCACTTGGTCGCCGTCTGCCAGTTTCATACCGCGCACACCTGCCGCTGTACGACCCATTGGACGAACACCTTTGAACTTGATTTCTGGCTGGCCATTTTCATCAAGAACTGGGTTGCCGTTTTCATCGATTACTGCGATTTCTTCTGCTTCTTTAAAGCGAACTACTTTACCCGCTTTCGAGAACAGCATAATTTCGCTATCACCGTTCGTGATATCAACGCCAATTAGCGAATCATCATCACGTAGGTTAACCGCAATCAGACCGTTTGAACGTACGTTCGCAAATTGATCAAGTGACGTCTTCTTAACGGTACCGTCACCAGTCGCCATGAAGATGTACTTATCAGCAGAGAATTCATCTACTGGTAGAATCGCTGTGATGCGCTCACCCTCTTCCAGTGGAAGAATGTTAACGATCGGCTTACCACGTGCAGTACGAGTCGCATGTGGCAATTGGTAAACTTTCAGACGGTAAGTCTTACCACGCGTTGAGAAACATAGAATGTTGTCATGCGTGTTCGCAACCAGTAGACGCTCGATGTAATCTTCTTCCTTCATGCGAGTTGCGCTCTTACCTTTACCACCACGACGCTGAGCTTCATAGTCGCTTAGGATTTGGTACTTAACGTAACCTTCATGAGATAGAGTCACTACCACGTCTTCACGTGCGATCAGTTCTTCTAAGTCGATATCGTGGCTAGCAGTCGTGATTTCTGTACGACGTGCATCACCGAAGCCATCACGAACCGCTTCTAGCTCTTCACGAATCACTTCCATCAAACGCTCTGAGCTTGCAAGAATGTGCATTAGCTCTGCGATTTCTTCTAGTAGACCTTTGTATTCGTCAAGGATCTTCTCGTGTTCTAGACCAGTTAGCTTGTGTAGGCGTAGGTCTAGAATTGCTTGTGCTTGTTGTTCGGTTAGGTAGTACTGACCGTCACGGATACCAAATTGAGGCTCAAGCCACTCTGGGCGAGCTGCATCAGTACCAGCACGTTCTAGCATTGCTGCTACGTTACCAAGATCCCAACCGCGTGCGATTAGGCCTGCTTTTGCTTCAGCAGGTGTTGGTGCGTTACGAACAAGATCGATGATTTCATCAATATTCGCTAGTGCTAGTGCCAAACCTTCAAGGATATGCGCACGTTCACGAGCTTTACGTAATTCGTAGATAGTACGACGTGTTACCACTTCACGACGGTGGTTAACGAAGCACTTCAACATCTCTTTTAGGTTAAAGAGTTTTGGCTGACCATTGTCTAGTGCAACCATGTTGATGCCGAAAGTCGTTTGAAGCTGAGTTTGAGCGTAAAGGTTGTTTAGAACCACTTCGCCTACTGCATCACGCTTACATTCAATAACGATACGCATACCATCTTTATCAGATTCGTCACGTAGCGCACTGATGCCTTCAACTTTCTTATCTTTAACTAGCTCAGCAATCTTCTCGATTAGACGAGCTTTGTTCACCTGGTAAGGGATTTCAGTAACGATAATGGTTTCTTTACCATTCTTCTCTACTTCGATTTCCGCTTTAGAACGCATGTAGATCTTACCGCGACCAGTTTTGTACGCGTCTACAATGCCTTTACGACCGCTAATCAAAGCAGCAGTTGGGAAATCAGGACCAGGAATGTATTCCATCAACTCATCGATGGTGATCGCTTCATTATTGATGTATGCCAAACAGCCATCAATAACTTCACCTAGGTTGTGAGGTGGAATGTTGGTCGCCATACCAACTGCGATACCTGAAGAACCGTTTACCAGTAGGTTTGGAATTTTAGTTGGCAGAACTGCAGGAATTTGTTCCGTACCATCATAGTTAGGTACGTAGTCAACAGTCTCTTTGTCTAGATCAGCCAATAGCTCGTGGGCGATTTTCGCCATACGAACTTCGGTGTAACGCATTGCCGCAGCTGAGTCACCATCGATAGAACCAAAGTTACCTTGACCGTCAACTAGCATGTAACGTAGCGAGAACGGCTGAGCCATACGAACGATAGTGTCGTATACAGCACTGTCACCATGTGGGTGATATTTACCGATTACGTCGCCAACAACACGGGCAGATTTTTTATACGGTTTATTCCAATCATTGCCTAGTACATTCATCGCGAATAGAACGCGGCGGTGTACTGGTTTTAGGCCATCACGCACATCTGGAAGAGCACGACCCACGATAACTGACATCGCGTAGTCTAGGTATGAACCTCGAAGCTCATCTTCAATGTTTACGGGCGTGATCTCTTTAGCTAAATCGCTCATAGAGCCATTATCCCTCTATTATCTGATCGTAAATACGATACGTGTAAGGTGCAAAAATATAACACACAAATAGCCCTGTAGGCATCACTTTCCCTCTCCTTTTATCAGGTTGTGAGGTCGGTTGTGATTCAACTGACGACTATTTGCACACTCCTTGCATAGCATGCTGATTAATGGTTGCTTTTTATACAATTTAGATAAAAACAGCCATCTCTTTGGTCAAAACTGATTTACCGCTATAATAGCGATTAAAGTCGGCCAATTTAGTAACCCAAATTATGACAAAAACACAAAATGTAGATCCATTAGAGATCAAAAAGTTTGAAGATATGGCTTCACGTTGGTGGGATTTAGAGGGTGAATTTAAGCCTTTACACCAAATTAATCCGCTAAGACTCAACTATGTCCTAGATAATTGTGAAGGACTATTTGGCAAAACCGTACTCGATGTGGGTTGTGGTGGCGGTATCTTGGCCGAAAGTATGGCTAAAGAAGGCGCTGTCGTCACTGGATTGGATATGGGTAAAGAACCACTGGAAGTTGCTCGCCTACACGCACTCGAAACAGGCACTAAACTGACTTACATCCAAAGCACTATTGAAGACCACGCTGCGCAAAACGCAGGACATTATGATGTGGTTACTTGTATGGAAATGCTTGAGCACGTTCCTGACCCACTGTCAGTGATTAAATCATGCGCTGAATTAGTCAAACCTGGCGGTCATGTGTTCTTCTCAACATTGAACCGCAATATTAAGTCATACCTATTCGCAATTGTAGGTGCGGAGAAGCTATTGAAAATCGTTCCTGAAGGCACGCACGACCATGATAAATTTATCCGCCCTTCGGAAATGATCAAAATGATCGATCAAACTGATCTTGTTGAATATGGTATTACTGGCCTGCATTACAATCCGTTAACAGACAGCTACAAACTTGGACGTAACGTTGATGTAAACTACATCGTCCACACTCGAAAATTCTAGTTTGTACACAAGATAACCAAATTGGGCGGAGCGCACTTTCTCCGCCTATTTTTAGCTTTATTGCATGATTTCCGCGCGTTTGATCCCATAAATTAGCCCTCAAAAACAACTGACTTTTTGTCTAAGATCAAGATATTTTTTTTCGTTGTGGTTAACAAAACCGAATCAAAACCACTAATCTTCTTCAGGCTTATCACGCCTAATTCGATGAGTTAGTGTCTACTTACGAATTTTTTATTTACTAGTTATCCACAGGAACACGATCTTCAACTTGATAATCCGCCCCAATAGCACTATCTTGTAACCCGAACGCAAGATTACCCTATATCTTGTGTTTGAGCTAAAATTAAATAGATAGATTTTGATCATAAAGCCGCAATAATAATTTACAACAATTTCACAAAATACGGCTTTTATCAGTTTTGTTAGGAAATGAAGCAGAATGAAACAACAACTCACTGTCACCAAGCGTGATGGCCGAAAAGAGACCATTGACCTAGAAAAACTTCACCGCGTTATTACTTGGGCGGCTGAAGGTCTTGATAACGTTTCGGTATCACAAGTAGAACTAAGAGCTCACATTCAGTTCTACGACGGCATTACTACATCCGACATTCATGAGACTATCATTAAGTCTGCAGCAGACTTGATATCTGAAGAAACACCAGATTATCAATATCTTGCAGCGCGCTTGTCGGTATTCCATCTACGTAAAAAGGCCTATGGTCAGTATGAGCCACCAGCACTATACGACCACGTTTCTCGCCTCGTTGAGATGGGTAAGTACGACCAACATATTCTTGAAGATTACACCAAGGCTGAACTTGATGAGCTTGATGCTTACATTCAGCACGATCGTGATCTGGATTTCTCATACGCAGCGGTAAAACAGCTGGAAGGTAAATACTTCGTGCAAAACCGTGTTTCGGGTGAGATCTACGAAAGCGCGCAGTTCCTATACATTCTTGTTTCAGCGTGTCTATTCGCAAAATACCCGAAAGAGACGCGTCTTGATTACATCAAACGTTTCTATGATGCGACGTCAACGTTCCAGATTTCTCTACCGACACCGATCATGTCTGGTGTGCGTACCCCTACTCGTCAGTTCAGCTCGTGCGTACTGATCGAATGTGGTGACAGCCTAGATTCTATCAACGCAACGGCAAGCTCAATCGTGCGTTACGTTTCTCAACGTGCGGGTATTGGTATCAACGCAGGCCGTATTCGTGCGCTGGGTTCTGAGATCCGTGGCGGTGAAGCATTCCACACAGGTTGTATTCCATTCTACAAATACTTCCAAACAGCGGTTAAGTGTTGTTCTCAAGGCGGTGTTCGTGGCGGTGCAGCGACTGTGTTCTACCCAATGTGGCATGGTGAAGCTCGTTCGCTATTGGTACTGAAGAACAACCGCGGTGTTGAAGAAAACCGTGTTCGTCATATGGACTACGGCGTTCAGCTGAACAAACTGATGTACCAACGTCTGGTTGAGGGCGGCAATATCACGCTATTCTCACCATCAGATGTACCAGGACTTTACGATGCGTTCTTTGAGAACCAAGCAGAGTTCGAACGTCTGTATGTGAAGTACGAAAACGATCCATCAGTTAAGAAAGAAACGGTTAAAGCAATCGAGATGTTCTCGCTACTTATGCAAGAACGCGCTTCTACCGGTCGTATTTACATCCAGAACGTAGACCACTGCAACACTCACAGTCCATTTGACTCTGAAGTTGCGCCAGTTCGTCAATCTAACCTATGTCTGGAAATTGCTCTGCCAACCAAGCCATTGGTTAACGTAGAAGACGATTCGGGTGAGATCGCGCTATGTACGCTTTCAGCATTTAACCTTGGCGCAATTAACGAGCTTGATGACCTGAAAGACCTATCTGAGCTTGTGGTTCGTGCACTTGATGCACTGCTTGATTACCAAGACTACCCGCTTCCAGCGGCATACAAGTCAACCATGAACCGTCGTACTCTGGGTGTGGGCGTGATTAACTACGCATACTACCTAGCTAAAAATGGCGTGAAATACTCTGACGGCAGCGCAAACGGTCTGACTCACCGTACTTTTGAAGCGATTCAATACTACCTATTGAAGGCTTCAGTTGAGCTGGCGAAAGAACAAGGTAAGTGTCCGTTGTTCCATGAAACGAACTACGCAAAAGGCCTAATGCCTATCGATACTTACAAGAAAGATATCGACCTAGTGTGTGATGAGCCACTGCACTACGACTGGGATGAACTACGTAAAGAAATCATGGAACATGGTCTACGTAACTCTACCCTAACCGCGCTAATGCCATCTGAGACCTCTTCTCAGATTTCTAACGCGACTAACGGTATCGAGCCACCTCGTGGTTACGTGTCAGTAAAAGCGTCTAAAGACGGTATTTTGAAACAGGTAGTGCCTGATTTCCTAAACCTAAAAGACAATTATGAGTTGCTATGGAACATCGGTTCAAACGATGGTTACCTGCACCTTGTAGGCATTATGCAGAAGTTCGTTGACCAAGCAATTTCAGCCAACACTAACTACGACCCAAGCAGCTTTGAAAGCGGCAAAGTGCCAATGAAGAAACTGCTACAAGACCTGCTAACCGCGTATAAATATGGTGTGAAAACACTTTACTACCATAACACTCGCGACGGTGCGAAAGACGATCAGAAAGACGCAGTACAACCTGCTGATGACGATTGTGCAGGCGGCGGTTGTAAGATCTAAGTTAGGTCTTTAGTCGACAATATTTATCTTTCACGAATATTTGCCCCTTGTACATTAAGGGGCTTAAAAGGAATTGAGGCATCATGGCTTACAGTACTTTTAACCAAAATAAAAATGACCAACTTAAAGAACCAATGTTTCTTGGTCAGTCAGTAAACGTTGCTCGTTACGACCAACTAATCGAAAACAACTGCGTCCGGAAGAAGTTGACGTATCAAGCGATCGCATTGATTACAACAAACTTCCTGATCACGAAAAGCATATTTTCATCTCGAACCTAAAATACCAAACGCTATTGGATTCGATTCAAGGTCGTAGCCCGAACGTAGCCCTACTTCCTCTTGTATCGCTACCAGAGCTTGAAACTTGGATTGAGACTTGGTCATTCTCTGAGACCATTCACTCACGCTCATACACGCACATCATCCGTAACATCGTCAACGATCCGGGTATTGTGTTTGATGATATCGTAGAGAACGAGCACATTCTGAAGCGCGCGAAAGACATTGCACACTACTACGATGACTTAATTCAGATGACCAATGACTACCATCGCCTTGGTGAAGGTACGCATGTGATTGGCGGCGAAGAAGTTAAGATCAGCCTGTACGATCTGAAGAAAAAACTTTACGTGTGTCTAATGTCAGTAAACGCGCTAGAAGCAATTCGTTTCTACGTGAGTTTTGCATGTTCATTTGCATTCGCCGAGCGCGAGCTGATGGAAGGTAACGCGAAAATCATCAAGCTAATCGCTCGTGATGAAGCACTGCATTTAACTGGTACTCAGCACATGATTAACTTGCTGCGTAACGGTCAAGATGACTTCTCATTCATGCAAGTGGCAGAAGAATGTAAGCAAGAGTGTTTCGACCTATTTAAAGCGGCTGCGGAACAAGAAAAAGAGTGGGCTGAATACCTATTCAAAGATGGCTCGATGATTGGTTTGAACAAAGATATTCTTTGCCAATACGTTGAGTACATTACTAACGTTCGTATGCAGGCGGTTGGTCTACCTGCGGCATACCCTGGTGCGACTTCGAACCCAATTCCTTGGATCAATGCTTGGTTGTCTTCAGATAACGTACAAGTAGCGCCACAAGAAGCAGAGATTTCATCTTACCTAGTTGGTCAGATTGAAAGTGATGCGCACGCAGATGACTTTAAGGACTTCGAACTTTAATGGCACGAGTTAAAATCAACGGTCTTACTACTATCGTCTCAAACTCTAGTAATACGCTTTTAGAATCACTAGAAAATGCAGGTGTGGAAGTGGAATACAACTGCCGAGACGGCCACTGCGGCGCATGCCGTTGTAAGCTAAAGTCAGGTGAAGTTGAGTACGTTGGTTTTGCCATGGCTTATACTCAAGCTGACGAGATTTTGCCTTGTATTACTCGAGCCAAAACGGACGTCGAACTCGAAGGCTTGGTCTATAAGCTAAAAGAGAAAAGTGCTTAAACAGCCAAATAGAAAGCTCCCTCTAGGGAGCTTTTTACTTTTGTGATGATGCTATCGTTGCCGTTTTCCCATCAATCCGCAATCCAATCTGCCGCTGACTGATAATCACCAAACGATTTCATTTCACCTGAGATAAACCAACCGCCAACTTTTGCTGCAAGCTCTTGCCAGTTTTTGTCGCCATAAATGGCGATTTTATCAATCTTTAACCCAACTTTGAGTCCGAACTTGAAATCATCCCAAGCAGCTCTTAGCTCCCAACCTTCAAACTCGGTAATATCGACCAACATCTTGATAGGCTGCCCTTCGAGACTGTGTAGTCTTGACTCTAAAAGCGGCGTCATCGCCTCATAATCTTCGTGAGTTAATGTGCCAACAGCTTTAAACACAAGAACCGGCTCGGCTCCAATATGCTCAATACTAAATGTAATTTTATGGTCTGAGTTACTCATCGAATTTCCCTTTTTGGTTGAGATGTTGCTGTGTTAAGAGTAAGCATCTTTTGCTATTCCAGCGAATAATTTAGGTGCAAACTAAGCTTGTCATTCCAATCCAATAAAACTAACACTTGAATGGTTAACAACAGAGAACGAACCAATTCGTTAAGGTTACTGCACTGCAAATACATTCTCTAATAAACAAGCCGTGATGGTGTCACCATAAAAACTGGTGGTATCCATTTGTCCACTATCTTGCTTGTATTCTAATGAACTGAGCAATTCATTACCTTTGATCTCAATGTTATCGATACCCATTCTTTGCATATCTTCGATTGAGTAATACCAACCATCGGTTCTTTG
This sequence comes from Vibrio taketomensis, assembly GCF_009938165.1. Classification (NCBI taxonomy): domain Bacteria; kingdom Pseudomonadati; phylum Pseudomonadota; class Gammaproteobacteria; order Vibrionales; family Vibrionaceae; genus Vibrio; species Vibrio taketomensis. Next base: position 1,652,695 of record NZ_AP019649.1, read on the forward strand.
TTTACTTTTGCAGCTACCAGCGATGGTGTCGCCATAGGTTGTGATTTGTTGATCGACTCCAATGTAGCCAAAAAACGCCGTTTCTTTCATTCTAAGCCGATGAATATACGCCATCGCTTGGGCGCGTTGCGCCTGTGGGACTCCGGCTAACAACACATCGTTTGGATCTGTCGCTCCACCATGCCATCCAATCAAAGAATTACGATTAATCACCACCTTTTTCGCTGCGGGCAACACATAATTGGCACAAGCAGAAAAACACAGCTCGCTCACTTCAACGTTAAGATTGTTCTCTTTCACAAAATAGCCAAACTCAATTCCGGCGGCGACATCGCCACCCGGGCTGGTAATTTTCAATGTGTTAATGGGTTCGCCACTTTCTCTAACGACCCTTATGGCCTCTAACACTGCACCACCGGTAATTGGTCCGTCGTAAACCAGCACACCATTGGACACTAAAACTTTATAGGCAGAAGGGAAAATGACAGGTATTGTTTTACAACCTGTAAGTAAAACCATTAATACAACTAAACTGAATTTTATTGGCACGGCGTTCCCTCTCAATATATCCCTACAGTATTTTAAACATCATAAAATGAGGTTTTGCCAAACTAAGCAAATGTTCTAGCCTTGAGACGATTTTCAGGTGATTACGCGAAGTTATCGCCTTTGTGTTTAGGAAAACGATTTAGAGCCTCATTTAGAGACCAGTGAAGCGTTACAAGATGATTTAAACCTTCAATGGTCTCAAGAGTTGCTAGGGATGCCTTAGCGATGTTCGTCGCTTGGATTCCAATTTGGATATGTCAGAAGAGCTTACCGGATAGCACTTTATCTGCGGTAGTCATTGAAATTGCCTTACCAGCGACTTCCCTTCCCCCATCATCAAAAAGCGTCAGGCCAAAGCCCATACTTTGCGGCAAATCTTCTTGAGGTGTATTGCGCCATAATGAATGCACATCATAGCTACTCGAGTGAAAAGCTTCTCCCAATACAACTTTTTGGCTAGCCACTTGATACCAGACTAGGATTTTGGACCGCTGAAACATACCACCTCCTTAGTGAGTTTCGAAGCTCGAACTTTGAGTTTATGATCGATTAGAAATTTTGCCTGCCAAATAGATACAATCTTTTATATTGTTATAAAACATGCAGTTAACTGATATACGCTTTTGTTATATCGCCGTGCATTTCGAACAATATTTGTCGATAAAAAACACATCAATATCACACGTAATGATTAAACCACCACGGCTCAAAGGCTCAGAAACAACAAAAGCCAGCATCACGCATGGTGATACCGGCCTTTGTTTCTAAGAATAACAATAAAGCTAGCTTAGAATACTGCGTGGAACGTACATCTCTTTCTCACGCTTGAATGAACCATATGTCGGAAACATCGTCTGATTTGAGAGATAGCGGCGTAACATGTCACAACATACGGTGGAAATCAGAGTCACCTGATCTTCGCGACTAAAGCGACGATTAAATGACAATACCTGACCCCACTCGCCTTCTGGAGCCGCAATCGAAACAGTAAAGGTGTTATCAACAAGCTGACCAGAAACAACCGCAATATCCGTCGCGCATTTTTCTTTTGTCGCACCAGCTAACGCTAATGTTTCCGCCAGCTGATCACCGTTCTCATCCCCAACAGAAACTTTGCCTCCTAACACCCAACCATGGCCACAATATTCTTGTGCAGCTTGATTGGAATGCAGGCGCTGAGCAACGTTGCCATAAGTAGAACGTTCGGCGATCGAAATAGACATTTTACGCTCACCAATCAGTTGGCCTAGATAATCATCCATTGGCTGGTCGATACTGACAACATTAGACTCAATCAACTTAAAAATAAGCTGCATCAGTTTTAAGCGTGTTTCTAAATCACCCTTTGGGCCAAACAGTTTAACTTCAATATACGGTAGATATGAGCGATAACCTAATTGATAGCCTTGCGGTAATTGCAGCTTATCTAACTTATCTGACAAACCTGATTCAGATGTGCCAAAAGTATAAATTCGACCACAATCTAAACCTTCTACCTGCTGATAATGCTTCTGCAAATCCGGAATGATTTGTTCAGCGACCATTCGCTTAAATTCACTCGGCACGCCGGGCGTAAAATAGAACAAACAGTCATTTATCGTGAACTTAAAGCCACAAGCAGTGCCGATTGGATTATCAATCATGATTGAACCTTGCGGCAGCATCGCTTGTTTACGGTTGCTTTCTGGCATCACCATACCACGCGCCGTAAAAAACTGTCTGAGGCGCTCTAACCACTCTGGGTATAGCTCTAACGGCACTTCACCTGCAGCCGCCGCGGCTTCGGCGCTAAGGTCATCGCTTGTTGGTCCCAAACCACCATTAACAATAACAATATTATTGTTAAAACTGAGCATCAGAAACTCTTCAACTAAAGCGTTAAAGCTGTCTCCTACGGTGGAGCGTTTGGTCAACGGAAACCCATGTTGAAAAAACATTTCAGACAACCAAGATGCATTCGTATCGACGATATCACCGTGCAATACTTCCTCACCTGTACTTAACATTGCAATTTTCAACATACAATTCCTTCAACTTAAAACCAACAAATGACCAATAATTAACCAAAGCGCACAAACTAAATCATTAAATTGACTACACTTGTTAAGCATGAGCCGCTTAAGCGACCACCTTACAAATTAACAACTCAAGTCCGGAGCTTTGTGTGGGTATAACGCAAACATTGATTTTAATTAGTCTTTACACACCTGACGCGAACTCTGCTTTAAACGAGCCGTCGCAATCATATTTCGATCATTATGAAACAGACAGTGTAATGACTAGTGAAGCTAGCTTCTACTCTTTTAAAAACAATTACTCGTTAAATTTTGATGAGGATAACGTCAGGACAACAAGCGAACCTCTTCCACGGTATTTACAAGTATCGGCTGATGAAGATTGGGAATATTTAAAAGAACAAACTTATACCATTCTAGGACTGAGTGTAGCCACCGTTGCTCTGATGACCTTACTTCCAGAGTCTATTACTCAGTGGGATGACGATGATCGCAGTTTTTCAGAATTAGGACAGAAGTGGGTCGATAATGTCAAAGAAGGGCCGGTTTGGGATCGCGATAAGCACTTCCTCAATTATGTAATGCATCCCTACTTCGGTGGCGTCTACTACACCACAGCTCGACATTCTGGTTACGATGAATTTGATTCTTTTTTATACTCTGCCTTTCTCTCTACCTTTTTCTGGGAGTATGGTGTCGAAGCTTTTGCTGAAGTCCCATCATGGCAAGATTTGTTTATCACGCCGTTCTTCGGTTCAGTTGTAGGTGAGTTGATGTTTGAAGCAGAACAAGAGATTGTCGCGACTGGAGGTGAAGTATGGGGCTCTGAATCACTGGGTAGTGTTTCACTATTTTTCCTCAACCCCGTTGGCCATATTCACGGTTGGGTGACCGATGCTTGGGGCGGTGATGCGAGTTGGCAATATACCAGCAATCCTTGGTTTGGTAATCAGGCGGCTGCTGATTACGCTATTGACTCTGGCGCGAATTACGACTCCGCTTTTTATGGTTTCGAGCTTCAGATCAGGTTTTAATCCTCGTCCAAGACTCAATTTGTGCTGGGTATTTGATTCTGATGAATTGCTCGCTGGTTTAGGCAGGAAAATTGACTTAAATCAAACAATAGTAGCCTCTAGGTTCTACACTGAATCTAAGCAAAGCGAACTTTTTGCAACAACTTTGCTTTGATCTTCGCCCTTCGCATGCATTCAGGAGGCATAATATGACTACGACTTTTATCGCCAACTTCGTCGGAAAAGCATCCCCGTCCACAATAAAAAAACTCGCCGCCATCACCCATGAAAATGGAGGCAAATGGCTTATCAGTAAAGTGAACTTTATTGAGGATCAAGTCGCCGCTGTAATTAAGGTAGAACTGCCCAAAGAAAATGCTGCTGTTGTGAAACAAGCATTCAGTGAACAACCAGAGTTACTGGTACAGATCGTTGACTCTTCCATAGATAAATTTAACGCAGATACCATCTTCCATATACGCCTTGACTCAAATGACCGTGCAGGCATTGTTAATGAAATTACCCATCTGCTGGATGATCAGGGTATTGATATTATGGATATGGATTGCCAACGCGTATTTATTGCTGGCGGTGGTGGTGTCAGTTCGAGCTTATTCAGTGCTGAGGTAACGCTAAGATTACCGGCTAATGTTCAAATCTCTGATGTCTCAAAAGAGTTGGAATCTTTAAGTGAAGATACTCGAGTGATTATTCAAGATTAACTATTCAGGCGTAAACCACAATAGATACCGAATAAAACAGCCCGCCATTTGGCGGGCTTAATTTTAACTCACACTCCAACGAGACAATGACCGCTTGAAATCGTCATAGTCAAACTGATTAAGCAGTTGAACCTCACCACCAACTCGCTGACAATAAACTGATGGCATTCGCAACCCATTAAACCAATTCAATTTCACCATGGTATAACCTGCACTGTCAGCGATATGCAGTTGTTGCCCTATTTGAAGCGGCTCGCTAAAACTGGCTTCGCAGAACTGATCGCCCGCCAAACATGAACAAGAACCGATGACGTAGTGATACGCGCCATCATCATTCGCTTCGCTGATCGATGCAGGTTCGTTGTAAATCAGTGTATCCAATCGATGAGCTTCAGTTGCCGAGTCAACAATCGCGGTTTTTTTGATGTTTTCTACGATATCCACCACAGTCACTACGAGATCCGTTGTTTGAGTGATGATCGCCTCTCCGGGCTCGAGATAAAGCTGAACTCGATGTTTTTCAGCAAAAGCCTTTAATGCCAAACCTAGCTTTTCAATATCATAGCCAGGCCACGTAAAAAACACACCGCCCCCTAAGCTTACCCAATCGAGTTTATCGAGATATTGACCAAATTGAGTCGAAATCGACTCTAGCAAAGCAATAAATGCATCAACGTCTTTGTTCTCACAATTCATGTGAAACATAACACCATCGATCGAATCAAATACCTCAGAGTTGAGATGATCGACTTGAACCCCCAAGCGTGAATATGCGCGAGCAGGATTTGCAAGATCTTGCCCTGCATAGCTCACTCCCGGATTCAAGCGTAAGCCCAATGATGCTTTGCCTTCAACCAAATGTCGGTAATGTGCTAGTTGTGATTGCGAGTTAAAAATCATTTTGTCGCATATGTCCGCGACTTGCTTAACGTCATCTTCACTGTAACCAACACTATAAGCGTGAGTTTCTCCACCAAATGTCTCATAACCTAACTTAACTTCGAAAGGCCCAGAGCTTGTCGTACCATCAAGATACGGCTTAATAATGTTAAACACTCCCCAAGTTGAAAAACACTTCAGTGCTAATACCAACTTGACGCCGGAGATTTGTTTAAGCTGCTTTGCCTTCTCTAGATTTTCGATCAACTTGGCTTCGTCGATCATAAAATAAGGCGTTTTTAGTTCATTATGCTGCATGTCTATTACCTAACACCTACACTGCGTCTTTTATCGCTCCGGATTATGCCTACGCCTTAAGTCTGGAATCGCGCTTTACGTATCCTTTAACTTTTTTAGTCACTACTTCAACGTATGAATCAGCGGCTGTCCTACAGGCAATTCAAGCACATCCCACGTAAGTCCAACGGCTGGCATGGTTTCGAGGAACGGGTCAGGGTTAAGTTGCTCCATATTGAACACCCCTTTGTCTGCCCACTCTCCACGAAAGAACTGCAACGCAGCCGTAATAGCAGGTACGCCTGTGGTGTACGAAATAGCTTGATGCTCCACATCTTCGTAGGCTACTTCGTGGTCAGCATTGTTATAGATAAACACACTGCGTGCTTTGCCATCTTTACGCCCTTGCACCCAAGTCCCGATACAGGTCTTACCGGTATAGCCAGGTGCGAGTGAGGTTGGATCTGGTAACAATGCTTTTAATACATGCAACGGTTGAACAACAGTACCATCGTGTAACGTCAACGGCTCAGGGCTGAGCAATCCAATATCGCGCATCACATTAAAATAATTTAAGTAGCGATCACCAAACCCCATCCAAAACTCAATGCGTTTAGCTGGAATAAACTCTTTAAGCGAACGAACTTCATCATGAGCCATAGAGTAAACTTTGTGTACCACAATTAGGGAAGTCAAACTCCAACATACGCGAATGACAAGGCACCTGTTTCCACAGCCCCTCTTCCCAATAAAATGAATCGCCTTGGATTTCCAGCATATTGGTTTCCGGATCAAAATTGGTCGCGAATTTTTTACCATGATCGCCGGCATTCACGTCCATCACATCAATCGTGTCAATTTCATCAAATAGATACTTCACTGCATAAGCAGCAAATACTGAGACCACGCCAGGATCAAAGCCCGCCCCCAAAATGCCAGTAATACCGGCTTGCTCGAACTTATCTTGGTAATCCCATTGCCAGTCATAGGCTTGTGGTACTTGCTGTCCTTCACTGCACAGATCAACCGCAACCGAAGTATCTAGGTAAGAAACTTTCGTTTGATAACAGGCTTCCATAATCGGCATATTGACCCATGGAGGCCCTGCATTGATCACTAAATCCGGCTTAACCTCATTAATCAATGCAACCAAAGCCTCTATGTCATCTGCATCCACTGCTCGTGCCACTATGCGCTTAGACGAATCTTTTAAGTTTTGTTTTTATGAATCGATTCGATAATTTTCTCGCACTTGCTCTAGCGTTCGCGATGCGATCGTAATATCACAAGTACATCATTATTTTGTGCCGCTTTATGCGCCACAACCCAACCAACACCCCCAGCACCAATTTGTAAAATTGCCATCGTTTCCTTACCTCTCGTTTACTAGCTGAACTGCTAGTGATTTAACGTCATCCAACAAAGATTCAAAATCTTCTATTTTTAAACATGGATTCAATATGGTGAATTTAAGTGCGGACTTTTTCCCGACGACGGTTTCACCCAATACTGCAATTCCACGAGTTAAAGCTTCTACACGCAGTGTTTTGTTCAGTTCATCTAAATCATCAACTTGCCCATCAACAACACGAAATAGCACCGTTGTGAGCAAAGGCTCTGCCAACAACTCAAATTCTGGTCGTTCATTAATTAGATTCGCCACTTGCTGAGTTTGTTTGAGCAAATGATCGTACATTCGACCTAACTCTTGTGGTCCAACGCTTTGCATGGTCATAAATACTTTTAGCGCATCGAATCGGCGCGTAGTGGCGATAGATTTATCGACTAAATTCGGTAGTTGATCGTGTTCGCGATTAAGATAATCCGCGTGATGAAGAAGATATTTAAAGTTGGTTTTATCTTTAATTAGCAATGCGCCACAGCTGATGGTTTGGAAAAATAGCTTGTGGAAATCAACGCTTAAAGAATCCGCTCGCTCAATACCAGCAAGCCTTTGCTTGTGTTGACTAAAGATGAGTGCGCCCCCATAAGCGCCATCAACATGAAACCAAAGATCGTGTTGCTGGGCAACGTTGGCGATAGCATCAAGATCATCAATCGCCCCGTGATCCGTTGTACCCGCGGTACCGACGACGACAAAAGGTATCAAACCTTGTTGTTTTAATGCTGAAATTTCATTACGTAATGCCGATATATACATCATACCGCCACCGTCACATTCCACCGATACAACAGCTCGCTCACCTAAACCCAACAATGAGGCCGATTTCTGAACCGTGAAATGAGACTTTTTCGAGCATAAAATACGCAGTTTATGTGCGTAATCGGGTAAACCCTCTTTCTTAACAGAATGACCTGTTAGGCGATCTGCAATCCAATCTCTTGCAAGCAGCAGTCCCATCAAATTGCTTTGTGTTCCCCCGCTAGTAAACACACCATCCGACTGTTCACCTAACCGATATTTTCCGCATAGCCAATCAATTACCCTTTGCTCAACATAGGTCGCCGCTGATGCTTGATCCCATGAGTCCATCGATTGATTAAACACGGCAATGATAGATTCCGCGACAATTGACGTTAAAAGCGGTGGCGTATGCAAATGGGCAATACAGTTAGGGTGTTGAACAATGATCGAGTTCTTCGCAATTAACTGAATTGTTTCGTCGATAGTATGCAGCAAGCTTTGCGGTTGCGTATCTAAGTCCAGTGCAAAGATCGCCTGTTCTAGTAATTTGGGTTCAATCCCCGAATATGGTTTATCAATACTGCCGAAAAGTTGCTGAATAGATGACGTGGTATGGCTCATCACATTTTGATAGTGATGGGCACCGCCTTGCCCAGTCTGAACAAAGTACTGTGTCCAATCTCGCTGTTGGTTGTGTGATGAGTACGGTTCTACAGCAGCCGATGAAAAATCGGATCCTGCAACTAACGCTAACGACTGAAACGCCTTATCGTCAGCACTTTTTTCAACTTGAGAAGACCCGGCCGTATCACTGGCTAAGCCAACCGTTGCTTCCATTGATGTGGCTAATGACAATTCACCATTTGGTGCATTACTCATAACAATTCCCTTGAAATGTAGCTCGTCGCACAAATTCAATGTGTGCGAAATCGCGACATTTTCACGAACGCTAGGCACGCGAAATCCGTTCCATCATTGTGATGGATTAACATTCAACAATTGGGATCAAGGCTCAGTAATATTGCTCGTAATAAGCACTGGGCATTTAGGGAGAATAAAGCTGATGAGTGAGTAAAGTTTATATGATTTCAATGTTGGGTTTCCCTTTTACATGCCGTCAAAACAGCATAAGTATCCCTTCTATCGATAACGAATTTATCGATACCTACCCTACGTAAAACTACTCAGCTTGAATAGTTATACGCGTATCCCCCAGAATTCTCTCCGAGATTGCGCGCGAAAATAACACAGAACACAATTGGTGCGCAATATATAAACATCTAATCTTCATCTGCAACCATAAACACACCAAATTCACATAACATTTTCCAAGTAATATCGCTTCTTCACGTCATGTTCTGAGTCTAAATTTTCAACCTAACTTGTGCTTGTCGACACAAGCTCAACTACAAGTTACTTAATTTTCTCATTTTTATACAAATCTATTTCTACTTTTTAAACACTCAACTAACCTTTAACTTATCAACCTATACGAAATAAAAATGTTTCACAGGGAAAAGGTTCATATTGATTGGCTTTACATGGGGAGAGTCGCGTGAAAATAGCAATGACTGTTTTGGCAGGGATAATTGTCGCCAGCCACTCTGTAAGTGCTCAGACATTAGAGCAAGCTGTCGCAATAACGTTAAAATCAAATCCAGAGATCAAGCAAGCCTATAACGAGTATCTCAGTGCAGTAAAAGAGCACGATGCGTCAGGGGGAGCTTATCTACCAAGCATAGATCTTGATGCGGGTATAGGTTATGAAGGTATTAACCCAGCTGAATCAAGCGGAAGAGATGATACGGATTTAACCAGAAAGGAAGCAACGCTGAGCCTCACCCAGCTCATATGGGATGGTAACGCGACGCTAAATGACATCAGTCGGACCGGCGCGGATGCCGAATCGGTCAGGCTTCAACTTATCTCTGATGCATCTGATATGGCGCTAAAAGTGACCGAGGTTTACCTAGATGCCGTCAAAGCCACTGAAGTATTGGCGCTCTCAGAAAGCAATCTTGCAGTACACAAAGAAATCTATCGAGACATTAAAAAGCGTGCTGTATCGGGGCTAGGTTCAACCGCTGATGTTACTCAAGTCGAAGCACGTATCGCCAAAGCTCACGGTAACCTACTCGCGGCACAAAACAATCTCATTGATACTCACACTCAGTTCCATCGCTTAGTTGGCCAAGAGCCACTCGGTTTGATTTATCCACGCGCGGACGAGAACAAACTGCCCCTGTCTCTAACCGAAGCTATTGATGAAGCTTATGAAAAGCACCCGGTGATCAAAATTGCGATGGTTGATGTCGATGCTGCACGTTATCAATATGATCAATCAAAAGGTAATTACTACCCTACTATTTCATTTGAAGCGAGCCAATCATGGCGTGATGATGCTGGTGGTGATAAAGGCGAAAGCGATGAAACGCTGGCAATGCTTAGATTGCGCTACAACCTATTCAACGGCGGTAGTGACCAAGACCTTGCAGAGCGAGCGGCTTATCAACTAAACAAAGCGAAAGACTTGCGCGATAACAGCTACCGTCAAGTTGAGGAGAGTCTACGCTTATCATGGAGTGCACTTGACCTAACACTCCAACAAAAGAACTTTTTAGCTGACCATGTCGATTCAGCCTCTGAAACTGTCATCGCCTACGAAAAGCAATACCGAATCGGTAAGCGAACTTTGCTAGATCTACTCAATACCGAGAACGAATTATTCCAAGCACGCAAAGATTACCTCGATGCTCACTACGCTGAACAATATGCTAAGTATCGAGTTATGAATGCGACTGGTAACTTGCTAGATGCCCTTCTGGTTGAGATACCAAACGAATGGACTGAAAGAGTGGAGTACTAAATATGAGACCAACATTGCTACTCTCGATCATGCTTGGTGTATTTGCGACCTCTTCAAGCCAAGCTTACAACGAGTATGATGAATACTATCAAAACGATGAATATGACTATATTCCCACACCTGATGCCTACCAAATCGCCGATTTAATTGATGATGATCGAGATGGTGTCATTAATGCTCGCGATTTATGTGTTGCGACACCAGAGGGCTCATTAATCAATAATGATGGGTGTGGGGTTGTTGTGAAAGTGGAAGATGAACTGCAACTAAGAATTTTGTTTGCGAATGATTCCTCGCAAATCGAATCAATTTTTGAAACGCAGATAAAAAACATGTCTGATTTCCTCAAGCGTTTTCCTGAAACCTCAATAGAAGTGCAAGGTTATGCCAGCAAAGTGGGGGCACCTGAATACAACTTAGCGCTTTCAGAGCGCCGGGCTGTTGCGGTAGAAAAAGAGATTCTCGCGAACGGAATCACTCCCGACCGTGTCACTATCGTTGGTTATGGTGAAACTAATCTAGAAGCGCAAGGCGATGACGAGCTGTCTCATGCTCGCAATCGTAAGGTTACGGCAACCGTGGTCGGTTATGACGAAGAATTCGTCAAAGAATGGACCATTTTTAATACCATCCCTAAATAATTATCTAGCTATCGTTATTGATACAACAAAAAACGCCTCGGTATTCACCGAGGCGTTTTACTATTTGTTGCTTATCGTTTTTTTGGTAACGAGATATGCAGTAGGAAGTAACCTAAAATTGCTGCTGTCGTCGACCCCATCAAAATACCTAAGCGCGCGTAGGTATCAAACTCGACATTGGTTTGACCAAAGGCCAAAGATGAAATGAAGATCGACATAGTAAAACCAATACCACACAATACTGATACTGCAAAGATATGGCGCATATCAATACCTTCCGGCAGTTTCGCGATACCCATTTTGACTGCAGCATAACTGAAGCTGAAAATGCCAAGCGGTTTACCGACTAACAAGCCAAGTGCAATACCTAATGGCAGCATTGACGTCAAACCAGCCATGGATACGCCCTCAAGCGAGATACCTGCGTTACAAAACGCGAACAACGGTAGAATACCAAAAGCCACGTATGGGTGAAGTGCATGCTCCATGAACTTCAGTGGTGACTTTTCGCCCTTATTCCCTTTAAGAGGAATAGCAAAACCGATCACTACGCCGGCAAGCGTCGCATGCACACCAGATTTAAGCACTGCTACCCACAAAATTGCACCAACAATCATGTAAGGAAGAAGCTTAGTGACATGACGCGAGTTAAGCACAAACAGCGCAGCTGTCATCGCAAAACCAATCGCCAATGCGGTTGTTGATAGATCGCCCGAATAGAACAGTGCGATGATAACAACCACACCCAAATCGTCGATAATCGCAAGTGCCAACAAGAATACTTTTAGACTGACCGGAACACGGTTACCTAGCAGAGCCATGATACCCAACGCAAACGCGATGTCTGTTGCTGCCGGGATTGCCCACCCTTGAACCGCTTGTGGGTCACCGAAGTTGAATGCAAGATAAACCAATGCTGGTGCTAACATACCACCAACCGCTGCGATCGCTGGGAAGATAGCCGTTTCTTTTGACTTAAGCGCTCCCTCGAGCAATTCACGCTTAACTTCTAAACCGATCAGAAGGAAGAAGATCGCCATCAAGCCATCGTTCACCCAATGAGAAACCGACATACCAAATACATAAGTATGCAAAAATGCCTGATAAGTGTCGTTTAATGGAGAATTCGCTACGGTCATTGCTATCGCTGCTGCGATCACCAACAACACGCCCCCTGCTGATTCCATTTTGAAGAAATCGCGAATGATATCACTCATGTGATAGTCCTTATACTTATTATCGTTTCGATTAAAATCAATGGATAAGAGTGTATCGCCAACTGTTCCTTAGGAAAAATCGCTTGTTTTGATAGTTAACTTCGGAAAAACCGAATTAAAGTAACAAACCGTGCGCATATTCCGTAGGATTTTATATACCACAATGACTCAATCATTGAGATAACACTCTGATTACACCGTGTTATTTTGGTTTAACAACAAACAATAATAGAAAACATAAGAATAATTCACAAATATTATACAATGTAAAATTCTTACCACTTGAGAATTTGAGAGGCAGTTCAATAACCCGCGAGCTGCATAAAACCTTCACTAACGTGACTACCTTGCGTTGTCACTGGCCCTTCCCAATATGGCATAACGAAAGGTAGCCATAGGTTGGTGTTATTTGGTGAAACTTTTAGATGAATATTGTGTTTAGGGATATCGATTGACCAGTGCAACGGGATCGCTTTGTCACCCTGCAAAAACGAAGTTTGTAATGGCTCTATTGTGATGTCTTTTTCATCAATAGAGATTGTCTTACCTGAGTTGGTTGATAAGGTTGCAACGACGTGATGTCCGGCATTTTGATCTCTGTATTGACGGATCGAGAGCGTATTCTGAGGATCTAGATGGAAAACAAACCAATCCCAGCCTTGCTGTTCATCACCTAACAACCCACTGCCCCATTCTTTACTCATCCATGCTTCACCATCAATATGAAAGCTTGGACCTCCGTCTAAAGAGAGCTCACCAGATACATCAATAAATGGCGCACTCAAATTGTAAGACGCCAATTGATTGGACGCATTTTTACTTACATAACCACGTTTACCTGGTAATACAAAAGGCCCAAGCGCGGTGCTTTGCAAACTCAATTTCAATGAATCCGTCTCAACATCCAACACGCCAGGAAATGGGGTCGCACCCAATGACTCCCACGACCAGTTATCAATCCAAACTTTAAACGGATGGCTATTCACACCGGCTTGCCCAATACCTCCTCGGGCAATTCGCTGTTCATGCCAAACTTGATTTTGACTGGAGACGACGATATGAGACAACAATAGTTGAGAATTTTGCCAACCGTTAAGCTCTTGATGCTCGCTCGAAATACGGAAAAAACTCCATTGAATACCATATTTCGTACCTTTAGCATCGGATACGTTCGCAAAGAAATGCCACCAACCCTGTTGGAATCGCGGATCTAAGGCAAAGTCGCGAGGCAACAGAACTGGCTGATCTTCAGTGACGGGTTTAAAAGGTTTAATCGACTGATTGAGAAGCAATTTAACTTGAGCGTTGTCGGACGAAACCTCGCCATCACTGGACTCACTACTGAAATATAGTAACGCTACACTACAAAAGCAGATAATAAATAGCAGGGTTAGCGGTTTAATCGAAAACTTGCGCTTCATTTATAAGGCGTCTCTTAGGGATTTCATCGGCGTATTACGCACCAAACGCAATACTGGCATCGCGCCAGCAATGACCAATGACAGCATTGCCAAAGCAATCGTATTTAGGTATTCAGAAGGTATAAATTGTAGCTCTAACGTCCAGCCAAAAGACTGTTTTATCACGATATCCACCACTAAATTGGCCAACGCAAGACCTAACGGCATCGCGATAATTATTGCGATCGCGCCGAATACAAACAGCTGCATACTACCCATAATAATCAATTCTTTTCCTGACATACCAAAGCATCTAAGCAAAGAGATGTGGCGCTGACGAGCAACCTCACCTGCTACGGTAGAGAAGAAAATACCAAAGACTGCGATGACTAATGTAATGCTGCCCAACGTGTCGGCAATCGAGAACGTTCGGTCGAAAACATACATCGCTTGCTTATGGATGCTACCATTATCAAAAATACGCTCAGCACTGAGTCTAAACACTGACTCCATACGCTGTTTCAAATTGTCTGGTGTCGCGCCATCTTGAAGCACCGCTCCCAATGCAACAGACCCACTTCCCGCGAAGCTATACAACCAATTTCGATGTGACATCAATACCTGATTGTATGGGTTGCCATAATCGTAGTACACACCCACAACCTGCCAACCTTGGCCAGCCTTTCCATGCAAGTTAATGTAATCGCCTGGACGAATACCCTGCTTTAACGCCATCGACTCACTCACCATCACACCTTTAGAGTGATGTAAGTGGTACCAGTAATTCGGGATACCGATTTTTACGGTTAACGCTTCTAACTCACCTTCCGATGCGCCCGTACTGACCATTTGTAACGCGCCATCAGGCGTTGGTGATTCAATCTCCCAGCGCCACCATACGGATTTGACCTCTGGTTGCTTACTCAGCCATGAACTCAAACGCGCCGCCGAACTGCTGTTAGGGTGAATATAAAGATCAGCGGCTAAACGCTGGCTTAACCATTTATCGGTGGTATCGCGGAAGCTACCTACCATGGTTTCAATCCCAATATTTGCGGCCATTGCTAGCATAAATGCCATTGTTGCAACACCACGGTAACTCATACTGGCTGCAGCATCAGAGAAGAACCAACGCACTTTCACCCAACGCATGGAATAGCTAAAGCTGATGAATAATCGCCATAACAAGAATGGTGTAAACAGCGCGACGCTCAAAAGCATCAAACCAATGATAATGAAACCGGAATTCTCCGTTTGTGGCGCTTGGTAAATTGCGACCGCAACTAATGCGAGTGCTAATGCGATCAATGCCTGAATGGTAAACTCTGTTCCGGTAAAACGCAGTAGCGAAAGACGCGTGGACAATCGCGCCGGCTGTGAACGGAGCAAACGAACTAAAGGCCATGCACATGACGCGACCGCGCCAATCAAAGTCATCGCCAAGCTAAATAAGCTCGATCTCAAGCTCCAGTGAATATTTAAGCCAATATTGGCGTTATAGAGGTCTTCAAGGCTTGCCGATACGCTTGGGATCAACTGATTGGCAAGCACCATACCTAAAACGTTGCCGCACAACCAACTGCCCAATACCAACGCCAATAACTCAAGTAAAAGTGCTTGGGCTAATTGCCAGCCGGAAACACCTGTTTGGCGTAACGTACCGACGAGAGGTTGTCGTTGGGTCAGTGAAAGCGACATCGCTTGATAAAAAATGAACAAGCCGACTAAGAACGCCATCATGCCCATTGCGCTCAAGTTCATGTGAAATGCTTTGGTAAGCGATTGCAATTCAGCTTGAGAACTACGAACCAATGACAAACCGTGCGGCAACTCATTCTTAAGCTTTTCTAACTTAGCCTCTGGCATTTCGGCGCAACCAATCATCGAAATACCTGCACGATTAGTCAACGATCGCACCAATGCCATATCAGCAATAATACGCGTGCCATTTAAACGGTTCTGACGGTCAATCAGCAATGGACCAATTTCACGTCCATCAGCCAAGCGAATAGAGTCACCATCTTGCCAGCGCATATAATTGGCTAAGTCATAGCTCACCAAAATGGGATATGGCGCTTTCATCAACCCTAAAGAATTGAGGTCTTGAAAAGTAATCGTTTTTTCAAAAGAGAGCATCGCAACTGGATCAATACCAACGAGGGTAAGGTTCAGATTTTTTGCGGTATGAATATTGATGCTATTGAAGGGCGCACATTGGGTAAAGCCCTCTCGACGCAATTGGATATAGTAACCCTGCGGTATTTGGTTGACCGCATGTTTAGGTCGAATTCGGTATGGCAATGGGTTAGAAAACAACTTCTCGCCATGTTGATAGCTTTGACGGGCATGCTCATTGATAGCCGTTACACCAACTAAAAGAGACACACCAAGTGTTAAGCCAAGCCAGACAAGAAGAATTTGAAAAGGGTAACGTCTGTAGTGGCCAAGTAGTGCTTTAACTACGGGCCATAACATGAAGTTGCCCTCCTTGTAGACGCACTCTCCCCTCCATGTGTTCCGCGACTTTTTCACTGTGTGTTACTAACAGCAGCGTACACTCAAGTTGGCGAGTTAATTGTGTTAGCAAGCGCATTACGGCTTCTGCATTTCGCTCATCAAGACTACCTGTCGGCTCATCGGCTAACAAGATCTTAGGCTCCATGTATAAGGCGCGAGCAATCGCAGCACGCTGCTGCTGGCCGCCAGAAACTTCTTCTGGGTATCTTCCTAACAAAGGCATCAGATCAAGTGCAGACAAAATTTGGCGCCACAACCCCTGATTTTCAGGTAGTCCTTTAAGTTGACGACAAAAACGAATGTTGTCTGCAATGTTTAGCGTTGGCAGCAAGTTATATTGCTGAAAGATAAGGCCAATGTTATTACGGCGATAAGCAGTGCGGCGGCTTTCAGATTCTTCATGCATCATAAATTGTGGAAACTCAATCAGACCGGAATCCACAACGTCTAAACCAGCGATGAGATTGAGCAATGTACTTTTGCCTGAGCCGCTTTCGCCCATCAAAGCGATTTGCTGCCCTTGCGCTAAAGTTAACTCAGCACCTTGTAAAACTGGATGAAATTCACCACCGTCCACATAGCCTTTACACAGGTCTGTTAGTCGTAACATTTACTGCTCACCATTAAGAATTCTGGGGAGTGAATCTACACTAAATCAGCCTCAGTAGGAAGCATTTTGGACGTCAGATCACAGATAACAAACGAAGTTGCATATCAACAATGTTATGTTTCTAATTTTCAATCAAATTTTTCAGCCACTTCTTGCTCTTAACCCGGTAGAGCGAACCACCCCACTTAACGACTTCTTCCGTCAAAAAGAGTACATAAATCATTTCAGGTGGCCACTTCCAGTAAATGGCTGCAACAGCAGCTAATGGGATACTAATTAACCACTGTGCGATAAGGTCTTGGTAAAGGCAAAATTTCACATCACCACCAGCACGTAGAATCCCGACGATGGCCATCATCGGAATACAGCGAACCAACAAACCTAAACTCAATACAACAATGAACTTATCGGTCAAAGCACGAGTTTCTGGGCTCAATGCAGAAAATGAGTCCAAAACCATATCTCGGCTCACATAGAGTATGATGGCGACAATGACGGCGGCGAAAGCACTTAAAAACAAAATGCCAATCGCTTGATAGTAAGCTTGCTCATACTTCTTCGCGCCAATCTGATTACCAACTAACACTGAAGCAGCATTCGACATCCCAATCAGCAAAGCTAAAGAAATTGATTCTACGGGCGTCATAACTGAAAGAGCCGCTAGACCTTGAACGCCAGATTGTCCCATGATGGCGTGATAGGCGAACAATCCACCCGCCCAAACAAGAAAATTCAGTGTTGTTGGCAGTGATAACCGCAGAAAACGAATCACGGTGTGCATTTTAAGCGTTGCAGCAATATCGCTTAGTTTGAACGCGAGTAAATGATGCTTGAAATGCAAATAACTATAGAGCGTCGCAACTTCAATGGCGCCACTAATGACCGTTGCAATCGCAGCCCCTTTGATACCAAGAGCAGGAAAACCAAATTTACCGAAAATCAGCACCCAGTTGAGGAAGATATTCGAGAGAATACCAATTCCACTAAAAAACGTACTTAACCCTGGTTGATGAACTGCACGAAGCCCCACCGACATACTCGCAACACACGCAACCGCGAGCATGGTTATGGCCGTGATCACTAAATATTCGCTACCAAGTTGTTTTACTTCAGTCGAGTCCGTCGTTAGACCCATAATTTCAGTCGGGAAAAAGACAAATAACGCCACACTAAGCAGTGCAAACAGCATGGCCATAAACCAAGTTAACGCAGTACTTTCGCGCACACCTTGTTTATTACCCGCCCCCCAATATTGAGCCGTTAACATGGCACCGCCAGTCGTTACACCAACTAACATAATGGTGGTTACAAATGTTGCTCTTGCAGCAACCCCCACTGCGGCAATTTCAGCCTCTCCCAGCTGCCCAAGCATCAATACATCCACTAAACTGCGGCTAGAAAACATAATGCTTTGTAATGTAATAGGCAGAGCAATCGCTATGAGGCGACGAACAAAATCGCGATTAGTATGGGTAATCACTTGAGAGAAAAACATCAATGTAAACCTCAATAGGAAGAGTGGCTCAATTTGCCATCTCGGCCGTACATTATATACTCATCTAAAAGCGCAAAGCTAAAGCAATTTAATAATAAACAACGATTTGTCAGCAGCTTACAGAGGTTCAAGGAAGAATGAAAAAAGTACTCGTAATTGGTGCGTCAGGATATATTGGGTCTCAACTGCTGCATCCCCTATGCGATTTAGGTTACACCGTCACAGCAACAGCAAGACAACTCGAATATCTTCAAGCGAGGACACTACCTCACCCTAACCTCGAACTGGTGTATCTCGACTTAGCCGATCAACAAGCGACGCTGGATTTAATCCCTCAATTCGATATCGTGTTCTTCCTTGTGCACGGAATGGCGCACGGGCATGACTTCCTTGACTATGAAACATCGTTGGCAGAAAACGTAAAACTTGCTCTGCAAAACAGCCATGTTGAGCAGTTAATCTATCTAAGTGCCCTACAACCACAAGAAGGTCACTCCGAACACCTACAAGCAAGAAAGCTGACCGGAGACATATTGCGCCAGACTCATGTACCAATCACTGAGGTAAGAGCTGGCGTTATCATAGGCCCGGGCTCCGCTGCCTTTGAAATCATGTGTGACTTTGTCTATAACCTTCCTGTTTTGATTACCCCCAAATGGGTCGATTCCAAAGCCAATCCAATCGCACTGGAAAACCTCAATTACTACTTGTTGCAGTTAGCTGCGCAGCCAACCGGCAAAAATGAGTTATATGAAGTTGGTGGGCCAAATGTGCTCTCATATCGCGAACAATTCAAAACCATCTGCGATGCCACTTCACGTCCGTATCATCTCTATACCAGCAAATTGCTGACACCTCGCCTCGCCTCATACTGGCTTGGTATGGTGACGTCCGTCCCTTCTTCCATTGGGCGAGCGTTACTTGCCGGACTGGAACACGATTTCGTCGCCGACTCACAGCAGATCGCTCAGCGTTTTCCGCAAGATTTAATTGGTTATCAACAAATGGTTGAAACAAGCATCGCTCAGGAAGGTACATTTGTACGAAGTGAAGTGTGGGGATTTGACCCAACCGCACTAAAGCGCTGGCAAACTGGGTATGGTTACTACCCAAAACAAACGGGCGCCACGATTGAAACAGACTTGAGTGCCGAACAACTGTGGCAAGTAATCAAAACGCTTGGCAACCTCGACGACCCCTACTTCTTTGCTAACGTCTTATGGCGTACTCGTGAATGGCTTGATATTTTCTTTGGTGGGCAAAAGCCGCTGAGACGCACACCGGAAGGACCGGAGCTTAAAATTGGTGACTACATCGACTCTTGGAAAGTCATTCGATGTGAACCAAATCAGTTTCTATCACTACTTTTCGGCATGCAAGGTCCTGGATTGGGACGATTAGAGTTCTCGATTGCCGACTTGGGTGATAAACGCAGCTTAACCATTACTGCATGGTGGCACCCGCAGGGGTTTAAGGGCTTACTCTACTGGTTTGCCATGATGCCCGCTCATCTTTTTATATTCAAAGGTATGGTACGTGCAATCGTGCGCAAAGCGAAACACTTAATAAATCATTAATTATTAGCTTTTGCCTAATAATATTTTTGGTTTTACTCACCTACTCGATATGAATTATCTCTATAATCAGTTGTGTAGGATAGTTCTTATCCAGTTAATGTTGGCACAAGTGGAGAGATAAAATGACGAATTCAGTATTCAGCTCTGTAAAACAAATCGGCTATGGTGCAATGGGACTTGAGGGCTACTACGGAGAAAGTGATGACACCCAAGCAGTACAAACTCTGCTGCACGCTATCGAACAAGGGATGATGATTGATACCGCTGATGCTTATGGCGCAGGTCATAATGAAGATCTCATCAAACAAGCACTCACCAAAACCAATATGCCAGCATTTATTGCTACCAAATTCGGCATTGTGTTTGAGGAGGACCAAAACGGTAGTCAGCTTGATACAGGCTGGGGCTTTCCTCTGACTATCAATGGAACCAAAGAATATGTTACTCGTGCGATTGATAACAGCTTAGAGCGCTTAGGTGTTGAACAGATCGACCTTATCTATGCACACTATCTCGACCCTAATACTCCTCTTGAAGAAACCATCGCGGCCATGGCAGATGCGGTAAAAGCAGGGAAAGTAAAAGCGATTGGTCTTTCAAATGTCACTGCTGATCAGATCATTCGTGCCAATGCTATCCATCCAATCAGTGCTGTTCAATATGAATACTCTCTGTTTAGGCGTGAAGCTGAGCTGGATATTCTTCCTGCTATCAATCAAATTGGCGCAGCACTCGTTTGCTGGTCACCTCTTGGCGCAGGCTTCCTTACTGGACAAGTACAACAGTTGGATGCGAATGACTTTCGTAATAACAACCCTAAAATGCAGGGGGATAATTTCGCGAGCAATCTTGAGCGACTAGAAGCCATCAAAACCATCGCAGCAGAGTATGGCATTACACCTGCACAATTGGCATTGGCTTGGCTCGTTGCGCAAGGTGATAATATCATCCCCATTCCAGGTAGCCGAAAAACAGCGCGAATTGACGAAAACTTGCAAGCATTAGCGGTCAAGCTCAGCGACGACACATTGAAACAACTAGACGACATCGCTCCTATTGGCGCATTTAAAGGCGCAACGTTAGTCTAGTCATGCTTTTCGAGCATACCGTTAGGATTAAGATATCGCACTATTAACACCGGAATACCCTATGACCTCATCAACGAATCACACTATGAACGCCAAAGTCTGGAGCTTACTGATTCTGCTCTCCGTATTATGGGGTGGTTCGTTCTTTTTTGTTGGGGTTGCAGTACAAGAATTACCACCGCTAATTATTGTCACCTTGCGTGTTAGCCTTGCCGCTGCAACGCTTTGGATCATCGCACTGCTGCTTGGGCACCGCCCTCCGGTTAGTTCTAGCGCATGGTTAGCTTTCTTCGGTATGGGCTTACTGAATAACGTTATTCCCTTCTCACTTATCGTGTGGGGACAAACGCAAATTGCATCAGGCCTTGCTTCAATTATTAACGCCGCTACGCCTATCTTTGGTGTCATCGTCGCAGGGCTACTGCTTCCCGATGAAAAACCTACTCCGTTAAAATTAATCGGCGTGATCACGGGCTTTATTGGCGTAGTGGTAATGATTGGTCTGCCTGCTCTCAAGGGCGATTCCCCTCTTATCGCACAACTGGCAATTGTTGGCGCGAGTATCAGTTATGCATTTGCAAGTGTGTGGGGGCGACGCTTTAAAGCAATGAATATAAGCTTAATCATGCTTGCAGCTGGCCAAGTGACCGCTTCAAGTTTGGTGTTGCTTCCCATTGCACTTTACACGGCACCACAGGGGTTATGGACGAGTGTCAATCTGCATACCTGGAGTGCAATCATCGCCCTTGCGGTATTCTCAACTGCATTTGCCTATATGATTTACTTTAAGATTTTGGAATTGGCAGGGGCAACAAATGTACTGCTAGTCACACTATTAGTCCCTGTCTCTGCGATACTGCTTGGAGTAACCTTTTTAGGCGAATCATTCAAAGTAATTCATCTCATTGGAATGACTTTGATTGCTCTTGGCCTATCAGCGATTGATGGCCGAATTTGGCGACGAATTAAAAAGAATTGATGGAAAGAGCCTACCCGTTCTTCCCATTCGTTCTGCAAACCTATCTAAAATGGACGAGTCATCACCAAGGGGTGAACATTTTGAGTTTCGCAGTCTCGATATAAGTCCGCGTCAAGGTTTCGGTGAGTGGCTTGTGCTAAACCATAAATACCAAATCCCAAATTACTTTTAAAATAATCTTTCGCCACGTGGATATTGTTTTTAAACACTGGGTACATCACGACGTTGTGCCAATCATAATAGATATCCGTTACATACACAGATTCAAAACCTCGTGGTAGTTGAAACACTAGCGTCTGATTACATGGCGTGAACGTTCCTAAATGGTTGCCACCTGCATCGGTTGCTTTGACGGAGGTTACAGCGATAATTGCGCCCTCTTCAGCACTTCCTACAATATAACGTTGATCTTCGGTCATGCGATATTGAAGGGTAGAAAACCAATCTTCTTTAAAAACACCATCGTCAAGTGAACCACGGGATAACTTAATATCAAAAGACGGTGTCACATTACCAATCACAAAGTTAACCTTGGCTGGCTTTATTTGTGAGGATTCTGCTTGATGGGGCTCTTGATTAACGCAGCCACCAAGAACAATAAACATCGTTAAAATACTAAGAATCCTTGTCATTTTTCCTCCTTGAATACACGATCCTAACCTTCAACACTTTAACAAATTCGTCACCAATTGGTATAAATTGCATACTCAAGTGCGCGTTAGATGCCTGATTTAATAAAATGCGGGTCCATATTGCGTATCGCTGTGCTTATTATGAAATAAAGTGGCTACTACTTTAATTTATTTATACTCGCTGTAAGATTACGCTATGCTTGCAAGCAATTGATACCACAAAGACTTCGTATGCGAACCTCCGATCATAACCAGCACTTAGCTGAAACTATTTCCGCCATAAACTCCCCCCACTTCACATCGAAATTGATGCGTTATATCAGCGCTCTATTTCATTTTGACTGTGCGGTTATCGTTGGTTACCGAGAAGGTAAACACCCTATTCATCTTTATGATTCGATTGAAAACCAACGTGATTTACTCTTTCACCACTACCTAACTAGCTCGTTTCAAAACGACCCGTTTTATCAAAAACTGGTATCAGACCGAAAGCAAGGCGTCTTTACACTCAGAGAAGTCGTACGCCACAATCTCGACTATCAAGACTATTGTGATCAGTTCTATCGTCAAACTGGGTGGCAAGATGAGATCAGTTTATTAATTGAGGTAGCACCAGAGCGATGGGTCGTTATTTATCTTGGTGCGACCAGACAAGATAACCGCTTCAGCTCAGCTAAGATCTCGCAATTACGTCGATACTTCGAGGTAATTCAGTCACTTTGTCAGCAACATTGGAAACAAAGTGACTTTGCCTTAGCCCAACCTGTAAGCGATCGTCATCTTCACGCAACACAAATCCGTGCAGCGATAGAGCAAGCATTGGCTTCTTTGGGCAAAGAACTACTTACCAAGCGAGAACAGCAAGTCGCAGCCTTGATTGCACAAGGTTCTGATACTAAAGACATTGCATTGCAGCTAAAACTCACCGAAGGCACGGTTAAAAATCATCGAAAACGTATCTACTCGCGCCTGAACGTCGCATCTCTCAGTGAGTTCTTTCAGCTGTTTCTCAATCACCTGATCTTACAAGCAAAGTAAAAAACTATCCCTATAGGGATATGTCATAGATCTCCTTTTGCCTTTAGTCTGGAAAAACACTACTCAGCTAGGCAACATAATGACTTTACTTGATGACCTAAAAGCTCGTGGGCTGATTGCCCAAGCCAGCGATCTCGAACAACTGCAACAATTACTTTGTGAGCCGCAAACACTTTACTGCGGCTTCGACCCGACAGCCGGCAGTCTGCATATCGGTCACCTAGTACCACTGCTTATGCTGAAGCGCTTTCAAGATGCAGGCCACAACGCGATTGCTTTGATTGGCGGCGCGACAGGCATGATCGGGGATCCAAGTTTTAAAGCCACTGAGCGCAGTCTAAACTCACACGACACTGTTGCAGGTTGGGTTGCCGACCTCTCACATCAAATTCAGCAACTAATGGACCCGCAGCTTGAAAACCCACTTCATATCGTTAATAACGGCGATTGGATGCAGAACATCAATGTGATTGATTTCTTTCGCGATGTGGGTAAACACTTTTCAGTTAACACTATGATAAGCCGTGAGTCGGTAAAACAACGCTTGGCGCGCCCAGATCAAGGGATCTCTTTCACTGAATTTAGCTATGCCTTACTGCAGTCTTACGATTTCGCCGAGCTAAATCGCCAGTTCGGTTGCCGCCTGCAAATCGGTGGTAATGATCAATGGGGCAATATTGTCAGCGGTATTGACCTCACTCGCCGTCAAAATAGTGAACAAGTGTTTGGTTTGACGCTACCGCTCATTACCAAATCTGATGGCACCAAATTTGGTAAAACGGAAGGTGGCGCGGTATGGCTCGATGCAAACAAGACCTCACCTTACGCCTTTTACCAATTCTGGCTAGGCGCTGAAGATGCAGATGTTTATCACTTTTTGCGCTACTACACGTTCTTAAGCGTGGAAGAAATAGCTCAAATTGAAGCAGCAGATAAGCGCGCACAAGGTAAACCGAAAGCACAAGCAATCTTAGCAGAACAGATGACTCGATTTGTACATGGTGAGGAAGGATTACTCAGCGCTCAGCGTATTACTCAAGCACTGTTTAGTGGCAACGTACAACAACTAAATCTCACCGAGCTCAGACAGTTAGAGTTAGATGGATTACCTTGCGTACATTCAGCGAAAAATGACTTAGTTGAGTTGTTAATTGAATCTGGACTAGCAAACTCAAAACGTATTGCACGTGAACTGGTCGCAAATAACGCGATTAGCGTAAATGGTGAAAAAGCAACAGACGATAACCCAGAGCTCAATTTTGCTCTGTTCGATCAATACTGGTTGCTACAACGTGGCAAAAAACACTTCTGCCTAGTGAAACGCGTCTCTAATTAAACATTAACAGGCAAGCGCAATAAAGTGTGCGCTTGCCTTTCATCCATTTACTTATCGACAACTGGTTTTAGCATACACGACCGTATTGGAAAGTCGTCCATTAGGTAATCTTCGCTCATTAACAAGACTCGCCTCTAAGCGATATCCACATCGCTCAGCAACAGCGCGACTTTTGGCATTGGCTTCAGCAATTCGTATTTCAATCCGTTTGGCATTGTGGGTATCAAATGCGTATTGCTCTACTAACTTAATTGCCTCTGAAATATACCCTAAGCCAACGCAATCGCTACGAAGCCAATAACCTATTTCGAAAAATGGTACGCTTAAATCACGAATCATTAGCCCTATCACACCCACTAATCGCTCGCTTTGCTTATCTATAATCGAGTAACGAAGTTCGTTTTCAAACTGCACAAAATTCGCAATTGCCTGTTTCGTGGCTTGCTTGGAATCGTCATCACTTAAAGCATGGGGGACCCAAGGTAAGAACTCAGACAGTTCCATTTGACTGAATTGAATAGCATCCAGCATCTCTGGTTGAAGTTCCATTGATGGTGGAACGAGCTTAATTCGATTAGATTCCATATCCTACTCCATTAAGGATAACCGCATGAAAAATGATACTTTTTACCATCCACTTTGCGCGAGTCACTCTCCTCATGCAACTCTCTTTACTGCCATTTGCGAACTAAAACTATTTGTAATATTACGATGCTATTAATTTATTTCTCACAAATCTTTATGCTCTACTTTCGCCAACTTATCACAGCGATTAACCATCAAAATTCGCCATCTGTTCCGAGTCATTACTCTTTACTTGGACTTAGCGATAGAGTTTCAAAACGGACAGAAAGAGACTGAATCTTATCGTTATCAGCGAGAGCGACAACTTGATCATTAAATTTGACTGAGGTGTGCGCGGGATAACCGATTACCACTTTATATGCTTTCCCTTGGTAAACGTTCAGCGAAACATACGAGCCATCAAGATATAACCCTTGCAGAATGGTATCGTTTGTCGCCAAGTCTTTGATAAAAACATAACAATCGCCACTAAATTTGAGTTTCAACGATGAATATTGTTCTCCGTTAACCAAACTGAACCCGAGCACCCACCTAATACCATGATTAATAAAGCAAGTATTAAAGATTTCATCCAGTATATCCTGTTTAGATCTAACCCAAATCATATACATAATTTGTTTACTAAGCCAGTAAACCATAGCAACACTAACTACGCTATTGGCAAAAGAATAGCACCACGAAAAAATAGGTGATTATTTTTTATCTCTCTTCGAATCGCCACATCGATAAATCAGTGGAAGACAAAATAACTACCCAAAGTAGACTAAATAAAATGCTAATTAAATCTCGGTGCACTACGGTTTGCCCAGAATAGATAGCAATAAAACCAAACGTAGGAATCGCAGTAAAGAGTGACATAAACGCCCATGCACTAGGCTGAATGAAGTAATTAATGCACCAATTAATGGCTCAAATCAACATCCGATAAGATGGTTCGAAACTGCATGTTAGATTAGACATTTTTCTACCTCTTAATTCGGTATAGCCATAATCACCAATACAATTATCGAATATAGATAATAGCTAAGATTTAGTTAAGCTGACTTTGTATGCGCATCAATTTAATTCGTTACTCCACATATCTGTCGTCACCTGAATTGAACGAACAAGTTGCCAATATTCTTTCCATTCTTCACTTTTCTATCGCAACAAGATCATACTCGAAAGTCAAATATAATCTGAGAGTTAATAAAATAGTTTTTCCGTACCAATAAACGTCATTACACCCACGATGTTAGTTTGATTATCTATTTGGCCGTATAGCGTGGTTCTCAAAGCTGGATTACCATTTATGATTGTTCTTCGCCACAGTTTTATAACGATACGAACTCGAAAACGTTGTTTATAATCGTTTTCAAGATAGAACTTTAAAATTGTTTCGCCCGAAGATAGAAGCTCTGATGCGAAGTGACGCGAGCATAACTAATATCTTCCCATTCAGTAAAATATTGTACAAAACCGGGAGATTTCCGGAAAATCCACCCAACCAATGTATCCACCAGGTACGTTTGAAGGCTCCACACCCTCACTACGCTGCAATTGTGCAAAACTAGGCGTTAAGCGGATAGCTTTATCAAATGTAACGAATTGACCACTTAAACTACCTTTCGTAGTGTTAGCACTATGCAAATAATAAAGAACAAGAGATAACGAGTAACACTTTCAGATAATGCATAAATACTTCCTTGTTTAGCTTCACTTACATTTACTTCAACACTCTTTCAAATTATGGCATCGGTTATTTGCTCAAAAACATCCTAATAAAGGTCAAAATACGCAGCGCTAATGGATAGGTTCAACCCCAAAAATGTCTATTTTTGAACTACTTTGCAATATTGGATCGAGCATTCCCTCTCTATTCGTCACATTGGTGATATCACACTTTCACTCCTACACTTCTTTTAACTAACACCACAAGGAATGCAATATGATTCAACAAGGTCAAACTCTGCCTGAAGCGACTCTTAATGAGCTAACTCACGACGGAATGGAGAGCCATCAAGTCAAACAACTGTTTGCTAACAAGCGAGTGATATTATTTGCCGTACCAGGTGCATTCACGCCAACTTGTTCAGAAGCGCATTTACCCGGTTATGTCGTTTTAGCAGATCAAATCAAAGCAAAAGGCATCGATATTATTGCGTGTGTTGCGGTAAACGATGCCTTTGTAATGCAGGCGTGGGGAGAAGCGCAAAATGCTTCAGAGATCATGATGCTCGGTGATGGAGACGCTAGCTTCACTAAAGCTCTCGGACTAGAAATGGATACCGCCAACTTCGGTGGCATTCGCTCGCAGCGCTATTCAATGCTAATAGAAAATGGCGTAGTGACCATGCTCAATGTCGAAGAAGGCAGTCAATTTGCTGTAAGTAACGCAGAAACCATGTTAGCGGCGCTTTAATCACAGTCACCTTAACAACAAACACAACAAAGAGCTTCGATAATCAATCAAAGCTCTTTTTAATCACACCACGTTTAAACCGCACCTTGCCTGTTACTTTACTTATTGGTTCAGTAATGTCGGCCAGTTTTTGTCCGCACTGACGATATTGCCTTGTATGTCTTGCTGCCAAGTCTGTTGCACTGACTTGCTATAGTTGAGGTAGAGCTTACCATCGACAATGTTCCACGCATTAGGATCTATTTTGGCGGTATAACCTTTACTCACAGCCCAAGCACAATAGCCGCCATATTGAGGTGCGTACTGCTCAGGGTTACGGGCGAATTTGTCGAGATTCTGCTGCGAAGAAAAGTACCACTTCGCGTCGTTCCATTCATAGATATAATCACTGTCTCCTTTGATGGCATCACTCTGAGTAAAATACGCAACCGGATCATAACCACGAATTGCTTTACCAAAAAAGTCGCTGTACACGGGTTCAACGGCAAACGCAAAGCCAGTAAAACCAATCCATATCGCGGCAGTCACCAATAATTTTGTAATCCAATTCATCGTGGAACTCCTCTTCTATATTGAGTATAGAAAGGAAACAGCAGGAAAAAATTTCATTAAAAAACGGCTCAATAGAGCCGCTTGCAATTCAAAAAAGTTCCATTATCTCACTCAACACTTCAATGTCACAGGCAATGAAACCACCGTTTTTGCTTGCTTTCTTCGCTATGCTTAAGTGCTTGTGGCATTTGTTCAAAAGCAAAACTTACCGGTTCTTCAACTTTTAGCTGGTCGGAAACGATGTTTGTCATCAGTGTTTCGCCATTTTGCATCAATGTCTGCCAATCTTCGTTGTCACCAAAATCATACAACGCCCCAGCGCAATCTCATGGTAAGAGATGGTGCGAGTAAATGCAGGGTCAATGGGTGTCGATATTCTGCCAAGTATTGAGATAATGTGGCCGTTCGCTTTGAGTAAAGGAACTAAAGAGGCAGCACTCTGCTCGCCCACAGCATCAAATATCGCCATGTAGCCATGAGGTAACTCTGACTGAGTACGATAAACGTGATGAATTCCATCGACTGAGCTTGTTCAGAACTCAAACTGGCCGATAAAGCATCAACTTGAAAACCAGCCGCGACCAATATCTGGCACAAGATTTTGTTTACCGCCCCCAGTCCTGCAATCAAGACTCTGCGGTTGCTGTTATGTGGAATTTTCTCAAATGCTTGCCATGCGGTTAACATTGGACATGGAAGCGCTGCAGCTAGTTCAAAAGACATGCCGTCTGGAATCATCATGACACGCTCAGGGTAAAGCGGTGTCATTTCTGCAAAACTACCATGACGCTTTAATGCACCATGATAAGCGACTCGTCGACCAACAAGCTTAGGATCAACATTCGCACCGACTTGAATAATTTCGCCAGCCCCATCAACCCCAGGAACATGGCCTTCTTCCCAATTCAGAGGGTTTGCATGAATAAACTTCCAATCAACCGGGTTAATACCAATCGCTTTATTCGCAACTAAGATTTGGTTTTCACCTAATGTTGGTCGTTCTACCTGATTAAGTTCAAGTGTGTTTGAGCTTGGTTGGTATCCCCATACACGATACTGAGTCATCTTATTTCCTTTTGCACTTTACACGCATACTTTGCGTCAGTTTACCAAGAGTTCGACAAGGCAATTTATAACAATAAAAACAAATCACTTTTGCTAAAATTGCAAAAATAATGCTTACCCATCTACAACTGCAACCTCGGCTGAATAAAATCAATAAACGCTGAAATCCGCTTAGCAACTGAAGAAGATTTGTAATATACCGCGTTAACTTGTTCTCTATCGGTATTCTTGAGCTTTTCGCTTTCCAATATAGAGATTAAACGCCCATCATCGATATCGTTCTTGACCATAAATCCAGATAAACAGGCGATACCATTTCCGGCTAACACGAGCTGCCTCACCGCCTCTCCATTACTACAAACTAAAGATGGTGTAATTCCCTCAAAGCCCTTCAGCGGCCATTGATTGAGAACTTTGGGAGACGAAAAACCAAGGGTGTCATGATTTAGCAAATCACCGGCGGTTTGAGGAAAACCCCGACGAGCTAAATACTCCGGCGTCGCAACAATATACAACAGGCTCCGCCCTAGCGGTCTCGCATGTAATGAAGAGTCGCCGAGTTTGCCAATACGAATGGCCAGATCGGTTTTCTTTTCCAACAAGTCAACGAAGCCCTCATTGGATGTCAGCTCCAATTCAATTTCAGGATACTCTTGGTTAAATGCGTGGATTAATGGCACCAATTGGTGAAAGACAAACGGGCTAGCAGCATCCACTCTTAAACGCCCTTTCGGTAGTTCTCCGCGAGTAATGATCTCTTCTTCTGCCTGTTGGATTTTAAGCAAACCCACTCTGACCGAATTAACAAACTCCCGTCCTTCTACGGTCAGTTCAATTCTTCGCGTGGTGCGATTCAGTATGGTCACGTCCAATTGCTGCTCCACTTTGCTCACTGCACGTGATACTCGAGCAACTTGAATATCCAATGCTTCTGCGGCGGCAGAAAAGCCACCACTGTCGACTACCGTGAGTAAAATCTCTAAATCGTCAGAACGGGTTCTCATCTTCTATTCCATACCAATTATCTCTACATTTAAATTTACCTACATTTTCTACAAAGATCATTTGTTAATATCGGCATTTTTCACAAATAAATACTAAGCATAATGCTCATCACCCAATGAGAACGATGAAACAGCACGTTGCAAACTCATCGACTCAAGTATTAATCATAGTGAGAAAATATTATGCCCTTAGCATTATTAGCTCTAACGCTGAGCGCCTTTGCCATCGGTACGACCGAATTTGTAATCGTGGGACTTATTCCCACCATGGCAAGCGATCTCAATGTATCGCTTCCTTCTGCAGGCTTACTCGTGAGCTTGTACGCTTTAGGTGTTGCCATCGGTGCGCCGGTACTGACGGCATTAACGGGAAAATGGAACCGTAAACATGTGTTATTAGCCATCATGTCGCTGTTTGTAGTAGGTAACTTATTAGCTTGGCAAGCGCCGGGATACAACACTTTAATCCTTGCCCGCATTTTGACTGGTCTTGCGCATGGTGTGTTCTTTTCCATTGGTTCTACCATTGCTACTGGCTTAGTTGCCAGAGAAAAAGCCGCCAGCGCCATCGCGATCATGTTTACAGGCTTGACCGTTGCGTTGGTGACCGGAGTACCACTCGGTACATACATCGGCCAAACTTTTGGTTGGCAGGCAACGTTTCTAATCGTTGCGCTATTGGGATTAATTGCGCTGATTGGCAGTGCATTATTAGTACCAAGCAACCTTAAACAGCCACCAGCAGCAAAACTGTCTTCACAACTTAAAGTGCTGGTGCAACCAAGACTGTTACTCGTTTACGCGATCACTGCACTTGGTTACGGTGGTACATTCACGGCATTCACTTTCCTTGCGCCTATTTTGCAGCAAGAAACGGGATTTGATGCCAGTGCAATTGGCCTTATCATGCTGGTGTACGGTGTTTCCGTTGCGATTGGCAATATCTGGGGCGGTAAAATGGCCGATAAACTTGGCCCAATCAAAGCACTAACGATTATCTTTACAGGCCTTGCGACGATTCTTATCGTATTTAATTTTGCTGCCGTTAACCCATACACTGCGGTAGC
Source organism: Vibrio taketomensis (assembly GCF_009938165.1). Classification (NCBI taxonomy): domain Bacteria; kingdom Pseudomonadati; phylum Pseudomonadota; class Gammaproteobacteria; order Vibrionales; family Vibrionaceae; genus Vibrio; species Vibrio taketomensis. Next base: position 1,684,386 of record NZ_AP019649.1, read on the forward strand.
CACCATTCTGGTTTGGGGCGCATTTGCATTTGGTAACGTACCGGGCCTACAAGTGTACGTGGTGAAATTGGCAGAAAAATATACGCCTGACGCGGTCGACGTGGCTTCTGGTCTTAACATCGCAGCCTTTAACGTTGGTATTGCTCTTGGTTCGTGGGGCGGCGGTATGATTGTTGCCAAAGCAGGACTCATGCATACCCCATGGGTGGGTGCAGTAATCGTGATTATTGCTCTACTGCTCACTCGTTTTAGCGGCCAGCTAGATAAGCGTCAACGCAATCAAGAGGTCGATAACGTTAAACCATTAACATTGAATTAGAGACCTATCTCATTGCTTAGTTGAAAACTGAGTCAACATAAGCGGTGTCGATAAAAAATAGCCAATAAAAAAGCTTCCTTCGGGAAGCTTTTTTATCATTTAACAGCTGCAGACTATGCCACTTGGTAGCCGATAGGAATCTCAGCCAGTTGCGTGCCTTTGTTTTCTGGGTAGATCAGGTACTCACCGTGGTATTTAACGTTAGACTTATAGTCAGTCACTTTGTGTACCATAAAACCCGCTTTGGTGGCGGCTTCAACAAATTGAGCGTGGTTACCACGAACAAACCAACTCATCGGTTTCACAAGCAGTTCGCCATCGAAGCATTTCTCACATTGCTCTGAGCAAAGCGCCAATGAGTTTTGACCATCGGTAAAAATTTGTACTTTACCAACACCAACCAACGGCTCAGAAGTTGAGACTTCCCAACCGGCTTGCTCCATTGCATCTAAGAACGCTTCAATATCACTGTCTTTGATCACTTTGGTTGCTTGCTCTGCCGGAAAAAAATCCGCATAGAACGCTGAGATTCGCTCAAAGGTAAACATCAGGTTGGAGTCATTACCTTTTGTACGACCTGCTTTTTGCCAAGCCGTTAAGTTATCAACCACACAACGATGAAAACGTTGGCCTTTCAACGCTTTCGTCACCCAGCGAATCATGAAGTTGTTGTTCGCTACTGGTGCGTTAACTAACTTCTTTGCTTGATGCTCAGCGTGAATTTCTTCTAACGCCGCGTTTACCAACTTTTGAATTTCAACTGTATATTCAGCCATTAAGCCTTTCTTCCGTATAACCAATAAAATGCGGCAGACAAAACTGAGCATGCCGTCATTACTAAAATCATCGGCCACGCTACACCATTTGGCAATGCTGCGACAATGGCGCCGATAATAGAACCAATACCAAAGCGTAGCGTACCCGCCAGCGATGATGCTGTACCCGCCATGGTTGGATAGCCACTTAATAGTAGCGCCATAGCATTACTACCAATCGTAGACAGTGTGCCGATGTACATCACGACAAATAGCACAATGCCCCATAAACCAAAATCAAAGAACCAAGCAATAAACAGACCGATACCAGCAGCAAGTTGCACCCACAAACCAAAGCGCAACATAGCGTGTGAGCCCACCTTTTTCACCAAGCGACCATTGATACTGGTCATGATGATCATCGCAATAATGTTGAGGCCAAATAAGAAACCGAAGTGGTCTGGTCTTACGCCGTAAATATCAATGTAAACAAACGAACCTGCGGTCAAAAACGCAAACATACCAGAAAACGAAAATGCACCTGACAACACTAAACCCATGCCTACAGGGTTACGACACAGGCGTACATAGTTGCGCAGTGTGGTACCTAAACGCAGTGGTTGGCGTTTATCATTTGATAGGGTTTCTGGAATTTTCCACACCACCAGCAAAATTACGATGGCAGCAAAAATTGCCAGTACCCAGAAAATCGAACGCCAACCAAACCATAACGCTAGGTAGCCCCAATCATCGGTGCAATCAGCGGCGCAATAGTGATCACCAAGGTGACAAACGACATTGCACGGGCAAAATCTTCACGGTCAAACATGTCGCGCACGACCGCTTGAATAATCACGGCGGCGGCTGCGCCAGCAAAACCTTGTGCGGTGCGCACCCACGTAAGCGCTTCAATCCCTGTCGTGGTTGCACTCACCACTGAGGCAATACCAAAAAATAGAACGCCAAGGAGCAATACCGGTCGTCGACCGAAACTGTCGGCTAACGGGCCATGAATTAGCTGACCTAAAGCAAAGCCTGCGGTATAAGCGGTTAAAGTAATTTGAACTTCACCTGCACCAACCCCAAGATCACGGGCAATGGTTGGCATTGCAGGTAAATACATATCTATAGCAAGCGGTGTTAACGCACCAATCGCACCCAATACGAGAAATAATAGAAAACTGATTTGTGGGCTGCTCTCTTGTGGCGCTTGTGTTTGTTGTGTTGCCGTATTAGACATACGTCTCCTAATGTTTGCTTACACTCACCCTTCCTTGTGGTTTGAAGCAAATGTGAGACAACCCCATCCTAGTGGTTGTAACTGCACGCTCTGGTTACTTTGGTTCCTATTCCCAGAGTCACGGCTAAGCGAACCACCAAACCTTTGGCATTCGCTTAGCTGAATTTAAATCATTTCCAAACAGAATCAATTTCTTCTTGAGTCAGGTAGCGATATTCACCCGGCTCTAGTTGCTCATCAAGCACGATGTTGCCAATACGTTCGCGGTGCAATTGGTCAACCTTGTTGCCTAATGCGGCAAACATGCGTTTAACTTGATGGTACTTACCTTCTGAAATGGTCAGTAACAACTCGTTATTCGATGCATCAACAATTTCCATCTTGGCAGGTAGCGTTAATTCTTTTTCGCCACGCAGCTCAATGCCTTGTTCAATTTTTTCAGCGTAATCATCACCAATCGCATCCGCTAGCCACACTCGGTAAGTCTTTTCACACTTGTGTTTTGGTGATGTGATTCGATGCGACCATTGGCCATCATCAGTGATCAACACCAAACCTGTGGTATCTACATCCAAACGACCAGCAAAATGCAGATCTTGCTGATTCACTTCATCTAACAAAACAAAAGCGGTGTGGTTGAACCCGTCTTCATGGGAACAGACAAAACCGTCTGGTTTAAATAGCATGATGTATCGAGGGCCCTGCAATTGAATCTCACGACCTTGCCATTCAACCACACATTCAGACGTGACTTTATTGGCACCATTTTTCACCACTTCATCATTGACGGTTACTTCGCCGCTTTTGATGATTTTGGTCGCTTCTTTACGAGTTGCACCAAGTGCATCGCACAAAAATTTGTCTAAACGGACTTTGCTTGGCTGCGCTTTGTTATTTGAAGGCGTTTTCTTCGCTTGCATGGATACCTCTACTTAGTTTGCTGCGCTATTATAATGTGCCTAAAACAAATAGTTGAGCTATTTCACATAAATTATGTACACCTTGCGCCCTTATCAAGCCGACTCTGTACGAGCGGTCATTCACTACTTTCGAAAACACAGCTCTCCAGCGGTGATCGTACTCCCCACCGGCGCAGGTAAAAGCTTAGTTATTGCAGAATTAGCCCGCTTGGCGAAAGGCCGAGTGCTGGTACTTGCGCACGTAAAAGAACTGGTTGAGCAAAACCATGCCAAATATGAAGGCTATGGTCTTTCTGGTGCCATTTTTTCCGCAGGTCTTGGTCGTAAAGAAACCAACCAGCAAGTGGTGTTTGCCTCAGTGCAGTCTGTAGTGCGTAACCTTGATGCCTTCAAAGACCAGTTTTCACTATTGGTTATTGATGAATGCCACCGAGTACCAGAGGATGAAAACTCCAGCTACCAAAAAGTGATCAGCCATTTACGTGAGCTCAATCCGGGGATTAAAGTACTTGGCTTAACAGCAACGCCTTATCGCTTGGGGATTGGCTGGATCTATCAGTACCACACTCGTGGTCAAGTGCGCAGCGAAGAGCCGCGCTATTTCCGTGATTGTATTTTTGAACTGCCAATTCGCTATTTACTCGATGAAGGCTTTCTAACCCCTGCAACGATGATGGATGCACCAGTGTTGAGCTATGACTTTTCGCAGTTGAAGCCTACTAACACAGGACGTTATAAAGAAGCTGAATTAGACATGGTGATTGATCAAGCCAAACGAGCAACGCCACAAATCGTACAGCAAATTATTCAGATGGCGGAACACAAACAAGGCGTTATGATCTTCGCTGCTACGGTACGTCATGCTCAAGAAATATATGGCTTGCTGCCTGAAGGTCAAGCAGCCATCGTGATTGGTGATACGCCAACGCCAGAGCGTGATGCGATCATCAACCAGTTTAAAGACAAACAGATTAAATTTTTGGTCAACGTATCAGTATTAACCACCGGCTTTGATGCGCCCCACGTTGATCTTATTGCCATTTTACGCCCAACAGAATCAATCAGCTTGTATCAACAAATTGTTGGGCGTGGTTTGCGTCTATCTCCCGGGAAAACCGAGTGTTTAGTATTGGATTACGCAGGTAACAGCTACGATCTATACCAACCAGAAGTGGGCAATCCTAAACCTGATTCGGACAGTGAAATCATCACCATTCCCTGCCCTGCCTGCGGATTTAACAACAACTTTTGGGGCAAACTCGATAGCAACGGTTTTCTACTCGAGCACTTTGGTCGCCGCTGCCAAGGCTATTTTGAAGATGAAGAAACGGGCGAACGAGAACACTGCGGTTATCGCTTTAGAGCCAAATATTGCGGTGAATGTGGGGCTGACAATGATATTGCTGCGCGTATTTGTCATGAATGCGATGCCACGTTGGTCGACCCCGACAAAAAGCTCAAAGAGGCTTTAAATCTTAAAGATGCGTTAGTATTTGAGTGCCTTGAAATGGATCTTACTACGGTCAAAGATGACAAAGGTAAAAACCAGTTAAAAGTCACTTATCGGGGCGACAACCAAGCTGCCGTGCACGAGTTTTGGCCATTAAACACACCAAAACAGAAAGAGCGATTCTTGGCGCAGTTTGTACGACCACATCTTGCCGATAAGCACCGTCCTTTCACGGAATCCTCTCCGAGTAAAGTGGTGGCTAATCAACATCGGTTCCGCCCACCGCAATTCGTGATTGCTCGTAAGGTTGGGCGCTTTTGGAAAATGCGTGATCGTATTTTTGAAGATGAACTCAAAGGCTAGCGCATGCAAACCGAGCTCAAAAGTTAACGTCAATTCACTTTGCGTTCATGTAGCAAACGATATACTGGCGATAGTTTGGTTATGCTTCGCCACGTTATCGACGAATCCTTGGCGAAAAATAGGGTTAATCTATGTTAAAGAAATCGTTACTGAGCCTATGCTTGCTCCTTGCGAGCGGGCTAATGGTTATACCAAGTTACGCCAAAGATCACGATAATGGTCACGCCTTAGTACGTGACGTCGAAAAGCCTGGCACCAAGGTTGAGTTTGAAGAGGACCAAGATGAGGTCTACCGCGCGGTACAAAAAGGTTATGTACAACCTTTTTCCGAAATGTACAAAGCCGTTGAACGTGATCTCCACGGGCGCATCATCAAAGTAGAACTCGAAGAAGATGACGATGTCTGGGTTTATGAGCTAAAAATTAACTATAACAACAACATCATTAAAGTAGAGTACAACGCTCAAACTTTGGAAATGATGGAAATTCGTGGGCGTAACATTCGCCAAGCCTTAAAAGGAATAGCAGAATAATATGAAGATTTTGGTTGTAGAAGACGAGCCACGCCTTGGTGAGCAAATTATCGAGGCTTTAGAGCAAACCGGTTGGGTGCCAGAACTGTCGCAAGATGGTATTGATGCACTCTATCGTGCCACCTCTGAAGAATGGGATATGATCGTGCTCGATCTTGGTCTACCGAAACTTGACGGTTTAACCGTACTAAAAGGGATTCGCGACGAGAACATTAACACCCCTGTGGTGATTTTGAGTGCGCGCGATACCTTAACACAACGTGTTGAGGGCCTAAACGCCGGTGCCGATGACTATCTAACCAAACCCTTTGAGATGGTCGAACTGATTGCTCGTATTCGCGCTCAACTGCGCCGTGCTTCAGGTAACGCTTCTCCAGTAATGAGAGTCGGTAATTTAAGCCTCGACACTCGTACCTCAAAAGTGATGTGGCAAGGTCATGCAATTAGCCTGACCGCATTAGAATACAAAGTTGTCGCTTACTTTATGCATAATGCAGATAAGGTCATTTCACGCACAGAATTGGTTGAGCACATTTACAAGCAAGATTTTGACCGTGACTCAAACACCATTGAGGTATTCATCGGTCGTATTCGCAAAAAAATTGCTCCTGATGTGATCAAAACCGTGCGCGGCCTAGGGTATCAATTGAATGCCGAGTAAGAAGCCCTCTCTTATCAAGCAATTAAGTCTTAAAAGCCGCCTCGTATTGGCGGCTATTGTGTGGTTAACAGCGATGATCATCGCAGCTGGGGTTATGGTTCCGAGCCAGGTCTATAATTACATGGTCGCCGATACGAAGTCTCAGTTATCCATCTACATGGATGAAATCACAGCCAATCTTGAAGTCGACAGCAAAGGTAAACTGACCCTCTCGACTCGTTTGTCTGATCCTCGTTTCACTCAACCATATAGCGGTCTATATTGGAAAGCCCAAACCAGTGATGACCAACTGCGTTCTCGTTCTCTTTGGGATCGCACCATTCGCTTTAATAAGGCCAAAACTAAAGCCTTTGGCGCACAAGATGAGCCATTAGTCTTTATTAAAAGCTCTATCTACCTCCCAGAATATAAGCACCCAATATCCATCTTAATTGGTACTGACGAGCAGCCATTAGAAGACACTGTAGCTAACTTGATGGGTGAGCTTTGGGTCATTCTTGCCCTACTCTACTTTGGAATTTTAACGGTTATTTTTGTGCAAATTGCTTGGTCTCTTAGCCCACTAAACAAAATGCACAAAGAACTAAACCAATTGCGAAAAGGTGAGAAAACCAGCCTAGAAGATGACTACCCACGCGATATTGCCCCAGTAGTTTCCGACCTTAATGCGTTGCTATTTCACTATCAAGAACTCTTAGAACGTGCCCGTCATCATGCAGGTAACTTATCCCATGCACTAAAAACGCCGTTGTCGGTGTTAAAAAATGAGATTCAACATCTACCCATAGAAAAACAAGCCCCATTGCAAGAACCACTGCAACAGATTCAAAGTCAGATTGATTATCATCTGGGCCGTGCACGTATGGCAGGTGCGAAAAACATTCTCTCGGTTAAATCATCACCGTCTGAACGAATCGATGCTATTTCGATGGCATTTGATAAAGTGTACGCCGAGCGTGAGATAACGCTTATCAACGAGATTGAATCTGAACTGGAAGTCGCGGTCGAACAAACCGACCTTGATGAAATGATTGGTAACCTACTAGAAAATGGTTACAAATGGGCAAATAGCCTAATCCGAGTCTATGCAATTACTGACAAAGAAAACACTTCAATCATTGTCGAAGATGACGGCCCTGGCATACCTGACGAACAGTTAGGAAATGTGGTGCAGCGAGGAGTAAGGTTGGATGAAACCACGCCTGGAACTGGGCTAGGACTCAATATTGTGAGTGAAATGGCGCACAGTTATCGCGGTAGTATTGAGTTAAGCCGCAGTAATATGGGCGGTTTAAAGGCATGTTTAAGCTTAAAAACGTCACATTAACCTTGGTGATGCGAATGGCATATTGAAAACAATAGAAACTATCTTATTTTTGAGACGGTTAGATATTTCCTTATTAACCCTTCGCAAGGCTGTCGCTGTTCAATTTATAATCTACACTTATACCCAAGTATCCGAGAGGTTGCTTGGGTTTATTTATATTATAACTAAATTTCGCTCTCTTACACTAGTTCGGTGATACATACATCTATGTTCTGTCGATCTAACGTGAGAATTGCCTTTACGACAGTCACAGCTAAACACAAGTATAAATTATGTTTTTCAATCAACAATCAGATCGACTAACCCCTACTCATAAATCCTTTCCCAATCAACGAATCCAATCTCTTTACCGTACATCAGATGAATTACTCAATTTTTCCCAACTCTCTTGGTGGATAATAGATCTTGATGACAATCCCAATGTTTTTTATTGCAATGACACTATGTGTGATACGTTCGATCTCGACAAACAAGCCTTCTCTCATTCTGTCAAAGATGTTTGCCCTATTGCCGGTGATTACAACTCAAACATTGCTTTGAGTAATAGTGGCAAAGCTGAACAAATTTTTGATGAATATCAGCAGTTGAAATCCGGTGAGATCGACGAATATTCAAATAGTTTCCCTTATTTCGACCCAAACACTCGTATTACTCGTTATTTCTCTAGTCGCGCCAAAGCACTAATAAAAAACTCTCAAGGGAACGCTTCATTACTGTTTGGCATTATCGAACCAGAAGCGCTCAGTGAAGAGCTCTACAAAATAGCTAAACGTGACGGGCTAACTAACCTTTATAACCGTCGTGAGTTCGATTCAAAATTGTCTTTTCTCCTCAATCTTGCGGTGCGAGAGGATAAAGAAGTCTCGTTAATTATGTGCGATGTAGACCACTTCAAAGCTTACAACGACGCGTTAGGTCACTGCGCTGGAGATGAATGTTTAATTTCTGTCGCCGAAGTTATTCGAAATACCTGTAAGCGATCATCTGATATGCCATTTCGCTATGGCGGAGAAGAGTTTGCTGTGATTGTCTATGGTGGAAAACAACAAGTGATGTCGCTTGCAGAACGTATTCGTCAGGAAATATTAGCCTGTGAAATCCCCCATCCTGCTGGCTCATTCAGCTATCTTACTATCAGTGTCGGTTGCTGCACGATAAAACCAACCAAAGAAACCGAGAATCAAGATTTGATTGAGTGTGCGGACCAAGCGCTATACCAAGCCAAAGAAAAAGGGAGAAACCGCAGTATCTCCCTCTCAGATGATTGTCGTTAACGGACAAACGCAATTATCAATACCTTAGCCAATTTGCGGTTGTAGCTGAGCTTTCCTCGCTTGGCTCTCTCGGCTAACGAAATAAGCCATCATAAGCAATGACGTCACAGCTAACATCAATGAGACATAAAATGCTGAATGGTAACTATACATCTCTCCAACAATTCCAACCGTAGTGCTGGAAATCAACACGGATACATTCAACAAACTCGTAAATAGTGTGGAGGCAGTACCTAATCTGTCCTTCATCATATCTTGCAAGGCAACCATGCCAATCGTCGCCGTAATTCCGACAAATACGCCATTGAAGACCTGAATCGTGAGCAGTTGCCAAAACTCAGTCACGTTCAACATCGCGATAAAAAACAGACATCCGCAAACAAGTGAAGCTGAAAGCAATCTCATCGTGCCAAATCGAGCGGCTAATTTTCCAGCTTTCAGCATGAATGGAATTTCACACAAGGCAGCCATACCAAACATATAACCGACCCAACTTGCTGCTACTTTCAATTCTTGCGACAAATAAAGAGGCATCGTAATCACATACAAGTTGTTAGCGCTCAGCATAAACACAAGTGCCGCACAAAACAGGACCACCACGCCGCTAATGGGTGCCGGTTTGGCTTTTTCCTGCTTATCTTTGGCTTTTATCACGCTGTTAGGAAGATACAAATAACCTAACAATACGGAGAGCAATGTTGCGCCACCAGCTGTCAAAAATGAAACACTAAAACCAAATGAACCTTTAACGATAAAGGCGATTGGCGGACCAATCACCCAAGCGATAGCAATGCCCGCTCTCATCACAGATAAGAAGGTTGTACTGTCAGCAATATGCTTATCCGCATATTCGCGCCCAAGCGCAAACAATTGCCCCATGGCAGCGCCGCTTAACGCGCCAAAAACCATTGAAGAGGCGACAGCCAAATAGTAATCACGAATGACGCTAAAGCTAACAACGGTAATGAAATAACACGTCAAAGAACCCAATAAAATCGTTTTACGATTCCAGCCATTATCAGACTTAGCCGCAATAGTTTGTGAAACTATGACCGATGAAATGATCGAAAGGACCATAAACACGCTCAACATCATTGGACTCGCACCCAACTCTTCAATAATGAACAAACTTGAAAGCGGATAAAAAAACGAGCTACTAATCCCGTTGACGAAAGTCATTATCAGGAAAATCCGCGCCTCTTTCGTTTTGAACATACTATTCCTCTAAGCTAAATCTGATTCTTTTTAAACTGTGGTAAGTCACTCTGAGACTGCCGATCAAGTTTTGCGAGAACTCATTGGCAACACGCTTAGTGTAGTAATAATCCGTGGAGATTTATTAATGACTATCCATCAACTAATGATACTTTTCATTCATTTGGTCATAATATTTTGACTGAATAAAACACAATCAATATGCTAGCAGAGGAATAGAAAGAACTTTGTACTCGGCGACTGACGGAGCAATTGAAATGAAACCAACCATTGAAAATGTGTCTAATGAATATGATTTCAACTGGCAGGTGAAAGTGTTTCATTGCCGAGAAAAAAAGGTCGAGTTCACCTGCTCATGGCATTACCACTCGGAATATGAATTGGTTTTATACCGCGATCCAAACCAAGCCTTTCATGGGCGTTATTTTGCAGGCGACAGCATTGGTGATATTCAAAATAATACCATGCTTCTTTATGGACCAGGTTTGCCTCATCTTATCAGCGGCACGATTGATAGTTCCGAGGAACAGAGCCTGATTTCTGTTATCTTGTGGTTTAAACATCAATGGGTAGAGTCATTGATAAATACGATGCCTGAATTGAAAAACCTACGTCGCTTACTTAGCCGAGCGTCTTATGGGCTCAAATTCAGCCCCGAAACCGGCGACACCATTTATCAGTTATTGGCAGACAATCATTTGCGTGACAAACACCACCAAATAGTTAACGTATTACAAGCATTATGTGCCTTAGCCGATGATAACGGTTCCCAGAAATTATCTACCAATGCCTATGGTCTGCACGATATGGATATGGATGACGAATCAACCCGCCGTGTTGAACAAGCCAGACACTTCATCGAGCGCAACTATGCCAAGCCGATCAAACTGAACGATCTTTGCTTATCTCTGCACATTAGCGAAAGTTCTGCTTACCGCTTATTTGAGCGCCATTTTCTTGAGACTTTTTCTGAGCATTTAAAGCGATTCCGCATTGGTAAAGCGTGTGAAATGTTACTGAATTCTGAACTATCGATAGCGGTAGTTGCGGAGCAGACAGGCTTCAACAATCTTTCCAACTTTAATCGTCAGTTTAAAAGTGTCAAAGGCGCGACCCCCTCGCAGTTTCGTGCTCGATATCTGTAGCCAGCAAGATTAACGAATCACCAACACTTGCCCATCACTGTAATAGTCATGATTATTGTCTAGTACAATCGGCGATTGCATCGCTAGTAATTCAACTTGATAGCTGGATGACTCTTGTTGAACTTGGCTGGCAAATCTGTCACGTTCGGAATCGACATTCGGATCCACACGATGTAATACGGTCACGATGCCACTGTAAGGGGTCAGTGTTAAACCGTCGTCATAACTGATCGCCCCAAGCCATATGGCTTGCTGGCTCTCACTATCCAAGCCCGCTTGCCACCATCGAATATGACTACGTTTCATCAAATCACCGGGCAATTGAAATGCCATTTGCTGGGGTTGATTATTCCAAAACAAATCGGATACCGGTGGTGTTTTCTGTTTGAGTAACAGCAAATAGTCCTTGAGATCGATCTCATGACGAGAGAAGGTTTGGTTTTCAATCCAACCTAGTGCTTCCATGAGATTACGCGGGTTATCACCGATGTAGAGAACATTCATTGCCTGAGCATCAAACACATTCGACACACCGGGATAAACTTTATAGTTCAATTGTTGCGCCTCATTCAGGCTCAAATGAGGCAAATGATCGTCTTCTGGTGGCAAAAAATCGTCAGAATAATAGAAGAAGTGATTATAGTTCGCCCACCCCATCGCCAGCATAAATACCGCCAGGCTTTTAGTTGCCAATAAACGCCACCCTCGCTTACGCCCAACGTAATAAAAGCCGATTGTCATAACCAAAGCGATAACGCTTAACTTATGCTCTGATAAGATCACACTAACCTGATTAAGCCAAGCGATGTTTTCAACGCCATAACCAAGAGCGTAACCCCAACAAACAAACTGGCCTGCACCCAACACCAATCCGATGGCACTGAAAAGCGTAAATCGTGACCATGTAATTTTATGGCTACCTGCCATAAATGGTACAACCCAAGCAATAGGGCCAAGTAAACGCGCAAAGATCAGTACATAATTGCCTTTCTTATGCATCAACAATCGGCAACGCGCGATAATTCGGCGTGTTTTTGGCTTCCAAGACACTAACTTCTTTTGCGTAGGCCTCCCAAAATAGCGGCCAATCCAATAACTCATTTGATCGCCAAGAAAACCACCAAGCAATACCGCGACGACGCCAAGCCACATGCCTTGCTGCAATTGATAACCGGCAGCGAGTAAAAACGGTTCTCCAGGAACAAATAAATTCGGCCCGATCAGGGCATCCAGCAATGCCCCGAAAAATAAGCTCATTCCGTCAAACATGTTCAATCCTTACGTGTCTATCGTTGCTCGTAATGACCGAACTTGTACTCCATTTCGTTGTTGCGCATTTCACCAAAAAATAAGCGGCGCAGGTTCGCTTTAAAATAAGTCAGCCCCATGGTAAACAGGCCATCTTGGTCCAATCGTCGAGGGTCGAAAGCAAACGTCATTGGTAAGAAGCGAAAACGCCATCTTTTACTCGCACGTTTTACGTAATCGCAGTCTTCACACAAGCTGATCTGTTCGTCAAAACCACCAATTTCATTGTGTGCTCGTCGAGTAGAAAAAATGCAGGCACCCACCGCGGTAGGGAATGTATATTGAGTAATAAACAACCCGAGATTAAACAAGCCATAGCCCAATTTGTGCATCAGCGGTAGCTGATTTGCTCCCATATATACACCCGCTATTTCTAATTGTTTCTGCTCAAGTTGCGTTAATGCATTGGTGAGAAATGTCGGTTCAAGACGCACATCCGCATCCAGAAACAAAATGCGCTCGTACTGAGCCATGGATGCGCCGGTGTTACGACCAAGACTAACGCCACGCTTGTCCATTTTATGTATAGTCAGCTTTGGCAGTGATGCTTGATATGCGCTTGCCACTTGGCGTGTCTGATCCTCACTATTTGAGTCAACCAAAATCACTTCAAATTCTTGATGCGTTTGTTTAGAAAGGTCTTCAAGCAAACGGCCAATGCGCTTTTCTTCATTTAAGGTAATCACTACAATACTTACTGGTTCCATTTTATTCTCCCATCTCTTCTCAGCGAATATGGAACTAGCTTAATCATCACTAACTTAACTTATGGTGAGCTTTTTATTCACTTAGCGTTAATCTTCAGGCTATTAGCTAAGAAGCAGACGATAGCACCTAGTTTCTGCTCGGTAAGTGAAAAAGGGGCTGGAATGCTTATAAACCCAGCATACGAAAGGGAAAAGTATTGCTCTCAGCCACATACGGTGGTAGTATCCGCGCTCGCTGTTAGAGTAACTACCAATTACTCATCAGCGTTTAGCACGATATGAGGTCGCATCATATCGTGGATTCAATACTTATTTTACGAGAGTAATACTATGAAATTTGAAGCAGTAGTACGTACTGAACTAGGTAAAGGTGCGAGCCGCCGCCTACGTCACGCTGGTAAATTCCCTGCTATCGTTTACGGTGGTTCTGAAGCTCCAGTATCAATCGTTCTTAACCACAACGACATCGTTAACCAAATGGACAAGCCTGAGTTCTACGAAGGTATCGTTCTAGTTATCGACGGTGCTGAAGTGAAAGTTAAGCCACAAGACGTTCAACGTCACGCTTACAAGCCAAAAGTTGAGCACATGGACTTCATCCGTATCTAATTCCTCTACCTAGGAATTAAACGGATATAATCCAAACCTTTTGCATAAAGATTATCGGATTTACCACCCGAGACATCTAAAAATTCGAAACCCCAGAGATTTACCACCTCTGGGGTTTCACCGTTCAAACCATAAACACTTCAAATCTTTGCCCGGCTAATTATCAATCCATTCTTACGGAACTAAGCACCCTGCGTGAATTGGATATACGTTTACACCACAGCCTGACTACGCAGACGAGCAAAATAGTCAGGATATCGATTACGAATATAACGCTGCTGCTCCACCATATCTTTAAAACTAGGGCCGACACTTAACTGCAAAATTACTTCGTTGCGATCAAAACGGAGAATACGCCCTTTAACGTCCACCTTACTGTCGAGACCTAAACTCAAGGTGCCAGTCAAGGTTAAACCTCTATATAAGCTTGTCGTATTATTCATCACAATACGAATGCCTTTTTCGGATATTTCGCTTACGTGGAACAACTCATCATCGATACGCACGATCGGCATTGCACGACGAGGATACCTCAATCGGTAATACTGACGTTTTTGTACCATATCATCCATGTTGGAAGTTCCTTTTGTTCTTTATTCTCATTTGGCTTCATTATAACTATCGGCTCTAGAAAACCAATCTTTAGCATAGGATTCGCGATATACATCGGTGAAATCGACGCCACATAAACATTAACCTATCGCCATAAAATTATTCTTCTGTCGGCGCAAAAATCAATTGCTGTACTTTATACGGTATATATCTAGAATTGCCAGCTACTCTACTCTCAAAATTACAATCTATATAAAATGAATAACACTCGCTTTGGCAATGCCATGGCCGCATTATCGTTTGCTGTTTGGGGGCTTTTGCCGCTTTACTATCAATTCTTACCGAACGCAGCAATGGATGAGCTTTTGGCTTTTCGACTTATCGCATCTGTACCTTTTGCAGCATTGATGGTCATTTTTCTTCAGCATAAATCGATAAATCTGCGCGAAATATTGGCCGACAAACGATCTTTCTGTATGGCGTTTATCGCCAGTAGCTTAATGTGCGTATCGTGGACAGCTTTTACTTGGGCAATGACTAACGACCGAGTGATTGATGCGAGCCTGGGTTTCTTTATCAGCCCACTAACGATGGCGGCTTTAGGTGTATTCTTGTTGGGTGAACACCTAAGCATGGGGAAAAAAATTGCATTAACACTGGCTGGTACAGGGTTGCTCTATCAAGTAATACAATATGGTGAAATACCCTATATCGCTTTGACGATGGCGGTTTTCTTTACTCTATATGGCTATTTCAAAAAGAAAATTAACTATGACTGGGCAACATGTCTGTTTGTCGAAGTGTTGGTTCTAACGCCTTTTGCTATCGCTTATCTGATATACAAGCAATATACCGTAGGAGCCGTATCCTTTGATTCCGGTTGGCAAACTACCTTGCTTTATATTGGTTCAGCACCCGTCACTCTACTCCCACTGATTTTTTATTCCATGGCCATTCGTATGACTACCATGTCTAATGTGGCATTAACTCAGTACATTGAACCGAGTATCCAATTCCTACTCGCCGTGTTCGTATTTGGTGAGATGTTTGATGAAGTGAAACTGATTAGTTTCAGTCTGATCTGGGCAGGCTTACTATTCACCATCATTGAAACTCTCGGCAAACGCCGCCCATTGGCTAAGCCATAGTGACATTGAAATATTAAAGCCAAGGTTCTAAACCTTGGCTTTTTTATCATGAAATACGGGATGCTTTTATGCAAAGCACCATAGACTCATCAATGTTCTCTTCCCGAAGGGTTAGAAGCAAACTCTACTTGTTGATAAATATCTGAGAGTTTCTTTGGTTTTTTATCACTCACGCGTTTTTTTGATGCAGACATTGTTTTGCTCGATTGATTCGTCAACGCTTGTTGGTGAGCTTTAGCCGATTGAATAAACTCTGGGTTCGCCATTGCTTGTTGGCGTGCACGATTTACGCGTTCTAATGTTTCCCACAACATACTCCACCTCCTGAATAATAACTACTGTTTATAAATACAGGATAAGTTATGGAGGTGGAATGTCAAGAAATACTGTATATAAAATCAGTATCAATCCTGTATTTACTATTAATTGCTGACAAATCCACCACCCATTCAACACTATTCAACGTGTCATAATTCAATCAATGTAACGGACGTTCTGTTACATCAAATAAATCATATTAATTTTAACTAGTTATGGATGAAACACGGAGCGATGTCTCAACATTTAAACATGGTTGTGAATTAGATCGAATATCGATTTTATTAAAGTCCCCAAATCGTCCATACATGATAATGTTTTAATCTACTCGAATTGTTCGAAGCCTGTGTATCGGGGGGTAAAGTGCCAAAGGTGCTACATGATTGATGTGCAAAGCCCAGCCTACAAATTTATCAGTACGGTTAAATTTGTTCGGGCAGTCTATATAGTTGCGGTTGCAATCATCACCGCTACCTTAATACTTGCGCATGAGTTGGTAGGTTGGTCTTATATTCTTTTTCCGATTGGCATGCTTATCGCCCTACTAACTAAAGACCCGAAACGAAGGGTGCTATTCGCACTGCTTTCATTTGCTCATATCCTGATTGGTGGCTTGATAGAGCCTCTCAACATCAATGCCATTGAGCATGCCTTTTTACTATTGCCTCTCTGTTACTTAGTCCTGTTTCCTAGCTCAATATGGCCAATTGTTATCGCACTACTCTTAGTGGCTCACTATGTGTTGAATGCACCCCAAGGCGAAATGATGGAAATGATCGATGATTCAGTAAAACTGATGTTGATTACTTTCTTCGCCACTGTCATGACCTACTACAAACAGAAACTTGATGCTCAAATCATCACCTACCGTAATGACAGCTTGAGCGATTTTCTCACTCAGTTACCAAACCGCCGCGCGTTTTATCAGTACGTTGATACCAATATTGACACTGAAATCAGCAACAAAGACTTTGTTCTGTTAAAAATCAATATTGATAACTTCAAAGATGTAAATGACTCTTTTGGTCCTCAGCAAGCTGACGTATTACTTAAATACATTGCAACTCGTCTAAGGCAGACCGTTGTCAATAAAGCTGAGTTGTTCCGTATGGAAGGGGACGAATTTGTCATCATCATCGAGGAAAAAGCGGATCTTGAGCAACAAGTCAGCGGGATTGTACGCGAACTTTCTCGCCCAGAACGCTTCCATTTCGAGCTCGAACGAGGCTTTTATCAAGTTACGTTTTCTATTGGCGTTTCCTCATTGCAAAAAGCGACCAATAATAAAGACATCTGGCTAAGAAACGTCGATGTGGCGACTCAAAAAGCCAAAACTACGGGTAAAAATAAAGTCCGTTGGTATGACGAATCGTTGCTGGATGAAACCATTAGAGCTCATCAAATTGAAGCCGAATTGGAACAAGCGATACGTCTTAATCAGTTCACCCTCGCCTATCAACCAAAGGTCTCGGTGAGAGAGCAAGCAGTGAAAGGAGCCGAGGCACTTATTCGCTGGGAGCATCCGCATCTGGGGACGATTAGCCCATTTGAATTCATCACCATAGCGGAACAAACCAAACAGATCATTATGATAGGGCGTTGGGTTATCCGCACCGCTTGTAACCAAGCTAAGATTTGGCATGATGCTGGAACGCCCATCCAGATTTCAGTTAACGTGTCCCCTGTTCAATTCGCTCACGATGATCTGTTTAGCTACATTCGCCACGTTTTAAGAAGAACAGAATTACCGCCTCACCTACTTCAAGTAGAGATTACAGAAACGACATTAATGAAAGATACCGAGCGTGTGACTACCATCTGTCGACGCCTGCAAAATGAAGGGGTAACGATCGCAGTCGATGATTTTGGCATTGCTTATTCATCGCTTAACTACCTAAAACATCTACCGATTGATGTATTAAAAATCGATAAATCTTTTGTCGATGATTGTGTCAAAGAGCACCATGACCACATGCTAGTAAGGACCATTGTCCAATTGGGTCACAACATGGGCAAATGGGTTATTGCAGAAGGCGTCGAGTACGAAAGTCAGCGCCAATTGCTCGATGACGAAGGTTGCGATGATTACCAAGGTTATCTGTTCTCTAAACCTATTTATCCTGACGAGTTCACCGAGCGATACATTAATAAAACCATTACTGAGCAAGAATTCACGCAGAAAATGGCCAGTCATCAATATTAACGCTATCTGTTGCAGAGCAACATTCATCCCCTTTCCATTGGCGAATAAAGTCACCGTGCGGATCATAAAACTGGGTTTGTTTGGCCAGATTAAAATGACGTTCTTTATTGCTCGCGCCCACTCCTGCAATGTACTGCCAATTTCCCCAGTTTGACGCGACATCAAAGTCGATAAGCTGAGTTTCAAAATACGCTGCACCATACCGCCAATCGATACCTAATTCATAAATCAAACAACTAGCTGCCAACTGCCTGCCGCGGTTCGACATATACCCGGTCTGATTGAGCTGACGCATACATGCATTAACAATGGGAAAGTGCGTAGTGCCCTGACACCATTGTTTAAATCTCTGAGCATAAAAAGTGGTCAGCGGTTTAAAGTGAGTTATGCCTTCAAACGCAAATAACTGCTTGCCGTATTTAAGTGCATACCATTGGAAATACTCCCGCCAGAGCAATTCAAAATAAATCCAATAGGTGGAATCGTTCGCCCCATTTCGCTCCTCGTATTGACGCAGCATATCGACTAACTGCCTAGGAGAAATGCAACCTTTCGCGAGCCAAGGTGAAAACTTGGTCGACGCCTCAAATCCATCTAACTGATTACGAGTTTGTTTGTAATGACTGGGAAAACTGGTCGAGAAATAACACATGCAATGTGCCATCGCAAACGCTTCTCCACCAATAAATGTATCGCGCGTACTGACCATCGACGATGGTATTGAACTCGATGGGTGTCTCAGCCAAGGTGATGGTGGTAATGACAAAACGCTAGGACATGGCGGAGAAATCGGAGTTGTCTCTACTAAACGGCGAAATTTGCTGAATGACGTTGGCAAGCTCTCAACCTCAAACGGGAGTTCATTTTCTGCAAACAAGGTACGTAGGGGAGCCTGATGAACCTGAAGTTGCGAAAAATTTGATTGAAGTTGCTTTACCACCCTTCTTTCATCAAACCCGACAAATTGTTCGCAATAAAGCGCAGATACGCCAAATCGCTCGATCAATTGGCTCAAAACACCTAAAGGCTGCTCTTCAACAATCACCAATGATTGACCGAGTTCGGCTAAAGAGTCATTTAAGCCTGACAAACATTGGTTCTCAAAATGAACTCGAGCAGCTCCGTAATTTGACTGCTGCGAGAAGTGCTGAAGATAACGACTGATTGGTGGCCGGCAGCATAAACAGATTAGCTTATCGACGTCTTGGGCGGCTCTCGCCAACAACGCATTGTCAGTGACACGCAAATCGTTAGAAAACCAATAGATCCCAATAATTTCACTGCTCATACGCTTTCTCTATGTACCGAACCTAGTTTCTGGTACGAGGCAGATCATCGTTAGTTCAACCATAAAACGAAAAAGGGAGCCTAAGCTCCCTAAATTCATTACCGATTTCAATAATCGTTAATTGTGTCCGTTATTGTAAATATGCGTTAAACATCCACATCAATTTTTCTTGCTCGCGAATGTAATCACTCATTAATGCAGCTGTACCTTCATCTTCTGCTGCCGCCGCCATTTCTGAAATCGAACGTTCTTTTTTAATCAGCATACTGAAACCGTTGACTAAGCCCTGAACACAAGCTTGACCTTGAGATACATTGACATCTTCTTTGATTTCACTTTGTTCTAGGTAGCGAGTAAAACTATGGTCTGGCGTATAACCAAGAGTCAAAATACGTTCAGCAAGCTCGTCGATTTTCAATTGCAGATCGGTGTAAATCTCTTCAAATTTCACATGAAGTTCAAAGAATTGCAGACCTTTGATATTCCAGTGGTAACCACGCGTATTCATATACAGCACTTGATAATGTGCCAGCAGTTGGTTTAGTTGTTCTGCCAATTGTTCTGCTTTTTCGCTGTTTAAACCGATTAGAGTTGTTTGATTTGACATGATTCTTCTCCTAACTGAGCACTTATTCGTTGTGCCGTTTCGTTTTGATGGAGCTAGAATACCCACACAATTTAAGTTGGTAAAAACGTTATAAGCTATACAAGTAATCGGTGTTACCTATCAACAATTGCAACATTGTGGCACGTAATAAGCATCAAATTCGATATCACTTTAAGTCTTTATCTGTTTCCATGACAGAATTGCTTAAATCATTCCCCGCTCGACCGCATATTTGGCAAGCTCAGCCGTACTCGACATTTCCAGTTTATGTTTGATGTTCTGGCGATGTGTTTCGACTGTACGATAACTAATATCCAGCATCGCAGCGATTTTTTTACTGCTGTAGCCCTGCGCAACCAATTTAAGCACCGATTCTTCACGCCGACTCAATGGGTTAGGTCTGTTAGCTGTCGAAATCTCCCCCTGAGAAAACAATGTCTGCGTCACCGATTCGCAAAAATACGTTGATCCTTGCTCAACGGTTTTTATCGCTTGAACCATCTTCTCTGCCGAGATTTCTTTGAGCATATAACCCACGGCACCGCACTGCATCACCTTCATAATATATTCGCGATTATCATGCATGGTAAGCATCAATACTTTTACGTGGGGACACTTTTCTTTAATAATGCGTGTGGCATCGATGCCATTCATCAAAGGCATGCTGACGTCCATCAACACTACATCGGGTTGTAGGGATTTAACGACTTCAACGGCTTCCACACCATTACTTGCGGTACCGATGACGTCGAAGTCACGTTCTAAACTTAAGCGTGCGATAAAACCATCAAGAACAACCTGATGATCATCGACGATAACTATCGTAATTGGTTTATCCATAAACTAACTCATCCAATTCTAATAGCACGGTGATCTCTGTGCCGAATCCCGGTTCACTCTCTAACTCAAAATCACCACCTATAAACTCAACACGCTCGCGCATATTGCGCAAACCGATCCCAGTTCGTCGCAAAGTCGCACCTACATCAAAACCTACGCCATCATCGCGAATAATCAACTGCAAGCGTTGACCAAGTTGCTGCAATATCACATTTACTTGCGTTGCTTGTGAGTGTTTCTCAATATTGGTCAAAGATTCCTGCGCAACACGATATAGCGTCGTCGCGATCTCTGAGCGTAGTTTACTTCGATTGGTATCGAATGTTGCTTCAATCGTCAAACCTGAATGCGCACGAAAATCTTGCAGCAGCGTCGTCAACGCCGCTTCTAGTCCTATATCATCGAGCGCACTAGGTCTTAGCTTGTGAGAAATATGCCGCACTTCATTGATCGCCATCGTCAAAGAGTTTTGAGATTGCGTTAAATGCTGTTTTTGTACTTCGTCATCAAGTTTATTGGCTAATAATTCTAAATGGCACTTACTCGACACTAGCAGTTGATTAATGCCATCATGGAGCTCTCGCGCTAAATGCTTCTTCTCATCCTCTTGAAACATAACTGTTTTATGTGCCAATTCTTTGAGACTACGATCAGCAATCCGATGTTCATGCAGATTAACCGCAAGCGTCACCACCACGATGAGTGCAACAGTCACCACCAAAATCACCACCATCGAAAAAAAGGTGGTTTCAATATTTTATTGACCGCACTGTTTAACACGGCGACATCTTCACTGATGTCTTCAATGTAAAGTCCGGTCCCAATCATCCAATCCCATTTATCTAACCAAGCGGCATAACTGAGTTTTGTGACAATGTCACCAGTTGAAGGCTTTTGCCATAAGTACTGATGAAACCCACCACCCTGCCGGGCTTGCTCTAGTAAAGATACAATCAGGAAATCGCCATTCTTGTCTTGAATGTCGATCAAATTTTGCCCTTGTAGCTCAGGCATAATGGGGTGAACGAGATTGGTACCATCTTGGTTATAAACAAAAAAATACCCATCGGTTCCGTAGCGCAATTTTTCGATAATCGCTTTTACTTGCTGCTTAGCAAATTGCTCATCAAGAGCCGGATCATTGTAGACATGGGAATCGCATCAAACGCTAAATCGACACTGTCTTTGAGTGCGGTTTCTTTAGCATCAATCAAACTAGAGCGGATAATCTCAATTTCTTTTTCCCGCAACGTTTGTGCTTGATATACAGAGATCCAGCTAATACTGATGGTCACCAACAACAGTGGTAGCAAACTCAATAAAATCAGTTTGGCTTTGAGCGGCATACCGTAATCCCTAGCTCTTTGTATTTCATCCATAAAAAAAGTGGCTTACTGATGTAAGCCACTTCACTTTAACATTTACATGCGATTAACAAAAATCACATGATCACATTCCATAAAATTCAGGGAAAACAAGAATACTTGCCAACACCACTATCTGTATCGCAATAAATG
The DNA here is from genome assembly GCF_009938165.1 of Vibrio taketomensis. Taxonomy (NCBI): domain Bacteria; kingdom Pseudomonadati; phylum Pseudomonadota; class Gammaproteobacteria; order Vibrionales; family Vibrionaceae; genus Vibrio; species Vibrio taketomensis. Next base: position 1,706,685 of record NZ_AP019649.1, read on the forward strand.
GCATCACACCGCGGTATATATCACGGGTAGTTACGCCACTCGGCGCGACACCTTTGAGATAGAATAGGCTAAAGCCAAATGGTGGAGTGAGGAATGAGGTTTGTAGGTTCATTGCAATCAAAATCGCAAACCATGTCATGTTGATGCCTAGCAACTCTGCGACTGGCGCTAAAATCGGTACGATAATAAAACAGATTTCAACAAAATCGATAAAGAAACCCAGCACTAAGATCACCAGCATCGTGATGATTAAAAAGCCCCACTTTTCACCAGGAATTTGCAACATCCACTGCTCAACCAAATGATCGCCACCTGTATAGGTAAACGCCATTGAGAACGCGGTTGCCCCGAGCAGAATCGCAAAGACCATTGCCGTCACTTTGACTGTTTCTTTGGCGGCATGATAGACCATTCCCCAGCTAAACTGCTTATACAGTAATGCCAAAACTATCGCTCCAGCACCGCCTAATGCCGCTGATTCGGTAGGTGTTGCCACTCCCGCAAATATCGAACCAAGCACGACAACGATCAGAGCCAAAGGTGGGATCACCGCTTAAGCGCGGCTATCACCTCTTGTTGGCGGCTCACATTTTCATCTCGGTCAATCGGACGTGCCGCTTCTGGATTCATTTTTGCGTAAATAAGAATGTAAATGACATACGCACCCACAAGCACCAATCCGGCCATATTGCAGCTTGGAATAGGTCACCCACCGGAACACCAAGCACATCCCCAACAAAATCAGCACAATTGAAGGTGGAATAATTTGCCCTAACGTGCCTGAAGCGCAGATGGTTCCGCAAGCAAGACCTTTATCGTAGTTGTACTTGAGCATGACAGGCAACGAGATAAGGCCCATTGCAACGACAGACGCCCCCACGACCCCCGTTGAAGCGGCAAGTAGTGCACCAACCAGTACTGTGGATATAGCAATACCACCTCGTACACCACCAAACAATTTCCCCATCGATTCAAGCAACTGCTCAGCAAGACGTGTTTTTTGTAAAACTAACCCCATGAAAACAAACAGTGGTACTGCCATTAACACGGTATTTTCCATAATGGATTGAATTCGATATGGCATGAAGGCAAACATATCAAAGCCTTCTGCCCAAACACCAAAAATCAGTGCAATCCCGCCAAAAGTGAACGCAACTGGAAACCCCAACAACAGTGCAAATAGAGCCACAAAAAACATTACGATACCAATCATCTTGTGCCTCCTATTATTTCGTTGCGGTTGTGTGCATTAAATGCGGGTTAAAAATACGATTAAGCGAATGCAGGATTAATCCGACACCGCTGATCGCCATAAACAAGAATGACAGTGGAATAAGACCCTTAATTATCCAACGGTAAGGTAAACCGCCTGGGTCTCCGGACATTTCATTGAGCGCATAACTCTCTTTGGCAAAGTCAACGCCATACCATGCGACTAACAAACAGAAAGGTAGTAGGAAAAAAATGGTGCCAAGTAAATCAATAACCGCTTGGGCTTTATTGGATAGACGCTCATAGAAAAGGTCTACGCGCACATGGCCACCAGCTTTGATTGCATATGGCACACCGATCAAAAAAACGGCGGAAAACAAATGCCATTCCATTTCTTGAAATGCAATCGACACATCATTAAACACATAACGCATCACTACATCATAAACAACGTTACACAGTAGTAGGATAAACAGGATGCTTGATAACCACCCTAATAAATCCCCGAAGCGATTGAACAATCGCTCGACATAAATAAGACTTCTCATCCCTAACTCCATGGAACTTAAAAAGTGCTCCACTCAGCCGTGACTGGTGGAGCTTATAATAATTAAAGGGGGTTTTTCTTGGACTTCGTGTGACTGAGTCACATCATTTTTCTGCGCTTTCAGGCGCTATTATTCTCAAGCTGATTTATTCAGCTTGGCTGTTCAGGTAAGCGCGGTGCGAGATATCTGACCAAGGGCGAACTTGCTCAATATACGTCGCTTGCGATTCCTGAATTTTCTTCGCTAACTCATCTTTGTCTGCATGAGAAGCCAGTAGACGACCATTTGCTTCTTCCAGTGCCGCGATAACCTCTGGTGGGAAGTCTTTCACTTCTACATTTGGGTACTCAGACTTGATGGTTGCCCAGTTCTTACCGCTTTCATGCTTAGATTGTGTGTACATATCGTACGCAGCCGTTTTCATCGCGACTTCAAGAATGGCTTGCAGATCGGCTGGTAGGCTATCCCAAGTACGCTTGTTTACAAGGAACTGAAGCTCTGTTCCTGGCTCATGCCAACCGGTGTAGTAGTAAGGTGCGATTTTGTGGAAACCCATTCGTAGATCGAGAGATGGGCCTACCCATTCCAACGCATCAATCGTGCGACGCTCAAGTGAAGTATAAAGTTCACCCGGTGCAATATTGGTAGGTTTTGCACCCAGTTCAGCAAGAATTTCACCCGCAAAACCTGGGATACGCATTTTCAGACCTTGTAAGTCATCAACTGAATTGATCTCTTTCTGGAACCATCCGCCCATTTGTGTATCAGTGTTACCACCAGGGAAAGACAACAAGTTGTGTGGCGCATAAACCTCTTCCATTAGCTCCATTCCACCGCCATGGTAGAACCACGCGTATTGTTCTGTCGGCAGCATACCAAAAGGCATAGAGGTGAAGTATAGAGTGTTAGGTACTTTGCCTTTCCAATAATAAGATGCGGAATGGCCTAAATCATATTGGCCTGATTTCACCATATCGAACACACCAAATGGTGCTTTGTGTTTATTCGATGAATCAATTGTAATAACCAGGCGACCACCAGACATTTCTTCCGCCATCTTCGCCATGTTTTTGGTTGTATCACCAAAGACTGGGAAATTTGGTCCCCAAGTTTCAGCTAGCTTTAGTTTGTATACTTTTTCAGGTTGCGCTTGCTGCTGTGTCGTCTCTTGCGTGGACTCTTCACCGCAACCCACCAATGCAACCGAAGCTGCTAGTGTTGCAATACCTAACTTTACGTTTCCTTCAAAGAATGAATTTAATGCTTTCATTTTCAGGTCCTTTGTTTCAATGAGCGTTTTGAATAACACTTCCTTAGCACTGTCATCATGGCTGAAACATTGGACTTGTAAAATCGGCGAGAACACTGAAAATTTAACAGAGAAAATTTTACATACGCACAGTATGCTACGTGTTTATACGTACTACATTCACCGCAAGCACGATTAGCCTTTGATAGAACTGGATTTTATTTCAAGGCCATTGGGATAAGGCTCTGACCAGATACGTACGTATATGCACCACAATATCACACCATTTATTTTCAAATTTGTGATGTAATCATTTCTAATTTGTATGAACTTCCGTTTTTCAAAAAAGACCTCACATTGTGAGGTCTTTATGTCATTAGCAAGCTGATTAAAGTGCTTTATAGATAACTTTGTTGCCCGCTAATTGTTCTTTAACTACCAGATTTTCTTCTAATAGCTTTTAAGTGCCTGTTGCCCAAGATGCCGCTTTCGCTTCATCCTGACCTGCAGCAAGGCCGATACCTTTAGGGTTAATACCCTCAACATTGCCAACAATAATGTCTAGCACTTGTTGTTGTTTAGGAGTAAGAGCAACGTCTGATTGCTTTGCAGCAACTACTTTCTCTGCTACTGGTGCAACAGCAACTTTCTTTTCAACTACAGGCTTAGCTTTTTTAGTTGCTTGAACGTTAGCAACTGCAGCTTTGATGTGCTTTTGCAGTTTTAGTTGCACTTTGCGCTTGTGAGCAAGTCTCATCGAGTGTTCTCCATTTCACTGCATACCGAGCAGTGGTGAAAATTTGAAGCGCGTTTTATACCAAAAATTTGCGCTTAATGACAGGGAATCGACCCGATTCTACGACAAAAACGCGTGTCAAATTGGTGTAAGTTTACAAAATAGTCAATATTTACAGTGATCAATTTGTTCTGCTTGAGTACTGATTTTTACTCTTTTGGGGGAAGGCGTACAGAAACAAATGAAAACACTGCACTTGTATAATCATCGAATCAAAACCTTAGGTTTACATCAGCCGTTTGTCGCCATTGCCATCACGATATTAGTTGCGGCTGTAATTTGGTTCTCCACCCAATGGCAGCAATTTATCGTTGGTATATTGCTCATCATTGCCGCTTTTTTTTCACTAAAACACTTTATTAAACAATCTACTGTTGGCTACACATTGACCGCAACCCATTTTCAACAACATTTCGCTAAAGGGGGTTGGGTCGTTCACTGGAAAAACATTACCAAGCTTGGTATTTGCCAGTGTCATACTGACGGTTGGTACCAACCCTTACCTTGGATAGGAATTAAGCTAAAAGACTACGCGCCCTATCTTGATAGCATTTGCCCTCGCATCACCACTGAACTGCTGCTCAGCCAGAGAGCCTTGCTTTATCTAGGTCTCAAGCAAAGTGGGCAAATCAACTATTTTGAAGACAAAGTGCTAGACTCGCGACCTTATCAACTCGAAGATGGTACAACATACACCGGCTTACAAGCGATGTTGGCGAATCGAATGGCCAATCAAAGGGCTTTATATGACTATGACGTATTTATCGCGGTGAGCGACTTGGATCGCTCGGGTGAAGAGTTTGTCGGATTAATGCGCCGATACTTAGCGGCAGCAGATAAAGAAAAAGGCCACAATCGTGACCTTTCTGAAACCATTTATTGAATACCGTTAATACAGCGGCATTTCATCCGCTACATACGGGTTAGATGCACGCTCACGGCCAAATGTCGACTCTGGACCATGGCCTGGTACAAAACGCACTTCATTACCCAAAGGCCACAACTTAGTCTTGATGGATGTAATTAGAGTGTTGAAATCACCTCTCGGGAAATCTGTACGACCAATACTACCGTTAAACAGTACATCACCAACAAAAGCCAATTGTGCATCTTGGCTAAACAATACCACGTGACCTGGAGTATGGCCCGGCGTGTGCAACACTTGCATCACTTGGTTACCAAATGTAATGGTATCACCATCATCTAACCACTGATCTGGCTCAAATGCTTCGGTCAAAGGGAAGCCAAACATTTTGCTTTGGTTTTCGAGTCCCTGTAACCAGAAATTGTCTTCTTTATGCGGACCAACCACTGGTGTGCCACCAAGTAATTGCGCTAGGGGTTGAGTACCACCTACGTGGTCTAGGTGCCCATGTGTCAACACCAGGTTAACCACCTCCACACCTAGCTCTTTAATTAAAACCGCAAGTTGTTTCTCGTCACCACCAGGATCAATTACGATACCTTTCATGGTTTCGTCACACCAAACGATAGAGCAGTTTTGCGAGAATGATGTAACAGGAACAACCTGATATTTCAGAGACATAGAATAACCTTTCAAAATAGCGAATCTGGCCGCACTATGACACGATAAAAGGCGAACCTCAAGAAAGATACGCCTAACTATTACGTAAGTTGGTAAGCTTTACGCTACTTAGCTCCAATAGCGTACTGGACCCGTATCAATGTGCACGAAGTTACTGCTTGGATAATAACCCACACCACCCGCTTTGATTTCACGTGCAACATCACGTACTCGGCGTAAACTCACACCTTCTAAACGAAAATCGATCGCTTGACCTGTCATGTGGTAGCTCTTCTTCGCCACACCACTGCTATGCGCTCGTAATGATGCGTTGGTTGCTGGTGAGCGGTAACCAGAAATAATCTGCACTTCTGAATCCACACCTAACTCTTTTTGAATTAGGGAGATTTGATCAAATAGATGCTTATCCATCTTGTGGATTTCGTTACGTCTAAAATCTCGGCAAATATGGTTAATACGACCAAGCTCTTTCGCTACGTATTGCTTACCATCAAAATAACAAGTTTCTAGATTCTCGCCAGTATGCAAATTATTAAATGCCAATGAACGTGAAAGATCTGGGGTTGATGCAAGCGCTACACTAGGAGCACAACTTGCTACAACCAAACCACTTCCTGCCAACTTTATAAAATTTCTGCGTGTTACCTGCACTGTACTGCCCTTCATATCTCTGTGTAGATTTTGTGCCGCCGTGGACACTACCTAAGTCTGAGATGAAGTGCAAATGCATAAAACATGCTTAAATTATGGTTAATTGACAGTCTTATCGTTTAACTATTGAACTTGTTAGCAAATAATTTATAAATCATCATTTGCAAGAGAATGTAAATTTTCCGTCAATGTGACGAATGGCACTAAGTTGCCGCTGATCAGCCATTGAGGCTAGTCGAGTTGATAAATGTCGTCTCGGTACTGAACGATCCCCTCTTCTGCCCACGCTGTCTGATAAATAATATGCACAGGAATGCGTTCTCTTAAAGGAATCGACTTGTTTGGCTTTACACCTTTTTGCTGAATCTCTGCCAAGTTAATACCTTGATTTTCGAGTAACATCGAAGCAAATAAATGTGCGTCTTTTACTCGCACACAACCAGAGCTAAATGCTCGAGCAGACTCATTAAACAAATGCTTACTTGGCGTGTCATGCAAAAAAATGGCTCGGTCATTGGGTGTATTAAACTTATACAATCCCAAGGCATTGTTTTCACCTGACATTTGTTTCATTCGATAAGGAAAGGCTTTAGGGTGTGTCCCATACCAATCAATAAACCGAGGGTCGATAACTTGGTTTGAATGCCACCCTTGAATGATTTTGATATTCTTCTTCGCGAGATAACGTGGATCCTTCCTTACTTCAGGAATGATATCTTCAACCATAATTTTCCACGGGACATTCCAAGTCGGGTTGAGAATCACTGAATCAAGATCAGCGATCATCACTGGCGTTGGACGCTCCTCTCTGCCGACGATCACTTGCGATTGAAATACCGGCTCTCCACCAAACCAATATTCCAGTGATAACCCGGAACGTTAACCAAAATAATGGTGTTACGTTGCTCTGGCCAAATACGGCTTCGCTCTGCGTTAAGTGCGAGCATTTTAAGCCGCGCGTTACTGCTTTTGTTTAACCATGTCATGGTCTTGGGCCCAATAATTCCGTCAGGGGTCAAACCATGTATACGCTGAAACTGTTTCACAGCTAACTCTAATTGATGATCATAGTAGCCAATTTGCTGATCGACAGAGAACAAGTCCACATCCACTTGCTGAAGGCGCTGCAACAACACCTCTCTGCTCTCTAATTCGTCACCAACCTTCTTTAGGCGAGTCGCTTGTGTGTACAACGGAACGATTTCATAACGCTCACTGGCAATACGAAGATACGTTTCGATCAGCGCTTGATAACTGTCAGTATCTGGTGTGTATGCATCTATCAATGCGTCAAGTTGTTGTGATTGAATTGAAGATTCCAGACCTGCCATTACAAACTCATTGGGCAAAGGCAGAGACTGCATTATCTTTTCGCCGAAAAACCAATCTTTGCCATGCTGCTTAGCAAGCTCTGCGTAACTCATGTAGGCAATCAGACTGTCGGTCGCAACGACGTCATATTGATACCACTGACTATTGTCGCGATATTTCCTAAGCTTGTTAAGTTGCTCCGCAAGCAACGGATGCACGCCCGCTTCTTCAATGAGCTCAAGCTGAAACTCTAATTGACTGCTCTGTTCTGCATCATGCCAAATCAACTGATCGTGATTATTGCGATAAATCGCTTCAACCTGATATGGATAGTGTAACGAATCTACTTGCGCCGCATCTAACCAGCCAAGTCGTTCAAAATAACTGCTGCCCCATACAGAGAGAGGCAAAAGAAACAATGAGAGAAGAATAAGGCATTTTCGAAACATCATAGATTGCACGGTTTTCCTGTCATGCAATCAAGTATGGCAGAGATATTCCATTTGGCTGCTCACCGGGATGTTTTCTTAAAATGCCTCAATACTGATTATCAATATGTTATTTATAAAATCGAGACTTAACTTATTGCGCTCCAATGGTTATCCCATTGAATTGCGGTATAAACGGATTTTTTGTCTCGAATTTGAGACTGATGGTGTTGAAGCTGATCATTTTGCGGCAAAGTAATCACGCTTCCTGAACCAGAACTGACTGAAAACACCCCGCCCTTTGCCACCACCCCGGATGCATCAGGCAATGGCGATAACTCAACCAACTCACCCGATTGCTTTGACCAAATGCCATAGCAATTACCTCGTGGCGAAGTGGCCAAAATCCACTTATCACTGGCCGCAATACTCGCGATATAATGATTAAAGCGTGCCCATTGTTCTGGCTCGGCATGTAATGCAACCATCTCCTCACCTTGGGTATGCATTGCCAGTAATGATGGATAATCATCTGGGTCACCACGATATTGCTGACCGCAAAGCACTGTATTCTCACCATCATGAGCAAGATGGCGAATGCTCAAATGAGAGTCGGCCAAATTGCGCTGCTCAAGTAGCTCACCCTGTCGGGAAATATAAGTCAAACTTGGACGCATAGAATCTAGATTGAGTGGTGTGCGGCCATCAGTATGTACACCACCAACACCAATCACCAAGGTATCATCAGGCATTATGATCACTTCATGCGGTCCGATGCCAAAACCTGTCAACTCATCGACCTTCTTATAACCCTCTGTCACATCATACACACCGATAATACCGCGACTAGTTGTTCGCTCTCCTTCGGTCGCAAACAGCCAATTGCCATCATTAGAATAGACACCATGTCCATAATAATGACGGTTGGAATTGGCTTTCTTGAGCGCAATGGTTTGTCCGTTGTGATAATCAAACGCCATCAAATAACTTCCGGGGCGACGAGCAAAAGCGACGGCATGACCTCGCTTCGGGTTAATCGCTACACCATGACCACGTTCAGGCAGAGGTAACTGACGAATGGGTAAACCGTGACTATCCGCAACCACAACCTGATATTGATCTCGTCCACGCAACGCACAACCGATTAATTGAGGCGTTGCTGTTGACCGTTTATCTTGCCCTGCAAATGCTCGTGTCATTCCTGCGATTGGGGTTGCCATTCCCAATAACGCTGCCTTAAGCAGCTTTCTACGTGTTGTATCAGTCACCATCGGTTGCATTGAATCCTATTACCACACCAAGCTCGATCGCTACTTCTTCATGAATCAGATAATTAAGTTGCTCAAGTTTGTTACGTTGAGCAAGCACACTTTGGTAACCTTGCTTGGTTTTCAGTAATTCGAACAAGCTTTGCTCTGTCGGCCAAGTGTCGAGTGTTAATGCAAATTGCTGTTTTATGCGGTCGGCCAATTGAGCCTTACCTAATTTGCGTAGCTGGGCATCTAGGCCAAATCCACCAGCGAGATACAAGGCTTGCATCGCCTCTATATTTTGCTTGAGGTTCAACATGGATGTACCAGAGCGCCAAGATTCTGCGAAATAAGGGCGAGGTTTACCGATTTTCGCCAATGGGCGACTCAGCTTTTTGATGCTGTAATCCAGTTGATTTGACAACATCGCAACGTATTCTGAGTCCCATTGTTTTTCGCTCATTTGTGTCCACGGATTGTGCTGCCATGCCTGCGCTATTTTGTTGGCATTAGTCGCCAAATTTTGTCCAATCGCAACGCCTAACTGACAAGTGCTATTGCTGCGCTTAAAGTCCGACGCTTGATCATAAAGCAGCCACTCTATTGCCCCCAACCCTTGCACTGTGACGCTCTGCTTGGCGATATCACTCGCTTGCCAATCCACTTTATTCTGCTTGACTAGAGCTAACATTTTTCGCCCAGTGGTATTCTTTTTATCTGGCCAGAACTGCACGTTCCAGTTTTGTTCGAGCGCCATTTGAGGACCGCGCTCTTGTCCTTGTAACCCCATCCACGTTGTCATGGTTTGCTGCCACTGCTGCTCTAGCTGGGAAAAATTGCCGACATTGCTGCAGTAATCAACCAAACTGGTTTCTAGCTCGCTCGCTTGTCGGCTGAAGTTATTCGCCGCAGTGCGTTCGACTTGATACACACCATCACTGATATGGCTTTTCGGCATTTTCTCAGACGCATTGACATGTGAAGCGACAGCAATAGACACCATGCCAATCATGATGCTTTTCAATACTGGGGCTTTGGTAGCAAGCGAAAATAGGGGTTTGTCACTCATCCTGACTCCTTAGAGCGAATTTAGAAATGCGATAAGCGAATCACGCTCCGCTTGGTTAAGTTGCAATACCTTTTGCTTGCTCTGCTCCGCCTCACCGCCATGCCAAAGCACAGCTTCCATTAGGCTGCGAGCACGTCCATCGTGAAGAAAATACGTATGTCCATTCACCTCTTGGGTATAACCGATTCCCCAGAGCGGTGGAGTACGCCATTCCCTGCCGTTGGCTAAATATTCAGGGCGATTATCCGCCAAACCTTCTCCCATATCGTGCAACAGCATATCGGTATAAGGATGCATTAACTGCTCTGAAAGCGCAGGAAGATCCGCACTTTTGCCAGTTTTTACATTGGTTTTATGGCAACTTTGACAACCGATCTGAGTAAATAGCGCTTGTCCTTGTTTAACTTGGGCATCATTGACATTGCGACGAATTGGCACAGCAAGATGCTGAGTGTAAAACTCGACAAATTCTAAAATATTGTCGCTCACTTCAGGCTCACCACCATTGGGTAAATCGGAACAAATCGTCTGATTACTGGTGCAGTTTTCGTTAGGAAATAAATGACTGGTTAGGCCAACATCGCCATTGAATGCTGCCGCATTTTGCTGCATCAGCGTGGGTTGTCCTGCTTTCCAACCAAAACGACCTAAAGCGAACGCCTGTGTTTGTATATCCCACACTCGGTTGGCTTTGCCAGAAATCCCATCATCAGAAGTCTTCTGCTCATCAACCCACTGCAAAATGGTTTGTTCTGGGATCATTTCAAGTAAGCCTAAACCAATCATCGGTGGCGCTACTCGTGCAGACATCATGGTATCTGGGTGCATGTCGCCATAGCCCAAATCAGTAATGGTCAATTTAGGTTTGCGTAGCCATACTTTGGTGCCATCAGCGAACGTTTCGGCGTGTTCACTGTAGGTGATGTTAATTTTGCCCTCCGGTGTTTCGTTTTGCAGCGCAAAGTCTTGTAACTGACCACCATAAGTGGGTTCTGGTATGTTGCCATCCTTGATGTAAGCCAATTTTTGTTCAGCCGTCATCGCTGGAATACTCAAACGAATCAGCATCGATACCGCATGCAGATCGCTAGGCTCTGGCGGATGACCTCGGCCGTCTTTGATATGACAGTTTTGACAACCATTAGTGTTAAACAGTGGGCCTAATCCGTCTCTTGCATCTGTTGATGCGGGCGCTTGTACCCAAGGATTACGAAAAAAACTGTTACCGACGCTAAAATCGAGACGTTTACTCATGGGCAAATTAGCCGCAGGCAACGAAAAGGCATTGGCACCGTCTTTTTTAACCGCAGTGCTGCCGCCAGTTTTCACTTCATTGGCTAACGAAGAAAAGCTAATAACTGCGACTAATGAGATAAATAGAGAAGAATTTATATACCGCTTCATTCCAGTGCTCTCTCTGGTTATTGCCCTCAATGCGTCTGTTGTTGTTTTTGATGACACAAAGCTTGGTGGCAATGTAGGCTGAAAGGGCTCTATCGAGCCCTCTAGTATTTGGTGGTAGTTTTGATTAGAATTCGTGATCCGCTGTATCTGGACTCAAGCTGTCAACGCCGATGAGCTGTGCGGCTTTCTCAATTGAAGCAGTTTGCGCTACTAATGATAGGATGGTTTTATTAACCAATGCGTTGCCTTGAGTATTACCTGCTGCAATCAGTTGATCGAAATGTTGGTCGTTCTCTTCCGCAGAACTCACCAACTGACCGACTTGTTCCAAAGTAGAATTAAACTGCTTTTGAATCTCATCAGCCGCTTTTTGGTCTTTTTCAGCCACTAACGCATAGATGCTAGGGCCTTCAAGTTTGCTGCCATCAACTTTTTGATAGCTACCCGTAAAGACGTTATAGATACCCTGCTCATTGTAGTAGTGAGAGTTGTGGGTGTTATCCGAGAAGCAATCGTGCTCGTCTTCTGTCGAGTTTGCTTCAAGCGCCACTTTCATACGCTCACCAGCGAGTTCACCTAAAGATAGCGATCCCATGCCAAACAGCATTTTACGTAAACCATTCTCTGCTGACTCGCTAAGAAGCTGCTGACGGTAATTGTTTGATTGTTGCGCTGACCACTGCTTTTCCATCCATTCAAGATCTTGAACTAACAGTTCAGCGGCAGCTTGAAGATATTCACCACGACGTTCACAGTTACCGTTGGTACATTGCTCTCCAACCACAAAATCCGTATATGAACGCTCACCCGCACCAGACTTTGTGCCATTGAGGTCTTGGCCCCATAGTAAGAACTCGATAGCATGGTAACCAGAGGCAACGTTTGCTTCTGAACCACCCACTTCATTTAACTCTGCAATTAACTCAGGCGTGATTTTCGCTACATCTAATTTGGTTGCGCCTATGGTGATTTCTGTATTAGCAATAATATTGGCGGTTGCACCTTCATTACCGAGTTCATACTGATAATCTGATGACACGTAGTCAATTAAGCCTTCATCAAGTGGCCATGCGTTGAGCTGCCCTTCCCAATCATCAACAATTGCATTTCCAAAACGGAACACTTCTGATTGTTGGTAAGGTACACGGGAGGAAAGCCATGCTTGCTTTACTTGCTCAAACTTTGCTTCAGAGGGGGCGGCAAGAAAAGCGTCGATTGATTTATCTAGGTCTTTTGCGGTGGAGAGTGAATCAGCAAAAACAGCGTGAGCTAAATCTGCATAGTGTTCAACAACTTGTTGCTTAGTGACATCAGCAGCAAAAGCTGACGTACCGGCGAAAAGAAACGCGGTCGCAACTGAGCGTGCCAAAAGTGTTTTTACCTTCATGGTTAAAATCCTTGTTGAGCTTGAAGACTGAAATTATCGGTATTGCTAATCATTATCATTCCTGATATCAGTTGCGAATAATACGTAGTTACAATTTATTTGGTTCAAATAAAAACCACATACGGAGGTTTTTATAACAATTATTTCAATGGAAGCTGTTAAAGCTTTAACAGGTGTTTACCATGAGACACTTTGGCGCGCAGATAGCTTTCATTGCCATCTTTGATATGAGCAAGCGTGTTGACCACTTCGGCAATTTCGATGCCGTGCTCTTTCAACTCATTCACTTTTTTAGGGTTATTAGTCACCAAGCGAATTTTACCAACCCCTAAAGCAAGCAACATTTGGGCAGCTTCAGTAAAATCTCGTAGATCATCACCAAATCCCAAATGATTGTTTGCCTCGTAGGTATTCATACCTTGGCTTTGTAAGCGGTAAGCATCGATTTTGTTATATAAACCAATACCGCGTCCTTCCTGACGCAAATAGAGGATGATGCCACCAGCTTCTCCCATTTTTTCAATGGTCTCTTCTAGCTGTTCGCCACAATCGCATCGTGACGAATGGAACACATCGCCAGTTAAACATTCAGAATGCATGCGAACTAACGGTACATCTTGAGTGTGGTCTGCTTTTTTGAAGATGACTGCAACATGCTCTTTATCTGTTTCTAGACCTTTAAAGGAAAGGATCTCTGCGTCGATTTTACTACCAACGCCGACTTTGAATTCTACTCTGGCTCGTACTTCCGCCATCTCTTTACTCACTTGAAGACTGTTGTTATCTATTTCTGTAAACGCATTCATTACAAAATGCCTCTGTGGGGTAACTATGAGGACTCTTACCAAAGAATTCAATGTTTAGATCACATTTGTTCTAATATTCAGCAGGAATTAGAACCAAAAGAAATATACCAAAGCGATCTATTACAGCGATTGAACGACGTAACCCGGTGTTCACATCACGCCAGCGTGGGACCAAATGATAAGTGTTCTGATCGGTGTTAGTCATTTTGCTTGAGTAGATGACATCCCAAAGAGCACTGACAAAAATAAACCCCTGGGCACTAACTAATGCGCAGGGGTTTATCTAATGTGATGATGATTAAAAATTAGTACGATGCTTGATTGCGTTGCCAAACAGATAGTTCAACCCAAACATGCTCGAGTTCTGCCAACTCTTCTTCAGTTAACACGTTTAATGTTGGCTGGCTTTGAGGCAGTGTGTATGCCTGAAGTGAACTAATGTTTTTATAGAAATCCTTTTTCAATTGCACTAATAAACTTTCCACAGCATTTCCCTATTAATCATCACAAAGTTAGTTTTATATAACAACTAACTACTTGTTATGATACCAAAATCATCGATTCATGCATTATTTAATCACATATATGCGATAAATATCACAACTCAATCTATTGATTTAATTTAAAAAATAGGATCTAAACTTGGATCCTAAAATCAAAAAAAGCGAATTGATCTTGTCAAAATTCGCTCTTCAAACTTTCGTTTATTTAATGTGGTTCAGTCGCGTTTACCCAACTTAACCTGACCATTATCACCAAACCATAGTGCCTCATGACGTCGGCGGCCAATCAAAATTGGGCCGTCATCATAGAACAAAAAGTTCTTCCAATGCTTCTTAAATACTGACCATTTAGTTTCAATTACATTGTATTTTTCATAGCAAAAATAAACAGTTACATCATCCTGCCAGTCAAGATACTCAAGCACTTCTGTCGGTAACTCTTGTTCGTCAGCTTCCCAAGCACTCATCCAATCAACCGTTGACGACCAATTGTTTGCTTTCATCGGCCAATCACTTGAGCTTAAACGCTCAGCATCTGGACTTTGGGCACTAATATTATCTTTCCATAGCTGTGCCGAACGCGCTTGATCCATTGGCTTGATCGCCTTTAGATCTTCACTTGGTACCGGCATCGATTGATGAGTAAAAATCCATTTTCTTTGGTACTGGTCCAAAGGTAAATAAGACATCTTGTTCCTCAATTAAGACTTTAGCCAGTCTTTGTCACTGGCCTGTTCAATAATCTGTCTTGCAGCGTGTCATAATACCAACGAATTTTCATCGATTCGTGCATTATTTCAGACACTTGCTGCTTTCTAACTCTTTATTCCAACCAACTTTGACCTTGGTTGTCGTTCAATAACATCGGTATAAGTCGAACCAATGCTTGTTTGTAACTTGCTACTAAAGCCTATCACTCATCATTGAGTTAATTTCCAATTCGGATTGATTAATCCAGTGATCACATGATCTTGCCACTGCTGATCAATCAATAGGAAATCTTTGGCGTAGCCTTCTCGTTCAAAACCTAAGCGCTTAAGCACCGCTTCACTGCGATGGTTGTGAGGCATATATCCGGCAGAGATACGGTGAATATTCTGTACCTCAAACATATAGTCAATCGCCACTTGCAAAGCGCGAGTCATGTAGCCTTTACCTTGTGCACTTTCAGCCAATGAATAGCCAAGATTACAACTATGGAGCGGAAAACGGGTAATATTACTGAACGAGATGGTTCCTAGCATCTTACCGCTGGGTTTATCGATAACCAGTATATAATACCCTAAACCTCGTTTATGTAACTCATCAAGTTTGATCAAGCGCACCGTCCAACCCGAAATAGTGAAGAACTCGTCTTCACGTTTGGGCTCCCAAGGCTTGAGAAATTCACGATTTATGGTGAAATACTCATAGATCATGTGCGCATCGTAAGTTTGTGCCGTGCGCACAATAAGATCATCGTCTTGATAATGCATCTGTTGAGGTGTGCTGACCTGACTATTCAAAGCTTGCGAATCCCGTATTCTCTAAGCTTGTTAGCCACAGATGTATGCGAGACATCTAAACGCTTAGCCAATTTACGGCTCGATGGGTAGGCTTGATACAAGCGCTCTAACACTCGTGACTCGTAATCTTTCATAATGTCATCAAGTGAACCATCTAAACACAGTGCAGAGCCTGCAGCCATCGACGCATCGATTTGTGGCAGATGGAACTGTTCTACACTCAGAGTATCCGTTTCCAATTCAGTCAACGCACGCAGCACCATATTGTCTAATTGACGCATATTGCCCGGCCAATTATAAGCACTAAGTTGATCAATCAAATCAGGCGCTAGCTCTGGACGTTTGATCCCTAACTGCCCAACGTATTTTGAAACAAACATTGCCAATAATGGCTCAATATCTGTACTGCGTTCACGCAGCGGTGGAATTTGCAGTGTGAGAACATTCAAGCGATAAAATAAATCTTCTCGGAATGATCTTGATTCGGCTAATTCAGCCAAATTGTGGCGAGTAGACGCAATCACACGCACGTCCACTTGCACTTCGTGTTCTTCTCCGACACGGCGGAAACGACCATCTTGCAACAAACGCAGTAGCTTGATTTGCAAGTGCGGGCTCATCTCGCCGATTTCATCGAGGAATACCGTACCACCATTTGCCTGCTCAAAGATGCCCTTATACGCCTCTTGATGATTGAACATGCCTGGACCGTGACCAAATAGTTCTGTCTCGGCAACATCATCTGGCATCGATGCACAACTTAACACCAGGAAAGGCTCTGCTGCGCGATCAGAACGGTTATGGCATGCACGCGCCAGCATTTCTTTGCCCGTCCCCGTTTCGCCATGAATCAGCAATGGCTGGTCCATATTGGCGAGCTTTTTAGCTTGATTGATCAGCGCCTTATGACGATTGGAAATACCAACAAAGTGTTCAAAACCAAGTGTGCTTTGTACCGGTAACATTTGTTTAAGCAGTGATTTGTCTTGCGCCGCACGAATGATCATTACTGTGCTGGCAAGAATAGATTCTTGGTTTTCAGTCGTGATGTAGACCGGCGTAATCTCCATCACGTAATCGAGACCATTGACCACGATATTTTCACGCTGACGAGTAATATTACCTTCAGCCCATTTCGAGAAGTTAAAGGTTGGCAGCAGATGACTGATTTGCTGTTTGATCACTTCCTGCTTTGGCAAATTAAACAGGTTTAATGCTGCGTGGTTAGCCATATCAATGTTGCCACGCAAATCAATCGCCAATACAGGTTCAGGCAGGTTGTTAAGCAGTGAAACGAGCTCAGTATTTTGCCTTTCCATTGGCATGAACTGAATTTTGCGTACATCTTTTACGCCTGAGATACGGCGAATTTCCGCCATCAATTCACTGAAGGTATCAAAATCGATATCAGGGCAATTTAGGTAAATAATGCCTGAAATATCAATTTCGATACCACGCAAATCGATGTTTCTTGTCGCGAGGATATTGAGCAACTCTTTGGTTAAGCCAAGTCGATCTTCACATAAGACTTCTAGACGCACTGATATAATCCTAATAAGGGTGTCAGGAAAAGTTGACAGTAGTTTCCTTCAACCCTTATTTGCCGTCAAGAGAGGCAACAATACCAGCATCACATTAAATTTATTTTGCGGATATTTCGGCGACTTTTAATACAATCTGCTTGCGAATTGCCGATAGCTTGACCGCTCTGTCACGATGGAACGGCATTGGCCGCAGTAACGAAATAGCCTTTACCCCTAAGCGGGCGGTTAAAATGCCAACGCCCAGTCCCTGCCCTGCCCGTGCAGAAAGTTTGCCAGCCAAGTCCATTGACATCAGATCAACGCTGGCATCAATGGCTAATTCACTTGCACCCGCGGCTGCCATATTGACTAACGTTGACTTAAACAACTGCAAGCGAGACCAGTAACCCAGTTCAATACCATAAACCTGAGCTAGGTTGTCAACCATCTTAAAATTACGCCAAGCCACCAGCAGCATATCTGCCACTGCTAACGGACTGATCGCTACCAATACTGCCGATTCGCTGGCGTGTTTGGTCACAATCTTAGTCGCGAGTTTATCTTGCTCCGCCACAACAATGGCATCATACATATCAAGAATTTCAGCATCCGAATGAGAAGCACTTAAACCATTAAGCCAACGATCATAACTTGGTGACTCCGGCAGTATGCCGCCTTTTTTAGCAATATCTTGGCAAAACGCTTTGCCTTGACCAACACTATCGCTTGCAAGCAATAGCTCACTTTGCTCTTGAATTGAGAAATGATCACGCAGACTACGCAATTTCCACAACTCTTTGCCGATTGCCCCTAACCCAAGCGCAGCAATCGCCGAAATAAATCCAGCCCAGCCTAATGCAAGCCAGTCAGCGGTTTGAATTGCAGTGACGACACTGTCTACCGCTTGCCATGCGACCAAACCTGAAAACGCGGTTATTAAACCTGTTGCCAACCATTTACGCTTTTTGCTAGGTCGAATAATCTGCTCTAATTGCTGCTCACTTTCATGCGTCGTTTCAGTCTCAACAGCCATAGGCACAAACGAATCACTGTTTTGGAACTGCTGCTGTGCCGTCAGTTCAACTTGCGGCTGTGGATTAGCGTCAAGCGGCTGATCAAAGACCTGTTTCGATTTAAATTCACTCATTTCAATTTGTCTCCAATCAAATACTCCAACACCTTATCGACCCGAATATGGGGTAGCGGCTCATCGTGATGGCTACTCATTGGTCGAAACGCCGTAAATTCAAAGCCCTGCTTTTGCCAATAAGCAGCACTTGGCAATTTATTTGGCACTTCGCCGGGATAAACGGTCATTGCATCCCCCGCCAGAGTTGTGCCTTGAATTGCTGGCGTCGATTTCCCATTGTTAGCGATAAAGCCCGATTGTGTCGCTTGAATCGACGCCATACTCATACAACTAATTTCAATGTTTTCAAATGAGGCGGTTTGCCATGCGGGATGCACCATTTGTTGCAGCAACGACACCAAATTAGCATGCTGATCCGGTGTCACATGATCGGCTTTGGTCGCGGCAAATAGTATCTTATCAATTCGAGGGGCAAACAAACGCTTAAGTAGATTGCTACGACCGTACTTGAAACTGTGCATCAACTGTTCAAGCGCGGCGCGCATATCCATAAAGGAGTCATAGCCTGCGTTTAGCGGCTGCAAGCAGTCCACCAAAATAATTTGGCGATCGAAGGTCGAAAAATGCTGCTTATAGAACGCTTTCACCACCTTAGTTTGGTACTCATGGTAGCGAGCTTTCAACATGGCTAAATTACTGCCACGCACTACTTTATGTTCATCGGTAATGCGGCATGGGAAAAATTGCAACACCGGAGCCCCTTCCAACTCTCCCGGCAGCACAAAGCGACCCGGTTGCACCCAGTGCAAGCCTTGGTCTTTACACGCTTTAAGATAATCAGTGTAAAGCTGTGAAATTTCTTGAAGTTGCTGTTCGCTCACTTCCGCATCAAGGTCAATGGTTTGCAACGCATCCAACCAAGGCTTTGCAAGCTCTAAACGTAAACCCTTAAGTGCAGCAAACTGGCTTTCAGCCCATGCTTCAAACTCCATATCAAGTAATGGCAGATCCAATAACCATTCACCCGGATAATCAATAATATCCAAATGAAGCGTCGCAGTGCTGCTTATAAGCTTTTTGGTACGTTTGGTTGGTTTGTATTTGAGTGCAAGGCGTATTTCACTCACATCACGAGTTGGCTCTGGCCAATTTGGCTCTGCGCCTTGCAGTTGCATCATCGCATCATCGTAAGCAAAACGTGGCACCATCATATTCGATTGAGGCTCGCGCTTAGCGCCAATCAAGCGCTTATCGCGGGCCGCACTGAGCAGTGGTAACTGCTGATGAGTAGAGGTATGAAGTAACTGATTCACCAATGAAGTAATAAATGCCGTTTTACCCGCACGTGACAGACCGGTAACAGCAATGCGCACATGTGAGTCCATGCTGCGATACAGAAAATCATTCACTTCTTGTTTAATACTCTTCATTTAAACTCTCATAACTCTTATGACGGTAGCCAATATAAGTAAATCTATATTAATCCTAGATGAACAAAACCTCTGATAGAAATCAGAGGTTTACTATTTAGTAGCTTCGATATGAATATATGATGTTCTAATCGTCTTCTATCAGTTTGTAGATAACAAACAGTGCAATCTCTAGCAAGACAAACAGTACGCAACTGATGGTGACGTATTTTTCATTGAAAATACTGATGCCGTGCAAAATAAGATCATAGCCAACGAAGAAGGCGACAACTGCAGCAATAATGATCTGCAATATTTGAATAAAACGAGGCATGAGCTCTCCTTTTTTATTATTGATTTAACAACAGTATATACCCACTGCAACTAGCACAAGGACTTCGCAAAAAAAAATGCAGCTTTCGCTGCATTTTTATCCGTCTACATACATAAGTGATTACATACGTAAATTACTGTTAGCCAATCAAGCTTCCATCTCTTGGATTTTACTTCCAAGTATCCGGACCGATTTGGTGAGCATTAGCGCCACTTGAATCAACCGCGACGGTTACTGGCATATCTTCCACTTCAAACTCGTAGATCGCTTCCATACCTAAATCTTCAAACGCAACAACACGCGCTTTCTTGATCGCTTTCGCTACTAGGTATGCGGCTCCACCAACCGCCATCAAATACACAGATTGGTGCTTCTTAATTGACTCAACCGTTGCAGGGCCGCGCTCGGCTTTACCAATCATACCCATAATGCCGGTTTCTTCGAGCATCATGTCAGTAAATTTATCCATACGAGTTGACGTTGTTGGGCCAGCAGGGCCAACGGCTTCATCACCAACCGCATCGACAGGACCAACGTAGTAGATAAACTTACCTTTTAGATCGACACCTTCTGGTAAACCTTCACCATTATCAAGCATGGTTTGAATGCGTTTATGCGCGGCATCACGACCGGTTAACAGCTTACCGGTTAGCAATAAGGTTTCACCCGTCTTCCACTCCATTGCTTCTTCTTTGGTCACTGTATCAAGGTTAACACGACGAGTGCTCTCGCCTGTTTCCCATGTAATATCTGGCCAATCTTCTAGCTTAGGTGGTGTCAATTCTGCTGGACCGCTACCATCAAGCGTGAAATGAACGTGACGGGTCGCAGCGCAATTCGGGATCATGCATACTGGTTTAGAAGCGGCATGAGTCGGAGCTGTTTTGATCTTAACATCAACCACAGTAGTCAAACCGCCAAGGCCTTGAGCGCCAATACCTAAGCGGTTAACGCGTTTAAAGATATCAAGACGTAACTCTTCTTCAGCGTTTTGCGGACCACGTTCAATCAGTTCATGAATGTCGATGTGTTCCATCAAGGATTCTTTCGCCAATACCGCTGCTTTTTCTGCAGTACCACCGATACCGATACCCAACATGCCTGGAGGACACCAACCAGCCCCCATCAATGGTAGTGTTTTTTCCACCCATTCAGCGATATCATCCGATGGGTTAAGCATCACCATCTTAGTTTTGTTTTCACTACCGCCGCCTTTGGCTGCGATTTGAATCTCAACTTTATCACCCGGTACCATATTGATATGAACCACAGCCGGTGTATTGTCTTTGGTGTTGATACGTTTACCTGCAGGGTCGCTCAACACTGAAGCACGCAATGGATTATCTGGATTGGTGTAGGCTTGACGTACACCTTCATCCACCATTTGTTGCACAGTCATATCAGTGTCGTCCCATTGAACGCCCATACCGATATTGACGAAGCAGGTGACGATGCCAGTGTCTTGACAGATCGGACGATGGCCTTCTGCAGACATACGAGAGTTAATCAAAATCTGGGCGATGGCATCCTTTGCCGCTTGGCTTTGCTCTCGATGATATGCTTGCTCTAGAGCTTGCACAAAATCGAGTGGGTGGTAGTAAGAAATGTACTGAAGTGCATCAGCGACACTGCCGATCACATCCTGTCTACGGATTACTGTCATTACTTGCCTCTTATTGCTTCCATTTTCCCACTTTGTTAAACATCCACTTCTGACAAACTAACACCTTTCAGTCATCCGTTTTTATTCTAAGTAGCGGGTTCTATTTCGGTTATGATACTCTTGCTTTTCCTAACGTGCCACGAACTGAACGATTTCTTTGTCACAATTTAAACAAATGAATAACACTCAGCCAAATTGCTTGCAATTCAAGCAAATTAACTACACTCCTGACCTTGCAACACACCTATTTTCGCCGATTTCTAGCGATAATTGGGCAATGTTGCTGCGCTCAGCGTCTACAAGTCATGTTGACAGTCGATTTGATATTCTGGTGGCTAATCCTATTGTGACAATAGTAACTCAAGGAGCAACCACTCAAGTTACAGAATGGGATACAGATTACCAAACAAATGACGATCCTTTTACCGTGATCCAAAATGTGCAAAATCGTCATTTACCGCCTCTTGACTATCAGGGCGAACTGCCTTTTGTAGGCGGTGTACTTGGTTACTTTGCCTACGATCTAGGACGTCGAGTTGAAGATCTGCCCAACACTGCAGAACACGACTTGGACACACCTGAAATGGCCGTTGGTCTATATGATTGGGCGCTGGTCGTTGACCACCAGCGTCAACAAGCATGGGTTGTCGGCCAAAATGTCGAGCAACACTATGCTTGGTTAACTACGCAATCCACTACATCTAATAATACGTTTGCTCTGACTCAAGATTGGCGATCCAATATGAGCCAAGCACAATACCAAGATAAATTTGCCCAAGTACAAGAATACTTACTCTCTGGTGATTGCTATCAAATCAATTTGGCACAACGCTTTACTGCACCTTATCAAGGGGACGAGTGGCAAGCGTATCAAAAGTTGGAGCAATTTAACCAAGCACCTTTTTCTGCGTTCATTCGAACCGAACACAGCACTATATTGAGCGTTTCACCCGAGCGTTTTGTCCAAGTTGACCACCGCACGATTGAAACCAAACCGATTAAAGGCACACGCCCACGAAGTGCCGATCCGGCCCAAGATCAGGCGTATGCCGAAGAGCTTGTCAATGCAGAGAAAGACCAAGCTGAAAACCTAATGATCGTCGATTTGCTGCGTAATGATGTCGGTCGTGTTGCTCGCCCGGGCAGTGTACATGTGCCAAAGCTATTTGACGTAGAGAGCTTTCCAGCTGTACATCATTTGGTGAGTACCATCAAAGCCGAGCTAGACCACCAATATCAACCAATTGATTTGCTGAGAGCGTGTTTCCCTGGAGGTTCTATTACTGGAGCGCCGAAAGTACGCGCGATGGAAATCATCGAGGAGCTTGAACCGCATCGTCGCAGCGCTTATTGCGGCAGTATCGGTTACATCAGTCGTCACGGACGCATGGATACCAGCATCACTATTCGCACTCTGGTGGCAGAAAAAGGTATGCTTCATGTGTGGGCTGGAGGTGGATTAGTTGCTGATAGTGAAGTCAACGCAGAATACCAAGAGACGTTAGACAAGTTGAGCCGTATATTACCAGTACTCGCTTAAGCAGCAATTAAACCCACTTTTCTATCATCGCTTTTAGATCGTTGGCGGTATAGGGCTTAGTCAAAATATCATCCATACCAGATTCAATGCAGCGTTCACGCTCTTCTAAGGTTGTACCCGCGGTCAATGCGACAATTGGCCGTGTGTATTGCTTACCACGTAAATAACTCGTCGCCTCAAAGCCGTCCATTTCTGGCATACGGCAATCCATAAAAATCAAATCGTAGCTGGCGCTCTCGACGGCCTCTATTGCTTCTCGCCCGTTACTTGCCGTATCAGGACTAATCGACAGTTTTTTCAGCATTTGATTGATAATGATTTGATTCATACGAATATCATCAACCACCAAAATACTCAAAGTATCTAACGGACGTGACTCATGAGTTTCGGCTTCAATGACATTACTGCGACGCACTGCAGTTTGCAGCGGCAATACAATAGTAAATTCGCTGCCCACACCCACATCACTGACAAAATCGATGCTGCCATTCATCAGAGCGACCAAGTTTTTACAAATTGCTAAACCTAATCCTGTGCCTTCATAAGTACGCTTCGCGGTTCTATCCGCTTGTACAAATGGGTCAAACAGTAACGCCTGAGCTTCTTGGGGAATTCCGCAGCCAGTATCGGTGATAACTAAATGCAGCGCCTCTTCTCGCCACTGAGCCAATACTTCGACTCGTCCAATCGAAGTGAACTTGACCGCATTACCAATAATATTGGTCAGTATTTGCCCTATTCGTTCAAAATCTCCTACGAGCAACTCAGGCATTTCCCCACGCTCTTCGATTAAGAAAGCGATCTGCTTCTCTTGTGCTTGTGGACTAAAATACCGTGAAGCATATTTTTCATATCATGCCAGCTAAACTCACTGGAGAACAGTTGCATCATTCCGGCGCTAATTTTACTGAAATCGAGGAGATCGTTAATGATATGGCGAAGCAAATCACCCGAATGGGTTAAGTTGGTTAACATGGTTTGCTGGTCTTGATTGAGCGGTGTATCGGCCAGCAATTCCGCACTGCCTAGCAGACCAGTAAGCGGCGTTCTGAGCTCATGGTTAATCATCGCAACGAACTCTTTGGTCGCCTTTTCAGATTCTTCAGCTCGCTTGCGAGCCTGTTGAGTTTTCGTGACCATCAATTGGCGACTAATGGCACCCGATAAAAGCTCAATCACCAAAGCCATTTGACTTTGTACAAAGGCTTTTTCGAATTCCTCCTCCTCAACAATAATCTGCAGTTCTCCCACTAAACCATCTTCCACTTCAATCGGCATACATAAGTGGGAACCGCGCCAACGAGGTTTCTTACAGATATCTTGGTCATCGGTAGGCTTAATCGAACCAAAATGGGTCGCTACTACACTAGGGAGAAGATCAGATCGAATATATAAACTAATTGCGTCAATCAGTTTTGATGAACGCAGGCGTTCAAGAAAGCTAAGGAGTAAACCATCATCAAGGGTACGGCTTAAAAAAGATCGGCCAAATAGGATCAGAGATTTACTAATGTACCCTTCAAATTCCAGTTTTTTTAACCCTTTGAGGTTTTGACTTTCAAGCTGGTCAAGTACCAATTTGAGCTGTTGGTTCGCTTCATACAATTCTAAGCTTTTCTGCTCAAGCAAACTCTCAGCCTGCTTACGTGCTGCTTTTTCCCGTATAATTTTTCGCTCGAGTGGAGAACTACTCATATTGTCCCTACTCAACTAGCGTAAGCTGAAACCTAACGTGGCTATTGTCTGAGGATTGTTCGTTCATAGTGATATCAAACTTTTCATCAAAATGATCGGCACATCCTTGTACTAAACCCAAACAAACATGCGACATACAACGTGCGCTTTTATAGTCGAAGATGAGCTCTGTCTCGCTCTCGGAAATAAACTCAAATTTTGGCGGGTTGGCTTCGGGGTACAGTTTTTCACTTCGATATGAATATAGTCTTCAACCAAGCGCACAAATTGAAAGCTATTTTTGCACTCAGACAAACTCGCAGAATCAGGCAGTGTCGAGTACAAATTATTAAACACCGCTCGTCCAAACACCTCTTGCAAGGTTTCTGGAGGCAATTGACTAATTTCACTCAGCTTAACGATAAGTTTGACCAACTTTTTATGATCATAGCTGCCAACTGCAGTGTAAATGCCCTCATCCCCGACTTCATCGAGTATTTGATCAAGCACTTCCAAGCCGAACTTATCTTCAACTAAATCCATAAATTCAGTAAAAATGATCCCTTTCATCCCCTAACCCTTTTTGCTATATCTATTATGAGTTATGCCTCTGTTACCTTTAATACTTATTAGGTACACGCTTCCAATAGCTACCTCAAAGCATGATCCATAACACTGGGTTTTTCAAACAGATAGAGGAGGATTTGTGCAAGTTCCTAACAGTCGTCACGCTCTCATTCAACAATTTCAATTTAAACAACCTGTCGCATATCACAGCGATAGCTTAAAAAGGCTTCAATTTTTACAAGGAGAGCACCTTAGAAAAGCAGCGGTTCTGATTGGATTTGTCGAGCGGGCACAAGGCTTGCATGTGCTATTCACCAAGCGCGCACATCACCTAAAACACCACCCTGGTCAAATCAGTTTTCCGGGTGGAAAATTAGAGAGCTACGATTCAACACTACAAGCAACAGCGCTGCGTGAGACTCACGAAGAAATTGGAATTTCTCCACACTTAATACAAATTTTTGGTCAAATGCCTGAATTGCCCACTATAAGTGCCTTTAATGTCACACCATACCTAGCCTTTATTGACTCAAGCTACACATTGAATATTGATTACGGGGAAGTCGATGATGTGTTTGAAGTTCCTGTTGATATCGTGCTTGACCCGCGTTTTTTAAACAGTATGACCTTCGATATCAATCAGCAATCACATCGTGTTTTTGGTATTAATTACCAAAACCATTTTATTTGGGGCATGACGGCACAAATCATACAAGCTATGCAGTCTCAAATCGTACAAATCTAGATAATTTGTTTGAATCTTCGAGTTGCAATACAACGTACAGTTTAAAGGCGTTTTGCGCGCAAACGATTACATTGATTAAACAAAAACACTGCAACTTTTGCATTACTTTAACTAATGTCAAAGATTAATATAAATCATCTGTGGCACGTAAAATTCGTGACAAAAAACGCCTTTTTGACATATCATATGAGCCATCCCATCATTTTGTGATTTAGATCTAACAATTTTGCAATTCAATTATGCAAAATTGCGCCGACTTATTTCCTGTTCCCAAAAAATGAGTAACTCAAATATGAACTCTACTACTTCAACAGCAGTAACCGAGAAATCTGCAAGTAAGTTTACTTACAAAGATTTCACTTGGTGTTTATCTCTGTTCGGCACCGCGGTAGGTGCTGGTGTGCTATTCCTTCCAATTAAAGCGGGTGCTGGCGGTTTCTGGCCTCTAGTTGCTCTAGCTCTAATTGCTGCGCCAATGACTTGGTTTGCACACAAATCTCTAGCTCGTTTCGTTCTTTCTGCTAAAAACCCTGAAGCTGACATCACAGATACTGTAGAAGAACACTTCGGTAAAACTGGTGCGAACCTAATCACTTTCGCTTACTTCTTCGCTATCTACCCTATCGTTCTAATCTACGGTGTTGGTATCACTAACACGGTTGACTCGTTCCTAGTTAACCAAATGGGTATGGAATCTATTCCACGCTGGTTGCTTTCTGGCGCGCTAATCGCTGCGATGACGGGTGGTGTTGTATTTGGTAAAGAGCTAATGCTGAAAGCAACTTCAGCAATGGTTTACCCTCTAGTATTCATCCTTCTAGCACTATCTGTGTTCCTAATTCCTGACTGGAATACATCAATGATGGAAGTAGCACCTGACTTCAGCACTATGCCTGTTGTAGTTTGGCTAGCAATTCCAATCATCGTATTCTCATTCAACCACAGCCCTGTTATCTCTCAGTTCTCTAAAGAACAACGCATGAACTTCGGTGACGACGCAGTTAAGAAAACTGACGCAATCACTGGCGGTGCTGCGATGATGCTAATGGGCTTTGTAATGTTCTTCGTGTTCTCTGTTGTTCTATCTCTATCTCCAGAACAACTAGCAATGGCACAAGAGCAAAACATCTCTGTACTTTCTTACCTAGCAAACGTACACGACAACCCAATCATCTCTTACATGGGTCCAGTTGTTGCATTCGCTGCGATTACTTCTAGCTACTTCGGTCACTTCCTAGGTGCTCACGAAGGTCTAGTTGGTCTAATCAAATCTCGCTCTTCTACTCCAGTAAGCAAGATCGAGAAAGGTTCACTACTATTCATCGTTATCACTACTTGGATCGTTGCAATTATCAACCCAAGCATCCTAGGTATGATTGAAACAATGGGCGCGCCAATGATCGCGGCTATCCTGTTCCTTCTACCTGTATTTGCGATGCACAAAGTACCTGCAATGGCTAAGTACAAAACTTCAGCACCTGTACAGCTTTTCACAGTTATCTGTGGTCTTGCAGCGATTACTTCTGTAATCTACGGCGCTCTTTAATTTCCCCTAGTTTATTGGGCAGTTAAAGCTAAAAGTATAATGAAAAATAAGCCTCCCCACTCGGGGAGGCTTACTTATGAGGTAATCTAAATGATTAGTGTTTTTGACATCTATAAAATCGGCGTTGGTCCTTCAAGTTCACACACTGTAGGCCCAATGAAAGCGGGTAAAGAATTTATTGATGATCTACGTGCGATGGGCAAGCTGCGTGACATCACTAAAATTACCGTTGACGTTTATGGATCACTATCACTGACAGGGAAAGGTCACCACACAGATATCGCTATCATCATGGGTCTTGCTGGCAACACTCCTGAGAAAGTGGATATCGATTCTATTCCGAGCTTTATTGCACGAGTAGAAGAAACAGAACGTCTTCCTGTTGGCATGCACTGTCATACAGTTTCATTCCCTCGTGACGGTGGTATGAATTTCCATACTACTAACCTAGCGCTACACGAGAACGGCATGCAAATCCATGCTTGGATTGAAGAAGAAAAAGTATTCTCAAAAACTTACTACTCTATCGGCGGTGGTTTCATCGTTGATGAAGAGAACTTCGGTAAAGACTCTGAAAGCTCTGTTAAAGCGCCTTACGAGTACACTTCTGCTGAAGAACTGATCAACCAGTGTAAAGAAAGCGGCTTATCTATTAGTGCGCTTGTAATGAAGAACGAACACGCACTTCATTCGGATGACGAAACTCGTACTTACTTTGCAAACATTTGGCGCACTATGCGTGAATGTATGGAACGTGGTATGAACGAAGAAGGCATCCTACCTGGGCCACTACGTGTACCTCGCCGTGCGGCAGCACTGCGTCAGCAATTGCTAACGTCAGAAAAAACGTCTAACGATCCAATGGCAGTGGTTGACTGGGTTAACATGTTCGCTTTTGCAGTTAATGAAGAAAACGCTGCAGGTGGTCGTGTGGTTACAGCACCAACTAACGGTGCATGTGGCATCATCCCAGCAGTATTGGCTTACTACGATAAGTTCATCCAAACGGTAACAGAAAAAGACTACATGCGTTTCTTTGCGGCTTCTGGCGCAATCGGTGGTCTATACAAGCGTAATGCTTCTATCTCTGGTGCTGAAGTTGGCTGTCAAGGTGAAGTAGGCGTTGCATGTTCTATGGCTGCAGCAGGTCTTGCTGAGCTTATGGGTGGTAGCCCAGAGCAAGTATGTATGGCTGCTGAAATCGCGATGGAACACAACCTAGGTCTAACTTGTGACCCTGTAGCAGGTCAAGTACAAGTACCATGTATCGAGCGTAACGGTATTGCTGCTGTTAAAGCAATCAACTCAACTCGTATGGCACTTCGTCGCTCATCTGCTCCTCGCGTATCGCTAGATAAAGTTATCGAAACGATGCTAGAAACAGGTAAAGACATGAACGCAAAATACCGTGAAACTTCTCAAGGTGGTCTTGCGATTAAGGTTATCTGCTAAGTTTAGTGGTAACCCATATAAAATCGATAACAGTGTGATATTCTGTTTAAAGATTTGAAGATATAATGGCGACTCTCAAGGTCGCCATTTTTGTATGTAGTAAAAGAGGCAATATGATTGCGATAAAGCCGACGAAGCTGAAAGATTTCGCCAGTTTGATGCAAATTGAAGTTTTACCCGAGCAAAAACACGCTCATTTACCTTTCGAGCAATCCTACCAACAACGCTCTAAATACGAAGTATTTCTCAGTCTGTGTGTCGACCAAAAAGCGATCGGCTATCTTATTATCGATAAGGCCTTTTCGTTCTCTTCTACCTTCGCTCGTAGGCATGAACTCAGTCTAAAATATATCGTGCTTGATAAGGCCTATCAACGAAAAGGGCTTGGTCGACGAGTAATGCAAAAGCTCAATATCTATGCCAATGCCATCAGTGCCAATAGTGATTCTATTTGTGTGTCGATACCCGCAACCGATGATGCCTCGCAACAATTCTTCTTAGCATCGGGTTTTGTCGAAGAGCGAAAACTCATTTACGGCAAGAGTGGCAAAGAACGTATTTTAAGACATCGGCTTTAATGCTGTTACAAAAATGAAGGGCGGAGATTCTACCCCGCCCTGTTTATATCATTCGCTGATTAGCTTATTCACCGCGATAAATACAGCCTGCGGTGCATGTTTCTTTGATTTCTACTTTACTCAACAACGGTAATGCTGGCTTAAGTTGAGTCCAAACCCATCTTGCTAACACTTCGCTGGTTGGATTTTCTAATCCTTCAATATCATTCAGATAGTAGTGATCCAAACGATCGTAAATCGGCTTGAATGCCGCTTTTATCTCTGCAAAATCTACGACCCAACCGGTATGTGGGTTTACTTCACCTTCAACATAGATTCTGACCAAAAAAGAATGACCATGTAAGCGACCGCATTTATGCCCTTCAGGTACATTTGGCAGGTGGTGTGCCGCTTCAAACATAAAATCTTTATACAACTCAGTTTTCATCTAATTACTACG
Organism: Vibrio taketomensis; assembly: GCF_009938165.1. NCBI lineage: Bacteria > Pseudomonadati > Pseudomonadota > Gammaproteobacteria > Vibrionales > Vibrionaceae > Vibrio > Vibrio taketomensis. Next base: position 1,736,910 of record NZ_AP019649.1, read on the forward strand.
CTAATGGCTACAAAGGTGACACATACTAACTAAGTTGTTACTAAATCACCACCTCATACCAACACTTTCGTTCTGATCACAATATTATAACCACAATAAGTTAATGGTCACATTTATGATACAGATGGATAACATATCAATTTATGCTCAGGTAGAGTTGCGTATTAATCCCATAAATAAGAATTAGAAAAACCTATGCGCTCAACAATAACGTTTAAGCTACTTGTTGCATTAGTACTTGTCTTTGGCTGCGTTCTTGCTGTTTCCACATTTTACCAATACCAACAACAGAAGCAGCTCATTCATGAAGTACTCAGTGAACAACTGCATGATAAAGCCAGCAACTACTTTGATAGCCTCAACATGATGATGTTAACTGGCACAATGTCTCAAAAAGAAACTCTACGCGAAAAAGCACTTAGCCAAGAGGGAATAGAAAACGTCAAAGTGCTCAGAGCACCAGCAGTGAATAAACTTTACGGCCCCGGTAACCCTGATCAAGCACCGCTCGATAACATCGATAAGCGAGCGCTTGATGGCGAACTTGTTATTGAACCGATAGCGGCAAGTTGGGGGCAAGGCTTGGTGGTCGCCTTACCAATGAAATCAAGTCTAGATTATCGAGGCACTAACTGTGTTGGCTGCCATGCCGCGCCAGAAGGCGAAGTGTTAGGCGCCATTCGACTGGAATACAACATCAGCCACGTCAACTCACTGGTGCACCAACAAGCACTGATGGCAGTGGCGATCATGGCATCAATTACCTTTGTCGGCTTTCTCATTACCATGGCGCTGACGCGCAAGATTGTTGTGACTCCATTGCAAGCGGCTTCAAAGTTCATGTCACAGGTCTCTCAGACTAAAGATCTATCTGGACGCTTGGAAAGTAAGCAACACGATGAGATTGGTGTACTCACCAACTCCATAAATTCATTTATGGACACGGTAAGCGACAGCCTTCACAACGTTCAGCAAACCACACATTCACTATCCAATGCTGCAAGTCGACTAACACATGTCGCACAGTCCACAGATGATGCCGTCAATAATCAACAAACCGAAACCAACGATGTACAAAGCAATATTAACACGATGCTGGAACAACAAAGCCAAACCGATCTTGCTACTCAGGAAGCCACTTCTTTGGTCAATCATACTGTTGAGGTCGTAACAGAGAGTGCCTCCAGTGCTCACAATGTGAGTGAAGATATTAAGTTACTTGTTGGTTCGATTGATAATGTTAAAGAGAAGATTACGTCGCTGAATGACCAAACCGAAGAAGTCTCGACGATTTTGGAAGTGATCAGCGGCATTGCCGAACAAACTAACCTGCTTGCACTCAACGCAGCCATCGAGGCAGCTCGCGCAGGTGAACAAGGCCGTGGCTTTGCTGTCGTAGCAGAAGAAGTTCGTAATTTGGCAGCTCGCACCGCCGAAGCAACCAATAATATCGATTCGATTATTCAGCAATTTAAACAAGGGAGTCAGCAATCGCTGGCATCAGTAGATCAAGTCTGCGAGCAAGCTCATCAGCGCTCGGAAGATGTAGAAACGCTCTCTACCACAATGCATACGGTTGTCAAAGAGATGCATCAAGTGTTAGACCACACTCGCGAAATACAACAGAAATCGCAAACCACCTCTTCAGTGAGTCATCACATACAAGGTAAAGTCGACACCATTACCGCTCACGCTGATGATACCTCGCAATTGGCCTCACAAACGCGAGACATTAGCCTAGACTTAGAGCAGTTGTCGGAACGGCTCGCACAGCTAATCAACCAATTTTCGTTAGGTCACCGCAATGACGTAAAAAAATAGCGGAATTATCGACGCGAAATCGATAATAATGGTTGAAGCTATCGATTTGACAGGTAATATGTTCATTCGATGAAAAAGTAATGACAACCCAATGTTTTGGCGAAATATCAGTCAAACGACTGATAAATTCATCGTTTGAAACGTTGGGTTCTATTTTTACCCCAATCCTTAATGGAGATTATTGTTAACATGACTTACGCGCCTGTAAAAGACGTACTGAGCGGTAAGCTAGCAGTAGACAGTGAAGTAACTGTTCGCGGCTGGATCCGTTCGCGTCGTGATTCCAAAGCTGGAATTTCTTTCCTTGCCATCTATGACGGCTCTTGTTTCGACCCGATTCAGGCCGTGGTCCCTAATAATCTTAATAATTACAACGACGAAGTGCTTAAGCTAACCACTGGCTGCTCTGTTGAAGTAACGGGTAAGGTTGTGGATTCTCCAGCGGCTGGTCAAGCATTCGAACTTGCTGCAACTGAGGTTAAAGTTGTGGGTTGGGTTGAAGATGCTGATACTTACCCAATGGCGAAAACTCGTCACTCGATTGAGTACCTACGTGAAGTTGCTCACCTACGCCCACGTACTAACGTAATGGGTGCGGTTGCGCGTGTTCGTAACTGTCTATCGCAAGCGATTCACCGTTTCTACCACGAGCAAGGTTACTTCTGGGTTTCTGCTCCTCTAATCACTGCTTCTGATGCAGAAGGTGCTGGTGAGATGTTCCGCGTTTCAACGCTAGACATGGAAAACCTACCTCGCACTGAAGAAGGCAAAGTAGACTACAACGAAGATTTCTTCGGCAAAGAAACGTTCCTAACCGTATCTGGTCAGCTAAATGCGGAAGCTTACGCTTGTGCACTAAGCAAAGTTTACACATTCGGCCCGACTTTCCGTGCTGAAAACTCAAACACCAGCCGCCACCTTGCGGAATTCTGGATGGTTGAGCCAGAAGTTGCGTTTGCAGAACTAGACGACGTAGCGAAACTTGCTGAAGATATGCTGAAGTTCGTATTCAATGCAGTACTGGCTGAATGTCGTGATGACCTTGAGTTCTTTGCTCAACGCATCGATAAAGAAGCAATCACTCGTCTAGAGCAATTTGTATCTTCTGATTTTGCTCAAGTTGACTACACTGACGCGATCCAAATCCTTCTAGATTCAGGCCGTGAGTTCGAATTCCCAGTTGAATGGGGTATCGATATGTCTTCTGAGCACGAGCGTTACCTAGCTGAACAACACTTTAAAGCACCGGTAATCGTTAAGAACTACCCGAAAGACATCAAAGCATTCTACATGCGTGCTAATGATGATGGTAAAACGGTAGCGGCAATGGACGTACTAGCACCAGGCATCGGCGAAATCATCGGTGGTTCTCAACGTGAAGAACGTCTAGAAATCCTAGATGCACGTATGCGTGAAGTAGGTATCGACCCAGAACACATGAGCTGGTACCGTGACCTACGTCGTTACGGCACAGTGCCACACGCAGGTTTTGGTCTAGGCTTTGAGCGTCTAGTATCTTACGTAACTGGCATGGGCAACGTTCGTGACGTGATCCCATTCCCACGTACACCACGCTCTGCAAACTTCTAATCGCTGATTAGAGCAAACACATGACTAAGACCTCCCGTGTGGAGGTCTTTTTTTACCTTATTCCCTAGCCCGAACACCTTTCAAAGTTGCAATCTAATTGCTCACTCTTAACCCTAGCCATCCTTTAGCCAAAAGCGCATCCTAATGCATAGAAATGAGGCTTATATACTTGGGAACGTATTTAGGTTTATCAAACTCAGTAGATTTGGGAACATCTATTGGCTTGAAGTCACTTCGAAATCTTCGATACTTATATAGTCAGCTAATTTCAAAATCGGCTGTGAGAAACAACAACACAACGATATTGAGAGCTATTGAATATAACTACATAAGCTAACTTTGGGGAAAAATATGAAACTATTTACTCTTGATGATTTGAATTACAAAGGTGTTGAGCAAGGGGTTCATAGTTGGAATAACACCAAAACCAACGACTTTTATTACTGGCATCCAGACTGGTTACACATTGCCGAAGATGCAATGGGCGATCATCCGAAGACACAAATCGATGTACCTAACGGTGAAAAAGCCACTGAAGAACATGCAAAACAAGCGATTATCGACCATCTGAATAATGGCGCTTCTGCATAAAGTCTGAAGTTCAACATTGAGTTTTATTTGACCACCAGGTAGTGAATTGTCGTAAAAATTACCCATTCGCTACCGACATAACATACGGAAACTCTAATCTAACGATAAATGTGCTTGTCTGAGTCTGAAATTGTCATTTAACTCTACGCACTCTCGGTGTAAGGCCCCTGAAAACTAGAAAAGAACATGAATCAACAAGGGCTAGAGCATACCTTAGCTTTAAAATGAAAGGGGTAAAAGATCAACAACTTTCAGTTTTCCTTGTCATTTCTGTTTGAATTGCCGCTTCATTGATTAGAAAAATAGCCAAGGTTTAAGCTTTGGATAACACTCGATAATTTTTCTATTTTCATTACAAATATTGTTGTCACTTGTTCGTCATACAGGTATAAATATTCATATTTGTTTAATTAACATGGACGACATATATGTTTGAAAGAGTAGTAGCGGCTCCGGCAGACCCAATTCTTGGTCTGACTGAAGAGTTTAAGAAGGATCCTCGCGCTGAAAAAATTAACCTTGGCGTTGGTATTTATAAAAACGAACAAGGTGAAACCCCTGTACTCGCAACGGTAAAAAAAGCAGAAGCTGCTTTAGTTGAAACCGAGAAGACCAAATCTTACCTAACCATTGAAGGTACTGCTGAGTATGCTCTAGCGGTACAGCAACTGCTGTTCGGTGCTGATTCACCAATTATTGCTGAAAAGCGTGCTAAAACTGCACAAGCTCCCGGTGGTACTGGTGCTCTGCGTGTTGCAGGTGAATTCATTAAACGCCAACTAGGCGACGTCAAAATTTGGATCAGCAATCCTACTTGGGCTAACCATATCGGTGTATTTACTGCTGCTGGCTTAGAAACGGCACAATACAGCTACTACGACGCTGAAGCGAAAGATAAAGATTTTGCAGCAATGCTGGCTGATCTTGAGCAAGCAAGTGCTGGTGACGTTGTCCTTCTACATGGTTGCTGTCATAACCCAACGGGTATTGATCCTACCAGCGATGAATGGGAAACATTGGCGAAGCTAGTTGCAGAAAAGAAACTGTTACCTCTATTTGACTTCGCTTACCAAGGCTTTGGTGCTGGCGTAGAAGAAGATGCTGCAGGTCTACGTGCTTTTGCTAAGTACAACAAAGAAATTTTGGTTGCGAGCTCATTCTCGAAAAACTTCGGCCTATACAACGAGCGTGTTGGTGCGTTCACGTTGATCGCTGAGTCAGAAGATGTTGCAACCACTGCGTTTTCTCAAGTCAAAGCGATTATCCGCTCTATCTACTCTAACCCACCAGCGCACGGTAGTGCCGTTGTGACTTACATCCTTAGCGATGCTGGTCTACGAGCTGAATGGGAAGCCGAAGTCAAAGAAATGCGCGACCGCATTCAAGAAATGCGTGAGCTGTTTGTTGCGACACTCAAAGAACAAGGCGTTGCGGCTGACTTCAGCTTTATTGAACGCCAAAACGGCATGTTCTCTTTCTCTGGCCTTAACAAAGACCAAGTGGCTCGTCTGAAAGAAGAGTTTGGTCTTTACATCGTTGGCTCAGGCCGCATCAGCGTCGCTGGCATGACAAAAGCAAACATGCTACCGCTATGTAAAGCAATCGCAGCAGTTCTGTAATTTTCCGCAGAGACAAAAAAGCCAGCATTCGCTGGCTTTTTTTAACCTTATTTTTCGAGGTTAATGCTCCTACCTCAAAAACTAAAGTCTTATCATTAACTCATCTTGTTCCAGATTTGTGATATTCACGTCAGCACGCTTTTGAATACGCTCTAACTGATCTCTTTCTAGTTCATAGGGCATAACTAGGCGTAATTCATGAATACCTTCTGTTTTAGCAAGCTTTAATAACGCACGGATATTTGACTCATCGCTACGGCTGGCTGACAAAGCTCTCAAAGCCTGATTTTTAAATCGCTCTTCTGGTGTGCAAGTTTGTTCCACTGCATCTTTCCAAGCAATATTAAAGATTGGCGCTATCGTGCCCATCGCTTCGAGAAACGTCCACTTTTTACCGTAGGCATCCCCCAAAAAAGCGGTATAGTCAAAAACCACACTTGTTTCGCCTTGATGTTCCATATCATCCCCCATGATTGACGCCAACAAGTGATTTTAATATCTGTCAAGACAAACAATAGATCAATAGGATATAGAACAATCGTCTGTTATACCCGTATGATTGAAAAAGCTATATAAAACCAAAACCATAACAAACCTTGCACATATTGTTTATATGAAACTGCACTAATTTAATAATTTTCAATGATATAAATAATGTTATCAAAAGCACTCAACAAACAGTGACAATTACTTGATATCGACGACTCTGCTCGCTTTCTTAAACTGAATACGCCAACCGTTCCAGCGAGGTAATTCCCAACGTTTCGGATCAGTTTTGCGTAAACCATCAACATAAACCACATAAACCAATTTTCGTTTTGGAAAATACTCAACCGTCACATTCAGGTCACCGAGATTGAGAGCGAAAGGATACTGCTCTGCAAAGTCTGCATATTGCCAATATGGAATCCCCTCAAAATGAAAATCGTCGTTGCTAAACAACTCGAGTTCATCAACCTGATTGAGTTCAAGCATCTGCAATTGTTCAGTGAACCATTGGTCAAATGTCAGATTATGATGATCACTTTGCTCAGCCAATCCAAGTTCAACAAAAATCTTCCAGAGCTCGATTTCCGCTTTTCGCTGCGTGTACAGGCCAGCAAGTATCTGTTCGCTCTTTACCGCCTCTAACATTGGTTGCAAAGCTAAACTGCCCTCTGCGGCTTGATATTGTGTCGCGATGACTCTGCCTGCGTACATCAACTGCATTTCTACCGAAGTGCCGCTTTCATCCACTATCGTGGCACCTTGTATCCACTCCCCTAGTGGCAGATCAATCAAATCCTTCATTTCCAATGGCATCATTTCGGTTGCTAAGGTCAAGGTCTGTTTAACCCCTCTACCGGGTAAACTATGGGTATTGAGGACAAGAGCAGCCTCAACTTTTTCAGGAAAACGACTCTCTCGACCGATGGTGACTTCCATTATGCCGTTACCTAGCGCTTCCCTGCGTTTAGTACGACGTACAAAAACCAATTCTGGATGCAATCGTGCAATCGCCATAACCCATTGCTGATGGTCGTATCTTGAAGCGACTTCAAGCTGAGGTAACTCGAACACTTCTCGCATCTGTTCTGCGAGTGCTTGCGCCTCTTTGAGAGCCTCACCATCAACGCTAATACCGGAAAATTCTTTACCTCTAAGTAGTCCAACGGCCAATTGACCATCACACCCTTTAGTCTCTTGCTGGCTTAATAACTCGAGTAATTCTTCATTGCTCGACGTGCGATACAGTTTGCCCGGTGTCGCCAACACTGCCGCATAATCTATCATGACCTCTTTAAGTGCCCGACTTGGCATTCGAGTGACGAGATCCGCCAGCACGGCATCAATCGGTAATGGATAAATTCGCTGACCATGCTCTGTCGCTAATCCTTGTTCGGTAATCGCCCCCATCGCGAGTAATAACTGTCGAGCTGGTTCAATACTTTTTTCTGGCAGCGGCTCTAAAAACTCAAGCGCGGTCAACGCTTGCCCACAACTGGCTGCTGCAAGCATCGCTTCGGTTAACGATTCTCGATGTAACTCGGGCGGAGTCACCGCGATTAACGCTGCATGTTGTCCATATAAGCGGATACAGCGTCCATCCATGACTCGACCTGCTCGTCCAGCTCTTTGTTTGGCGCTCGCTTGAGAAATATGCTTAAGACTTAACGTCGTGCGACCGTTACGCTGCTCAGTGCGACGCTCCAATCCAGAATCAATGACTACAGCAATATTAGGGATAGTCAGTGAGGTTTCCGCGACGTTTGTCGCGAGGACAACTTTACGAGTTGGCTGTGGGTTCAGCGCCAATGTGCGCTGACTGTCTGACACCGACGCATGCAGCGGCACTACCAGCACCTCTTCAATATTCGACAACATCGCCGCACATTGTTGAATCTCTTTGCGCCCAGGTAGAAAGACTAAGATGTCTCCTTCGGCCATGACCAAAGCATCAACGACTTCCTTTGCCACTCGATGCTCTAAATTACGCCCCTCAGGCAACTGACGAGATTCACGCGCTCGGTATTCAATGCTGACCTGATAATTGCGGCCTTCCGCCTGCAAGCGGTCTGCATTGAGGTAGCGCGCCAATTTTTCACCTTCGATCGTTGCCGAAGTCAAAACCAATCGCTGCTTTGGTGAGGCTTTTAGCAAAGCTACGAGTAAATCGGTATCCCAGCGACGTTCATGAAACTCATCAACAATTACGATATCAAAGTCTGTTAATTGATTTTCCGCATACCAGCGAAGCGCGACACCTGGGGTCACGAATACGACTTTACTCTCAGGATTAAAATGAGCCTCAAGCTTTATCGCGTAGCCTATCGATTGACCAACCGGCTCACCATGTCGTTCCGCGACATAATTCGCAAGAGAGGTACAAGCAATACGTCTTGGCTCTATAACCAACACTCGACCTTGCTCACTTGCCCAAATTGGCAAACACGTTGACTTACCCGAGCCAGTTTCTGCCTCAACAATTAAGTCCTTTTGGGCTAACTGGGTAAGAAAAGTAGATTTGAGTGGTTCAATAGGGAGTGCTGTCATAATAAACAATATTTAATAGTAGTTAACTGGCATTATATGGCTTGATCCACCAAGATTGAAACGCCGACTGTGATCTTTATAACATTGGAATCTATCAGGTTTGTTGAGACAAATCTGAACACGGTTTACAATACTCTAATCATGTATTTGCGACGCAAATACCGCTTACCCATTCTTCGTTTCGAAACTGTAGGTTCTCAATGCACAACGATAAACGCCCACTTTACATCCCTTTTGCTGGGCCCGCTCTACTTAGTACTCCTTTGCTTAATAAAGGCAGCGCCTTTACAGCAGAAGAACGTATTTCTTTTAACCTCGAAGGTCTGTTGCCAGAAACAACAGAAACGATTCAAGAACAAGTAGAACGTGCGTATCAACAATATCGCAGTTTTGAAAACGATATGGATAAGCACATTTACCTGCGTAATATCCAAGATACTAACGAAACGCTGTTTTATCGTTTGGTGCAAAACCACATCTCTGAAATGATGCCAATCATTTACACCCCTACCGTGGGCGCTGCATGTGAAAACTTCTCAAACATTTATCGTCGTGGTCGCGGTTTGTTTGTCTCTTATGCGAATCGTGAACGCATGGATGACATTCTAAACAACGCATCAAATCACAACGTAAAAGTCATTGTTGTCACTGACGGTGAACGTATTCTTGGCCTAGGTGACCAAGGTATCGGTGGTATGGGTATTCCTATCGGTAAGCTGGCGCTATACACCGCTTGTGGTGGTATTAGCCCTGCCTACACGTTGCCTATCGTGCTCGATGTGGGTACAAATAACCCTCAACGACTTGCAGACCCAATGTATATGGGCTGGCGTCATCCGCGCATCACAGGCGCAGACTACGATGCGTTTGTAGAAGAGTTTATTCAATCAGTACATCGTCGTTGGCCTGATGCTCTTATTCAGTTTGAAGACTTTGCACAGAAAAACGCAATGCCACTGCTTGAGCGTTACAAAAACCGCATCTGCTGTTTTAACGATGACATTCAAGGCACGGCGGCGGTAACAGTGGGTTCTCTGCTCGCGGCGTGTAAAGCAGCTGGTAGCAAGCTGTCAGAGCAACGCGTTACATTCTTAGGCGCAGGTTCAGCTGGTTGTGGTATTGCTGAAGCTATCATTGCACAAATGGTATCGGAAGGTATTTCAGACAAACAAGCACGCTCTCAAGTTTACATGGTTGACCGTTGGGGCCTACTGCAAGAAGGTATGCCTAACCTACTCGACTTCCAACAGAAGCTGGTGCAAAAATCAGAAAATACCGCCGAGTGGCCAAATGAAGGCAACGCTTTCTCATTGCTTGATGTTATGGCAAATGCTAAACCAACTGTGTTAATCGGCGTGTCTGGTGCTCCGGGCCTATTTAGTGAAGAAGTGATCACGGAAATGCATAAGCATTGTGCTCGTCCTATCATCTTCCCACTATCAAACCCAACCAGCCGTGTGGAAGCGACCCCGAACGACATTATTCGTTGGACCAACGGCCAAGCACTCGTGGCAACGGGTAGCCCGTTTGATCCTGTGGTTCATGACGGTAAAACATACCCAATCGTGCAGTGTAACAACAGCTATATCTTCCCTGGTATTGGTTTGGGCGTATTGGCAGTGTCTGCTCGCCGTGTTACCGATGAAATGCTCCAAGAATCGAGCCGCGCTCTCGCGACATGCTCTCCATTAGCGCTTAACGGTCACGGTCCACTGCTTCCACCTCTAGAAGCGATTCATACCGTGTCTAAGAAGATTGCATTTGCGGTCGGTAAAAAAGCCATTGAACAAGGTGTGGCACAAGAGATCACTGACGAAGCACTAGAAGAAGCGATTGAAGCTTACTTCTGGCAGCCAGTTTACCGTCGTTACAAACGCACAGCGTTTTAAACCAACGTAAACGAAAGTCAACCCGATTCATTACAGCCCCTGCTCAGGGGCTGTTTCGTTTCTGGCAGAAACGTCAGTGAGCGTACGCTAATAGCTTTCACGACGATCGACTCGACGTATATAGGCGCCAACGTGTTACTACTGGCATTTCTAATTCAAACAACTTGGAAACCAAGTGTAATTCCGCTACGTTTTGGTCTTAAGTATTTTTGCTGTAAACCAGCATAGTGACAGAGCTCTGAATCCTACATATTGATATCGTTTAGACCGATATTGAGAGCTTTTTCAATGGAGAGAACATGCTCGACTATTTAGAACCTGCAGGGCGATTGATTGCCCCTTACACTTTCGAAATCTCCACCGCTTTAGTTGCCTGTTTATTGGTCGTGTTTGGTGGAGAAATAAACACTGCTCTCCGAGCAATGCTAAGACCGTATAATTTTTTTGTCAGAACCCTCGCATTCGTATTGATAAATGCGTTCGGTTACGGCTTAATTATCGTTAAAGCAACACCTTACCTGACTGAAACACTCTCTGGCTTGTCTTACGCTATGATGTTTGCAGTGATTCTCGCGAGCTTTTTCGCGATCGGTATATGGGCACAAAGGAACAAGCAGATTTAGTGCGATACGTTTTCAAACTGAGTTCTTTAATCAAGAACTACAAAAGCTATATCTTTAATACAATCAAAATAGCGCTACTTAGCATTTTGCTTTTGGCGATTGCGTTGGTGGCAATTGATCGCTGGATCAGTGCCGAAACACAAGATCAACTCTACTTCTCTGTCGAAGACGTTGAACCACACAATGTCGCGGTCGTCCTTGGCACCAGCAAATACCTTGGAAAAGTGCTTAACGAGTACTACATACATCGTATTGATGCAGCAATAGACCTCTATCAGCAAGACAAGATCAGTAACTTTCTTTTGAGTGGGGATAACGCTCATCGCTCCTATAACGAACCTTGGACGATGAAGCGAGATTTATTACGCGCTGAAATACCTGAAGAACATATCTTTCTCGATTACGCCGGATTTCGCACGTTAGACTCCGTAGTGCGAGCTAAAGAGATCTTTGATACCGATAATTTCTTGATTATTTCTCAGCAATTCCACTGCGAGCGCGCGCTCTTTATCGCCAACTTCCATGACATCAAAGCGAAGTGCCTAGCCGTTTCAGGACCAACTAAGCACTCTGGGTACAAGGTGAGAATTCGTGAAGTATTTGCCCGAGCTAAAGCGGTATTAGATCTGTATATCACCCAAGCTAAGCCAAAATTTTTAGGCCCTAAAGAGCCTATCTCTGCTGACGAAAAATCATCGGATAATACAGATTCTTAAAGCACACCATCTTCTGTAACGACTTGGTTACGTCCTTCGTGCTTCGCTCGATAAAGAAGATCGTCCGCGCGAGTAATCATATCCAAAGCGGTTTCGTCTTTCATTTGCGTTACGCCCATACTCACGGTGAGTACGTCACCGTGTAACCAAGGGTGTAGCTCAACTTTTTGTCTTAAGCGCTCGGCTAACATATATGTGCGTTTCAAATTGTTACCTGGACAGAAAATAACAAACTCTTCCCCACCCCAACGCACGAAGCGGTCCGAAGCACGCAGCTCCGTCATGATAACAATCGAAAACTCGCGCAAAATGTCATCACCCATTTTGTGGCCATATTGGTCATTCACGCGTTTAAAGTGGTCAATATCAAGATAAATAACGGATAAATCCTGCGCATTCTTAATAACACTATCGAATTCGCTCTCTAGCCACTCCCTAATCGCATGACGGTTCATTGCTCCAGTGAGGGCGTCACGATGGGCTTGCTCAGCAAATTCTATGTTTTGCTGAACCAGTGTTTGGTTAAGAGAATTAAGATGTTCTCGACGAACTTCCGACAAGGCAATACGACGACGGCTCTCATTGATCTGCATAACGCTAAAGAGCAACGCCAAACTGATCCAAATCATCAGTAACCAAAACATCAATGTTTCACTCTTAATGTAATGGCCGACGAACTCGATACTGTTAATGCGCATTAAATACTTACCCGCACCCGCACCCGAGCCTGTAGCAAACTCAATTAAAGTGATGTTATTAAACTCAGGCCCCGAATGCTCAATAGGAATACTGTTATCGACTAACCACCACGTCAGCACTTGGAGGTTTTTAAGCGGTACAACCAATGGTTCATCATAGTCTGCTTGACGATAATCTAATCCATTGTATTTTAGCGTGTACTCGTTATCAGGCGTTGAATAAGCCGGATTATAGTTGCGTAGATAAAAACGTAACGTTGGTTTCTCATCGCTATCCAAACGAACAAAATCAATATCTAAGCGTGCTGTATGGTAATCAGACAAATCCAAACCTTTAAGCATATCGAGTTCATTAATACGAATCGCTACCCCACAGTATGGCCATGGGTAATTTTCACTATTAATTAACTCGCAATTTAGCTCAATAACATCACGCTTTTGTGTAATGGAACTCGTTGACTCACCGTTTTGGTATTGATCATTAGTAGCAAGGAACTGATACTGATTTGGATTGATACGCAAAATTTTCTGCTCACCAAATTTCCAATGCAATACGATAGCGAGGACAGTAAGCAGAAATAACGTGAATATGAGCTTATGGATGGTTTTCAAATCTAAGATCTCACTCAAAAACTGACGGTTGGATATGCAACTATTGTTATTTTGGGAGCAATTTTCGCGCATCGCTTTGAGTAGATAAATAAAACCACTATTTCTACAATGAATTTTGACTCACTTCATGTTCACTTGATACGCAGAACTCAAGTTTAACGTGATTTTGAATACTTAAAGAATGAATGAGCTAACTCATATTCATGAAATTTTGTTAACCTTATCAAAATTACCGCATAATTAGAAAGAGTAAAGTCATGTCGTTAAATATCACTGGCACCCTGCGCAAAATGCGCTCAAACCTAGAAGATAATGTTCACTACCAACTGCCTGTAGGTGAAGAAGTCGTCGACTTAACTCCTTTTATTGGCAAATCTCTCACGCTTACTCACACTGGTAATATCTATTGCCAATCTTGTGGCAAAAAAACCAAAAAAAGCTACTCTCAAGGTCATTGTTTCGTGTGCATGAAAAAACTCGCTAGTTGCGACATGTGCATTATGAAGCCTGAGACTTGTCACTACGAACAAGGCACTTGCCGTGAGCCTCAATGGGGTGAAGAAAACTGCATGGTCGACCATTTTGTCTACCTGTCTAATACCTCGAGCATCAAAGTGGGTATCACTCCACACACAAATCCCAACCCGTTGGATTGACCAAGGTGCCACTCAAGGCCTGCCAATTTTCAAGGTTAAAACTCGCCATATTTCTGGCTTGATCGAAGTTGAGTTAGCCAAACATATTGCTGATAAAACGAACTGGCGTACTTTGTTAAAAGAAGATGGTCAGCCACTTGCACTGGAAGAAAAATTTGCAGAACTACTGCCTCTACTGCAAGACAAAATCTCAGAAATTAAACAACAATTTGGCGATGATGCAATAGAAGTGTTAAGCGAATCCATCACGACGATTAGCTACCCTGTGCTCGAACATCCAAAGAAAATTACTTCCCACAACTTCGACAAAGAACCCGTAGTGACTGGTGTTTTACAAGGTATTAAAGGTCAATATCTGATCTTTGACACTGGTGTGATCAATATTCGTAAGTTCACGTCTTATGAAGTGACGGTCACCGATTAAGCTACAGCGATTCACTCACCCAAGAACTGAAAAAGCCATCCTATGATGGCTTTTTGCTTGTCGCTTTGAATAATTACTGAGTCAACGCATCTAACTGTTCAAACAATCGGTCGATCTCATCAACCGTACTGTAATGCATCAAGCCAATACGCACAACACCACCACTCTGCGCCAGTCCCAATTGGCGAATTAAGCCCAATGCGTAGAAATGACCATTTGAAGTGCAGAGATTTTGTTGGCCCAATGCTTGAGCGACCGCCTGAGAAGTATGTTGCTCAAAAGTGAGTGCAAACGTCGAAGTCCGTTGCTGGCTATCTGCACTATGACGCCCCCAGAGTTTGATGTGGACGCTGAGCTAATTGCCGCAAGAAATAGCCACTTAATTGGGTTTCATACTGATTATAAAAAGCGTAACTTTGCTCTAAACGTTGGCGCAGACTAAGCCCTGCCTCACCCCACTGAGCAAGATAGTCAATACAGGCCACCAGTCCTGCAAGCGCCTCAAAACTCTGCGTGCCTGTTTCAAATCGTCCAGGGCCATTCGCCGGTGCCGGTTCAACTTTATACGGAGTTAATTCTTCCAGCCACGGCTGCGCTATGTAGGCAACCCCAATATGAGGACCAAAGAACTTGTAGGCAGAACACACTAGAAAATCGCATTCTAACTTCTGCACATCAATCAGATGATGTGGCGCATAGTGAACCGCATCAACATAAACCATTGCACCGACTTGTTTTGCCGCGCTTACTACAGGCGAGATGTCGATAATTGAACCCGAAACATTGGAAGCCAATGTCACAGCAACAAGGCGAGTTTTAGGCGTAATCAAAGAGAGCATGTGCTCAATGTCTAACGAACAGTCTGAATCATCAACAAGTGCAGTTTTCACGACCACTGACTTGTCTTCTGCAGCTTGTCGCCAAGAACTCACGTTGGCGTAGTGATCTAGCTCCGTAACCACGATTTCATCACCTGCTTGCCACTGGCGGCTGATCGCACGGCTCAAAGAAAACGTTAATGAGGTCATATTGGCGCCAAACACGATTGAATCAGCACTCGGCGCATTGAGAAACGCTCGACAGACTGCCCGCGCAGAAGTCAACAACTCGCTGGTGATTTGACTGGTAATATAAGGAGCACCCAAATTCGAATTATGGTGTCCCAGGTAAGACATCATCGCCTCTAGGACTGATTCCGGTACCTGAGATCCTCCAGGTCCATCAAAAAAGGTAACCGGAAGTCCGTTATGAGATTGATGCAATGCACTAAATTGCGCACGAACTCGATCAAGAGTGAAGCTCATCAACACCATCCTTGGCTGTTAATACAAACACATCCATGTGCCCTTCATGGGCATGGTCGATCGCTCGGATTGGGCGAGCGTTATGCCAAAGCTCACGATCGGCCAACATTGCGACTTCCCCATTTTCGAGCACTTTACGGAAAAATGGCGCTTCGTGATTATCGCTGTATAGCATAATCTCTCCACCCACAATGTTATGTCGGTCGATACCGATCAACGCAATATGGTCAAATCCGTCTTGATGCACGCCTTCTGGCGCAACTTGAGTTTCGTCGTAAATCGCAGTAATACGAATTTGATGAATTTCGATCTCTTGTCCATCAGGCAAGCCATTGCTCTCGACAAATAACTGACACATTTCGCGCATACCATCACTAGATAGTGTGCTGTCAAGAATCGGCTCAAATTGACGAACGATATCGCCTTGGAAATGGTTAATATCTTCAGACTGAACAAAGTCATGCTTGTCAGTTGCAATAACGTTACCATGACGCCACTGAACAACCGAATAACGGCGCAAGCGATATTTTCCATCGGCATGCTCAGTTGCAGGCAATTGTCGAAATGAAGGTGATAGCTGTGAAAGGGCTTCACCACTTAAATGCGTGATTTGCAAAGTATGCTCGTGACTGTGTAACATCATCTACTCCTTAATGATACTCACTGCATGTTTAACAACTTCTTTACATACACTTTGCGCATTAATTCCACAAAATCAACACACAACAAAATTTAACTCTTTGTTAACATCAATTTCCACATATAACGCCGCCGCCATGCAATTAGGTAGTGAAAGTAACCAACTTACTCTGTTGACACTGATAAAATTTAGAATAGAACACTAGGGTAGAGATTTATTTTGTTCCAATACAATGAGTTAATATTGTTTTCTGACGTAATTGCCCGCCTTATTGCTCAGCTTCTTAGCCTCGACTCTTCTTCGTTGCTTTGCCAAAAATCCGAATTATTTCCATTGAAGCCGCCACTTTTGAGTGACTCAAATATAAATTTGCTTCGAGTCTCTTGAATGTCCCTCCTGCCCCATTTCATTAACATCAACCCATGACCGCTAGATACTGAATTTGGCGTGGCACTCCGCGCTGATAACTGGCGTACTGAGGTCACTTTGGTATACAATCGAACACAATTTTTTACACAGTGATTCCCACATCGCCAAAGGCGTAGCTCGGGTAAATGCTTAATGGAGCGCTAATGAGCAACGTAAAACACTGCAACTTACTCATTCTTGGTTCTGGTCCTGCTGGTTACACGGCGGCTGTTTATGCAGCACGCGCTAACCTAAAACCAGTTCTAATCACCGGTATGCAACAAGGTGGTCAGCTTACTACCACGACTGAAGTAGAAAACTGGCCAGGCGATGCTGAAGGTCTAACTGGCCCGGCATTAATGGAACGAATGCGCGAACATGCAGAGCGATTCGAGACTGAAATGCTATTTGATCACATTAATAGTGTTGATTTTAGCCAACGTCCTTTCCTACTGGTTGGTGACAATGGCGAATACACCTGTGATGCTTTGATCATTTCAACTGGCGCATCAGCAAAATACCTTGGTCTTGAATCTGAAGAAGCATTTAAAGGTCGTGGTGTATCAGCTTGTGCAACCTGTGACGGTTTCTTCTATCGCAACCAGAAAGTTGCTGTTGTCGGTGGTGGTAACACCGCTGTTGAAGAAGCGCTGTACCTATCGAATATTGCATCTGAAGTACACCTAATCCACCGTCGTGATACTTTCCGTGCGGAGAAAATCCTGATCAACCGCCTAATGGATAAAGTCGAAAACGGTAATATTATTTTGCATACCGACCGCACTTTAGAAGAAGTCGTTGGTGATGACATGGGAGTAACAGGCGTTCGTCTGAAAGACACGCAGTCAGACAGCATTGAAGAAATCGAAGTAATGGGCGCCTTTATCGCGATTGGTCACAAACCAAATACCGATATATTTGCTGGCCAACTTGAGATGAAAGATGGCTATATCGTTGTTAAATCAGGACTTGATGGCAACGCGACTCAAACGAGCATCGAAGGCATCTTTGCCGCTGGCGACGTTATGGACCACAACTACCGTCAAGCAATCACCTCGGCGGGCACCGGTTGTATGGCGGCATTGGATGCAGAACGTTATCTAGACGCACTAGCAGATAAAGCCTAATCGGCCGTTCTCACACTTTTTCACTATTTCAATCAAGCCCTGCGGTATGACCGCGGGGCTTTCTTTTGTATACTGCAAAGCTTACCTATAAAAATAAACAGCAGTAAGCCTTCATAATGGATAAAAACAAACAACGCAGCTTGAATAAATGGCTCCGTAAGCAGAGTAAACTGGCCAAGCGCTGGTTACTTATCGCGGTCGGCCTTGGGGTATTTTCGTTTTGCTTTTGGGGCAGGCCGCGCTGCTTGCAACCATTCTCCATCAATTGATTATTGAGCAAGTTGATAAGTCGACGCTGATCGGCCAATTTGCAGGTTTAGCGGTGATTATCGCAGTTCGCGCCCTTTGCTCATGGGGCCGTGAGATTGCCGGTTATCGCTGTGGCGAACAAATTCGCCTCTACATTCGCCAACTGATCCTCGACAAATTACGTGAACTTGGCCCAGCGTACATCAAAGGCAAACCCGCTGGCACTTGGGCAACCTTGTTGCTGGAGCAAGTTGAAGAGATGCACGACTTCTTTGCTCGTTACTTACCACAAATGTCACTGGCGGTATTAGTACCGTTTGTGATTCTGATTGTAGTGTTCCCAGTCAACTGGGCCGCTGGCTTGATCTTCCTACTCACTGCGCCATTAGTGCCGCTATTTATGGCACTGGTTGGCATTAAAGCCGCCGATGCAGGACAGAAAAATTTTAAAGCGCTGCAACGTCTTTCTGGTCACTTTTATGACCGTTTACAATCAATGACGACCATTCGCCTGTTCGATCGCACCAAAGCAGAAACCGAATTGATGAAAGGTGCATCAGAAGTGTTCCGCTCACGCACCATGGAAGTGTTGCGTATCGCCTTCTTATCTTCTGCTGTATTGGAATTTTTCACTTCAATTTCAATCGCATTGACCGCAGTCTATTTCGGTTTTGCCTTTATTGGTGAACTCAACTTTGGCGGTTATGGTGCGGGTGTCACACTGTTTGCCGGTATGTTTATCTTGATCCTTGCCCCTGAGTTTTATCAGCCACTGCGCGATCTGGGTACCTTCTATCATGCGAAACAACAAGCGGTAGGTGCGGCAGAAAGTATTGTCGAGTTCCTTGAAACAGACGTAGCTTCCGTAAAATCTGGCAACACGCAAATCACGGATAGCAATGCGATTACGATCAAAGCCACTGACCTCGAAGTCTTTAGCCTTGAAGGTAAAAAGCTCTTAGGTCCTGTGAGTTTCGATATTCTTGCCCACCAAACCACGGCATTAGTCGGCCCAAGTGGCGCAGGTAAAACTAGCTTGGTCAACGCTATTTTAGGCTTTTTGCCTTACCAAGGGTCACTCACGATTAACGGCATTGAACGCACGGAACTTGACCTTGCGAACTGGCGCCAGCATATCAGTTGGGTGGGACAAAACCCGCTGCTCCTACACGGCACGATTCGTGACAATATTACCCTAGGAAAACAACAAGTCTCTGACCAAGCGATTCAAACGGTACTCGAGAATTCGTTTGCCGCTGAGTTTGTTAACCAACATGGTCTCGATTACGCAGTGTCCGATCGCTCGGGCGGCTTATCTGTTGGCCAAGCGCAGCGTATTGCGCTGGCTCGTGCGATGCTACAAAACGGTCAATTTTGGCTGTTAGATGAACCAACGGCGAGCTTAGATGCTCGTAGTGAACGTTTGGTTACGCAAGGCTTAACCCAGCAAATTGAAGACAAGAGTGCGCTTATTGTTACTCACCAGCTTGCACCACTGCAAAGTGTCAATCAGATTCTGGTTATGCAAGATGGTCAAATCGTTCAAGCCGGTGATTTTGCTACCCTTGCCAACGAACAAGGCTTATTCCAACAAATGCTCAGTGCCAACCAAGCACTGTCACAACACAACGATGAGGGTAACCTAGATGCGTGATTTGATCCCTTATCTAAAACTGTACAAAAAACATTGGTTCGGCCTAACACTTGGTATGATTCTGGCGCTGCTTACGGTATGTGCCTCTATCGGGCTACTCACCCTCTCTGGCTGGTTCCTATCAGCGGCAGCGGTTGCAGGGCTTACCATTGCCCGTGAAACCTTTAACTACATGCTGCCTGGTGCATTTGTCCGTGGTTTTGCGATGGGACGTACCGCAGGTCGTTGGGGTGAGCGCGTGGTTAGCCACAACGCAACGTTTAAACTGCTTACAGATCTGCGTATTTTCTTCTTTAAGAAATTAGCACCACTGGTGCCGGGTAAAGTCGCAAACCTTCGTGATGCCGACCTACTCAACCGTTTAATCGCCGATATCGATGCGATGGACCACGTATACTTGCGTCTAATCAGCCCTATGGTGGTTGGCGCCTTTGGTATCGCAGCGCTAACAGCCCTACTTTGTTGGTTTGATAGCACACTTGGCCTCACCTTAGGCGCAATTCTGCTCACGCTGCTAATTTGCTGGCCAATTTTGTTCTACAAACTGGGTAAGAAAAACGGTGAAGAGCTAACGCAAAACAAAGCTGATCTGCGTATTACTACTCTAGATTGGCTGCAAGGCTACAGTGAATTGACACTATTTGGTGCCGAAGAGCGTTACCGTAATGCGATTTATGCGGCACAAGAAAAGCTACTCAAGAATCAGTTTTTCGATGCGCATTTTGCCGGTCTTGCTCAAGCGCTGCTGATGTTGGCAAATGGTTGGACGCTGGTACTGATGTTATGGTTGGCCGCTGATGGCGTCGCGGGTGCACAGCCTGATCCTATGATTGCGCTATTTGCTTTTGCCACCATGGCAAGTGTTGAGTTAATGATGCCGATCGCTGGTGCTTTCCAACACTTGGGTAAAACACTAACTTCTGCTCGTCGCCTCAATGAAGTGATCCTCGCAGAGCCTGATGTGACATTCCCTGAGCAAGAGGTTGATCACAACCAAGAGTACAGTATCGAGTATCGTGACGTTGCCTTCACCTACCCTGACGGCAAAGCATCTGTCGTTAACGACATCAATCTCAACATTGGCGCGAAACAGCGTGTAGCGATTGTCGGTCAAACGGGTTCGGGCAAATCGACGCTTATTCAACTGCTCACTCGCTATTGGGATGTCAACCAAGGTCAATTACTGATTGCGGGCAAACCGATTCAACAATGGAGTGAATCACAGCTGCGCAGCGCAATTACCGTGGTCAGCCAACGTGTGGACGTATTGAACGGCTCATTACGAGACAACCTCATTCTGGCAAAACCAGAGGCGACTGACGAAGAAATTTCCCTTGCCCTACACAAAGTAGGTTTGAGCAAACTGCTTGAAAGCGACAATCCAGATAGAAACGCCCTAGACGCATGGCTAGGTGATGGTGGTCGCCAGTTGTCAGGCGGTGAAAAGCGCCGTATTGGCATCGCTCGAGCGCTTTTACACAACGCGCCAATTCTGCTGTTAGATGAACCGACCGAAGGTTTGGACAAGCAAACTGAACAGCAAATCATGCAGTTGTTTGAAAAACACTTCGAAGATAAAACCGTGCTGTTTATCACCCATCGTCTGGTTAACCTCGACAAGATGGACGCCGTTTGTCTAATTGAAGCCGGCCATGTGGTTGAATTCGGTTCGCACCACGAACTTATCAAACAACAAGGTCGCTACTACCAGCTTAATCAAACTTTGTAATCACTAATACGGGTTGCATTTTATCTAGGTAAAGCCGAGCTCAAACGCTCGGCTTTTTTTATCTTCTCTTAAACCGCCAGTGAGTGACTAACTTGAGAAATTGGCTTTTATGGCACAAGCTGAATTTAGACGCATAGTCTTTGTTAAACGTCCATCACGGATTTCTCCAATAATACAGATTCAGTAAAGTCAGTTGTCTACGTATCAAACGACAATGCACGGTTAGGGAGATTAGCCATGGCGAGCTTTGCATTGCATTTTGACTTAGATGAATATCAACAACGATTGAGTAAAGTTCGTCAAGCGATGCAGGAAAAGGAAATTGATCTGTTGATCGTCCATGACCCGTCCAATATGTCATGGCTGACGGGTTATGACGGCTGGTCGTTCTATGTACCACAATGTGTGGTTATAAGCAGCAGCGGAGAACCGATTTGGTTTGGACGTAGCCAAGATGCTGCGGGTGCGTATCGCACTGTCTATATGTCTGCTGATAACATTTGCTATTACCCAGATCACTACGTGATGAATCCGCCCTTGCATCCAATGGAGTATTTGGTCGAAGCGGTGTTAACACCACGTTTACTGGATCGAGGCAGAATTGGGGTAGAAAAAGACAACTACTACTTTAGCGCTACCGCATTTGAATCTCTCTCAGAAAACTTGCCCTATTCCATCTTGGTAGACGCTACGGGTCTTGTAAACTGGTGTCGAGCGGTTAAGTCCGATCAAGAGCTCAGCTATATGTATCGCGCCGCACGCATTGTTGAAAACATGCATCGAGTCGCGTTTGAGATGATAGAACCCGGTCTTCCTAAACATTACTTGGTCGCGGAGATTAACCGCCAAGCAATTCTAGGCCATGAAGATCATTTTGGTGATTACGCCGCTATCGTTCCACTGTTGCCCTCTGGCTCGGATGCTGCAGCGCCTCATCTTACATGGAATGACCAGCCTTTCCGCAAAGGTGAAAGCACCTTTTTTGAAATTGCAGGGGCACACCGCCGTTATCATTGCCCGCTATCACGCACTATCTTCCTCGGTGAACCCGATGACAAATTCAAACGCGCC
Source organism: Vibrio taketomensis (assembly GCF_009938165.1). NCBI lineage: Bacteria > Pseudomonadati > Pseudomonadota > Gammaproteobacteria > Vibrionales > Vibrionaceae > Vibrio > Vibrio taketomensis. The sequence goes on from NZ_AP019649.1 coordinate 1,759,364, forward strand.
GATCACGCACTGACTATGGCATTAGAAGCGGGATTGAACGCAGCAAAACCGGGCGTAACCTGTGCGGAGCTTGCTCAAACCATCAATGGCAGCTTAGACAAAGCCGGGTTTTCACGGCAAGGAGCACGTTGTGGCTACCCGATTGGTCTGAGTTACCCACCAGACTGGGGTGAACGCACCATGAGCCTTCGCGAAAGTGACCAAACTGTATTGGAAGAAGGTATGACCTTTCACTTAATGCCCGGGTTATGGTTTGACGACTGGGGATTAGAAACCACTGAAAGCATCATTATTACTCGCAGTGGTGCAAAAACCCTGTGTGATTTTCCGCGTCACCTTTTTGTGAAACACTGACTAAACTATTTAGTATGCAACCTAACTCATAAAAGAGTGAACAATGATCTCTGGGAGGTTTGAATGAAACTCGACCGTTACGACATCCGAATTCTACAAATACTGCAGCATCACGGTCGTATCACTAAGTCGCAGTTAGCAGAGCAAATCAATCTTTCCGTGAGTCCTTGTTGGGAGCGAGTAAAAAAGCTTGAACAAGCTGGGATTATCGAAGGCTACGGCGCTCGTCTTAACCTCAAAGCATTTCAAAAACAAACGATGGTATTGGTAGAGGTCTCTCTCAAGCAACATAATGCTCAAGCATTTCAACGCTTTGAAAATTTAGTCGCTAATACACCGCAAGTGAGTGAATGCTATGCCACGGGTGGTGGTGTGGATTATATCGCTAAGTTTCAATGCAGTGACATTGACCAGTATCAGCGCTGCATCGATAAATGGTTAGATTCCAATGTTGGCATTGAGCGCTATTACACCTACATCGTCACTAAAGAAGTCAAGCAAGCGCCAAATATCAAACTCAATAACACGTCTGTGATCAATGCTTACTAATTTTTCTGTTGACGGGACTTAAACAGAAAAAAGCTCGCTTATCACAACCATTACAGAAAAAATGTAATCCCCTCCTCTTCTAAGCTCAATTTATCGCGCCAGATAAAGGAGCAAACATGAATAACTTTTCAGACTTGCATGTGCACCAAAGCAAAGCCACCAGCCAAATTATGGAAACTTTGCATGATGGAAAACTGTTTAAGACGCTTGCCTATATCAATGGTAAGTGGGTGTGTGGAGATGAAGAAAAACCAGTAATAAACCCACACGACAATTCCATCGCTGGCTATTTTACTCAACTCAATCATCGCCAAATAAATCAAGCTATCGATTGTGCTGACAATGCTTTTCAGCCATGGCGCAAGTTACAAGCAAAACAGAGAGCAGAGTATTTGCACCGTTGGTATGACGAAATTATCAAAGCTAAACGCGATCTCGCCCATTTAATGGTGATTGAACAAGGCAAACTGCTAAGCGAAGCGGAAGGTGAAATTGAGTATGGCGCCTCATTTATTCGCTGGTTTGCAGAAGAAGCCCAACGCAGTTACGGAGAAACCATTCCCAGCCATATCGATAATGCACAACTTATGACCTTTCGCGAGCCAATTGGTGTAGCGGCGCTGATTACGCCATGGAACTTTCCTAGTGCGATGATCACCCGCAAAGCCTCAGCAGCAATGGCGATTGGCTGCACTGTACTCATTAAACCAGCTAGTGAGACTCCATTTTCAGCGTTAGCATTGGCAGAACTTGCTGAACGAGCGGGCATTCCTGCTGGCGTATTTAACGTGATCACAGGCAATGCACAGACCATATCCACTCTGTTTTGCGATAGCGATAAAGTCAAAGCACTCTCTTTTACTGGCTCCACTCAAGTGGGCAAGTTGTTACTTGAAAAAGCAGCCCACACGGTAAAAAAATGCAGTATGGAATTAGGGGGCAATGCACCATTTATCGTGCTGCCAGATATGGATGCCAAACAGGCCGCCACCGCGGCTGCCGAGGCAAGATTTCAAACCTCAGGCCAAGACTGCTTAGCTGCCAACCGAATTTTTGTCCCTGAAACACTTTATCCCGCCTTTATTGCGCGGTTTGCAGAAATAGTAGAGCAACAAGTAATGGGGAGCGGATTAACGCCTGCTTCAACCATTGGTCCCCTTATCAATCGAACGACCGTATCCGCCGCTCAAGAACTCATTGCTGATGCCATTAGCAAAGGCGCCCACATCGAAGCGCAAGCCAAAGTTCCATCTACGGGCAACTACTTCCCAGCAACACTGCTGACTCAGGTAACACCAGCAATGCGCGTGTACCGAGAGGAAACCTTTTGCCCCATCGCTCCTGTCATTCCCTATCGTAGTCTAGAACAAGTGATAGAAATGAGTAACGACACCGAATATGGCCTCGCCGCCTACGTTTACGGCCATGATATTCATCAGATTTGGCAATGCATGCGTGGGCTTGAGTTTGGCATGGTCAGTGTCAATTCAGTCAAAATGACAGGCCCACCGATTCCCTTTGGCGGAATGAAGCAGTCAGGATTAGGACGCGAGGGCAGTAAACATGGTTTTGATGATTTTAGCGAAGTGAAGTATTGCTGCTTAGGTGCATTACCCACCGTCAGCGGAAGTTAGGAGGATACATGGATAAATATACCGAACAAATGTTGCAACTCGACCGTGAGCATGTATTTCACGCCTCTACTCACCTCAAGCAGTATGCCAATGGCGAGGCCGCCGGGCGTATTATTACGGGCGCTCAGGGAATACGCATTCAAGACTCGCAAGGCATGGAGTTGATTGATGGCTTTGCTGGTTTGTATTGCGTCAACATAGGTTACGGACGTGAGGAAATGGCTGAAGCCATCTATGAGCAAGCCAAAAAACTCGCTTACTACCACACTTATGTCGGCCATACCAACGAAGCGTTGGTTACCCTTTCAAAGCGCATCATCAAAATGGCTCCCGAAGGCATGAGTAAGATTTATTACGGCATGTCTGGCAGTGACGCCAATGAAACCCAAATTAAACTGGTGTGGTACTACAATAATCTCCTTGGCAGACCAAACAAGAAGAAAATCATCTCACGCGAACGAGGTTACCATGGTTCAAGTATCGCTTCTGGCTCCATGACTGGCTTGCCACTGTTCCATGCGCATTTTGATCTGCCACTTGATCGAATCAAACATACCCTCTCCCCTTACTACTATCATCGTCAAGACAGCGAGATGAGTGAACTTGAGTTTAGCCATTACTGCGCAGCGCAACTAGAACAGATGATTTTAAATGAAGGTCCAGATACCGTTGCGGCAATGATCGCTGAACCCGTATTAGGTACTGGCGGTATCGTGCCACCACCAGAAGGTTACTGGCAAGCAATTCGAGCGGTGCTAGATAAATACGATGTGCTATTAATCGCCGATGAAGTGGTGTGTGGATTTGGTCGTATTGGTGCACCATTTGGTTCGATTTACTACGATATGCGTCCTGATTTAATTACCGTTGCGAAAGGCTTAACATCTGCTTACCAACCGTTGTCAGGTGTAATCGTAAGTGAAAAAGTCTGGCGTGAGCTAGAAAATGGAACCGAATCTTGGGGGCCATTTGGACACGGCTATACCTATTCTGGCCACCCTATTGGCGCAGCCGCTGCCAACTGTAATCTTGATATCATAGAACGCGAAAACTTAATTCAACAAGCCGCAGACCATGGCGCCTATTTGCAGCAGCGCATGGCGCAAACTTTTGCTGAACACCCTATGGTAGGAGATAGCCGCGGCGTTGGAATGTTGCATGCATTGGAATTTTCTGCCCACAAGCAACAGCGAACTCAATTTGATCCTAACTTGAAAGTTGGTCCTATGGTTGCGGCAGCTTGTATGCAAAACGGGCTCATCGCCAGAGCGATGCCTCATGGTGATATTCTCGGTTTTGCGCCACCACTGGTCGCGTCAAAAGATGATATCGATTTAATAATCGATAAAGCCCATCACGCGATAAACCAAGTGATGGATTCTCTAGTCAGCAGCAAACAGTGGCAGGCTAAGTAACTATCAATCCCGGTAGTCATCACTAAGATAACACCTTATCTCGGCCTAGTTTCTGTATTTATGCAGTAGATCGAGCGGAATATGACAGTAATCATTAGGATGTAACGTTAAGCGGTCTTGGTGTTCAAGATCGCTTTTTACATAATTCGTTAGCGGTAATACCTCGACCATGATCTGCTGACAGTCTTCTCGCAGAGCTATAAAGGCACGGGCTTGTTCTAAATGCAGAGGATCACGACTATAAACACCTGTGCGGTATTTTAAGCCGACGTCTTCACCTTGCTGATTAAGGCTATACGGGTCAATGATTTCGAACAGGTACGCCATCAATTGCTCAACCGACACTCGCTGAGGGTCAAATTGAGTACGCACACACTCAGCGTAACCATCATAAGGCGCTTGGGTATTATCGGTAGTACCATTTGCACGCCCAGCTTCAGTACTTACGACTCCCGGTAGATGACGCATAAATTCTTGCACACCCCACAAACAACCACCGGCAAAGTAAATTTCTTCCATTACGTCATATCAAAATTATTGGCATTGGCTGACAGTATACCAAAAACAAAAACGGAGCATTGAGCCCCGTTTTGTTGATTATTTTGACCAGACTTAATGTGCACGGCCGAGCATACGTGAAATAGTACCGTCTTTGTTTACCGCTTGGTGTTTAATCGCACCTGCAATATGCAGGACTAATGCTGCAATAATAATATTCACTGATGCGCCATGAATAGTTCCGCCTAATTCTTGCAGCCAAGCAATTTTGTCGCCTTCTGCAATAAACTGCCAACCAAAAATATCCGCTCCGCGACCTCCACCTACACTCATTGCAATACCGGAAACTGGCATAGCCAGTGTTGCCAACATCAAAATCCCATGGATGGCTTTGGCTAATTTATCTTGCCATACTGCGACTGGAGAGGCTGGCGGAATAGAACCTTCTTTCAAACGCCACACAATGCGAGCTATAGCAATAATCAAAATCAGCGCACCAAACGATTTATGCAGTCCAATTAGTTTGAATTTTTCTGGGCCGCGAGGTAAATCGACCATATACAAACCAATAGCAAACACGCCGATAAAAGCGAGTCCTGTTATCCAGTGAAGTGCAATCGTAGGTATAGAAAGAGAGTGTTTGTTGAGCATTACAATTTCCTTATTGTTTTCATGGTTATAAGGCAATTATCCACCAACACGATGTAAAGAACTATGATGCAATGTGTAAATTTAAGTAAATTGTAATGCATTAGTAGTCGATACTTTATCAAAATGAAATGACAGTTATTCGGGAGGCCCCTAGGTAGCACCTAAAAGCCGCTCCTCTGCATGCTTCAGTACGCTAGTTAGCAATAACAATCCAGGTGTTTCTGATTCAACTGCCCACATTTGATTGTTGTCGGAATCACATCCTCAATACGTTCGACACCTTCAACGATATCATCAACCCAAGAACTCCTACTTAAGTGATGACAAATGGGCTAGAATGCGCGCCATTAACTTTGTTTTGAGCATTTCTTATTTCATGACTACTGCTAAATCACCAGCAAACTTTGCTGAACTCAACCTGATTCAACCCTTGCTGGCAAGATTGACCGAGCTTGAATATCAACAAGCAACACCCATTCAAGTACAAGTGATCCCAACTGTTTTAGCGGGCCGTGACCTCATTGCGGGTGCGAATACGGGTTCTGGTAAAACCGCCGCCTTTGCGCTTCCGCTACTGCAAAATATTTTCATTAACCAACACCCTACGCTTTACCGCAAAAATAACTCTGTAACCGGACTCGTTCTGGTTCCAACCCGTGAGCTAGCCAAGCAAGTCGCTGACAATATCAAGTCTTATTCCGCCCATTTTAATGGCGCACTCAAAACCGTTTGCGTTTTTGGTGGTGTATCCGTTAACAGCCAAATGTTAGCGTTACGTGGCGGTGCAGATATTCTTGTGGCGACGCCAGGACGCCTATTAGACTTAGTTTCAAGTAACGCAATCAAGCTTGATAGAGTCAAATCCTTGGTGCTTGATGAAGCAGACCGAATGTTAAGCCTAGGTTTCACGGAAGAACTGACGGAAATCCTCTCACAGTTACCAAAACAGAAGCAGACCTTACTGTTTTCAGCGACTTTCCCTGAAGAAGTTCAAGCATTAACCCAAGATCTACTGACTGATCCAGTTGAAGTGCAACTGCAAAGCAATGAAGCCAGTACGCTTGTTCAACGAGTATTCACCGTCGATAAAGGTAAAAAAACCGCCCTACTGGCACACTTAGTGAAACAAAATGATTGGCGCCAAGCGCTAATTTTTGTCAACTCAAAAAATGGCTGTGAACATCTTGCCGATAAGCTTTATAAGCGCGGTATCTCTGTTGAAGTATTCCACGGCGACCAAAGCCAAGGTGCGCGAACTCGCGTTTTAGAAGACTTCAAAGCAGGCCAATTGGATGTACTAGTAGCAACTGACATTGCAGCGCGAGGGTTAGACGTCGAAAAACTACCGGTAGTCATTAACTATGACCTACCTCGCAGTCCTTCTGACTATATGCACCGCATCGGTCGAAGTGGTCGTGCAGGAGAAGTGGGTTTAGCACTATCACTGATTGATTATGAAGATTACCACCACTTCAAAGTGATCGAGAAAAAGAACAAAATCCGACTTGAACGCGAACAAGTACCTGGTTTTGAAGTAACGGAAACCATCACCGAATCAATGCTTACTGCGAACAAGCCAATGGCAAAACCTGCTGGCACGGGCAAGAAAAAACGCAAAAAGAAACAAGCAGCTACCGGTGATGTGTGGTTGAAAAACGCTTAATCATTCCGATTCAGCTAACCTAAAATGTAAAAGCAGCCAATGGCTGCTTTTATTTCTACTTAATCGCGTGAGTAATAAAGCGTCGCACCTCGTCGTTATCCGTCGGATGAACAAACGATGGGGTAATGTTTTGTGGCGCGTTAAAAATTCCTTTATTTACTAGGCGATTAATCTCAGGTAAGTGCATCAATGCGGTTTTACCGCAAAGGAGGTTAAGAAAGCCCTCTTGCTCTTCGTAAGCGTGCAACACTTCGTGAAATCCACGCAAATAAAGATAATCTTTGGTGAAACCACCACCACGATAGACACGTGCAGTAATAGTAAATGCGAGGTTTTTCTCAACGCCAAGTTGCTCTTTAAGCATCATAAACGTGGTGCGGAATGATTTATCCTTAATCATCGAATCCACCGCCAAAACGCGTAAAGCGAGTATCTTCAAACGTTTGATTGTCAGATGGCCCGCTAAGTATTCACTTAAGATCGCCATGCCTTCTTGCGTCATGGTGTTGACCGGACAACCAAGAGATAAGACTTTAAATGGTTGGCTGCGAGCATTAAGTGTCGTGACCAAGTGAACACCCAACTCATGATGCGCCAACGCGTGCGCTTCGACCATCGGCACTTTGGCTGCACTGTTAATTTTAACCGTAGTTTTGCTCACCAAAGCATTGGCAATCATATTGTCATCTATCACTAAATCGTATTGATAACCCTGTGATCGTGCGAATTGCTCCATGATCTGTTGAATACCCTGAGCATCAACCAGTTGCTTGTCATCATCTGAGTCCGGAAGATGCAGAATAAAACTGGCATTGCGAATGTCTTTTTCAGTTGGTTCGCCGAAATAACGCAGCGAATTATAGAGAAAATCTTGGCTACCGAGGGTCTGCAGCTGATCAATTTTGTCCACATACGAGAGAATCACGTCTTCGTATATACGCTGAAGATCCGGATCTTCTACTTTTTCTATCGGCAAGTTAAACAATTGGCGTTTCAACTGAAACGCATTATGTTCACTAGGTTTGTAGCTAAAGGTGGGCTCAATAGAGTAATGACGACGAAAAAACTCATCACGTTGTTCTTTATAATTGATCGGGCTGACTGAGCTTAAAATTTCAATTCCATTGACCAAAGAAAACAATTGGTCATCTAATGCCTTCGCATGCTTCAATCCGATTCCTGCTATCGGTACGACATTGTCCACACTCAAATTTCATCCCTCTCACTATCATCCATGTTGTGTTTACACGTGAATCCTTCACGTTTTTAACAATATGCGCCCGTTTGAACTTTGCAACAAACAGTGATCTAGGGCAAATTCTCATTTTATGAGAAGTTTCTATGCATGACATTTAGACATGAAAAGCCACCAGCTAATGCCAGTGCAAATTGGCTCAGCTATGGTGCTAACAATTCATTATGAAAGTCGATATAATCCCCGCGTTTTCATCTGGGGCAAAAATATGATATCTAAAAACCAACTAAAACTGCTGCGCGCTTTAGGTCAAAAGAAGCAGCGTAAAGCACATGGCCTATTCTTAGTTCAAGGTGAAAAAAACGTTCTTGAATTAGCTACCAGTGAGCTGACTGTTAAACATATCTTTGGCACTGCGGACTTTTTAACGGAAAACAGCCAAACACTCAGCGGTTTTGATTGCGTTGAAGCATCACTCGATGATTTAACTAAAGCGAGTACTCTAGTTAGCAATAATGCGGCAATCGCAGTGGTTGAAATCCCACAATTCGCAGTGCCGACAGCACAAGGTCTAATGATTGCTTTAGATGGCGTGCAAGACCCAGGCAATTTGGGCACGATAATTCGTGTTGCCGATTGGTATGGCATCAAACACATTGTCGCAAGCAGCGATTGTGCTGACCCTTACAACCCAAAAACCATCAGTGCAACAATGGGCAGTTTTGGTCGCGTACAAGTCCACCAACTTGATTTAGCAAGCTACTTAGCACAATCAAACCTACCTGTTTACGGTGCATTTTTGGAAGGTGTTAGCGTACACAAAACTGAATTTGCTGCCGAAGGCATTTTGTTGATGGGTAGCGAGTCTCATGGTATTCGCGCTGAAGCAGCGAAATTTGTCACTGACAAGATTACTATTCCGGCATTTGGTGGCGCAGAGTCACTCAATGTAGCGATGGCAACAGGCATTATCCTAGACAATATTCGCCGCCAGCATAGCTAATTGACGTTTGAACGACAGGTCTATAAAAAGCGTAACATTGGAATACCAATGTTACGCTTTTATATCAACCAGTTGAGAAGATTATCGCTCTAACATACCCAGTTTGTTTGGCACGCCATCCCACTTTTCAGCATCATCCATGGCTGGTTTTACTTCGGTTTGGTTTGGCCAAATTTCCGCAAGCTCAGCATTGAGCTCTTTGTAAATTTCTTGCCCTTCAGGTAGCTCATCTTCTTGAAAGATCGCTTGCGCCGCACACTCATCGACACATAGACCGCAATCGATACATTCAATTGGGTTGATTACCATAAAGTTTGGCCCCTCATGAAACGCATCTGCTGGGCATACTGCGACACAGTCAGTGTATTTACATTGGATACAGTTATCCGTTACGACAAACGCCATGACAATCAACTCTTAATTCGTCAAAAAATAAGGCGGGAATAATACTGATATACCCAAGTGACTTCAAGATGCAGGATTCAGAGCATTGTCACTGAATCAAGCACCATTAGGTTACTTGAGTATTTCCCCATAACTTCAAGAGACCAGCAATCAAACCTAATCGCTTGACCCTTTTAGTTTACACCCAAACCATCAAATTATGTGACTAAGCAAGCCTCCCCTAAACATAGAAAGCCTCTGAGCGTGGACCAACAATGTGATGAGGTTTGCGAGTGCAAGCCAACAACGCTGTGAATTCAAGTAGGACGGGGATTTTTTAGTATGACAGACAAAGGAAATTCTCGTAAAATGCGCGCCATTGTGAGCGCGAGGTACCCCACCTTTTGCGCTAAGACACCATAAACAACGAGACATCAACATGATACGTTTAAATGAAATCAAGCTTCCTCTTGATCACGAGGAAGGCGCACTACTTGACGCTATTTCAGAAAAACTTGGCATTAATGCTGAGCAAGTTATCTCTTTCAATGTATTTAGACGTGGCTACGATGCTCGTAAGAAAACCAACATCCACCTTATCTATACGCTAGATGTGATTGTTGAGGGCGATGAAAATGCCCTACTCGAGAAATTCACCAAAGACCCGCACGTACGCCAAACGCCAGATATGGAATACAAGTTTGTCGCGAAAGCACCTGAGAACCTAACTGAACGCCCTGTTGTTATTGGTTTTGGTCCTTGTGGTCTATTCGCGGGTCTAGTACTTGCACAAATGGGCTTTAACCCAATTATTGTTGAGCGTGGCAAAGAAGTACGCGAACGTACTAAAGATACCTTCGGCTTCTGGCGTAAACGCACGCTTAACCCTGAATCAAACGTACAATTTGGTGAAGGTGGTGCTGGTACTTTCTCTGACGGTAAGCTCTACAGCCAAGTTAAAGATCCAAACTTCTACGGTCGTAAGGTAATCACTGAGTTTGTTGCCGCTGGTGCACCGGAAGAGATTCTATACGTAAGTAAGCCGCACATCGGTACCTTTAAACTGGTAACCATGATTGAAAAAATGCGCGCGAAAATCCTAGAACTTGGCGGCGAAATTCGTTTTAGTACGCGCGTTGACGACATCCACATGGATGGCGAGCAAATTACTGGCGTGACGCTATCAAACGGCGAAGAAATCAAATCTCGTCATGTTGTGCTCGCAGTTGGTCACAGCGCACGTGACACATTTGAAATGCTAAACGAGCGTGGCGTTTATATGGAAGCGAAACCTTTCTCGGTTGGTTTCCGTATTGAACACAAACAATCGATGATCGATGAAGCTCGCTTCGGTCCTAACGCTGGTCACCCTCTTCTAGGCGCGGCAGACTACAAACTTGTGCACCACTGTAAAAATGGTCGCACAGTATACAGCTTCTGCATGTGTCCGGGCGGTACTGTGGTTGCAGCGACGTCAGAAGAAGGTCGTGTAGTAACGAACGGTATGAGCCAATACTCTCGTGCTGAACGTAACGCAAACAGCGCTATCGTAGTGGGTATTTCTCCAGAAGTGGATTACCCTGGCGATCCACTGGCAGGTATTCGTTTCCAACGTGAACTTGAATCAAATGCTTACCTACTGGGCGGCGAAAACTATGATGCACCAGCACAAAAAATCGGTGACTTCCTAAAAGGCCGCGATCCAAGTGCTATTGGTGATGTTGAGCCTTCATTTACACCGGGCATCAAACTAACGGATCTATCGAAAGCACTACCACCGTTTGCTATCGAAGCAATCCGTGAAGCAATCCCAGCGTTTGACCGCAAGATCAAAGGCTTTGCCTCAGCAGATGGTCTACTCACTGGCGTAGAAACACGTACTTCGTCTCCAGTTTGTATCAAACGTGGCAAAGACTTCCAAAGCGTTAACCTTAAAGGCTTCTTCCCTGCAGGTGAAGGTGCAGGTTACGCAGGCGGTATCCTTTCTGCGGGTATCGATGGTATCAAAGTAGCGGAAGCCGTTGCTCGCGATATTATGGCTCAGCTAGAAAACGCATAATCCATAGTATTAACTCACCACGTTTATCAAAGCCAGTCTCCATGACTGGCTTTTTCATGCCTTCTTCCTAAACAATCACTCCGATATAAAGCCCATACCTCTCTGTATTCATATGTAACACGATGTAGACCCAACAAAAATGCGCTGATCGTGGATCCAGCGACTAAACTTATTGGCAGCGAAATGGGATAAGGAACAACGATGCTTAATAAAGAAGACGCAGGTTTAATCGTCGTCGACATACAAGGTAAGCTCGCCACATTAGTGCATGATAGTGAAACCGTCATCGCGAACTGCGCTAAGTTAATTCAAGGAGCGCAGTCACTTGGCATGCCGATTATATGGTTAGAGCAAAATCCAGAAAAACTGGGTAGTACTATCGAGGCTATTGCTGAACTAATGGGAGAGCAGCAACCCATCGCCAAATATACTTTTGACGGTTGTGCTGAACCCGAGTTTAAGCTCGCGTTGAACGAAGCCCAGAAACATTCATGGTTACTTTGCGGTATCGAAACCCATATTTGCGTTTATCAAACGGCTACACATCTCGCCAACCTGCATTTTGATATTCATGTAGTGAGTGACTGTGTTTCGTCGCGAAATGTCGCGAATCATAACCTTACTTTGACAAAATTCAATAACGAAAACGTTAAAGTAACGGGACTTGAAATGTGCCTGTACGAACTAGTCAAAGATTGCAGAGATCCTGGATTCAAGCAGATATTAACGCTAGTAAAATAAGCAGACATTGGGTGTTATATCCACAAAACGAGCAAACACCCATAGATTTCATCACTAAACAAACAATTATCGATTGAAATGAAGTCAATAAAAATCAACAATCGACACCATCGCCATGTTTAATTGAACAAATGTATTCGAAGTCTACACTTGCTCACAGCGCAACTAATATGAATCAAAATGAGCAATAACCTAAATTACGATTATAAAAAATATATGCTGCCGCTTATTAAGCTGCTCGCACTAACAATGCTCATCGTCGGTTCCACATACACCGCCTACAATGCATTGCAACTAAAAAAACTATCCGAATCAATCGTTAACGACTTTAACCAGCTTTATTCGATCAGTCGCCGTTTTGCTCAGTATTACAACAATACGGACATGACCTTTCTAGAAAAGGGAACCCATGTAAGAAATGGTGTGAGCATCATGGTCTCAAAAGATAGTGAGGTAAAGGTTCTATCGAAGGGGATTAACAAATTACGCTCACAATTTGAAACCATCGCCCCGAACCACATCTGGACCGTTGCTATCTTCGAACATCCATCAGCTTATGGTCACTTTGATCCACTACGTAAAGCATACGCCGACCGTTACAGTGAATATAAAGCTAACGACGTGATGAACCGCATCATCAAGACAGAAAGTCTCGAAGACACCTACTCGCAGTTCTATGGCTGTAACATTAAGTTATCGGAACCCTATGCAGAACCGGGTACCGACCAAATAATTCGTACCATTTTTTACCCGGTATACAACCAAGGTGTGCTCAACGCTTTGCTCGCGGTTGATATTAAAAATAGCTTTATTGACTATCAGGTGAATAAGTTTAATGACGAATATTGGACCGCCATTGATACAAAAGCACATTGGTTAGCGTTGAAATTACCAATTAAAATTTCATGCACCAATGCTGAACCAATCTATGTTGGCTTCGGATTTGGCAATATTTTTGAGCGTATCTTTGCGCCATCGGTTTTCATTGCTTTGTTTGGTCACATACTGATGCTGGTGTATAAGCGTAATAAACAGCGTTTTTACAAAGACCGAATGACTGGTTTTTATCGCCGAGATTTTTATGAGCCAAGGCTCAAAAAACAACAGAATTTTTCTTTGTTGGTCATTGATATTGATTTCTTTAAATCAATTAATGACGCCTTGGGCCACAAAGTCGGCGATGATGTTATTAGTGAGGTAACGCGTCGAATAGCGAGTCAAATTCGATCCAGCGATGCGGCTATTCGCTGGGGTGGTGAGGAGTTTGTAATCTCGTTTAGAAACATGGATGAGCAAATACTTCGAGAAAAAGCAGAAGCGATCAGAGCCTGTATCATTGAGCATTCAATTGAAGGTTTGAATGTGACCGTTTCTATCGGTGGCGTTCATCTTGAGGACAGTACATTTGCAGAAGCCTTCCGTATTGCCGATGAAGCGTTGTACCAATCAAAACAAAATGGTCGTAACCGCGTAACGTTCTAATCACCCGTTACCAGCATTGAAGTAAAACAAGCAGCCTTTGCGCTGCTTGTTTGCTTTCTCACATAACGAAAACCTTACGGCGAAACTTTGAATATCAACGTTATGGTTGTCTGTTGGTCCGCAACGTTTAAGCTCACCTCTCCTCCTTGTGCACGAGCGCACAACTTAGCCGAATATGCACCTAACCCCTGCCCTCTAGGCTTTCCTGAGCTGACAAACTTGTCAAAGAAGTGCTCTCTAATGGCTGCTGGCACCTCTCCTTGGTTCGTCATATTGATCACTATCGAATCATCTTCAACGCTTGAAGTAACGGTAATATCGGATTTATTCGGCGCAGCTTCGATAGCGTTAGCAATTAGATTACTAAACATCGCATAGCTCAGAACATCATCCCCTTGATAAGCGTGTGCAGGATCAATATCGTGTTTAAACTCTAATTGCTTGTTTTTCGCCATCGATTGATAACTTGCCATCACTTTTTGCAAAGTGTTACCAAGGGCAATTTTGTTCAAAGCGTCTGGTGCATCACCCCGTTCGAGTTTAGTTAGAAGATCGTATTGTTCCATCATTTGCACTAAGCTCGCTGAACTCTCTTTGAGTAGCTGCACTTCCTCTTGCTCACTCACCATATCCACTAATGTGGAGTGTAATGCCGTCAGTGGACTTCTAAAATCATGAAAGAAAGCTTGCAATGCATCATCCTGATGACGAGAAGCATCGATTAAATCATCAATTTGTTGCGATAGCTTTTCACGTTGAATAACTGAGTTAATATGTGTATCGATACGCGCTAACACGACTTCAGGAATGATTGGCTTTTGAATATAATCTACCGCACCTAGTTTTAGACCTTTCACCACATCATCCGTTTGTGATAACGCTGATACGAAAATAATCGGAATAAACTGAGTTTCAGGATCTGATTTAAGGGACTCACATACCGCCAAACCATCCATTTCTGGCATCATGATGTCCAAAAGAATCAGGTCTGGTTTTTCAGATTTCGCACATATATCTAAAGCTTGCTGACCACTACGACACACTTTGATCTTATAGTGTGGTTTAAGCAATTCACCTAAAACTTGTAGGTTTGAAGGTTCATCGTCTACCACTAAAATGGTTCGTTGTTTGGGCTCTTCAGTGGTATCTTTTCGCTCTTTACTTGCAATTCCATTGCCGCGAATCGGCGAGACAAAGGCTTTATGCACTCGCTCAGCCAAAGTCACTTTAGAAAACGGTTTAACCAGATATTCGGACACGCCCGCTTCTATCGCCTGAACAACATCACTCTGCTGCAGGTTACCAGTCAGCATAATAAAAGGCGTATCTTTGTTCTTTTGCGACTCTCGGACATTTTGCAATAGCGCTAAACCGTCCATCTTTGGCATTTTCCAATCGGATACGATCAAATCTACTGAATAGTTTTTTAGGTATTGTAATGCTTCTTTACCGTCTCTTGCTTTATAGACGGATTTAAACCCAAGCCGCTCAAATGCGACACGTAGGGTCTGGGTAATCGCTTCAAAATCGTCAACGACCAATACGGACATTTCTTTATACGGGGAGTCATAATTAACCCTTTGTATACTCTCCATTACTACTCTCCTTGCTTACAAAGCTCATTATCGTTGGCGTGATCGCGATAGCGATTGGCAATTTTTTCAAATCTCTCGGCGTTGGCTAAAAATACATCGACTAATATAGGGTCAAAATGACTACCTTTACCTTCCACAATAATGGCTGTCGCTTTTTCGTGGCTAAACGCTGGTTTATAGACCCGTTCAGTGATCAAAGCGTCGTACACATCAGCAAGTGCCATCATTCGAGCTGATAAAGGAATGTCTTCTCCTCTAAGCCCTTGTGGATAGCCAGAACCATCCCACTTCTCATGGTGACAATACGCAATTTCTTTAGCGAATATTAGAAAATTATCGGCATAGCCTAATGATGCCTCAGCTGCGCAGATTGC
Source organism: Vibrio taketomensis (assembly GCF_009938165.1). NCBI lineage: Bacteria > Pseudomonadati > Pseudomonadota > Gammaproteobacteria > Vibrionales > Vibrionaceae > Vibrio > Vibrio taketomensis. The sequence goes on from NZ_AP019649.1 coordinate 1,774,961, forward strand.
TTCAAACCCGTAGAATGCATGTTTTTTCATCTGCTCGAATTCTTCTTCTGTTAACGGCCCTGGTTTAAGCAAAATACAATCGGCTACTCCGACTTTTCCGATATCGTGTAAAGGCGCAGATTTAGCAATCGATGTGATAATGTCAGGGGTTAACTCACTCGCATAGCGCTCATTTTTTGCCAATTCGCGCGCGAGGATTTCAACGTACTTTTTGGTACGACGAATATGATTGCCTGTCTCTGGGTCTCGAGATTCCGCCAACGCGCCCATCGCAACCATTACGACATCCTGTAGGTCGCTTAACTGTTGCGTCCTCTCTAATACTTTCTGCTCTAACGTTTCGTTGTGTTGAGCCAACTGCAAGTTTGCAGCTTGTAATTTCAAATGGGTTCTGACGCGCTGTTTTAAAATGACAGGGCTAATCGGCTTAGTGATATAGTCAACCGCACCAATTTCAAGGCCTCGCGTTTCATCGAGCTCATTCGTCATCGCGGTCAGAAAAATAACCGGAATGTCCGATGTCTCTGGATTTGCTTTGAGTGCTTCGCACATTTGATAGCCATCGATGTCCGGCATCATAATGTCCAACAAAATGAGGTTTGGCTTTCTCCTCTCAATGATCTTGAATGCGATTTTGGCATTCACTGCAACCTGCAGCGTGTAGTCATCCCCCAGAATCCCCTTGACCACTTCCAGATTGGTTGGGGTATCGTCGACCGCTAAAATTACTTGCTTGTCTTGTGTTTCCATACCGACTAACTCTCTAATAAATGCTAAATTGTTCAACACAGTTTTTGGTTACACTGGATTAAGCCTTCCAACGTAGTTGTGCTGTTTATTCTTTTTCGCTACCTATTCTTGGTTAGCTTTCTAAAACTTCTGAGCTGCCCTCTTGCTCATTCATCGATTGTTGTTTTACGTTTTCTGTTAATTCTTGTACTAGAGGCATTGCGGCTTCAAAGTCGAAATTCGCCATCGCTTGTGACGCTTGCGCGACCCTATTTTTATCTAACATGCCTCCAGCCAAATCGACGAGTTGGTCAAAGCTGTCGACCGCGACACTATCAAACTCTTCAAGTTGCTGAATTAAGTCACGCGCTATCTGTTGGAATTGCACCGCGTCAAAGGCCTGCGCTGACTCTTCTGAAACCGTGTCTTTCGCCAACGCATCCCCTATTGCTTGCAACATTTTATTGAGTGACTCGCTGAGCTCATTGAGCATAGCCTGTTCCACCTCAGTCAATTGGCATTGCTTTTCTTCTCTTTGTTTGGCTAACGCGTGCTCCAAAGCTTCCGCAGGTTTCATGACGAAGTTTGCACCAATATTGCCAGCAATACCTTTGAGTGAATGTGTGGCGATCACTGCTGTTTCTATGTCTTTGTTTTCTATCGAACGAGTTAATCGCTCAACAAAGTCACTTTCACTTTGCACTACATTATGTAGGGTTTTCTTATACGCTTTGATATTGCCGCCCAAGCGCTGAATCGCAGCGTCGGTATCAAACCCTTCAATGTCAAAATCGCTTTCGGTTTCTAGATCTGGAATCACCTCTACGGATTGCCCTGTTGGTTCAATCCAAGTTGCCAGCATTTCAAATACTTGATTAGGGTTGATAGGCTTAGGCAAATGGTCGTTCATACCGGCTTCGATACACTTCTCTTTATCCCCGGCCATGGCATTCGCCGTCATCGCAATAATTGGCAAGTGGTCAAATTCACCGGTCTCGCGAATCGCTTTCGTCGCTTGATAGCCATCCAGTACGGGCATTTGGATATCCATCAACACCAAATCAAAATGGTTGGCTTTCACCTGCTCTATTGCTTCCTGACCGTTTTCCGCTGTGGTCACTTCTAGCCCTGCCAAAGTTAAGAGTTCAATCGCTATTTGCTGGTTAATTTGGTTATCTTCAACCAGTAGGACACTCGCCCCGGCAATTCCCTGGGCGATAGAAGTATCTATCTTGTTGGAGTAAGTCTTCGCATTGGATATTTTGCTTGGTTCTGTCATCGCGCTAAGCAACGTATCAAATAGCGTTGACGCACTGACTGGTTTAGTCAAAGCGGCATCAATATTCAAACCTTTTAATTTCGATGTCATATCGTCTTTGTCATACGCGGTAACCATCACTAAACGAGGTTGCGTCGCCAAATGTTCTAACTCGGTGATTCGGCGCCCTAGTTCGAGGCCATCCATTCCTGGCATTTTCCAATCACAAAGCACAACATCAAATGGGTTTTGTTGCTGATCAGCATCCTCAAGCATACCCAACGCCTCGGCGCCCGACACTGCTGTCTCGGCCTTAAAGTTCAAGCTTTGACACAAGTTGAGCAGGATTTCTCGAGCCGCTAAGCTGTCATCTACAACTAAAATTCGCATACCTTCTAGACGTTTAGCGCAAGGTAAACTTGGCTGCTCTATATTGCTCGAAACACCCAATTTCGCGGTAAAGATAAACTGGCTTCCCTCGCCTTCTTTGCTTTCTACATGAATCGTTCCGCCCATCATTTCACATAGCGTTTTGCTGATAGTTAAACCTAGGCCTGTACCACCATATTTGCGCGTAGTAGAGGCATCGGCTTGACTAAATGATTGGAACAATCGCGATATTTGCTCTTGGGTCATACCAATCCCAGTATCAGCAACGGTGAATTGAGCAAGAATCTGTTGCCCATCCGATTCCAACTGCTCGATCTTGATGATGATTTCACCTTGTTCGGTGAATTTAATCGCGTTATTGGTAAGATTAAGTAGAACTTGGCCTAAACGAAGCGGGTCGCCAATTAACTGTAGCGGAATGTTAGGGTCTAAATCGACAAGCAGTTCCAGACCTTTTTCTTGCGACTTCTGCGTGACAACTTGGACTAAGTTATCAATGGTTTTTTGTAGATTGAAATCAATATGCTCTAGATCAAGCTTACCTGCCTCAATCTTTGAAAAGTCGAGAATGTCATTGATGATACCGAGCAGCGATTCCGCAGAAACCTGAATTTTATTCAAATAATCCGCTTGTTTCTTCGTTAACTCAGTCTGCAACGCCAAATAACTCATACCGATAATCGCATTCATAGGTGTGCGAATTTCGTGACTCATGTTGGCTAAGAAATCACTCTTGGCACGCGTCGCTTCTTCAGCCTTGAGTTTCGCTTGCTTGAGCTCTCTCTCGGCTTCTTTGCGCTTGGTCGCATCACGTACAATACCACTATACAAATGCTCACCTAACAACTGTGATTGACTGACGGAAATCTCTAGCTCAATCTTGCTTCCATCTTTTTTGTAGCCAACGCACTCCATAATCAAACTCGAGCTATCGTCATCGTCACTCTGAGTAAATTCTCGATACGCTAAATGGAATGGTTTAGAAACTAAATGGTCAATGGACAACTCTGCATCCAAGACCTCTTTAGCCTGATAATCAAAAATGTTTTCTGCTGCTGGGCTAAACTCGATAATCTTGCCATGACTATCAATAACGATGATCCCATCAGACGCATTATCAATAATTGCGCGAGTACGCTTGTTGTTGTTCTTAAGTTCTAACGTACGCATCTCTACTTCACGCTCAAGTTCAACTTGTGTTCTCGCTAATGCTCGAGTCGCGCGCGTACCCACTTTAAGCGTGAAAATACTGGTACCAAACATCAGTATGAGAGCAACCGCCAATATCGACCAAACGGTAATTTTGAAGGTGTGCAATAAGGCATAAGCCTCAGTGACATCCATTTCCGCCGCAATACCTATATTTAACGCACCATCCCAAATCCATTTACCAACGACCGGAACACCTCGGTAATCGTTGTAACCGCCAATATCGCGACCTGAGTTCCCCTCACTAATACTTTGCGCCATCTTAGTGAGCGGCCATTCCGGGCTTGGCGCTTGTGGATGCTTAAATAAATCGGTTTGCGGATCAGCAATTCTTACGTTAAGTGAAGGACTCTGCCCTTCTTGGAGTAAGCCAATTTTCTTGAGGTCTTGCTCAAAGCGAATATTGGAAAGTAGGATACCCGAACGGTCAATCGCATACGTTTCTCCACTCTTGCCAATAAACCCAGCCGACAAAATTGATGAAAACTCGCCTTTAAAATCGACCCGCTTTGTTAATACCGCGATTGTTCGTCCCGATTGATTAACAACAGGTACGGCAAAGAACATAGTTGGTGGATTTCTATCGGCGTTATCCTGACCAAGACTCACATCAGAGCGAATCGGTGGTACAAATACACTGTGACCTTTGAGTACCTTACTCATTAAATCCGGCCGTTGTATTTCAATGAGATTGACCGTACCGATATTCGTATCTCGTCGAGAGGCGATACTGACCTTATCCGGCGCAATAACGAAATACCCAAACGAACCAGAGATCCCCGTTCTGCTCTCAATAAACTCTCGTAATTGATGTTGTAGTGGTGTGTGTACTAATGCTTGGGGGGAACGCTCTACCTCAAGTAAACGTTCAATGATTTTGACTAATTGTGGGTTACGCCCAAGTTGACTCAGTGTTTGCAATTCAAGGTCGACCCAGCCCACGGTGCGCTTGTGAGCCGAAGCCAAAATAGTGGCTAAACTATGGTTGAGTGACTCTTGGCTCTGATGTTCTGCGTATTCAGTCACCACAACAGCGGAAAATAGCAATACACCAGACAGTGCCGCCTGTACTCCCATAAACGAACGTTTGAAACTCTTATTACCGAGTTTTTTCGCCAGTGAATGATCATTAATCTTAAACACGCGCGAGATGAGTAGTAATAAGGCTAACGTTAGGATGACAGCTGCCGCAATAACGTAACGCAAGGAGTCCATCATATTGAGATCTGCGGATTTAAACGCAATCGCAGGAGGGGCTTGATACCAATCGTTTTTTGTCAGTACTAACTCTTTTAAGTTGATCGACTCTAACCCTTTTTGCACGATCGTTTGAAGTTCAGGGGCTTGTTTGTTCGTCCAAAAATGCAATGCTGATGGAGTTACGACGTCTTCATCAATGGCGCGTACACCATCGACATTATTTTTATCTAACCAATCTAAAACGACCGTTTCTGCATCAAGCACTGCGTCAGCGCGGCCATCTAAAACCGCACTGATAGCTTCGTTAATTCCAGGAGTTTCGAGAACTTTTATATCGGGATAAATGCTCTTAACTTTGTCTATCGTGGTATAGCCTTTCGAGATGGCAACTGTCGCGTTAGCTAAATCCGAAACGCGTTGAAATTGGCGTTTGTTATCCAGAACAAAGTACAACTCACGCACCATAAAATATGGTGATGAAAACTCACCAAACTGCTTACGACTCTCCGTTTTATAAGCGTGCGGCAAAATATCAATTTCACCATTTTTAAATGCTTGCAGTAACTCATCCCAAGTTCCAGAGACGATTTCAACTTGCATACCAGAACGGGCAATAATTTCGTTAACAATGTCGCCAGATAGCCCTGCTACGTTACCTCGCTCGTCCATAAACAGCATCGGCGGCCATTGTTCAATACCAATTTTTACCGTGTTGTTTGCCAACCACTGACGTTCGCTCGGGTCTAAATCTAATCGGGCTAATACTTGTTGCTGAATGGCAAGCAAATCTAAGCGCTCGCTGAACGTTTGCAGAGCAAGCATATATTGGTCTTTATAGTCGTGATAATCATCGCTGTTGATTAATGCCATGGCATCACTAAGACGATCATCCTGAACAAATCCAATCGCGCGCATCTCTAATGCCACACGTTCAAAATGAGCCTTTTCTAATTGCTTGACGGTATCAAAGTTCTGCCCTTGCTGACTGGCTAATAAGCTATTTAATAATTCGGTCAATCTAGGCTCGGTGTTTAGGTATCTGTCATACCATTTTCTATCACCGGAAAAGGAGTAGCTGAGAATGGAAGAAGTTAACACTTCATCTAGGTATTTAAGTTCTACCGCGATGTTTTGGGTTTGTGCCGGAGGATGATAGCGAGACTGAAACGAAGACGGGTTATTTTCTTCTGCAGTAAGAGAGAGTGGCAACATCAACATGCAATAAGCAAATGCTACCCAAAATGATTGTAGATTGAATCCCCTGAACACATAACTCATATACCGCATAACACGCATCCATTGCCTTACCCATAACTTTAAAAAATTAGGAAAGGTTCCTTGGTTCATCAACTGATTACATAGTGTTACTTCACGGAATGTGCTCTAGATTTGTTTAGTTGTGTTAATTTTGAGAGTCTTGTTCGTGAACAACAAATATGTTCACCAACCTGCGGACATAAATGACTAATTAAACAATATAAAAAGCAGCTTAACGCTGCTTTTTTACTGATTATACCGATACTTAACGTTGCGGTTTTTGTGTTTTGTTGCGTGAGCCGTGAGCACCAGCTGCTGGCTTTGGCTTGCGGCGCGCAGGGTTGTTGCTGCGACCTTTTGGTGTATTTACACGCTCTTCGTGACGTTTAACTGCACGACGGATCTTCTGACTACGTGAACGCTCACGTTTGCGAGATGTTGCGTCTTTGCTTTCATCAAGCATTGTTTCACGTTCTGGACGCAGCTCTACCAACTCACGCAGGTAGTTCACATCTTTCAGTGATAGCTCCATCCAACCGCCACGAGGCAGTTTTTTGTCTAGGTAAATGTCACCATAGCGAACACGTTTTAGACGGCTTACTGTCGTATCCTGTGATTCCCACAAGCGACGAACTTCGCGGTTACGACCTTCGTTAATTGCAACGTAGAAAGTATGGTTCATACCTTCACCGCCTGCGTAAACGATGTCTTCAAAACGCGCCATGCCATCTTCTAGTTCTACACCACGTACTAGGTTCTTAACTTTTTGCTCGTTTACTTCACCAAATACGCGCACTAGGTATTCGCGCTCTACTTGACGGCTTGGGTGCATAAGGCGGTTAGCCAATTCACCATCTGTCGTGAATAGCAGTAGACCAGATGTGTTCGCGTCTAGACGACCTACTGAGATCCAGCGTGAGCCACGAATTTTTGGCAGACGATCAAATACTGTACGACGACCTTCAGGATCATGACGGGTACACAATTCACCTTCAGGCTTATAGTAAGCAAGCACACGACAAATTACTTCTTCTTGCGCTTTAACCGAAACAGTATGGCCGTCAATACGAACAGTAGCGTTTTCGTCTTCTAGGCGTTCACCTAGCTTCGCTACCATACCATTAACACTTACTCGTCCCGCTTTAATCAACGCTTCCAATTCGCGTCGAGAGCCGTGACCAGCACGTGCCAATACTTTCTGAAGTTTTTCGTTCATCTATCTACCTATGTGTCGTCTTCTCAGACGTCGAATAAAAAAAGCGACTTGAATCGCGGTCGCGTAATATACCAAACCGCTTAACTGAAATCACCAAATTTTAACCGAATTACAGTACGATTTTTTACGACTCAAATGGTGTTGGATCACCGGCTCCAACACGGGTGATTTGCATATCATCGTCACTGAAATCAACCACAGTCGTTGGTTGTTCACCCAAGTAACCACCGTTGAGAATCACATCTACCGCATGTTCAAGTTTGTCACGAATATCCTCCGGATCTGATTCAGTAAAATCGTTACCCGGTAGAATCAATGAAGTTGACATTAATGGCTCACCCATGGCTTCTAATAAATCTAGCGCAATGCGATTATCTGGTACGCGAATACCAATGGTTTTACGCTTCGCATTCATCAAACGACGGGGCACTTCTTTAGTACCTTTAAAGATGAATGTGTACGGCCCAGGAGTGTTATTTTTTAGCAGGCGAAATGCGACATTATCTACTCGTGCATACAGTGACAACTCAGACAGGTCACGACATAACAGAGTGAAGTTGTGCTTTTCATCCAAACGACGAATCTGACAAATGCGCTCTAGCGCTTGCTTATTTTCCAGTTGACAGCCCAAAGCGTAACCAGAATCGGTCGGGTAAACTACCACGCCGCCGTTACGGATAATAGCCACCGCTTGGCTTATCAAGCGAGCTTGTGGGTTCTCAGGATGCACATAAAAAAACTGGCTCATGGTAATTCCTCGTTATATATACCCAAGTGACATCAAGCCTCTCGGGTATAGAGCTTAGCTCTCTGAAGTATTGAAAACAGTGGGTTCAATGCCCCAGTCTTTCCACACCGGTTCAACACCGGAAGGCAGCCAAAGATTGCGCCCCAATTCCATCCACGGAGATGGATAATGGAAGTCGCTACCTTGGGATGCTAATAGATTGTATTGTATAGCATAATCAGCCAGATTGCGTCGTTCTTGTTGCGCTTGTTGCGGTTGTGCTACTTCCATAGCATCACCATCCGCTTCAACAAATGCCGCCAATAGGCGCTTGATCCATTTAGCCGTTAAGTCATAACGTCCAGGATGCGCCAACACCGCTTGGCCTCCTGCGGCATGAATCGCTGTCACTGCTTCACTCATGGTGCACCAGTTCGGCGGAACATAGCCCGGATTGCCGCGAGTCAGGTATTTCTTAAAAACCAGTGGTAGCGTTTTGGCATAGCCATTTTCAACTAGCCATTTAGCGAAATGGGCACGAGTGATCGGTGCATCGCCCGCAATCTCGCGCACTTCTTCATACACACCCTCTCGGGTCGCTTTGGCTAAACGACTCGCAATCAGCTCAGCACGAGCATCACGTCTTTTTTGCTGCGCTTCTATCAAAGACAGTAATTCTGGATTATTGCCATCGACATTCAAACCAACAATATGGATATCTTTGTTTTCCCATACGGTTGAAATCTCGATGCCATCAATAATTTTGAGTTTGAATTCATTGGCTGCCACATACTGCTTGGCTGGCTCTAAGCCTGCTAACGTATCGTGGTCAGTAATCGCTAATACATCGAGATCAAAACTTAAAGCACGGTCAACCAGCTCTTGTGGACTCAACCTTCCATCGGAGGCTGTCGTATGGCTGTGTAGATCTATTCGCATATTTTTTTCTTAGGGGTTGACAGTGAACAAAAATACTAGTTAACTAGTACGCAAATACAAGTTCATTAGTGAGATGCACTATGTTACAAGAATTTAACCCAAAGCAAAAAACAAATGTCGCGTTGACATCGCCTAAGCGCGATACGTCAGAGCTGGCTTGGTGGCGCACTTGGACAAGTTCTTGGTGGGCTAACGTGTATTTCTGATTTATCGCTAAAGAATAAATCAAACAGATTCGCAAAGCCCGCTCTACCAAGCGGGCTTTTTTATTGTTACGTAAACAACCCTTATTCGATTAAAAATAAAGCAATTAGCGAGCGGGTGATTGGGTCGGAGGACGCTTTATGCGAGACTATGTAACAGAAAGGAAACTTAATTTTAAACAAGGAGGTCTTGTGAACAAGGCCATCACGTTAAGCCAAGTGGCAGAGATCAACGTACTGCATGCTCAAATGCCATACAGCGAAGATCCAACCCAGCTATTCCATACTTTGTGCGAACATAAAACCGACAGCTTGTTGCTTGAATCAGCGGAAATCGATTCGAAGCAAAATCTAAAAAGCTTAATGATTGTCGATTCAGCGCTGCGCATCGTTTGTTTAGAGCATACCGTTACCATGACTGCGCTGACCAACAACGGCCAGGCGCTGCTAAAACATGTAGTGGCAAATATTGCCGACACCATCGAGTATGACTACCAGTCAGATTGCCTGACTCTGCACTTTACCGCGCCTTGCGATACCCTAGATGAAGATTCTCGCCTACGTGAAGCCTCATCATTTGACGCGCTACGTTTAATTCAACACAGTTTTAATCATCAGCCACACGGCAAACACTCGCTGTTTATTGGTGGTCTATTTGCCTACGATTTAGTGGCTAACTTTGAACCACTTGGCAACGCATCAAGCAGCAATCAATGTCCTGATTACGTGTTTTATGTTGCCGAAACGCTACTGATTGTTGACCATCAAACGCAGAGCTGCTTGTTGCAAGCGACCAGCTTTGATGCCAAAGCAGATGCTGCAGAACTTGAACTGCGTATGCGTGCCATTGAAGCCGCTTGCCAAGCGCCAAGCTCACTACCACCAGCAGTTCAATTAGACGATGTAACGGTTAAAACCAATATTGCCGACGATGAGTTTTGCCAAATCGTCTCGGATTTAAAACCGTTCGTGGTCAAAGGTGATGTATTCCAAGTCGTACCTTCTCGTCGTTTTACTTTACCTTGCCCATCTCCACTGGCCGCTTACAAGGCTCTTAAACAAAGCAATCCAAGCCCTTACATGTTCTACATGCAAGATGAGCTATTTACCTTATTTGGCGCTTCACCAGAAAGTGCCCTTAAATACGAGACCGACACTAACCAAGTTGAAATCTACCCAATTGCGGGTACGCGCCGTCGCGGTAAATACGCCGATGGCAGCATTGATTTCGATTTGGATAGTCGTATTGAGCTTGAACTGCGCACTGACGGGAAAGAAAACGCTGAGCATATGATGCTAGTCGACCTCGCGCGTAACGACGTCGCCCGTATCAGTACCGCTGGCACTCGTCACGTTGCCGATTTACTCAAAGTTGATCGCTACAGCCACGTGATGCATTTAGTCTCTCGCGTTGTCGGACAATTGCGTGATGACCTCGATGCCCTGCATGCATACCAAGCCTGTATGAACATGGGCACACTGACTGGTGCACCAAAAATTCGCGCCATGCAACTGATTCGCGATGTTGAAAAAGCACGCCGTGGCAGTTACGGCGGTGCAGTTGGCTACCTTACCGGAGAAGGTACTCTAGATACTTGTATCGTGATTCGCTCAGCCTACGTTGAGAATGGCATTGCCCAAGTTCAGGCTGGAGCAGGTGTCGTTTACGACTCCGACCCACAAGCCGAAGCCGATGAAACTCGTGGTAAAGCGCAAGCCGTTATTACTGCGATTCAAACCGCGCACCAAGCGAAGTAAGGAGAGCAAACATGGCGAACATTATTTTCATCGATAACTTTGACTCTTTTACTTACAACCTTGTGGATCAATTTCGTTCCCTTGGCCATGACGTCACGATTTATCGTAACCACATTGCTGCGGCGCAAATAGAACAAGCGGTACTTAAACTCGATAATCCTGTGGTGCTGCTCTCTCCAGGGCCAGGTGCGCCAGCCGACGCAGGTTGCATGCCAGAGTTAATTCAACGCCTTAAAGGTAAAGTGCCAATGATCGGCATTTGTCTTGGTCATCAAGCCATTGTTGAAGCCTACGGCGGCGTTGTTGCGGGCGCAGGCAATATTGTCCATGGCAAAGTATCAATGATGGCGCACCAAAACCACACTATCTATCAATCACTGCCCTCTCCACTTGCTATTGCTCGTTACCACTCTCTTGTGGCAGTCACAGTGCCGGAAAGCCTAACCGTCACCGCCGAAGTCGATGGTTTGGTGATGTCAGTAGTTCAAGAACAAGACAAAGTGTGTGGCTTTCAATTTCACCCAGAGTCAATCATGACCACCTATGGCGCCACCTTGTTGGCAAATGCCATCGACTGGGCTCTAGAGAGAAAAAACGGATAAAGGAAATCATCATGGAACAGATCATTAATAAACTCTTTGACCAGCAGTCACTGACAGAAACAGAAAGTCAGCAGCTCTTTGATACCATTATCCGCGGTGAACTGGATCCAGTACTAATGGCGTCGGTGTTAACAGCACTAAAAATCAAAGGCGAAACTCCAACGGAAATCGCAGGGGCAGCGAAAGCATTGCTTGATAATGCCAAACCGTTTCCACGACCTGATTATGATTTCGCTGATATCGTGGGCACGGGTGGTGACGGGCATGACACCATCAATATTTCGACTACTGCGGCTTTTGTTGCTGCGGCATGTGGTTTAAAAGTAGCGAAACACGGTAACCGCAGCGTTTCCAGCCAATCGGGTTCATCAGACTTACTTGATTCATTTGGTATTAACCTAGCGATGAGTGCCGACGACACTCGAGAAGCGGTGGATGATTTGGGTGTGGCCTTTTTGTTTGCGCCGCAATACCACGGTGGTGTACGCCATGCAATGCCTGTGCGCCAGACACTGAAAACCCGCACAATTTTTAATATTCTTGGCCCGCTGATTAACCCTGCTCGTCCTAATATCGAGTTGATGGGGGTATATAGTGAAGAGCTTGTACGCCCAATTGCAGAAACCATGTTGAAAATGAACATGAAGCGTGCTGCGGTCGTTCATGGCAGTGGTTTGGATGAGGTAGCGATTCACGGTACGACAACGGTCGCAGAAATCAAAGATGGCGAAATCCATGAATACACATTAACCCCTGAAGACTTTGGTGTAGAGCGTTACCCATTAGAAGCCATTAAAGGCGGCGATCCAGAAGAGAATAAAGCCATCATCACCAATATTCTGACAGGTAACGGGACTGAGGCGCAGCTTGGCGCTGTGGCGGTGAACGTGGCGCTATTGATGCGTTTGTTTGGTCATGAGGATCTCAAAGCCAATACGCAGCGTGCACTGCATGCGATGAACTCAGGTAAAGCATTTAAACTGGTTGAGCAACTGGCCGAACGTGGTTAAGGAATCATTATGACATTGGCATCCGATAAGCTCTCACAACACGTATCCAAACAAGAAGCACAAATGGCAGAAGTGTTAGCGAAAATTGTACGTGACAAATATTCATGGGTGGAAGCTCGCAAACAAACTCAGCCGCTAAGCGAGTTTCAAGAGCAGCTTGAGCCATCGGATAGAAGTTTTTATCAAGCGTTGAGGTCAGGTAAAACCGCATTTATCCTCGAATGTAAAAAAGCCTCACCATCAAAAGGCTTGATTCGTGACGTTTTTGATCTCGATTACATCGCCTCAACCTATGATCGCCATGCCGATGCGATCTCGGTATTAACCGATGAAAAGTATTTTCAAGGCAACTTTGAGTTTTTACCTCAAGTGCGCAGCAAAGCCCACCAGCCTATTTTGTGTAAAGACTTTATGGTTGATAGCTACCAAGTGTACTTGGCACGCCACTACCAAGCTGATGCGATTTTGCTGATGTTGTCGGTACTTAATGATGACCAATATCGTGAACTTGCCGATGTCGCGCATTCACTGAACATGGGGATTCTCACTGAAGTCAGTAACGAGCAAGAACTACATCGTGCAGTCAACCTAGGGGCACAAGTGATCGGCATCAATAACCGTAACCTGCGCGATCTTTCAACCGATCTTAATCGTACCAAAGCGCTTGCTCCGACCATTCGTCAACTTGCGCCTGATGCGGTGGTGATTTCAGAATCAGGCATCTATACCCACCAGCAAGTACGAGAACTCACGCAGTTTGCCGATGGTTTCCTGATCGGCAGTTCATTAATGGCTGAAGACGACCTTGAGCTAGCGGTACGAAAGGTCATTTTGGGACAAAACAAAGTGTGTGGCTTAACATCAGCAGAAGACGCAGCCAAAGCTTATCAAGCTGGTGCTGTATTTGGTGGTTTGATTTTTGTTGATGCTTCCAAGCGATATGTTAGCCCGGAAACAGCCCGCACGGTGATGAGTGGTGCACCTTTAAACTATGTCGGCGTATTTCAAAATCATCCGGTTGAGATCGTGGCAGAGATTGCCTGCCAACTTAATATATTTGCTGTGCAGCTGCACGGCAATGAATCGCAAGAATATGTCGAAGTGCTGCGCACTCAACTACCGGCCGAGATCGAGATTTGGAAAGCTTACGGCGTGAGCGATCAATCTGTTCAACGTATTCCCCGCCATATCGAACGCCATTTATTAGATGCACAAGTCGGCACTCAAAGTGGCGGTACCGGACAGATTTTTGATTGGGCTCTAATTGGATGTCCAAAAGAAGTGATGCTGGCTGGTGGTTTATCAGCAGACAATGCCCAACAAGCAAGTCAATTGGGTTGTTTAGGTTTGATCTCAATTCTGGCGTCGAAAACGCACCAGGCGAAAAAGATTTAGTTAAATTGCAGCAAGCGTTTGCTGCAATTAGAAAATATTAAGGAAGGAAGCAATGGCGAAGTTGAATGCCTATTTTGGCGAATATGGCGGTCAATACGTACCGCAAATATTAGTCCCTGCGCTAGACCAACTAGAGCAAGCGTTTATTGATGCGCAAGAAGACCCTGAATTTCGTAGTGAATTTATGTCACTACTGCAAGAATATGCCGGCCGTCCGACTGCACTAACACTCACTCGAAACTTAACCGCAGGTACCAAAACCAAGTTGTACCTAAAACGTGAAGATTTGCTTCATGGTGGCGCACACAAAACCAACCAAGTATTGGGACAAGCACTTCTAGCAAAACGCATGGGCAAAAATGAAATCATCGCGGAAACAGGCGCTGGCCAGCATGGTGTGGCAACCGCTCTCGCGTGTGCACTGCTTGGCCTAAAATGCCGCGTTTACATGGGTGCGAAAGACGTTGAACGTCAAAGTCCAAACGTATTTCGTATGAAGCTAATGGGCGCAGAAGTCATTCCAGTTCATTCGGGTTCCGCCACACTAAAAGATGCGTGTAACGAAGCTCTACGCGACTGGTCAGGCAGCTACGAGACCGCGCACTATCTGTTAGGTACCGCAGCGGGTCCTCACCCATTCCCAACCATAGTGCGTGAATTCCAGCACATCATCGGTGAGGAGACTAAGAATCAGATCTTAGCTCGTGAAGGTCGTCTTCCCGATGCGGTGATTGCTTGTGTTGGTGGCGGTTCAAACGCTATCGGTATGTTTGCTGATTTTATTGACGAAGAGAGCGTGCGCTTAATTGGTGTGGAGCCTGCAGGTAAAGGTATTGATACTGACCAACACGGAGCGCCACTGAAGCACGGAAAAACCGGTATTTTCTTCGGTATGAAAGCGCCATTAATGCAAGACCCTAACGGCCAAGTGGAAGAGTCCTACTCGGTTTCTGCCGGTCTCGACTTCCCTTCTGTGGGCCCACAGCATGCTTATCTCAATGCAATTGGTCGCGCTGAATACGATAACGTCACCGATGATGAAGCGCTGGATGCCTTCCAAGAGCTCGCTCGCAGTGAAGGGATTATTCCTGCTTTGGAATCAGCGCACGCATTAGCGCACGCGCTACGCATGGCTCGTTCAAACCCAGAGAAAGAACAGCTGTTAGTCGTTAACTTATCCGGCCGTGGTGATAAAGATATCTTTACCGTACACGCAATTTTGCAAGAAAAGGGAGTGTTCTAATGAATCGTTATCAGTTGATGTTCGAACGCTTGGCAGCAAAAAAGCAAGGGGCATTCGTACCGTTTGTTACCGTGTGTGACCCAAACCCAGAACAATCGCTTGAGATCATGCGTACACTAGCCAATTCAGGTGCCGATGCACTTGAGCTAGGCATTCCGTTCTCTGATCCGTTGGCTGACGGCCCAACCATTCAAGGTGCGAATATTCGCGCATTAGAATCTGGCGCCACACCCGATATCTGCTTTGAACTAATCAGCAAAATTCGCGCAGAGTATCCAGATTTACCAATTGGCCTTCTAATGTACGCTAACTTGGTATTCTCGCGTGGTGTTGAAAACTTTTATCAACGCTGCGCAGATGCTGGTGTCGATTCAGTATTGATTGCGGATGTCCCAACCAATGAAAGTGCTGAGTTTGTTACGGCAGCCAAAAAATACGGGATTCATCCAATATTTATCGCTCCACCAACGGCAAGTGATGAAACGCTACAATCTGTCGCTGAACTCGGCAGTGGCTATACTTACTTACTATCGCGTGCGGGTGTTACCGGAGCAGAAACCAAAGCCAACATGCCTGTTAATCATATGTTAGAGCGTCTCAATCAATATGATGCCCCACCCGCTTTGCTTGGTTTTGGTATTTCGGAGCCAGAGCAAGTAAAACAGGCGTTGGATGCAGGTGCCGCTGGCGCAATTTCAGGCTCTGCGGTGGTAAAAATCATCGAGGCAAACCAAGAACAACCCGCGCAAATGCTTGAAAAACTGGGCGTATTCATTACCAGCATGAAAGCAGCGACTAGCCTATAAATTTCAATACATTACATATTAATCACTAAGCTCAACATGACTTTCATGTTGAGCTTTTTTCTGCTTTCTCACCCATAAGCCTTCCCTAAATCAGCCTAAAGACGACCTCGACCGCAAAACTGACCACAAATAAAGTTCACCAATTTTTTGTTGAACAATGTCAATGAAATGCTCAATTTTGTAGCCCGTTATTTAGGTTTAATGTTGCCATTTGTAAATTTTAAGTGTACAAATTACACCGAATTTATTAACCACTATTTTACATATGAATGGTGATTAATACTGGGAACGTGAAAATTTTAGCACAGAGGTAATGGACGTGTTAACAAAAAATCTACTTAACAATATTGGTGTTCAAGTCGTCATTGCAATGATCATTGGTACTGCCGTTGGCGCAACCATGGGTCAAAGCGCAGCAATGTTCGCCCCACTTGGCGCTATTTTTATCAATCTAATTAAAATGCTGGTCATTCCATTGGTCGCTGTGGCGCTTATTTCAGGAGCTGCCGGCCTTGGTAACAGTCATTCAGCCGGAAAAGTTGGTGCTGTCACTCTCGGCTACTTCGGCCTAACTTCTGCACTCGCTGTCGCTCTTGCTTTGGTAATGGGCGTAATTTTCCAACCGGGTATTGGCATCGACATTTCTGGTGTCGAAGGCATGTTCTCATCCGAATACGCTTCAAAAGGTGAACTACCTACTTTCTGGGCAACCATCACTGGTATGATCCCAACCAACGTTTTCCAATCACTAAACGAAGCAAACATTCTCCAAATCTTAGTGTTTTGTCTTTTCTTTGGTGTTGCAATTTCACGCCAGGAAGAGTCACGCCGAGCGCCTATTATTAACGGTGTAAACTGCATCGTTGATGCAATGGTCTGGATGATCAATAAAGTAATGATCATTGCCCCTATCGGCGTATTTGGTTTGATGGCAGAAGCGGTTGGCACCTTTGGTTTTGGCGCTCTAATGGTAGTGTTCAAGCTGTTCGTTGTGTATGTCGCGGCAATTCTGATCTTCGGTTTTATTGTCTATCCAGCAATGATTCACATCTTTACCAAAACATCGGCAAAACAGTTCATCAGCGCCATGAAAAAACCACAAGCCGTTGCCCTTTCTACGGCTTCTTCAATGGCAACACTTCCAGTCACTATGGACACGGTAGAGCACGAGCTTAAAGTGCGTAATTCAACTGCGTCTTTTGTACTCCCACTGGGTGCGACGATTAACATGTCGGGGAATGCGATCTACTACGGACTCGTTGCTATCTTCTTTGCTCAATTATTCAACATTGAGCTTGGCATGGGGGCTTACATTGCGATTATCGTCACTTCAACCCTTGGCGCTGTCGGTCAAGCCGGTGTTCCTGGTCCATCATTCCTAGTTGTGGCAGTGCTGCTGGCAGCAGGGATTCCAATTGAAGGTCTGCCACTGCTGTTTGCTCTAGACCGAATCTTTGACATGATTCGAACCGCACTGAACATCACTGGTGATGCTGCTTGTGCCGTGATTGTGGATGCTTTAATTGAAGACGAAGCCATCGAGAAAGCCGAGCTAGAAAAACAACAAGCTTGATATAAAACTTAGATACAACAAGCCCCTAAACAAGTAGAGCCACTCAATGAGTGGCTCTACTTTTATTGTTCGATTTGAAACGACAAATTAAATGTCTTGATAACCTAGCTTCTCAAGATAGGTTTTGACATAAGTGTTTTGCTCGATACTTGAGATATCATTGGCAAATGCTTCTTTAAGCGCTTCATCTTTAGATAATGAACGTTCAAACACTTTACCGCTCGAGCTCACAAAGTCGATGCTAGAGTGCTTTAATACTGGCAGATCATCACTACTCATTGTCCATTGGAAGCGTTGCGTCGCATCAATGAAATCATAGTCACCAAACTTATCATCAATTAATGAGGCTATCTTTCTATCCATTTTCTCTACAGCTGCGTAGTAACGCTTCATCACTGCTTGCTCGCTGAATTTCGCTAACAATTGAGTTTCTTCACCAATTTTCTGGTTTAGCTCATTAATATAAGTCTGATACCTTTCAATGCGCTCTATCTTATACTGGTACGCCAACGATTCAGGGTGCAATGACTCCATTTCCACCTGAATATCTGCGATTTTATCTTCAGCACCTTGACGTTCTAATTCCCATTTGGCGATTTTTTGCGGTACATATTTAGGAATATCTAAATGCCATTGATAATGGCGTTCAATATCTTGATAACGGCGATAAAATTGCTTTTCTTTCATTAACTCTGGCTGGAGATCATGAACAGTTTGCAAATATTGATTGGCGCCTTTTAGGTGACATTTATATTCAACGATACGTTCACCGGCTAGAGTTTCAAATTCATTCCACTCAACACTATTGCACAACTTGCGCTTATCTAACGCACTGCCTACCGAGACTTTGTCATCAAAAGCAGAGTAACTTGCTTTTACTATCTCTGTACTGGTTTTACTACAACCGCTAATGACTAAAACGGAGAGTAGCGCGATTCCAACCTTACTCATATACATCCCACTAATACCAAAAATATCACTCTTCCATGCTATGTGTTACTTGTCTGCTGTTAGTATATTTATAGGTACAGAACTGTGTTCAAACCACGGCACTCAAATCTAATGAGTATATTAATCACAACCCAAGCACCATGATAGTCATACACAGTCCACTTTTTCGACGAGCCTAACAAAATTATCATCTCGAATTAAGTTTGCACTGAAAATGCCTATCAATAACGTTAGAAAATTACGTTTTTCACGTATCTCAGCTTGACCAACCGAATGAGCTTTCGAGGCAGCACACTTTTTTACAAACGGTTTTTTTAAGCACAAGGTCAAATCGGTATAGTAAGACAACTTAAAACCGACAAATTTTGATTATGGATGATCAACAAGAAACCAATCGTCGACCTTTGGCCGTGCGCGATATCTCTCTCACACGAAAAATAGCCGTATATTTAAGCCAAAAGTCCATTTCCCCCAACCAAATTTCCATTATGAGTGTGGTGTTTGCACTTATGGGTTTATTGGTATGTGCAGCTTATGCACTTTATCCCAACCCGTTGCTGTTATTGCTATTCGCCATCACGATTCAAATGCGCTTACTCTGCAACTTATTTGACGGCATGGTTGCGGTTGAAGGTGGGAAAAAAACACCCGCTGGAGAGCTATTTAACGATGTTCCCGATCGGCTCGCCGATCCTATCATCATCCTAGGTGCAGGGCTGCTTACTCATTCCCAATTTGGCATGACCTTGGCCTGGATAGCGGCGCTGTTGGCGGTGTTAACCGCATACATTCGAGTTCTTGGCGTTAGCATGGGATGCCCTGCCGACTTCCGCGGCCCTATGGCCAAGCAGCACCGAATGGCGTTGCTTACCGGCAGCTCATTGACGCTAATGCTGTTGACTTGGAGTGAAATCTTGCCCTCTCTAAGCCAATATCTGTTTGATTTCGCAATGATGATTATGGCGGTAGGCTGTGTCGTCACCTGCTGGCGACGGTTACAGTCTATCTTTCGATTTAAACAAAACCTAGTCAATGAGGAATCATTAGGCAATCGCAAGGAGCCAAAGCATGGCTAATATTCCAGTACATTCTTTGCACATGATGATTGCTATTGTTGGAGTGCTGACTTTTGGTACTGCTAGCTATCTGTTTTTGTCTCGATTTAAGCCCGAAAATAACTATCAAGAGTTAAAATTACGCATTCGCTCATGGTGGTGGATGATCGGTATCGTCTTCGTGGCGCTTGCCTTACCCACTCGTTATACCTTAGTGTTCGTCGCTTTCTTGAGTTTTATGGCGCTTAAAGAGTTTTTATCGATAGTACCTACGCGTATGACCGACCGCCGAGTCATTTTCTGGGCATACCTCTCTATTCCTTTTCAGTACTACTGGTTAGCGACTGAATGGTACGGAATGTACATCATCTTTATTCCCGTTTACATGTTTCTCTACCTCCCGATGGTTGCGGTGCTAATTGGCGATACCAAAGGTTTTATTCGTTCTGCTGGAATTATCCATTGGGCACTGATGTTGACGGTATTTTGTGTCAGCCATATGGCGTATCTATTGGTATTGGAAAGCAAAAATCCTGACGCTGGCTCTATGGGAATGTTGCTATTTTTGTTGGTCTTCACCCAATTCAATGATGTGTGCCAATACGTATGGGGTAAGTCATTTGGTAAACATAAAATCGTGCCAAAAGTCAGCCCTAATAAAACCTGGGAAGGGTTTGTCGGTGGTGCGGGAACAGTCATTGTGATCAGCTATTTTGCGGCGCCCTATCTCACGCCTTTGACCGCAGAGCAAGGGTTAGTTGCTGGAATGATCATCGCCTTTAGTGGCTTTATCGGCGATCTCGTGATCTCATCCGTCAAACGTGATCTTCAGATTAAAGACACCAGTCAATTCATTCCGGGCCACGGTGGAATCCTCGATAGAATCGATAGCTTGATGTTTACCGCCCCACTCTTTTTCCACTATATCTACTATCTCTATTACTAAGGGTAAGACATTGAAGATATTCAAGTTTCTGTTTGTTTTATTGTTGGTAAAACCGTTGATCTTTGTCGGATTAGGGCTGAACATTATTAATCGACAGAATCTGCCAAACAAAGGCCCAATTATCGTTGCGGCCAACCACAATAGCCACTTAGATACGTTGGTGTTGCTGGCTCTCTTTCCGATCAGCATGGTTCACCGAGTTCGTCCTGTCGCCGCCGCTGATTACTTCCTAAAAAATCGCCTTACTGCTTGGCTGTCGTTAAACGTGCTCGGTATTATTCCGATTCAACGCTCACCTAGTAAATCTCAACGCAGTGCGATTTTTGATGAGTGCCATCAAGCGCTTAACCAAGGTGATATATTGCTTATTTTTCCAGAAGGAAGTCGTGGAGAGCCGGAAGTCATGAGTGGATTAAAAAAAGGCATATTTCACCTCATGCAAGGCCATACTGACTGCCAAGTACTACCTGTAGTCATGCGAGGGTTAGGCAGAGCATTACCCAAAGGGACTGCCATGTTTGTTCCATTTAATTGTGATGTCATCATCGGCGACGGTATTGATAAATTTAATAACGCAGATCACTTTCTCAATGTGATGCAGCAGCAATACGACCAACTGGCGAGCGCTTGTATCGTCACCCAATGCGAATAGAAAAAAGCCCAGCAATTGCTGGGCTTAAATATCGTTGATTTGATTATAGGAAGTGGAATGTCGCGTTAAGAGACAGAGTTTTCACTTCTTCTTTATCCATTTCAAAAATGTTGTAGCTTGCGCCAACTGAAACTGGTCCAAATAGGAAATACTCAGCGCCTACACCGTACATTAGATCCACATCATCATCTGACAGACCAGCAACATTAGAACTTACGTCCCACTTATGCAGACCACCTTTCGCATAAACATGCAAAGGACCGAAGTCGATGCTTGGTTTTACTGCAAAGTAAACTGAATCCGCATCAAATGTCACACCGTGGCGTTTAAATTCGCCATGGTTTTGGTAACCCACTTCTAGACCAATCAGCGGCAGAATACCTGTACCAGCATGTACGCCGTATGAGGTTGTCTCATCACCCATAAAGTCTGATTGACCAACGTTTACACCGCCGTAAATCCAAGAATCAGCCGAAGCTGTCGCAGATGCGCCTAACAGTGCTAACGCGAGTAGTGTCTTTTCATAATTAACCTTCTCTTATTATTATTTCCGAGCTCGGCAACCTATTGCCGATTCTCTGACACATTTGCCATTGTTGGGACAATAAGCAATTTTTATACCGCATTGATGAACGGTATAAAAAAGCCCCACATAGGGGCTTTTACATCAGGAGTTTAACAAGCGTCGATCGCGTTCTGAACTCGCTTATCCGACACTGGATACGGCGTACCGAGTTGCTGAGCAAAGAAACTCACGCGCAGCTCTTCAATCATCCAACGAATCTCTTTCACGTTGTCAGGAATAGCCATTCCTTTAGGAATCTTGTTCAGCAATTCTTTGTAGTCACTCACGACCGACTCAATCTTCAACATATGAAGGCGATCTTTGTTTGGATCGATTGGTAACTTCTCCATACGGCGCTCAATGGCGCGCATGTAACGCAGAATATCAGGCAGGCGTTTCCAGCCACATTCCGTCGCAAAGCCTTTAAAAATCAAACCTTCGATTTGCGCTTTGATATCTGACAATGCAAACGCCATAGTGAAATCAATTCGACCTTTCAGCTTCTTATTGATATTGAAAGCCGTGGTCAAAATCGTTTCTACTTGCTGGGCGATATCCACAACGGTATCACCCAGTTCAGCGCGAATGTGCTCTTTCATTGCTTCAAACTGATCTGCTTGCCACACCAAACCACCCTGCTCTTCGATAAGCTTATCGACGCCACAAGCGATACAGTCATCAATCAGATCCATCACTTTGCCATACGGGTTAAAGTACAAACCCAGTTTCGACTTATTCGGCAAGTTAGTATGCAAATACTTAATTGGCGATGGCACGTTTAGCAATACCAGACGGCGTTGACCTGCTTGCATCGCAGACAACTGCTCTTGCTCGGTTTCGTAGAGCTTAATTTGCACACTGTCTTTGGCATCAACAATCGCAGGGTAGGCTTTTACGTCATAGCCACCACGTTTTTGCTGGTAGACTTTAGGCAATTCACCAAAGCTCCACGTATGCAAATCTTGCTGCTCGATATCGTCGTCCGCGACTTTTGAAAGCGTCTCTTGTACTTTATCTTTCAGACTTTCTTTGAGCTCATGCAGATCTTTGTGCTCTTTGAGCTTGCGATTGCGATGATCAACCGCACGGAACGTCACTTTAAGGTGCTCTGGTACTTGCTCTAAGTTCCAATCGTCACGCAACAGTTCCACGCCAGTCATGCGACGCAGTTCTTTTTCCATCGCATCAAGCAACGGCATTTCCATTGCTGTGACACGCGCTAAGAAGGCATCGGCGTAGTTTGGCGCTGGCACAAAATTCTTACGTAACGTTTTTGGCAGCGACTTAATCAAGCTGACCACAAGCTCATGGCGCAACCCTGGGATCTGCCAATCAAAGCCAGCAGTTTCAACTTGGTTTAAGATCGGCAATGGCAGGTGTACCGTGACACCATCACTATCTTCACCTGGTTCAAATTGGTAGCTCAACTTAAGTTTCAAACCGTTTTGATGCCAGAAGTTCGGATAATCCAAATCAGTTACATGGCTAGCATCGTTTCTAAACAGCATCTCTTTTTCAAAGTTCAGCAGTTCAGGGGTCGCTTTAGAGGCTTTCTTCCACCACGTATCAAAGTGTTTACCCGACACCACTTCGGTGCCAACACGTTGATCGTAGAAATCAAACAGCTCGTCATCATCCACCAAAATATCGCGGCGACGTGATTTGTGCTCAAGCTCTTCAACTTCCTGTAGTAGCTTACGGTTTTGTTTGAAGAAAGCGTGTTTGGTTTCCCACTCACCTTCCACCAGCGCACTGCGGATGAACAGTTCACGACTCACGTTCGCGTCGATGTTACCGTAGTTCACTAAACGTTTTGCAACAATCGGCACTCCGTACAGCATCACTTTTTCGTACGCCATTACCGCCGCGCGTTTTTTCGACCAGTGAGGCTCACTGTAACTGCGCTTGATAAGATGCTTAGCAAGTGGCTCAATCCATTCTGGTTGGATCTTGGCGATAATACGGCCCCAAAGCTTTGAGGTTTCGACCAATTCCGCCGACATGACCCACTTAGGCTGCTTCTTAAATAAGCCCGATGCAGGGAAGATATGAAAACGTGCGTTACGTGCACCTTGGTACTCGTTCTTCTCTTGGTCTTTGATACCAAGATGAGATAGCAAACCGACTAAAATCGCCGTGTGAACGCCTTGGTAGCTCGCCGCTTCTGTATTGAGCTTGAATTCCATCTCACGCATTGATTGGTGAATTTGGAAGTACACATCTTGCCACTCACGGACACGCAAGTAGTTGAGGTAATCGAGCTTACACTGTTTGCGGAATTGGTTACTGCTCAGCTCTTTTTGTTGTTTCTGAATGTAATCCCACAAATTAACAAAGGTTAAGAAGTCGGAATCTTCATGGAAGAAACGGCGATGCTTATCATCTGAAGACTGCTGCTTATCACTTGGACGTTCGCGTGGATCTTGAATAGACAACGCCGCCGCAACAATCATCACTTCTTTGAGTGCACCATATTTTGGTGCTTCAAGCACCATACGCGCTAGGCGTGGGTCAATCGGCAGACGCGCTAACTGACGGCCAACCGGTGTTAAACGTTTCTTCGGATCTTTCGCTTCAGCGTTAATCGCACCTAACTCTTCAAGCAGGCGCACACCATCTTGGATATTGCGTTTATCTGGCGCTTCAACAAATGGGAAGGCTTCGATATCACCCAAACCCAATGCTGTCATCTGCAAAATAACCGAAGCTAAGTTGGTACGCAGAATTTCTGGATCGGTAAACTCAGGGCGAGAATTGAAATCAGCCTCTGAGTAAAGACGAATACAGATACCCTCTTCAACACGACCACAACGGCCTTTACGTTGATTCGCACTCGCTTGTGATACTGGCTCGATTGGCAGACGTTGTACCTTAGTACGGTAGCTGTAGCGACTAATGCGCGCGGTACCTGGGTCAATGACATATTTGATGCCTGGTACCGTTAGTGAGGTTTCCGCTACGTTCGTTGCCAGTACAATGCGACGCCCTGCATGAGGTTGGAAAATCTTGTTCTGCTCGCCGGCTGAGAGTCGAGCGTACAGCGGCACAATTTCCGTACTCTTAAGGTTACGTTTCGCTAATGCATCGGCAGTATCACGAATCTCGCGCTCACCGTTCATAAAGATCAGGATATCGCCGTAACCTTCATCACACAGCTCATCTACCGCCTCAAAGATGCCTTCTAGCTGATCACGATCGTCATCGCCTTCTCCGCTAAGCGGACGATAGCGAGTTTCAACCGGATAAGTACGACCAGACACTTCAATGATTGGTGCATTGTTGAAGTGCTTAGAGAAACGTTCTGGGTCAATAGTTGCCGAAGTGATGATCACTTTTAGGTCTGGACGACGTGGCAACAACTCTTTTAGGTAACCAAGAATAAAGTCGATGTTGAGGCTACGTTCATGCGCCTCATCGATAATGATAGTGTCGTATTGATTCAGAAAACGGTCGTGCTGAATTTCAGCCAGTAGGATACCGTCTGTCATCAACTTGATTTGCGTGTTTTCGGAGATCTGATCGTTGAATCGAACCTTGTAACCAACAAATTCACCAAGCTGAGTGCGCATCTCTTCGGCAATACGGCTGGCAACAGAGCGAGCCGCAAGACGGCGAGGCTGCGTGTGACCAATCAGACCAAATTTGCCACGGCCAAGCTCTGCACAAATTTTTGGCAACTGCGTAGTTTTACCTGAACCCGTTTCACCCGCAACGATCACTACTTGGTGCTCTTCAATTGCTTTAGCAATATCGTCTTTTTTCTGGCTAACCGGTAACAGTTCTGGATATTCAATCGTGATTGGCTGCGCACTGCGCTGCTCGACTTCCATCATCGATTGAGCGATATCTAATGCGATCTCATCAAACACGGCATTACGTGCCGCATCTTTCTTAATTTTACTTGCGCCGGCAATGCGCTTACTCAAACGGAAGCGGTCGCGCAGCATGCATTGTTCTAATGCCTTACGCAAAGAAGCCGCACTGTTTGCTTGTGCTTTTTGCGTTGGCAGAGAATCTTTATTCGGCTGTGACGAAGTCAAAGCGTGTCCTATTATTTTTTCTTATCAAAACTACGAAGATTGTATCACAACTTCGCCTATCAACATGCGTTGATGCTATGGATATCTCATCAAGCAGCAACTTGTTGGTTAAAAATCAAACTGAAGGTAAAGCGTGTTGTAATTACTGCCACCTTTAATTCGGCCAAATTGTGAGGCTTTCTCAAATATCGCACTGCGATGGTGAAGTGAATAACCAAACCAAACATGTTGCCAATCAGATTGATTGAACAAATCACCAACGTTGACATCCAGCGAGAAGTCCAAGTAATTCAATAGATGGCTTGGTGTATAGCCTTTGCGCTCCATTTCACTCGCTTCGATATAAGTGATCCGGTCGATATAAGATAACCCTTCCGCAACACCAAAACGCCAGCGTATTGGCCAATCAAAATTAAAATACGCCTTAATTGCCGCGATATATTCGGTGCTCGAATCTTGCACCTGAGATGACCAATGATGTGCGATGCCCGGTGTGAAATAGATGTCAACAGGATAACCAAATAACTCATCGGTTAACGGGTGACCATAAAACAGTGAGGTCATCTGGTTATTGAAAGGATCTTTCTCACGAGCGAAAGAAAAGATATCGCCGATATTAGAAGGCGTCGCCCAACCATGTGCGATACGAACATAACGTTGATTAGTTAGTTCAGATTTACGTGGTTGCGATTTATCAGGAAAGAAACCAAAACCAAACATCACTTCCGCTTCGTAGCGATCATCGACTCCGACGGCTCTATATGCATTATCATCTAGGCGTGTCACACTCGTTGAACCAAGCAGATAGAGATTTGAAGTGACATGGTAACGAGCTTCCACCCCTAGATTGACATCCACCCCCGCACCTATATTTTGCCCGCTGAACTGGTCAAAAGCGTAGTAGCGACTGTTAAAATCGGCATCCTTGTAGCGCAACGTCATTTGGGGTTCCAGTTGCCAGTCGCCAAATTCGTATTCTGCGGTAGCACGCAAATTGGCGTGCATCCTAAAGGCTTCATCAGCCATCAATTCCCAATCAAGGTGCCAAGTGTCATTGAGTTTCTGGCGTAATTGCAGACCAAAATCGGCTGTGTCCCCTTGATTAGCATTTTGCACCGATGCAGGCAGGTCAACAAAGCGCATGCGCGTTAATGCATTCAACTCCAAGCGCTTATCTTCCCATGCCGCAACATGAATGCCTCCTTCGAGACCATCGATAAACACATAATCATTGCCGAAATACATCATTGGCACGAAAGTCGAAACGCGTTGATCACCAATCGTGGTGTCAAAAGGTACCGACGCGACTCTATACATGGCCGCAATTCCCCACTCCTGCTCCGCTTGAGCGGCATAAGCAGTGAAAGAAAAAGTGCTCCAAGCACAGATAGCAAGACGAAAAATTGGAGGCGAGTAGAAATTTGTCATTTTTTTAATCAAAACAGGCAGCAATTTATTGAATCAGCGACTTTGTTCTTATGTTTCCAACAGATACGACGTTATTATACAAGTATACAATCTCTGCTTACTAAAAAACGTGAAAATTTCTGAACTAAAGAATTTGCTTGAAACTCTTCCCAATACTGATGACTTAAACGTCGTCACTGGTGATGAGTGGTTACCAGAGCAACTGATTTCGACGTCGGTCGTTGATGACATGCTGTTTCTCGAATTTGATAACGCCCCTGATGAGATCCAAGGTGAAGAAGCGCGAGGCTTCGTTGAGCACGAGATTGACGTCATTCGAAACACGCTAACGCGGATTATGCTGGCCGAGATTGAAGATAATGACAAAATCGATGCGTTACTTAATCTCTTTTTGCTCGGTCATGAACTGGGCAGTTGTGAATTTATCGAAGCGCTTGATGAAAGCGAACAACTCACCATCGCTGAAGAAGAAAAACAATACCAAAGTGACGTCAAAATTCAGGATTCTGAACCCTTATCATTGACCTAAGTTCATGCACAGCCACGGTTAACAACTGCAAGCTTCTTGAGGTTACTTGGGTATATGACATAATCGGCTGATATAATTGATTGAATTTGAGTCAATAATGAGCGACACCTCCCAACTTCCGCTGGTTTTAGCTGGCCCGCTACTTAGAAAAACCACAACCAAACAATTAGTATTTTGGCTCGTAACTCGCGAGCCCTTGCACGGTGATTTTAATCTTTATGCGGAAGCCGACAATGCGGTGATTTTTACGGCATCGCTGGCTAAATGCCAGCAATTACGCTTGGGTCAACATGCCTATCTCGTACTAGCCCAATTTTGCGGTCAGTTTCCAGCTAACGTAGCCCTAAGTTACGATTTCACCACACAATACGGCAACCTCTCAGCGCTGCAGTCAGAATTGCTCTATGCCGGTGAGTCAAGGCCGACTTTTAGAATCTCTACTCAAGCCGATTACGTACTGCATGGCTCTTGTCGCAATCCACATCACCCATCCAAAGACGCTTTGGTTCAAGCCGATCTCAACGTCTCACAGCAAGAGCTGTCCCAACGTCCAGATATGCTCATTATGAGTGGCGATCAAATTTATGCCGATCATGTGGCAGGACCAATGCTTGATGCCATCCATCAAGTATGTCAATTGCTCTGCTTAAGAGACGAAGTTTTTGATCAAGCGCCAATCCGTTCAAGCCAAGAGTTACGGAATCATCCCTATTGTTATTATCTCCGTGATAAATTGCTGCCAAGCTACAACGACACCAGCCACTGGCTCAATCGTGTATTCATGCCCAAATACACACCTATTTTTAGTTCGCGAGAATGTGAAAATCATCTGATTAGCTTTAGCGAATTCATTGCTATGTACCTGCTGGTTTGGTCACCAGCACTCTGGCAATGCATCAATGTGTCAAGACTCGAGCAGCAAGGGTTTATTCATGCAGGGCAATCTCTGTCAAAGGCTGCCATTCATCAGTGGCACCAAGAAAAACCGCAGATCGATAACTTTGTTGATGGACTAACCGCTACCGCACGCTTAATGGCACATATTCCGACTTACATGATCTTTGATGACCATGACATTACGGATGATTGGAATCTCACGGTTGGATGGGAGCACGCTGCTTACAATAACCCATTTGCCTCTCGAATTATCGGCAACGGGCTCATCGCCTATTGGTTATGTCAAGGCTGGGGAAATGAGCCTGATAATTTCCCAAATGAAATATGGCAGTTGGCTCAACAATACCTAGATGCTCCTGAGTTGGAGCCAAATTCCCTGACTCACCATGATAATTTGATTCAATATTTGTATCGGTTTGAGCATTGGCACTACACCATCGAAAGCTCACCAAAAGTGGTGGTACTGGATACACGCACACGCCGCTGGCGCTCAGAATCTCGAATGAATAAGCCTTCAGGATTAATGGATTGGGAAGCCTTAATTGAGTTTCAGCAAGAGCTCATGCATCAAGACAAAGTGATTGTGGTTTCGGCAGCACCAATGTTTGGGGTGAAGTTTATCGAGGCATTACAAAAAAGTATGACCGTACTCGGTCAGCCACTTTTGATCGATGCAGAAAACTGGATGGCTCATCCCGGCAGTGCTAACACACTACTCAGTATTTTCACCCACACCAAAACGCCAAGCAATTTTGTTATATTGTCTGGCGATGTGCATTATTCCTTCGCTTACGACATCAAACTAAGATTCAGAAAATCGAGCCCTAATATTTATCAAATCACATGCAGTGGATTTAAAAACCAATTCCCCGAACCGCTATTGGCGATATGTGATCATGTTGACCGCGCACTTTATTCACCGCGATCACCACTCAACTACCTCACCAAACGCAAGCGTTTAAAAGTATTCAAACGCGATCCTGACTTAGCAGGTAAACGCCGCTTAGTGAACCGTAGTGCAATCGGTGAACTCAAATTAGATAGCCACGGTAAACCCAGTCAAATATCCATTTTGACAGGTGAAGGAGAGCGAGTCTCTTTCCCTCCTATTGATCAGGACTTGTGATCTGAATCAAATACCACTATCTATAACACTATGAAGCAACTAGTTAGTGACAGGAATCATGCTCAATTCGATTACCAAACTGTTTAAACAACTGCTGGAAGGACAAGACCTTAGCGACCAGCATAAATCTGACCCCAACTTGGCAATTGCGTGTTTGCTGTGCGAAGTAGCAGGTGCCGAT
The DNA here is from genome assembly GCF_009938165.1 of Vibrio taketomensis. Classification (NCBI taxonomy): domain Bacteria; kingdom Pseudomonadati; phylum Pseudomonadota; class Gammaproteobacteria; order Vibrionales; family Vibrionaceae; genus Vibrio; species Vibrio taketomensis. The sequence goes on from NZ_AP019649.1 coordinate 1,804,846, forward strand.
CATCAAATTGATGCCACCGAAGAGGCAGCAAAACACAAACTTATCGGGCGATTACTTGGATTAGATGCCAGTCAAACTGAGGTGCTATTAAGCCGCGCGCAGGCGAAAGCTAAACAGTCAGCATCGCTTTACGAGTTTACCTCGCAGCTGCGTGAATTGAGCCAAGAAACGCGTTATGCCTTGATTCAGGCGATGTGGGAAGTTGCGCACGCTGATGGTGAAATTGACCCTTTGGAAGACGCGGTGATTCGTAAAAGCGCTGAACTTTTGTACGTCGACCATAGTGAGTTCATTCGAGCCAAGTTGTCCGTTACTGATAGCAAAAGTAACCAGTAACAACACAAACACTCAATATTGATTAAAAGTCTCATTGCGATGGGACTTTTATTTTTGCTCATTGATTAACCACCAATTAAGCTGTGTCTCAATAGAATCAATTATCTAGTGACAAGCCATCCATTCAAATCAGCAACACCAAAATCTTTTTGTCATTACTATCAATAGTCATTGTGTTGTTATTCTGACAAACCTAACAATAACCTGCCCTGCAGGTATTTCTTTGTTTATCACCAACTTAAATTCTATTGCAAAATGTAATCTATAAAACCATTACATTTTGTTTGTAGGTACATCACATACAGCTCCGACAACTCACTCTATTATGTTGCCAATCAATCACATACGGATATAGGCCACAATGAAATCAGTGTCGTTTAAGGCAAAACTCTACAGTATGGTAATAAGTATTATCACTGTTACCATCATCACCAGTTATATTAGTGCCAACCACTTTATCGAAAACTATATCGAAACAAGTGAAAGCCAAACGATCAATGCTCAGATGCGACTGATCGACCGTGGTATTTCACAAAATATTGCCGACACGATACGACTGGCGGAATCCCTAGACGTCAGTCTACTTCAAGTCGCAAACACAATTAGCAAAACTGATTTCAACAACATTATCAAAATCTCTTTCGGAATCATTTTTGACAAAAACGGCATGAATGAAGACGAGGCAGCGGCAAAGCGTTATAAAGACATGTTTAACGCAACCAATGGTAAGTTAGTCATTAGTGATGTGTTTTATCACGACAATAAACCTATGGTGCGAATCATCGTGCCTCAAGATGCGGAAACTGGCACCATTTATGAACTTAACCTTCAGTTCCTCACCGATTCGTTAAACAGTGCTGCAATTCCAGGCACTTACATGGAATTGTATGATGCGAGTAATAACCAAGTCTTCTCCAATCTGCAGCCAGGTGACTTAATTGAGCAATCTATTCCTATTAAAGTGCTTGATAAAAACTGGACACTCAAAGCTTATATTAACCAAGAATATACTGAACAAAACGCCGCGGCTGTCAGCCAAAAAATTACTTATGCACTGCTCATCGCGGCGATAGCTTTGGTTCCACTAAGCATGCTATTAATTCAGCTTCTATTTAAACCAATCGCATCGTTAACCCGCGTCGTGCGTGATCTAGCTAGCGGTGAAGCCGATTTGACGCAGAGACTGAATGTTGAATCTCAAGATGAATTTGGCGCAATTTCTAAAGATATCAATACCTTTATTGCTCAGTTGCAACAATTGGTCGGAAATGTCGTTCAATCGTGTCATGAGACCAGCAGCTCAATCGATCACTTAGAAAAACAAACCACGGAAAACAAACGTTTATTCCAATCGCATCAAGCTGAGATGGATCAGATGGTGACATCGATACATCAAATGAGCGCATCGTCCGATACGGTGACGAATGATGCACAGCTTGCAGCTGAACACACGGAAACGGCAAATAATGCAAGTAATCAGTCAAAGCGTGTTATGCAAGAGGCACTCACGAGCTTAAAAGCGTTAGTTGCTGAAGTAGAGAATACTTCTGAAGCCATCATCGCAATGAGCAAAGATACTCAGAAAATTGGCGATACATTGGTCGTTATCGGTGACATTGCCGAGCAAACTAACCTATTAGCCCTCAACGCCGCTATCGAAGCCGCCCGAGCAGGTGAACAAGGCCGAGGATTTGCTGTAGTGGCAGACGAAGTGCGTGCCTTAGCCTCTCGCACACGACAAAGCACCTCGGAAATCAACGAGATGCTGGCGAAATTACAAGCTGGTAATGCGGCTGTGGTAGCGAATATGGAAAATACCAAGCATCGCTGTAAGATTTACGAAGAACAGACCCATGACGTTAATGGCTCTCTAGACTCAATGATGCAATTTACCAATGACATCAACAATCTAGTAGCACAAATCGCGTCATCAGCTAAAGAGCAAAGTACGGTTTCTGAAGAGATAAACAAAAATATGCTGCGCATTCAAGATATGGTGCATACCTTGGTCAGTAACGGTGAACAAACCTCTGAAAATGCGAACGAACTTAAAGGTCGTAACTTTGATCTACTGAAAACCGTACAACAATTTAAAGTGTGAAGCACCGCTTAACTACAAACCTTCTATAAAAAAGAACCCCACGTAAATGTGGGGTTCTTTCTGTCTGATGTTATTGCTTCTATGGTAGGAAATATAATTTAAAGCATCGTTAGCGCTAGTTTGGCAAGATTATAAGCATCCACGTAGCCTGAATGCTGACGCCCTTCCCACTCGATATTCTTCGCTTCTTGCGCCGCTTTATGCCCAATTCGTTTATCTTTAAGACGGTTCTGAATACGGTACAAGGTGGCAAGATTAACGTATTCGTTGAATGGCATTTCCAAGCCTTTGGCGGCACACTCTTGCGCTAGAATTTGGTCGTCACGTCCCCATGCCGCGTAAATTTTATTGGCACCACCGAAGTTTTTAATCATTGATTTGATCACTTCGGCTAAAGGACGACCCTGCTTCTCGATTTTGCGCGGGGTAATTCCAGTCAATTCCGCACAGAACAGAGAAACTTCGTCTTGCTCTGGTTTTACATAGTATTGGGCGCGTTTAACAATTTCACCTTTGACTAGATCGATCTCTGCCAAGCCGATTTCAATGATTTCGCCGGTCGTACCAACACCATTTTCATTCCAGCAGCACATTTCTAGATCGAAACAAACGATTCGGTTGTGATTCATGACTCGCCCGATAAGGTTGTAACTAAAGAGTGAAATTCTAGCCTAAAGCCGCTGACAACCCAAGTCTGGACGCACCATGACAATACTGTTCGCGCAGTTGTTAGGCGATTGATACTCTATTTCGCCCAGCATTCTTACTCATGTATAGCTGGGCATCAGCAAGTTGCATGATCTGTTCTGCGTCTTCTTGATCCCTAATTGCAGCACCAATACTAATACTGCATGTTGCGGCTTCACCATTAAGACATATCGTATTTTGCATCATCGCAAGACGAATAACTTCAAGATATTCCTCTAATTGCCCTCTATCGGTTATGGCGGTGATGATACAGAACTCATCACCACCTAAACGAGCGACGATATCATCACCAATTAGGCAATTTTTAACCGTATTCGCTACATGACATAGCATTTGGTCGCCGCCAAGATGCCCGAAACTATCATTAACTTGTTTAAATTCATCGATATCAAAGCCAATCAGCGAAAACTTCTATCATCGATAATGGCTTGCGAGATAAATTGGTTAAACGCTCGGCGGTTGTAAATTGACGTCAAGGAATCATGTTCAACTAAGAAACTGATTTCTTCTGTACAATTTTCAATGAATCGGCGAGATGGGAATGTGCGCGAATTTGTAGAAAAACAATGTAACTCAGCAGAATGGCAATGACGACACCACCAGAGGCAATTGCGGCGAGAATGAACTCATCGTTAGCGGTGATATTTTTGTTTGAACGAAACTCAACCGCCCACTGACGGTTAGGCAGATCGATGATCGTCTGCACGGAAAAGCCATAACTATCCTTCCAGTTCGCACTCTCAAATAGCACCGGATCATCTTCAGCATCAAAGCCAAGATCTCTCACTTGAACCTCTAACTGATTACTAGAAACCGTACGTTTTACCAAGTTCTCAAAGTAATACGATGTACGAATCACACCGATTACGACTCCGAGCAACTCCTGATTATTTTCGGAATCAAATACTGGGTGATAAACCAAGATACCATCTTTTTTGCCAGTCTTTTCTAAACTGTCTTGCAACAAGCGAACTTTATCAGAAACGGAAACTTGCTGATGGACACGAATATTGTCCAATACCAATTGGAATCTCAAGCGTGCATCATAAAAACCTAGGGTATGACGCGTTTGAGCGGTGATTGGATAAACGTAACGAGCAACAAAAATAGGTTCATTGTTTTCTAGGACGTAACCATCAACTCGAGGTTTATCTTTGGGAATGGTGTAAATCTGATAGTCTGGATATTGCTGGCGAACTTCAGCCACAAACTGGTCAATATCACGCTTCTCAACTCTTTGCATCCACTGCATGGTAATCAAGGTATTGGACGATCTCACCAATTGTTGAGCAAAGGTGGGGAATTTTGGCCACTCGCTCGGATCAACTGAGTAGAAGAAGTTAGCCCCTGCGCCGATTTGGTCTAAATCATTATCAACAAACTCTTTAAGAATCTCTGTTTGTCGCTGAGCCATACCAGTGAACCAACGCTCACTGTAGTTGTTTTGCAGCTGGTACGCGTAAAAGGTGATGCTAAACGTCACTAAAATGGTAGTGATAAAGGTTAAACCTGCGTATAGATACTTTTTGTCAATTGTCGTTTTCATGCTCGCGCACTGAAGTGCATGTTCTTATTGTTCTAGAGCAATCATTCTACTCTCTCCCTATCGAGGACTACATCACTTATTGTGTAAACTTCATCCAAAAGTTGCAATCAAACAACGTTTTCTTACTCAGTGAGAAAATTCATTGTTTAAAAACAAACCAACCAGTGCTGTCTATACTGTTTCTTATGCGTTTTCCACGAGATTCCTCGCTTGAATATGATACCATCCACCCCAATTTACTTATGATTACTGGCTTAATGCCCAAATTTCGCTCAAGCCAAATTTGCACTCTAACCTAGAAAGAGAATTGTCATGACGTTCGATCTACATACGTTTCCTTCAACCTTCGACATGTTGCACGTTATTCTTGCAGCGACCACTGCTCTATTCCTTATCGTTGCTCTTTCGCGCAAAACGAAAGTGATCGAGAAAGTGGTTGAAAAGCCAGTTGAAAAAATCGTTGAGGTTGAAAAACCAGTCGAGAAGATTGTTGAAGTAGAAAAAGTAGTCGAAGTTGAAAAAGTGATCGAGAAGGTAGTTGAAGTTGAATCAAAACTTGCAACAGCTACCACTGACTCTGCGATGCAACTATTGTCTATCATGCAACAAGAAGCGCGCCTAATTGACTTCCTAAAAGAAGATCTAACTGCATTTTCTGATGAAGAAGTGGGTGCAGCAGCTCGCGTGATCCACACTGGTGGCCAAAAAGTACTGGCTGATTACGTAACGCTAGAGCACATTCGCAACGAAGACGAAGAGACTCGCATTACCGTAGAAGCAGGCTTTAACCCACAACAAATTCGCCTAACCGGCAACGTGACTGGTCAAGCGCCATTTAACGGCACGCTAGTACACAAAGGCTGGAAAGCAACAGACATGAAGTTGCCAAAACTGGCTGAGAATTACGACGCTTCTGTTATCGCTCCGGCTGAGGTCGAGCTTTAATGGAATACCAACAAGCAAGTGTTGCAAATACTATGAATACTGAAAATACCCAACCTGCATTTAGCGTTGGTATCGACTTAGGTACTACGCATTGTGTGATGTCTTTCCTAGATACTCGTGATGAAGAAGCGAAAGTTGAGGTGATGCCAATCCCTCAGCTAACGGCACCGGGTACGGTTGAGACACGCAGTCAACTGGGTTCTTTCCTATACCAGCCGCATGAGCATGAGATGGACCCTTCATCACGCGTTCTGCCTTGGTCTACTGAACCAAAAGCGTTAGTCGGTGCGATTGCCCGTAACCTTGGTTCAAAAACGCCAATCCGTTTGGTAGCGAGTGCGAAATCATGGTTATGCCATGGCGGCGTCAATCGTCGTGATGCATTCCTACCAGCTGGTAGCCCAGAAGAAGTGGAAAAAGTATCGCCACTGCGTGCAACTGAGTTATACCTTGAGCACTTAACGGCGGCTTGGAACCATGCACATCCAAACGATCCGCTACAAGAGCAAGATGTAACTATCACTGTACCGGCATCATTCGACCCTGCCGCCCGTGATTTAACCGCAGAAGCGGCGCGCAATATCGGTCTTACGCACTTAACTCTACTTGAAGAGCCACAAGCGGCACTTTACAACTGGATCGATAACAGCGGCGACAAATGGCGTGACCAAGTCACCGTTGGTGACATCGTATTGGTAGTCGATATCGGTGGTGGTACTACTGACCTTTCTTTGGTTGAAGTAACAGAAGAAGACGGCAACCTAACACTGAACCGCATCGCCGTAGGTGAACATATCCTACTTGGTGGTGACAACATGGATCTCGCCCTTGCTTACCGCCTAAAAATGAAATTGGCGCAAGAAGGCAAAGAGCTGCAACCATGGCAAGTGCAAGCAATGACTCACGCTTGTCGTGACGCTAAAGAAGCCTTGCTAAATGACGCAGAGCTCCACTCTGTGCCTATCGTCGTACCAAGCCGTGGCTCTAAACTGCTTGGCGCAACGCTAAAGACTGAATTGACTCAAGCAGAAGTACAGCAAACATTAGTCGATGGTTTCTTCCCAATCGTGGCGATCACTGAGCATCCAGTACAACGTAGTCGCGGTGCATTGACTCAAATGGGTCTACCTTATGCGCAAGATGCGGGCATTACTCGTCATATTGCGGCTTTCTTGTCTAAACAAGCGAACGCTCTATCAGGCGATAGTGCGCCAGCACAAGAATACAACCCATTTGCGGGCATGCCAGGCATGGGCGGTGACACGCCTACAGCAGATTTCATCAAACCAACGGCGATTTTATTTAACGGTGGTGTCCTGAAATCAACGCTACTGTCTAACCGTCTAGAAGAGACGATTGGTGAATGGCTAATCAATGCTGACGCTGAGCTACCGAAACGTCTAACTGGTACCGATTTGGATCTTGCGGTTGCGAGCGGCGCTTCATACTACGGCTCAGTGCGTCGTGGCCAAGGCGTGCGTATTCGTGGTGGTATCGCATCAAGCTACTACGTGGGTATTGAAAGTGCGATGCCAGCGATTCCGGGTATGGCTCCACCAATGGAAGCACTATGTGTGGCTCCGTTTGGTATGGAAGAAGGCTCAAGTGTTGACGTTCCAAGCCAAGAATTTGGTTTGATCATCGGTCAGCCAGTGAACTTCCAATTCTTCGGTTCAACTGTACGTCGCGACGATTTAGCCGGTACACATCTTGATTACTGGGCGCCAGAAGAGCTTGAAGAGCTACCTGAAATTCAAGTAACGCTGCCAGTATCTGAAGGTCGCCGTGAAGGTGAAGTGGTACCGGTTACTCTAGCATCTCGCGTAACCGAACTCGGTACTTTGTACCTAGAGGCTATCGCCGCTGACAATGGTCAGAAATGGCACGTTGAATTCGACGTGCGTGAAGATGCGAAAAGCGACTCAAACGAAGAACAATAATTAAATCTAACGGCATCCAACTGGGTGCCGTTTTTCGAATACACGAAGGTTTGTAATGGCATCTCCTCGTTTTCTCGTCGGCATTGACCTTGGCACCACCAACACTGTGGTCGCCTACTGTGAAATCACCGACGACCTACAACAATCTCCAGTATCCTTATTTGACATCGACCAACTAATTGGCGCCGGCGAAGTGGTTCGTAAACCGCTGCTGCCTTCATTTCGCTACCATCCCGCCATTGGTCAAATCTCACCCAATGACTTAACTCTACCGTGGCAAAATCAGCCCGTTGCTGGTGATATTGAACACGTCATTATCGGTGAATGGGCCCGTGAACTTGGTGCCAAAGTCGAAGGTAGACAAGTCTCCAGTGCTAAAAGCTGGTTGTCACACAAACCGTTGACCGTAACTCAGAGATTCTGCCGTGGGCAGGTGCGACTGACGTTGACAAAGTATCACCGGTAATTGCCAGCGCAAGCTATCTCAACCACATTCGCCAAGCATGGAACTACCGTAACCCAAGCAACAAATTAGAAAATCAAGATGTGGTGGTCACCGTGCCAGCTTCATTTGACGAAACCGCACGTAAACTGACTTTGGAAGCAGCGAAACTGGCGGGGCTTGAGCGTATTGTGTTGCTCGAAGAGCCACAGGCAGTATGTTACGACTGGTATGCTCGCCACCAGCAAACCGCTGCGGACGAGCTTAAGCAGCTGCCACTGATTTTGGTCTGTGACGTCGGCGGTGGTACCACTGACTTGAGTTTGATTGAAGCCAGTTTTGCTACCGATAATGGTGAAGAACTTGCCCTAAACCGCATTGGCGTGGGTGAACACTTAATGCTCGGGGGCGATAACCTCGACTTGGCCCTAGCTCACCTTGCGGAAAGTCGCTTCAATCAAAACAAGAAGCTCAATGCGGCGAGCTTAACCAAGCTTATTCAGCAAACGCGCAAAGCAAAAGAAAACCTGCTTTCAGCCAACGCACCAGAGCAAGTTAAGATCACGATGCTCGGCAGTGGCTCTAAGCTGCTTGGCGGCACCAAAAGTATTGATTTGTACAAAGCCGAAGTGCACCAAATCGCACTGGATGGCTTTTTCCCAATCAGTGAGTTTACGGAACTGCCTGACAAACGTCGCAGCGCTGTGGTCGAGTTTGGTCTGCCTTACGTCGCAGACCCAGCAGTCAGTAAACATGTGGCGGAGTTCTTAACTCAGCATCAGCAAGTTTCTCGCTCGGCATTAGGAATTGAAGGCGATAATCAAACCGCTATTCCGGTTGGTTTGCTGCTTAACGGTGGTGTATTTAACAGTGAATTGATCACTGAGCGAGTCACCACCTTGCTCGAAAACTGGCGCGGTGGTGAGATCACTGTACTCGATAACCCACATCCAGATTGGTCGGTAGCACTTGGCGCTGTCGCTTTTGGTAAAGCTCGCCGTGGTGCTCAGCTAAAAATTGGTGGCGGAGCAGCACGTTCGTACTTCTTGCATCTGCAAGAGAAAAACAAGCTTGGTAAAGCACTATGTTTGCTGGCTAAAGGCACCGAAGAGGGGCAAGAAATTCGCTTAAGTGGCCGCCGTTTTTCACTCACGCTTGGCGAACCAGTACGCTTTAATCTGCTGACATCAACCCATGACACGCTGACTAATCAAACCGCAATTCAAAACGGCGTGATGGTCAATGTCGATCCTGACCTTTTCCAACCGCTACCACCGTATATCGCCACACTCGATAGCGAAGGTGTCGAGCTGCAAGCCAACCAAAAAGAGCGGGTTGAAGTGTTGCTGGCGTGTCAGTTAACAGAAGTCGGTACACTTAAGATGGAATGTGTTTCGACTCAGAATGACAGCAAACGTTGGGCGTTAGAATTTGAAGTGCGCAATCAACAAGCAGTTGAAGAAGAACAAAACCTTCACCCACGCCTAGGAGAGTAAGAGCGATCACCCGCATCACAGTGGTAACAGAAAGCGGTGACAATAGCGAAATCAAAACTCTGGCCAAAGATCTTGAAAAACGCCTTGGTCAGCGTGATGAATGGGACTTCACTACTCTACGCCAACTGTTTGATGCGTTTGCCGGCGGCCGTAAGCGTCGTCGTCGCTCAGAGCAGCATGAGAAAAACTGGCTTCGCTTAGCTGGTTTTGCGCTGCGCCCTGGTTTTGGCGATGCCACCGATGCTTGGCGTATTGAGCAAGTTTGGAGTCTCTATCAACAAGGGATTCAATTTAAGAACCACCAAGGTTGGACTGACTGGTGGGTATTTTGGCGACGTATCGCTGGCGGTTTAAATCAAGAGCAGCAAGAAACTATTCTGGCTGATATCGCTAAATACCTGCACCCGGGTGCGATGAAAAGCCCACAAAGCGCAAAAGCGGCGCAAGATATGGGTTACGAATCGATGGTTCGCCTTTCTGCGTCACTTGAACATCTGGATGTAGAAGATAAAGTGCTACTAAGCAGTTGGTTCTTAAGCAAAGCGATCAACCACAATCAGTTCCAACAAGCACACTGGTGGGCACTCGGCCGCCTAGCCTCTCGTACGCCGTTGTACGGAAGCCAGCATAATGTCGTAAGTCGTGAACAAGCTGAGCAATGGTTACCAAAACTGCTGGAGCAAAATTGGCAAAAAGAACCAATGATTGCCTTTGCTGCAGTAATGATCTGCCGCAAAACGGGTGATCGCCTGTTTGATATTTCCGATGATTACCGCCAACAAGTACTCGAAAAACTAAAACTAAGCAAAGTTCCAGAGACTTGGATTGAACTCGTTGCGGAAGTGAAAGCGCTGTCTGCCAATGAGTCTAAACGTATCTTTGGTGACGCATTGCCAAGCGGTTTAACCCTAGTTCATCAGTAACCATACGTTAGTCTCAAAGTCACCAACAACAATGGGGGTGGCTTTTGAGATTTCATCAGGTAAGATAAAAAGGAATGGGAACAAGGTAGTGCTTTGATGCTAAAAGCAAATCGACAGTTATTGATCGCTCTATTTAGTGCGTTTTGCCTATTATGGCTAAGCGCGACTAAGAGCGTGCAAGCCAACACTGCGCTACCTATTCACGATGCAGCAAAGCAACACACTTCGCTACCAACGCCAAATGCAGCCTCAGATTGCCCTACTCACTCTGAACCTAGCCAAGTGCCCAGCCCAATAAAACATCATGCTAAAGTCGAGCATCAAAGTTGCTCGTCGGTATGCGTCATGAAAATGCCGTTTGAGCCGATGCAATATGCGCTGCAAATTGCGCCTTCTTCAATCGCACCCATCGGTCAAGACCAAGCAGCTAAAGCGGTCAGTCGTATTCAAACCCTATTTCGACCTCCAATTGGTAACGCCCTAACTCCTTCACTTCGTGCCTAACGCACGTATTCACGAATAAAATAAGTAAAAGATTAGGAACTCTATCCATGAAGAAAATTTTTGCCTTTTTCGCCACTATGATGATGGCACTGTCTGCCCATGCAACCACATTTACTGAGGGTGATTACTACACAGTAATCGACCAGCCGAAAGCGAAAACACCCACCGTTACCGAGTATTTTTCATTTTATTGTCCACACTGTTTTCAGTTTGAATCGATTGTGAAAAATCTCAAGCCTGCGCTACCGAAAGATGTGACATTTGAGAAGGTTCACGTTGGCTTTATGGGTGGCCCAATGGGCGAATCAATGATGAAAGCTTATGCCACGATGGTTGAACTCCAAGTGCAAGATAAGTTAGTGCCTCTGATGTTTGAACAGATTCATGTTCTACGTCAGCCTCCTCGTAATGATGAAGAGCTACGTCAATGGTTTATCGACAACGGTGTCGGCGCTAACGCGTTTGATCTTGCTTTCAATAGCAACGCAGTGAAATCTAAAGTTGAACAATACAACCAACGTTTTACCGACAGCGCACTACGTGGTGTTCCTGCAGTAGTAGTTAATGACAAATATGTTGTTGTAGCGAGCAAAATCCGCAGTTTTGATGAATATAATCAGCTGGTTAATTACTTACTTACACTGTAATTGCACCACACAACAAGCCAGAGCCTAGCTCTGGCTTTTTTAGGAATAAAACATGAACCTAGAACATTTTGATGCCATATATCAACGGGCTATCGAGCGCAAGGTGGTGCAGAACAACTAGAAGCCATGCTTTCCCCTTCACTAAGCAAACAACAAATTGCTGAGATACCTGATGACCGGTGGCTCTCTGCCTTTTCAATGAAGGTGTTTCAAAGTGGCATGAGTTGGAAGGTAGTTCGCAATAAGTGGCCAAATTTCGAAGAGTTGTTCTTTGGCTTTAAAGTCGGCCCACTATTAATGCTCTCGGATGAACAATGGGAATTAAAATCGACCGACCAACGTATTATCCGCCACCATGGTAAAGTGATGTCGATTGCTGCCAATGCACAAATGATTTATGAAGCGAGCATCGAACACGGCTCATTCGGAAACATGGTGGCAGACTGGCCGCAAGAGGACATCACAGGGCTTTGGCTTTACTTAAAGAAACACGGTCAGCGCCTTGGCGGCAATACTGGCCCCTACTCACTACGCCAAATGGGCGTCGATACCTTTATTCTATCAACGGATGTCGAAGCCTATTTACGCAGTTATCAGATTATTGAAGGTGGTCGAGATACCAAACGCTCGCTCGGTGCCTGTAATCAGGCTTTTGCTCACTGGCAGCAACAAAGTGGTCGTAGCCTTACTCATATCAGCCAAATTATTGCCTATAGCAGTGGCGATAACCGCCTCTAAGTTGCTCATTTCAATTCCCGCAAAAGCGGGAATTTTATTATCCGTCTAGAGAGAAAGTGCGTTGCATCACTATAACGCAACGCCTGATTGATAAATTTGTAAAGTAGATTAGTTGCTTCAATCTATGTTTTCATCACTTCCACACTGCGCTACGAGGTATACATTCGACCTGCTCAAAACATTTCACGAGTGTAGGTATTAAAATGAAAACAAAAACAAGAAATTATGCCACTGTTGGCCTTCTAAGTGCGGTTGCAATTTTCGTTAGCGGTTGTTCGCAAACACCGGCGCAGCCTGAGTTGTACGACTTTACAATTTCAGACTCAACCATTAACCAAAATCTGCCATCTGGTTCTGCAATGGTTGTCAATGATGACGACATCATCGTATCTGGCGACGATTCGCCATGGCTATTCGGTGTCGATCAAGACTTCACCATTGATAGCACCATGCTTATCGATAATTTCCCTGTGAATAATGACAATCGCATTGACCACAAAACCAAACCTGATTTTGAGGCAATGACGCTGTTAAATTACAACAATCAGCCTTACTACTTCGTTGTCGGCTCAGGTAGCAAAAAAAATCTGCGTGAAAATGCTTACCTAATCCCAGCGAATGGTGGTGATAACATCAAACTATCACTATCTAAATTCTATGCAGACTTGCACCAAGCGGCAGGCTTCACGGCAAACGAAAAAATCAATATTGAAGGTATCGCTAACTCAGACGATGAAACCTATATCTTCAACCGTGGTAACGAAGGTAAAAATGCTATCTTCATGATGAAAACTGCGGATATGTTGAACTACCTACAAGGTAAAGCGACCACCATTCCTTCTTTGGATGTGGTGCAAGCGCAACTACCAACCATCAATGGCGTTCAGGCATGCTTCTCTGGCGCTGACTTCTGGCAAGATGGCAATAGCCTAATTTATACAGCGTCAGTGGAAGGTAACAACCAAAGCAGCATCAATGATGGTGCTATTCAAGGCAGCTTTGTTGGCGTATTACCAATCGATGCATTAGCGAACCAAGATAATATCGATCTAACTCAATACAGCCAATTGATGCAAAATGGCGACCAACCTTTGATCACTAAAGCAGAATCCATTGCTATTGATGAACAAGATGGCGATCAAGTCTCTGGTTACGTGGTAAGTGATAATGATAACGGCACCAGCCAGTTCTTTACCTTCACCATTGACCAACCAGCAGCTAACTAAGCTATGACTGACTAAACCAGCCTATCTAACAATCCCTTGGGGTAACTCAAGGGATTTTCTTTATTTTCTAACACTCGCCAATTATCCAACTAAAACACCGTTTATCCCCATCTACGACCGTTTGTCTCATCATGCAAACTCTATGACGTGAGTTCTTTATTCTGCTTACATCGAAATAGCAGCAAGGATCTCAACCATGACCTTAAATCGTTTATCTATAGTGATGGCACTCACGACAGCGCTATCGAGCTTTTATCTCGCGGCGAATCCAACTCCAGACATTCTGAACAACTATTACTCAGCGGCTGAAGGCAATGAAGAGATGGTCGATACCGTCTATAGCCAATTGAAACAGTTGGTGGATGAACAAGGAGCAAAACCTGTCACTATGGTCTATCTCGGCAGTACGCAAACATTTCAAGGTCGAGATGCCTTATTGCCATGGAATCAAATGAAATATGTTGAAAAGGGACTGGCTACGATCGCAAAAGGTGTAAACATGATCGATAGCTTACCCATCGACATCAATGAGCAAGAACGTATTCAAGGATTACCAGAAGCCTACCTTACTCAAGCCATTGCTGCGATTACCTACACGTCTCTACCAGACATGTTTAATCACTTCGAACGAGGTTACGACCTCTATTTAGAACTGCTCAACGATCCGCAGTTTTCGGACCAACCATTTGCCGCCAGTTCATGGATTTACCTAAACGCCATTCAAGCGGCGATTAGAGCGAAAGATTTGACCCAAGCTCAAACATGGTTAGCCACCATGCAAAGTTTGGATGCCAACAATGCCGAAACTCAAACCGCGCAACAACTACTCGCAGATCTTAGCTAAGGAATCATCATGCTTGAATTTAATAATATTCAACGTCATTACCAACTTGGTAACCAGTCAGTGCCTGCGTTAGCGGATGTTTCAGGCTCAATTGTATCGGGAGAAATGGTGGCGCTTTGCGGCCCTTCTGGCAGTGGCAAAAGCACCTTGCTCAATGTGCTGGGCCTACTCGATATGCAATATCAAGGCGAGATCCGTTTGTTTGGCACTCCTCTATCAAAAGCACCAAAACAGGCTGCATTTTTGCGCCGAACTCAACTTGGATTCATCTTTCAACGTTTCAATCTGGTACCTGTGATGAATGCGCTGGAGAATGTGGCATACCCGCTTCTACTAAATGGTGAGAGTAAAAAACAACAGCGCTATCAAGCGGAAAAAATGCTGGATCTCGTTGGCTTGAGAGACTTTGCTAATCACCGTCCAGATACCTTATCCGGCGGTCAGCAGCAACGCGTCGCTATCGCTCGTGCTCTCGTACACAAACCTAATCTCGTCATCGCTGACGAACCTACCGCAAGTTTAGACAGCCAAACGGCAAAATTGGTGGTCGATATCATGCGTAATCTAGGCCATGAAATGAACACTACCTTTGTGGTCGCAACTCACGATGCTCGTATGGCATCGCGCTGTGACAGAACCATTGAGCTACTTGATGGCAAACTCAATCAATACGCGGACACAAATGAGGTGATCTCATGGGCAAGCTAATCGGATTCCTTACGCCTGACTCAATCAGACTGGCGTGGTTAAACCTAAGACGCAATCAACGCCGTAGTGCACTTTCGGTTTTGATCGTGACAATCACCGTATTTGCGTTAACCAGTGCTGGCGGGTTTGGCTTACAAACCTACCACAGCCTTGAAGAAGCAACGGCTCGTGATATTGGTCACTTAATATTATCAACCCCTGGATACTTCGAGAAAGAGGAAGAAGAACCGCTAGAAAATGGTTTAGCGCAAACTCAACAGCTCACTCGACAAATTATGGGATTAGATGAAGTTCGTGGGGTTCAACCAAGTATCGACTTTACTGGACTCATTTCTAATGGCACCAAATCTTCTATCTACATTGGTCGCGGTGTCAACGATCAAGAATTCGATATGAAAGGACCTTTCCTCGACGTTAAACAAGGTAAAACGCTTTCCAGCCTTCGATCTTCACGTTATGACCCAGCCGAGCCAGAGGTAATGCTAGGCGTCGATCTAGCACGCAATCTTAACGTGACGATTGGTGATTGGGTCACATTACTGGCTACTACCACGGATGGCGCTTTGAACGCGTATGACTTTAAAGTGCGAGGCATCTATTCCACTGGTGTACCTGAAGTGGATAAACGTCAGTTGTACGTGCACATTGATAGTGCACAAAGTCTGCTCTACACCGATAAAGTCAGCACCATTTCTATTTTTTTGTTTGATCTAGCCAGCACTGAGCTCGTGCGCCAACAAGTGACACAATTAATTGCCCAGTCAGGTCTAGAGCTGCAACTGACACCTTGGTATGACCGAGCGTTCTACTACCAAAATGTAAAAAACATCTACAACCGAATTTTCGGCATGATTGGCAGCATTATGGCATTGGTGGTTTTGTCTCTCTATTTAACACCATGTCGATGTCAGTGACTGAGCGAACCCGAGAAATTGGCACCCTATCCGCCTTGGGTAGCTACCCGAATGAAATCATCTCTGGTTTTCTACGTGAAGCAGGCTTACTCGCTCTTATTGGCAGTTTACTTGGCGCGGTGTCTGCAGGCTTACTAACCATCTTCTTGATGTTTGCCGATATTCAAATGCCACCACCACCAGGGATGACACAAGGCTATCCATTAACGATCTATTTCTCTCTACCACTAGCTCTTTCAGCATCTGTCGGTGTGATTTTTATTTGCTTAGTTGCGGCCTTTTTCTCTGCTCGCAAAGGCGTGAACAAACCTATTACCGAGGCACTTATCCATGTCTAAATTCATTCAATTATTCGCTATCTCATTACTTATCATCGGTGTTCATAATGTAGCGAGCGCAGAGTTATTGCCTCAACAAGTCACTGACTATATACAACGCGCAGACGATTTCCGCTTAGGCGAAGAATCATCGCAAGTGATTTCGCATGTCGCCATGTATGAAGACAATGTGTTGGACAAAACCCGTCAATACAACGTTTACACCAGACCAAATCGCGAATCTCTCGTGGTATTTAAGTCTTCTGTAGAAGCTGGGCAAAAAATGCTGATGTTGCAAGATAACTTCTGGCTACAAATGCCAAAAAGTCGCCGTCCAATTCGGATTACAGCGATGCAAAAACTGCTCGGTGAGGCTTCAGTGGGCGACATTAGCTCACTCACTTGGAGCGAAGACTATCAAGGCGCATGGATCGCAAGTGAAGCGGTGCAAGACGAGCAGCAAAAGAGTATTGCTAGCCATCATATTCAGTTGACCGCTAAAACAAGCAGCGCCAGTTATCAAACCATCGATTTATGGCTGGATGAGCGAAATGGCTTCCCAATCAAAGCCGATTTGTACTTACGTTCAGGTAAACTCGCCAAAAAAGCGTTTTTTACTCGTGGTGAGCGCAATGGCGATATAGCGGTAACGGCAATGACGTTGTTTGACGCCATTCAAGCCAATAAAAAAACCGTGATTGAATATCGCTCTATCACCCCATGGCAATTGGACGATAAATACTACAATCCGAGCTTCCTTGCTCGCAATAACACCACGGAGTTGTGATCATGCAGCGTTTGGCTTTACTCGTCTTACTCGCCAGTGGCTCTTGTGTAAGTCAAGCGCAGCAGTGGCAATTTGATTGGGACTGGGCAGTATCCGGTTATCAGACGGAACGTAGAGACAGCGATTTTATTACCCCTGAAACCGACAAGTATGCGCACATAGACAGTCTACTGGACTTGCAAATTCGATCCGGACAATGGAACGGTCTATTTGCGTTATACAGCCAAAACCTTTACCAAAACCACCCTCAAGCATGGTGGACTGAGAGTGACCATCAGTGGATTGTGCGTGAACTTGCATGGCAAGGTAGCCTTGAAATTGGTGAACAAAATATCGATCTCACTCTTGGCAAAATTCGACTCGACTACGGTGTCAGTTATGCCTATCGCCCACTTGATATGTTTAAACCTTATCGACAAAACCCCATTGGTCTCAGTGTCGAAGAAGGCTCTCTCGTCGCCACTGCATCTTCATTTGATATGGATGGTGAATGGACATTGCTTTATACCAACTCACACTGGACGGACAGTGACGTTGATGCGTTCGACCGAGCTAATCAACAGCATGGTGCAGGCATTCGCCGTTATGGTTTGTTGGGTCAACATGAATATCAGTTGATCGGCTACTACGATGACGTACGACATGCCTCATTGGGAGGGAGTTGGGTCACGGTGCCAAATCAAGCGTGGGAATTCCACACCGAGGCATTGTGGCAACAACAAAGCATTGGTTATCAACTACCAACTCACCCGTTGCAGCCTGTAATGCTTGCAGAAAATGGGCCTGCTTGGCAGGTTTTGGCAGGCTTTACCTACAGCACAGAATCTGGACATAGTTTTATTGGCGAATATTGGTTTGATGAGCGCGCATGGAGCAAAACTGATTGGCAGCAAGCACAACGACGAGCACAGCCGCTTAATGTTCAATCAAACACTCAACCACTCGCGAGCTCTTATGCCCAAGGGCTCAATCATTACAATCTAACGCAGCACAATATTATGTTGCATTGGAGTTGGGACACAAATTCTTGGTTGCAATGGCAAAATAATACCGATTGGGAATGGCTGAGAGATATTACTCCAACACTCGATTTACTTATCTCACCGCAAGATGGCGGCGTAATTGCGACGCAATGGTTCAATTATCAGTGGATTGATACTGGTAACGCCTCCGTCGATTTGGAATTTACAGCACGCTTTTTAACCGGAGATGCGGATTCTGCTTACGCCCAAATTAACGATCGCCGTACACTGGTGTTTATGATCAGAGGTAAATTCTAATGAGATCCCGTTACACATCAAAAGATGTCGCTTGGCGAAACTTTATCGCCACGACCCTTTTTTGCTTGTTTGTATCCTGCGTCACCTACTCAGTATGGGGTGGGCACGCCTATGTGCACGTCACCACCAGCTTTGGTTACGGTTACGCAGCGATCCTCTCTTCTGTCGTTTTAACTCGGCTATTTCCCAATATTCATACTGGAATTGAGACCATTTTTTCACTCTCATTGGGTGTTATTTTTGGCTCTATCAACGCGTGGTTTTGGCTCAACAGCTACATGGGGAGTAACTTCTCAGACCTACTGCCTGTGATACTGCTGGGTATTATCTTTTCTGCCATGTGCTTTTATTACTTCTATAACCGCGAGCAACAAGCCATCGCTGGCAAACTTTTAGAAGAAACCAAGCGAAAACAAGCAGAACAAGAGAAAGCATTAATTTTGAGCCAATTAAAGCAGATGCAAAGTCAGATTGAGCCTCATTTTCTGTTCAATACTTTAGCCAATATCAGTGCGTTGATGAGCGACGATGTCGCTAAAGCACGCATGATGCTAGATAAGTTAACCGAACTGCTACGCACGACACTCACCAACTCTCGTTCAGCAGAAACCGTGGTACAAAATGAAGTGCGCTTGTTGGAAGCGTATTTCGCCATACAAAAAGTTCGTTTAGATACTCGCCTTGAATATCAAATCCAAGTCGCGCCGAATGCAATGCATGCGGTTATTCCACCGATGTTAATCCAACCTTTGGTCGAAAACGCCATCCGTCATGGTATCGAGCCCAAAAGCGCCGGGGGTAACATTGATGTCGAGATCGCTTATCAAGCCGATCAACTCGTGATTAAAGTTCAAGATAACGGCATTGGTTTGGATGAAAATGCGCAAACCAAAGGGCACGGCATGGGGTTAAGTAATATTAGACAGCGAATTAAAGGGCTTTATCACGACGCTGCCACTATGAGTGTGACCCAACCTGATTCCGGTGGGTTTTGTGTCACGATTGCCTTACCCACTCAAGTTCCTAGGGTAAATCAGCCAGCGATCAGTGCCTAAGCATACTCTTGGCTATATTTTTCAAGTAAGGATACTTAATGAATACCATTACGGCCATTATCGCCGATGACGAACCCTTGTTACGTCACCACCTTGATCGAAGCTTAGGAGAAGTCTGGCCTGATCTAGAAATAATCGCTTCATGCAGTGATGGTGCTCAGGCCCTACAGCAAATTGAAACTTTGCAGCCTGATGTGGTCTTTCTAGATATTCGTATGCCTGAACTCGATGGTATGGCGGTCGCTAAAGCATTAAAACAGCTCGAAGTTGTACCACTGATCGTGTTTGTTACCGCTTATGACGAATACGCAATTAGTGCTTTTGAACAAAACGCAGCAGACTATCTATTAAAACCGCTCAACGAAACACGACTAGAGAGTTGTTGCGCTAAAATAAAACAGCAGTTAGCGAGTAGAAAACCGCAATCCTCCTTGCCTGACATGACCAAACTGCTGCAACAGATTAGCCAACTTGGTCCCGCGGTTCCGCATTATTTGTCTTGGCTTAAAGCGAGCCGAGGTGAAGACATTCATCTTATATCCGTTGATGATGTACTCTACTTTCGAGCCGAAGAAAAATACGTTTCTATCTATACTGACGATCATCGTGAGTACTTAATTCGTACACCACTCAAAGAATTACTCACCCAGCTCGATCCTGACCAGTTTTGGAAAATTCATCGCTCAACCGTCGTGCGAGTGGCTGCTATTGATAAAGTGAGCAAAGACTTCACTGGACGGATGTTTGTCACTATGCAACAACAAACGCTTCCAGTCAGCCGCGCGCAACAGGCGCTGTTTAAATCCATGTAGCTGGCAATAAAAACGTCCCAATAAAGGGACGTTTTTATTCATTGAAATACCACTCTAGGAAAGCGGCTTTAGATACGCGAGATACTTCTTCTCTGCATTTTTAAATATCCACAGAATCAAAAATGTCGCATCATATAGAATAGGCCTGCGGTCAAAAACGACTCAAACGGCGCATAGTAGCGCGAGTTAACTAATCGGGCGGCACCGGTCAAATCAAGAATCGTGACAATACCGGCCACCGCACTGCCATGAAGCATAAATATCACTTCATTACTATAAGCAGGCAATGCTCGGCGTAACGCGCTTGGCAAAATAATTCGGCGATAGGTCATAAAGCGGCCCATTCCGTATGCTTTGGCAGCTTCTACTTCACCTTTTGGTAAGCCATTAATTGCACCGCGAATAATTTCCGCCGTGTAAGCGGAGGTATTCAAAACAAATGCGACCAAGGCACAAAACCACGCGTTTTCCCACAATGTGTCTTTAACCGGAAAGAACTGGTCCATACCGTAGTAAATCAAATAAAGCTGGATCAATAACGGTGTCCCACGAAAGAAGTAAATATACGCCCAACATGGTGCCATCAGCAGATAGTTATGGCTATTACGAGCTATCGCCAATGGAATCGCCACCATTAACCCAAGAATAAGCGCTAATCCAACCAGCCAAAACGTTGTCCATAAGCCTTCAAAATAGATAGGCAAGCTGTCAATAATCAGAGAGAAATCCATCTTCTACCTCGCATGAATACTGAACTTGCGCTCAACCAACTTAAGCAATCCGGTCGAGACACTGGTAAAAAATAGAAAGATCACGGCTACCGACATATAGAAGGTAAATGGCATCTTGGTAGAACCCGCCGCAAGCGCACTCACCCGCACCATATCTTCCAAACCGATAATTGAAACTAAGGCCGTCGTTTTAAGAAGCACCAACCAGTTATTACCAAAACCGGGTAGCGCATGGCGAATCATCTGCGGCAGCAAAATACGACGAAAACTCATCAGTGAACTCATACCATAAGCTTTCGCAGCTTCGAGTTCCCCTTTATCCACGGCCATAATCGCGCCCCGAAACGTCTCCGCCATGTAAGCACCGAAAATAAAACCAATGGTTAATACACCGGCAATAAAGGGGCTGACATCAATATAATCTGGTAGATAAGAGACCCATTCATGATCTGGATTACGTGAGGTAAACCATTCGTTCAACCATTCATTAGTGGCGTACAAACTGTTATTGAGCAGGATCTGACCACCGAAAAAAATCAGCATCATCAGAACTAAATCGGGAATACCACGAATAATAGTGGTGTAAAGCGTTGCAATCGCACGAGCGGGTCGATAAGGGGCGAGTTTTGCTAAAGCACCTAACATGCCAAGCACCACCGCCAGTAATAAAGATAAGAGTGCAACCTCAATTGTGACGAGGGCCCCCTTTAAAATTGAGGCTTCATATCCTTGAAGATCCAGCATAAGAGAGTTCCTGTCCCTAAACTTAAATCCGACCGTTGACTACCACAAGGAACAAGCCAACGGTCGTTAATCACAATGCTTTACTCACCGTAAACATCGTAGTTGAAGTATTTAGCGGCAATCTCTTGGTAAATGCCTTTCTCACGTAGAGACAGAATCGCTGCATCTAACTTTTTGGTTAGGTCTTTATCTTGCTTGCGTACAGCAATACCAAAACCTTCACCAAACCATTGCGGATCAGTCAGTGATGGACCCACAAATTCATAACCTTCACCGCCTGCAGCGTTAAGTACCCCCTCTTCAAGAGCCGAAGCATCACCCAGCACTGCCGCGATGCGACCATTAGCAAGATCAAGGTAAGCTTCGTCAAACGAGCCATAACGAACTATTTCTACATCTTCATAATTGTCAGTTAAGTACTTATCGTGAGTCGTTGCGCGTTGCACACCAATTTTCACGCCATCAAGGTTATCAAAATTCAAACCTGCGTCTTTTTTAGCGATAAATTTATTTGGGATCAGTGCATATTTACCGGTGAAATCGATTTTCTTTTTGCGTTCTTCAGTAATCGACATTGCTGCGATAATGGCATCGTATTTACGCGCTAGCAGCGAAGGAATAATACCGTCCCAATCTTGCGGAACGATCTTACATTTCACGTCCATTTCTTTACACAGTGCATTAGCCATATCCACATCAAAACCTTTCAGTGAACCGTCGGCCTCAGTCCAACTAAATGGAGGGTATGCGCCCTCAATGCCAAAGCGAACTGTCTTCCACTCTTTCGCTTGCGCCATACCTGTTACGGCTGTAGCCGCCAATGCTGCTACCACTAACCACTTTTTCATTTCCTTCTCCTGTGATTGGTTTGTTTTATCGCTGTTGTGTTGCTGTCCCCGCTTTATCGAGCAGGAATCTTAATAAATTGAAGAGATAAACTGCTGTAATCTTTCTGATTCGGGATTGGTGAACAGTTTTGCTGGATCGCCTTGCTCTTCAACCAATCCTTGATGAAGAAACATGACATGGTTAGAAACGTCTCGTGCAAATGCCATCTCATGGGTCACAACCAACATAGTGCGCCCTTCTTCAGCTAAATCACGCATTACGCCTAAAACCTCCCCCACCAATTCCGGATCTAATGCGGAAGTCGGTTCATCAAAAAGCATAACTTCCGGATCGACAGCTAAAGCACGAGCAATCGCGGCACGTTGTTGTTGCCCTCCAGAAAGATGACCAGGATAGTAATCTTTGCGTTCATACAAACCGACTTTCTTTAAAAGTAGCTCTGCATTTTCAATCGCTTGAGCTTTCGGCACACCTAATACGTGAACTGGGGCTTCAATCACATTTTCCAAGACAGTTAAATGTGACCAGAGGTTAAAACCCTGAAATACCATTGCTAAGCGAGAACGAATGCGTTGGACCTGTTTCTCATTGGCGGGAATAGGCTCACCTTGGCGATTGTTTTTCATCTCAATCAATTCGCCATTGACCCAGATTTCGCCTGCGGTTGGAGTTTCTAATAAGTTGATACAACGGAGAAAAGTACTTTTACCGGATCCTGAAGAGCCAATAATTGAAATTACGTCACCTTTGTGGGCTTCTAATGAAATACCTTTAAGTACTTCATTCTGGCCAAAAGACTTGTGTAAATTGTTGATATTAAGCGCGGCTACATCATTCATCCGCTGAAACTCCCTGTCGTAAACTGCAAACAAAACGCTCAAATAACCAGCATTTTTAAAAGTATGCTATCCATGCATACTGGCTCAAACTAGCACTAAGGCCTAAAACATGCAACAACTTATTAACCTATGGCAATTACATAAATATACCTAATATTTGGAATACAATTCATTAAGTAGAGATTTAAACTCAATTCAGTTATATATCAATCAATTATCCACCACTAAAACTTGAGCATAAAATCAAAAAGCAACAAATCCATTACTGCCATTTTCAGAACTTTTTATGGTTATTGAGCGAAAAACAGCTTATTTTTCTAATTTTGGTTACATTTTGAAATGTTTTTCAGTTAAACTAAGATCTGAGTGTCACAAGTGCATAATTAGGCGTAATTTTATTTCATTATTTCCTAAAATGATCTACATCAATCACTGTAAAAGCACTGCAAGTTACACTTCCCACGGATAAAAGACTCAATACGAATTTTTGTCCAATTTACTGTCTGTCTTAATACACGTATCAGCCTAACCAATTGATACTGTAGCTACCATTGCTCAATCCGTTTGACAGATAAATACCCAAGTCGCTGACTTGTTCACAAGTTGAGCGACATTAAATAATCACTACATATAAATGAGGAATCTATGTCAGACGCAGTTAATAAGCCGCACTCTGATTCGGATATCGAAAACAAGAGCTATCGCGAGCTGCATCGCCCGTCATCGGAATTTGCAAGCCGTTCCGATTACCTAGATCACGAACTTCAAATCATGAAGCCACGTCGCTTTGGTCTAAACCTACCAGGCCGTGACTTCCGTTTCGAGCTAGAGGACTTAGTTCCTGCTCTAGCGGGTACTATCGGCATCATCGCGATGTACTCAGCAGTAATGATGTCTTGGGCAGAAGGTCTGACAGCTGCTTGGGATCACGTAAACCTTGGCAAAGAGTTTGCGATTGAAGTTGCACGTGTAGAGATGCTGATTCCTGCATTCCTATTCTGTGTGCTTGCATCTGGCTTTATTAACCCGAAAGCAAACCTTGCGGGTAACCATGGCCCTATGATTCCACTGATCGCGACTATCGCACTAGCGGGTGCTCACCCTCTTGCACTAGCGATCCTAATCGGTATCTTTGGTCTAATTTTGAGTGCCCTAAAAGGCGGTTCAAAACTGGTAAACCTCACCTCAGAAGGTACAGCAGGTGGCTTGCTGATCTTCCTAGGTTTGACTGGTACCATGAGTCAGATCACATCGATCCAAGAGTGGGCTGTTGGTCTACAATCTGACACTGTGCCTGCAGGTAGCATGGGCTACGTGGGTCTAATCGTACTAGCAGTAACTATCGTGCTTTACGCATACCTTGCAAAAGTGAACAAGCGCTGGCTAGCTATTCCAGTGTGTGCATTCACTGGTCTTGCAATCGCGTTAGCATTTGGTGCAGGTTTTGACATTAAATTCGTTACTGAAACAGGTCTACCTAACCTAAACCCAGTTTACTGGTGGGGCAGCACTGAAGAAGGTTGGATGCTTGGTCTACCAAACATGCAACACTTCATCGCGTCACTACCATTTGCAATCCTTGCAGTAGCGATGTGGTCTCCTGACTTCCTAGGTCACCGTATTTTCCAAGAGCTAAACTACCCACGTAAGACTGAAAAAGTACTTATGGACGTAGATGACACTATGACTATGTGTTCTATCCGTCAGATGGTAGGTACTGCCGTTGGTGGTGGTAACATCACTTCTTCTTGGGGTACTTACATGATTCCAGCAGCGATTGCTAAGCGCCCTATTCCAGGTGGTGCAATCCTTCTTGGTCTGATCGTAATGGCAGTTGCAATCCTTGGTTTCCCAATGGACGTAGCTGTATGGCCTCCAGTAATGCGTGTTGCGCTACTAGTGGGTGTATCGCTACCTCTACTAGAAGCGGGTATGCAGATGGTGAAAGACTCTAAAGATTCTCAAGCTGCGGGTATCTGTATCTTCGGTTCTGCGGTCGTTAACCCAGTACTAGCATGGGCACTAACCATGCTTCTAGATAACAACGGTCTAATCGGCGACAAAGAGCGTGCATCACGCCTAGGTTTCGTAGACAAGATTGTAATCCCAGTTGGCGTACTAGTAATCTGTCTAGTAGCAATGCTGGCTGTAGGTATGCTTGAAGACCAATTTGGTATCCCTGCATTCCTATAATTTTTGAGTTATAAATGAAAGGGGAGTCGTTTACGCTCCCCTTTTGTCAAAATTTTAGGATTTATTGATTTAGTTTAAGGTTTGCAAAATTTTTTAGTGTAACCGAAATCAAACTGGTAGAATCCATATAAAGTAATGACAATATATAGAATTTTGGCTGTTCTGTATAACAGCACTAAAAGCTATACATATTGTTATTTAAATAAGAGTGTACTGTTACTCATCATAGGGGCAACATTCGCCCTTCACAGTAACCAGTACTTGTTTTTTCTACTAATAAAGGTAGGTATGTCATGGCAGAGCAATTTGCTAAAGCTTGGGAAGGTTTTGCACAAGGTGATTGGCAAAACGAAGTAAACGTTCGCGACTTCATTCAGAAGAACTACACTCCTTACGAGGGTGACGGCACTTTCCTAGAAACAGAAGCTACTCCTGCTACAGCTAAACTTTGGGAAGCTGTAATGGAAGGTATCAAACAGGAAAACGCGACTCACGCACCTGTTGACTTCGATACTGACGTTGTGTCTACCATCACTGCACACGATGCAGGTTACATCAACAAAGAACTTGAAACTATCGTAGGTCTTCAAACTGACGCTCCTCTAAAGCGCGCTTTGATCCCTAACGGTGGTATCCGCATGATCGAGGGTTCTTGCAAAGTTTACGGCCGTGAACTAGACCCAACAATCAAAAAAGTTTACTCAGAACTACGCAAAACGCACAACCAAGGCGTATTCGATATCTACACTCCAGATATCCTAGCATGTCGTAAATCTGGCGTTCTAACTGGTCTTCCAGATGCTTACGGCCGTGGTCGTATCATCGGTGACTACCGTCGCGTTGCTCTATACGGTATCGACTTCCTAATGAAGGACAAACTAGCTCAATTCACGTCTCTACAAGAGCGTTTTGAGAAAGGTGAAGACCTTCAGATGACTATGCAACTTCGCGAAGAGATCTGCGAACAGCACCGTGCTCTAGGCCAAATCAAACAAATGGCTGCGAAATACGGTTTCGATATCTCTAACCCAGCGACTAACGCACAAGAAGCTATCCAATGGACTTACTTCGGCTACCTAGCTGCTGTTAAGTCTCAAAACGGTGCAGCAATGTCTCTAGGCCGTACTTCTACATTCCTAGACGTGTACATCGAGCGTGATATCGCAAACGGCGTGATCACTGAAACTCAAGCTCAAGAAATGATCGACCACTTCGTAATGAAACTACGTATGGTTCGTTTCCTACGTACTCCTGAGTACGATGAGCTATTCTCTGGCGACCCAATCTGGGCTACAGAATCAATGGGTGGTATGGGTCTTGACGGTCGTACGCTAGTAACTCGTACTAACTTCCGTTTCCTAAACAGCCTATACACTATGGGTCCTTCTCCAGAGCCAAACATCACTGTTCTTTGGTCTGAGCAACTACCTGTAGGCTTCAAGAAGTTCTGTGCAAAAGTATCTATCGATACTTCTTCTATCCAGTACGAAAACGACGACCTAATGCGTCCAGACATGGATTCAGACGACTACGCAATCGCATGTTGTGTATCTCCAATGGTTGTTGGTAAACAAATGCAGTTCTTCGGTGCACGTGCTAACCTTGCGAAAACTATGCTTTACGCAATCAACGGCGGTGTGGACGAGAAACTTAAGATGCAAGTTGGTCCTAAGACTGCTCCAATCGAATCTGAGTACCTAGACTACGCAGACGTTATGGATCGCCTAGACCACTTCATGGACTGGCTAGCAACACAATACGTGACTGCGCTAAACGCAATCCACTACTCTCACGACAAGTACAGCTACGAAGCATCGCTAATGGCTCTACACGATCGTGACGTTAAGCGTACAATGGCATGTGGTATCGCAGGTCTATCTGTTGCAGCTGACTCTCTATCTGCAATCAAGTTCGCTAAAGTTAAACCAGTTCGTGACGAAGACGGCATCGCGATCGATTTCGAAATCGAAGGCGACTACCCTAAATTTGGTAACAACGATTCTCGCGTAGATGACATCGCTTGTGACCTAGTAGAGCGCTTCATGAACAAGATCCGTACTCACAAAATGTACCGTGATGCGATCCCAACTCAGTCTATCCTAACTATCACTTCAAACGTGGTATACGGTAAGAAAACTGGTAACACACCTGACGGTCGTCGCGCAGGCGCTCCATTCGCACCAGGTGCTAACCCAATGCACGGTCGCGATGAGAAAGGTGCTGTAGCTTCACTTACTTCTGTAGGTAAACTACCATTTGCACACGCTAAAGACGGTATCTCTTACACGTTCTCTATCGTTCCAAATGCACTAGGTAAAGATCTTGACGCTCAAGAAACTAACCTAGCAGGCCTAATGGATGGTTACTTCCACCACGAAGCTGGCATTGAAGGTGGTCAACACCTAAACGTGAACGTTCTTAACCGCGAAACTCTAGAAGACGCAGTTAAACACCCTGAGAAATACCCTCAGCTAACAATCCGCGTTTCTGGTTACGCTGTACGCTTCAACTCTCTAACTGCAGAGCAACAAGCTGACGTAATCGCACGTACTTTCACTGAGTCTCTATAATTCTCAGTTGAATGATTGATGAAAGCCTCGCGTAAGCGGGGCTTTTTTTTATCTCGAAATTCCCCTCAGTTTTAGACAATATTTTCCGTTTATTCCTATACTTAAATTTCATCGCGAAAAACGCTTTGTTTCAATATCGAGCAAGGATTGCCCGAATCTAACTCAGCAGAGGTAGAATGAAGACACAAATAGGGATAACCATGTCACTCCTCTTAGGGTTCGGCGCTCAAGCGTCAGACAAGAGTACACTCTTTTTCAATCTCGATAACGATGGGTTATTTGGCACCGACTATGACTACACTAGCGGTATATTTCTTGGCTATACCAGTGGGTCTTTGAGTAAAAGCCATCGCCTTGAAGCATTAAGTTTATCCTCCTCTTCGACAGACAAATGGGAGTTTGTCCTCGGGCAAAAAATGTACACCCCCGAAGACATCTACGCAGACACACCGATCGCCAATGACCGTCCCTATGCAGGAATACTTTTCTGAGATTAACTATTTATCGATAGAGAGTCGTCAAGTGACTCGCTATAACTTCACCATCGGCACCGTGGGCGAAAACTCTTATACAAGCCAAGCACAAGAATTTGTTCATGAATTAACTGGATCAATGTTTCCAAATGGTTGGGAATACCAGATTGATGAAGGACTTGTCGCAAGTATCGGTTACCAAAGGCATGCGACTCTTTATCGAAACAGTCACTGGGAAATTGCCAATATTTCTGAAGCCAATGGCGGCAATTTTCGCAGCGATATTACCACTGGGTTTATGTTTCGTTGGGGAAATACTCTAAATAACAATCTTGGGGCCGCCAACATTGATACGGAGCGAGTATTTCGGCCAGGCTTACTAACACCTGATAATCATGCATGGTTCATGTTTGTGGGAGCCAAAGGTGGGTATCGCTTTAACGATGTCACCATTGAAGGAGACCGCCCTGCGATTGAGGATCCCCATAACTACCCTATTACCCTGCAGCATTGGCAAGCGAGTGCCGTCACTGGCGTTGTTTGGTACAACCAAAATTATGGGGTTAGTTTAAGTTTGGCATTGAAAAGTAAAGAATATCAGCAAGCACCTAGAGCAACCTATGGTAATGCCTCCTTTGCTATGTTCTATTTTTTGTAGCATAAGCCTACGTATTGACCAAACGATACTGACGCTAATATTTATTCGGCTTGAAGCACGCTTAAGCCTATTTAATCCCTACATTTTGTAATAAAATGACTAGTAAATTATTGCTATAGAGATTTACTCATGTCAAAGACTGGTCGTATACACTCCTTTGAATCATGTGGCACCGTGGATGGCCCTGGCATTCGCTTTATCGTATTTTTGCAAGGCTGTTTAATGCGCTGCATGTATTGCCATAACCGCGATACATGGGATACCCATGATGGTAAAGAAGTGACCGTCGATGAGTTGATTCAAGAAGCAAAATCATATCGTCATTTTATGAATGCTTCTGGCGGCGGCATTACTTGTTCAGGTGGTGAAGCAATGCTACAACCTGAATTTGTGCGTGATTTTTTCCGTGCAGCACAAGCAGAAGGCATTCATACTTGCCTGGATACCAATGGCTACATTCGCAAGCACACCGACGTTATCGATGAAGTACTCGAAGCGACAGACCTTGTAATGCTTGACCTCAAGCATATGAAAGATGAGATTCACCAAGAGTTTATTGGTGTTTCTAACCGTCGCGTACTCGATTTTGCTCGCTACTTACACAAAATCGGTCAGAAAACATGGATTCGCTACGTAGTGGTTCCAGGCTACACTGACGAAGATGAAGCGGCACACATGCTGGGTGAGTTCATTAAAGATATGGATAATATCGAGAAAATTGAACTACTACCGTACCATAAACTTGGTGCACACAAATGGGAAGCACTTGGCTTCGACTACCCGCTGGAAGGTGTAAATCCACCACCAAAAGAGACGATGGAAAACATCAAGTCGATTCTTGAGCAATACCATTCAAACGTGAAGTACTAACTGAAACGTAATCAGAGAATAATAAAGGGGACGATAACGTCCCCCTTCTCTATTTTACAATCTCAATCACTCATGCTTATCAACATTATTGAACCTTCACTTCTTGATAGTGAAAACGTCCACTATCCAATGGTTGTTTATGTTCTGATTTGGCATTGAAATCTAATGTATTTAAATCAACTCGACGGATGGTGCTGTCATGCATCGTTTTATAAAATAGCAAACCATTGTTTTGGTCGATAACCGACGTCCATTGCGTCGCACTTGGCAAATCAGGGATATGTGCTTTATCGTTGAATTCACTGCCAATTGGAATGTCGAAGTTATTCAAAATATGGAATGCTTGTGACACAGCTTGTTCACCAGTTTTCATCTCAGGCGCACTATTGACATAAAAAGCAGCACGAACGAAACGAGACGGCGGTGAAATATCACCCGGTAAACCAACGAATGCGGAACCAACCCCAAACGATTGAGCGGTTACACCATTAATTTGTTGTTCACCACTGCTGCCTGGGTGCAAATTAATATAGTTGTTTAAGTTTGTTACCTGCCAAGAATAATCAGGCGAGTTTGTCAGCACTTTAGCGACATTTTTATGAATATGGATTTC
The DNA here is from genome assembly GCF_009938165.1 of Vibrio taketomensis. Classification (NCBI taxonomy): domain Bacteria; kingdom Pseudomonadati; phylum Pseudomonadota; class Gammaproteobacteria; order Vibrionales; family Vibrionaceae; genus Vibrio; species Vibrio taketomensis. The sequence continues at coordinate 1,835,655 of NZ_AP019649.1, forward strand.
ACCTTGATTCATAATTTCGATCACTATGCTGTTACCATTTTTATCAGACACACGCCAATGAGCGGTTGGAGAAGGGTTACCTTGCTGATCAAAATATACTGTAACGATCTTAATTTTATATAAAGCGGCCTCGACCTGCTCAACCGTCTCAAACTGGCTGAGCATCCAGCGTACAAAATCCATATCGGTAATATTGTTTGCGCGATCACTAGGTTCATACTTAGCCAATGAACCGTAATTGCGGAAATAGAACAGACCTGCGCTAAGGCCTTTCTCATTTACCCCTTCGGCAATAAATTTATCATCGCTAACAGAAATACCTGCAAACCCATATTTACTCTTCCATTCTAAGCCTTGCTTTTGATCTGGCATGGTTGATGTGTAAGAGTAGTCCCGCGGTGAAATAATCAGTTTACTGTTTAAGTCACTATGACCCCATTCAATCGTACGAGCTTGAATGTGATCATTATTGGTTGTAGTCAGCGAAATGCCTGTACAGGCATTAGCGGTGTAGCTAAACATAGCAGCGCAAGCGAGCGCCAATATCGATTTTTTCATTATTAGACCATACTCGTTATTGTATCTATACCCAACGACGGGCTACATATTCAAACTTACGCTTATCGATGCGGATAAACAACTGGATACACGAGAAATCAATCATAAATTACTGAAAAGGTGGAACTCAAGGAGGCGTGGTGCAACTCAGCTATTTGTCGATGTGGATAGTCGCTATCATCGTAAGCGCATTGTGCGTTAGAGATGCTCGGGTCAACTTTCTTCCCAAACTGTCTGCCGAACCACGTTTTCAACATCTTACTATCGCTGTCTGCTTCGCACTCTTTATGCTGTGGTCTGCTGAAGCTGGAATATTACCAGGTCTGAGCATTCACTTTCTTGCTCTAACGAGTTTGACTTTAATGTATGGGTGGCCCGTCGCCTATCTGATGTGCTGGCCAATCTCACTGGCGCTAGTAATCTTTGGGAACTTAAGCTTAGAAAGCATGGGACAGTTCATTGTACTGTCGTGTTTAGTCCCAATTTTAACAAGTTATGGCATATTCTTAATAACTTACCGCTATTTACCACGCAATATATTTGTCTATATTTTTATTGCTGGTTTTTTCAATGGGGCACTTGCTGGCTCCCTACAACTATTTGCGACGTCACTATTTTACTATTTCAGCAATCTGCATGACTGGAAACAAATCGTTGATAATTATCTTATATTTTCCATCTTACTGGCCTTCCAGAAGGTATGCTGAATGGAATGGTCATTGCAATTTTAACCGTCTTTAAACCAGAGTGGTTGAGGACCTTCTCTGACCGTGATTATATCTATAGCCACTACCATAAAAAATAATGTAAAAAGTTTTCATTTTTGCTCACAAACCCGTGTTGAGATCATGTTTCAGAACGTAGCAACAAGTTAACCTAAGCACATTAAAGATGTACTAGATTATAGAGGTCACCTCGATGGAAATGACAAACGCTCAACGCCTAATTCTGTCAAACCAATACTACCTAATGTCACAAATGGACCCTGAAAACGCACAAAAATACAAGCGCTTACAGACCATTGTAGAACGTGGTTACGTATTACAAATGCGTGAGTTAAACAAAGATTTTGGTTGTCTTGAAGACCAAGAATGTCGTGAAATTATCGACATCATGGAGATGTATCATGCGATGCAAGAATCAAACAACATGCTGGAAGATCATGAACGTAAAGACGTAGACCAACGTCGTTTGCAGTTCCTTGGCTTTGATTGTGGCACTGAATGTCGCCTTGTCCATTACGTGCGCTTCTTAGTCGATTCTGAGGGTCTTTACCCACAATTTAGCCGTGGCGAACACAACTTTAATGCGCAAACACCAATGCTAGAAAAATACCGTCGTATGTTAACTGTTTGGCGTAAATGCCCACGCCAATACCACCTATGTCAAAATGAATTAAAGCAAATTTTTAACGCTTAACTCTCATCCATAGATATCAAAGGCTGCACCGATGCAGCCTTTTTTATTGGTTCGTGTATCATTCAAACCATATCGCTAAAAAATATAAGTGACGGTAAAGGTCGTCGCGGTGTTAATCCCTGACTCGATCAAAGGGCTCTTTTCAATATCCCCTTCCAGATTGATATATCGCACACCCCCTCCTAAGCGAAATTGAGGCGTTAAATGGAAGTAACCCGACAAACCAATAAAGTATTGACCATCCCAATCAGCATCAAACTCTTCAATTCCTGCTCGCGCCGCTTCAGCTTGGCTAACACCATACAAATGGTTGTTTATTTTATCGCTATTATAGGAGTAGCCGATTGATGGGGTAATTCCCCATCCGCGTCCGCGATAAGGCAAGCGCCAAGCAACTTCTCCATATAATCCATTATGTTTTCCGCCAATATCCGTACCCGCTGTCGTCTCAAACATGCCAACTCGCGTCATTAATTGATAGCTCACACCACCAAATACTGTCGCTTCGCGTTTATCCATTTTACTTACCACTGGATCATCGGAATCGCTCGGTTTAAGTGTCCGTGGGTCATAAGCGAGACGAAATACCACATTGTGCGTTGAGCGAATTGGATAAAGGCGATAACCCGCAGTAAAACCGCGCATAAAGAAGTGTTCACCTTCGTAACCCACAATCGGTATCACCGCTTTATTGGACGGAGTGTCTTTATAAACCGCGGGTGAGTACGAGACCCCGGCACCGAGTGACCATTGACTAATATTGGCAAGAGCATTCCCACTCACACAACCCAATATCAGACCACCAGCCACCAACACTCCTATTGGAAAAAACTTATTGTTCACATCGACTTCCATACTTTGCGATTAAATTTTCGCCGAATGATAACGAACAGCATACCAATTAGCAATAAACTTTATACCGTACGGAAACAAATGAGATAATGACCTAATCCCTTATAAACTCAAAAATAAATCTTTTCATCGTCGTAGCTCGTATAACAAGTTGTCCCAAGACTTACGGTACGTTGCTTGAATAGGCTTAAACAATAATTTTGCAAATAAACACATATTTTTTAAGCAAAAGTAGAAAAGCCCACTAGTCTTAATTAATGAGGGAAGCGTTAATTTTTGCGAGTTGAATGTCAGTTTGACAGGTTCAGAGGGGAAATCATTATGAGCATTTTCGACCATTTCCAAGCGCGCTATGAAGCGTCCAAGGATGAGGAGTTATCTTTACAAGATTTCTTAGCACTGTGTAAAGACGACAAAAGCGCCTATGCCAATGCGGCGGAGCGTTTATTGATGGCGATTGGAGAGCCTGAGGTGATCGACACCGCTCAGGACCCTCGCCTAAGCCGAATTTTTTCTAACCGTGTGATATCACGTTATGAAACATTCAAAGACTTCTATGGTATGGAAGAAGCGATTGAACAAATCGTCTCCTACCTAAAGCATGCCGCACAGGGCTTAGAAGAACGTAAACAGATCTTATACTTACTCGGCCCAGTGGGTGGTGGTAAATCATCACTTGCTGAAAAGTTAAAAGCATTGATGCAACAACAACCGATTTACGTACTGTCCGCTAACGGTGAGCGCAGTCCAGTGAATGACCATCCATTCTGCTTATTTGATTCGAATGAAGATGGTGAATTACTAAAACAAGAATACGGCATTGAAACTCGTTACCTTCGCTCAATCATGTCGCCATGGGCAGCAAAACGCTTACACGAATTTGGCGGTGATATTTCTAAGTTTAAAGTAGTTAAGGTGCGTCCTTCCATTCTTGACCAACTTGCGGTGGCGAAAACAGAGCCAGGTGATGAAAACAACCAAGACATCTCATCACTTGTTGGTAAAGTCGACATTCGCATGCTGGAGCACTATTCACAAGACGACCCTGATGCGTATAGCTACTCAGGTGCGTTGTGTAAAGCCAACCAAGGCTTGATGGAGTTCGTTGAGATGTTTAAAGCACCGATTAAAGTGCTGCATCCATTGTTGACCGCGACTCAAGAAGGCAACTATAACGGTACTGAAGGTCTCTCCGCGCTACCGTTTGATGGCATGATTCTCGCGCACTCAAATGAATCTGAATGGCAAACCTTCCGCAACAATAAGAACAACGAAGCATTCTTAGACCGTGTTTACATCGTCAAAGTACCTTACTGTTTGCGTGTATCAGAAGAAGTGAAGATCTACCAGAAGCTGCTTGACCATTCAGAGCTATCAAAAGCACCTTGCTCACCAAGCACGCTCGATTTGCTCGCACAGTTCAGTATTCTTTCACGTTTGAAAGAGCCAGAAAACTCGTCCATTTTCTCTAAAATGCGTGTCTATGATGGTGAAACACTGAAAGATACCGATCCGAAAGCCAAGAGCTATCAAGAATATCGCGATTATGCAGGTGTGGATGAAGGGATGGCCGGTCTATCGACTCGTTTTGCCTTTAAGATCCTATCGCGCGTATTCAACTTCGATCAAACAGAAGTCGCAGCAAACCCAGTGCACTTGTTCTACGTTATAGAACAGCAGGTCGAGCGTGAACAGTTCCCGCAAGACGTCTCTGATCGTTATCTTGAGTTTTTAAAAGGCTACCTAGTTCCGCGTTACGTAGAGTTTATCGGTAAAGAAATTCAGACTGCGTATCTAGAATCATACTCAGAGTACGGCCAAAACATTTTCGACCGTTACGTCACTTATGCTGACTTCTGGATTCAGGATCAAGAGTACCGCGATCCAGAGACAGGTCAATTGTTCGACCGTTCCGCATTGAACAACGAACTGGAAAAAATAGAGAAAACCGCAGGCATCAGCAATCCGAAAGATTTCCGTAATGAAATCGTGAACTTTGTATTGCGTGCCCGTGCCAACAACAATGGCTCAAACCCAGTTTGGACCAGCTACGAAAAACTACGCACCGTGATCGAGAAGAAAATGTTCTCCAATACTGAAGAGCTACTTCCGGTTATCTCTTTCAATGCGAAAACCTCTTCTGAAGATCAGAAGAAACACGACGACTTTGTCGCTCGCATGATGGAGAAAGGTTACACAGAGAAACAAGTCCGCTTGCTATCTGAATGGTACCTACGCGTTCGTAAATCATCTTAATCGCAACGAAATCCTCTCGCTACAGAGGATTGCCCATCGAGTACCTGCCAGAGCTTGTCTCTGGCAGGAGATTGGATGCAATTTGCGTGTAGTGGTTTCTGGCACGTATTTATAAGGGGTGACTCATGGCGCAATTTATTGACAGGCGACTAAATGGTAAGAATAAAAGTGCTGTAAATAGACAGCGTTTTATTCGTCGCCATAAAGAAAAAATCAAAGAGTCGGTGGCAGATGCGGTTAATCGCCGTTCCATTACCAATACTGAAACTGGCGAAGACGTTTCTATTCCGCACAAAGACATTACCGAACCCGTTTTCCATCAAGGAAAAGGGGGACTAAGAGAACGCGTTCATCCTGGCAATGATCAATTTATCCAGGGTGACAAAATTGAGCGACCAAAAGGCGGCGGTGGCGGTGGCGGCACTGGTGACGGTGACGCAAGCCCAGACGGTGAAGGTCAAGATGACTTTGTGTTTCAAATTTCAAAAGATGAATATTTGGACATTCTTTTTGAAGATCTCGCACTACCCAATCTTGAGAAGACTCAAGTCAACAAGATCACCGAATGGAAAACCCATCGAGCCGGTTACCAAACCGCTGGCGTACCCGCTAATATCGCGATCGTAAAATCTTTGCAGCAATCACTTGCTCGCCGTACAGCAATGACCGCGGGTAAACGTCGTATGATGCATGAGCTTGAAGAAGAGTTGCAACGCATTCAAAACCAAGAGCCTGCACAGTTAATTGAAGAGCGCCGTTTAAAAGAAGAAATTGATGCGCTTCGCAAGAAGATCGATCGTGTGCCATTTATCGATACCTTCGACCTCCGCTTTAAAAACTATGAGCGACGCCCTATTCCATCAAGCCAAGCGGTAATGTTCTGCTTAATGGATGTATCCGGCTCTATGGATCAAGCGACCAAGGACATCGCCAAACGTTTCTACGTACTGCTTTATTTGTTCTTAACTCGTACCTATGAAAATGTTGAAGTGGTCTTTATTCGTCACCACACTCAAGCTAAAGAAGTCGATGAACATGAATTCTTCTACTCGCAAGAGACGGGTGGCACGATTGTTTCAAGTGCACTCAAGTTGATGAACGAAATCGTGGCAGACCGCTTCCCTATCGGCCAATGGAATATTTATGCAGCACAAGCTTCCGATGGTGATAATTGGGCCGATGACTCACCTCGCTGCAGAGAAATTCTGCAAGAAGGTTTACTGCCTAAATGTCAGTACTATTCCTATATAGAGATTACTCGTCGTTCACATCAAACCTTGTGGCATGAGTATGAAAAACTAGAGAGTGCGTTTAGTAACTTTGCGATGAAGAACATTCGTAGCGTCGATGACATTTTTCCGGTGTTTAGGGAATTGTTCAAAAAGGAAAACGCTTAGGGAGGCAGCATGACAACATCAACGACGAAAAACAAACATAAGCTGTTGCCTGATGGACCAGACTGGACTTTTGGCTTATTGGAGCGCTATCACGTAGAAATCAAGCGAGTAGCACAGCACTACAAATTGGATACCTACCCTAACCAAATTGAAGTGATCACTTCAGAACAAATGATGGATGCCTACTCCAGTATCGGCATGCCAATCAACTACAATCACTGGTCGTTCGGTAAGAAGTTTATTCAAACGGAACAGGGCTACAAGCACGGTCAGATGGGGCTTGCCTATGAGATCGTGATTAACTCCAATCCATGTATCGCGTATTTAATGGAAGAGAATACCGTCACCATGCAAGCGCTTGTGATGGCGCATGCGTGTTACGGCCATAACTCATTTTTCAAGGGTAACTACCTGTTCCAAGCATGGACTGATGCCGGGTCTATTATTGACTACTTACTCTTTGCCAAGAAATACATCGCCGAATGTGAACAAAAGTACGGCGAGAAAGAAGTCGAAGAGCTTCTAGACTCTTGCCACGCTTTAATGAACTACGGCGTAGACCGCTACAAACGTCCAGAGAAAATCTCGATTGCAGAAGAGAAAAGCCGCCAAGAAGAACGTGAGGCCTATTTGCAATCTCAAGTGAACGACTTGTGGCGCACCGTTCCTAAATCAACCGAGAAAGAGCAGAATGAGAAAGTGCGCTTCCCAAGTGAACCGCAAGAAAATATTCTCTACTTTATTGAAAAACATGCACCACTGTTAGAATCTTGGCAGCGAGAAATCGTACGTATCGTGCGAAAAGTCAGCCAATATTTCTACCCGCAAAAACAAACCCAAGTAATGAACGAAGGTTGGGCAACCTTCTGGCACTACACCATTTTGAACCATCTTTATGATGAGGGTGTCGTATCAGAGCGCTTCATCTTGGAGTTTTTACATAGCCATACAGCGGTTGTTGCTCAACCTGCTTACAACAGCCCATATTTTAGCGGTATCAACCCATACGCGCTTGGCTTTGCCATGTTCCGAGATATTCGCCGAATCTGTGAAGAGCCTACTGATGAAGACAAAGAGTGGTTCCCTGAGTTGGCAGGTAGCGACTGGTTAGAAGCCGTGCATTTTGCAATGCACAACTTCAAAGACGAAAGTTTTATCAGCCAATATCTATCGCCTAAATTGATTCGTGATTTCAAGCTATTTTCAGTGCTTGATGATGACCGACGTAACTATATTGAGGTCAGCCATATTCACGATGATATGGGTTATCGTGCAATCCGAGAAAAACTCGCTGCACAATATAATCTCAGCAACCTAGAACCAAATATTCAGGTGTTTAATGTTGATGTGCGTGGTGATCGGTCTATGACGCTGCAATACGTTCCTCAAGACCGTATTCCACTACACGAGAGCTTTAGTGAGGTACTAAAACATCTCTACCGTTTGTGGGGCTTTGATGTCATCTTAGAAGAAGTCAAAGAGTCTGGACGCAGAGAAATCATCGGTACCTGTCCACAGCGTAATCACTACGACTCGGGTATCTAGCACTAACCACTCTCCGGAAAGTAAAAAGGTTCATCACGACAATGAACCTTTTTAAATTTAAATAGTGTTGGTTTAGATAGTTTAGCGATCGCCAAATCGTTCTAAATACATGACTGTCGCCGCGGTGCGCGACGGCACGCTGAGTTTTTTCAATAAACTCTTCATATGCACTTTTACCGTAGACTCGGAAATAAAGAGATTGTCTGCTATCTGCTTATTGCGTAACCCTTTGGCCACTTGGCGAAGGATCTGCATTTCTCGGTCAGTCAACGCATCAAATACGTCGTTTTGATGCTCTCTTTCCGCTAGATACTGAGACACTTCTTTACTGTAGGCCTTATCACCGCTAAGGCTCGTTTTGAGTACTTCAATTAACTCATCTGGTTCAGTGTCTTTCAGCAGGTAGCCGTCCGCACCAGCTTTAACTAACGCATCAATATCTGCCGGGCTGTCTGACACCGTCAGTATCACAATACTCGCGTCGCTGCCGTCCGCACGCAGTGCATTGAGTGTGTCTAACCCCGACATACCCTTCATATTAAGATCGAGCAAAATCAAGTCTGGTTCGACTTCATGGGCAATAGCAACCGCTTCTGCACCAGAAGATGCTTCAGCGATAACCTGAAATTCATCTTCAAAGCTCAACAACTGATTAAGCCCTCGACGCATGAGTGGGTGATCATCCACTAGCATTACTTTACATTGAGTCAAAGTTTTGGTCCTTTATTCTTGGATAGGTCAACACTACCTCGCAGCCTTTTTGCTTAGCACTATTAATCGAGAGTTGTCCATTAAGACGACTGGCGCGCTCATGCATAATTGATAAGCCATAGTGGTTAATTTTATCTTGTTGATTTTCGATGCCAATACCATCATCTTTGACGATTATCGTCACTGTATCGACATTTTCGCTGCAACTTATTTCAATTTTAGTTGCTTCAGAATGTTTAATCGCATTAATCGTTGCCTCACGAATTAACTGTAGCAAATGTACTTGTTCATGTGCGTCCAAATCCGCAGAAGGTAATTGATTATTTAGAACAATCGTTGCGCTAGTTTGCTCTTGTAACTCATGTAAAGTTTGCTGCAAACTCGCACCAAAACTCCCTTCTTTAATCGACAAACGAAACGTCGTCAGCAATTCCCTTAAATGGGTGTAAGCCCCCGATAATGCCGAGTCTAAATCGCTGACCACAGAGCTTGCTTTATCCAAAGAAGATGATTGCTCAAGCTTTGACATCACACGCTTTAACAGAGATACCTGAATTTTCAGATAAGACAGCGATTGTGCTAACGAGTCATGCAGTTCACGAGCTATCGTGGCGCGCTCTTCCAGCAAAAGCAATTGTTCTGATTGACGCTGTGCTTGGTTGTAATAAACCGCTCGCGACAGGATTCGTACAAAGTTATCAATTAGATCTTGATCGGGACATGGCAACTGCCAATTCCAATATAGCCGCCCTAATTCCACACCATCTAATGTCAATTTCTGGCTGGATAAATTGTGTTCGGACAATTCCCCATTAAACAATAACAATGGATTTTCATCACCATCACCAACTTCTAATTTAACCGCAGTTACCCCCTCAATATTCATAATATACTGCAAGATCGCCGCAAAGTTATCAGGTGTAATCCGAGAAGCTGTTAACTCTATGGAAGACTTATACAGCAGTTGTAACGACTGGTTAGCATGCTGCAATTTATGAGTTTTTTCGTTTACTGCACTTTCAAGTCCTCGGTATAACTCACCTAACTCTTTAGCAGTAGCATTAAACGTCTTGGTCAAAATCCCCATTTCATTGTCGCTGACAACCCGCAATTCCACATCAAACGACCTTGATTGTATCTGCTCACTTGCCACCACCATCGCTTTCAATGGCTGAACAATTTCTCTGCGCACAAACAGCACCACAAATATGCTGGTGAACAAAATACCACCTAAACCAATCGCGCCAGCCCAAGCAAGGTTCTCCATTTTTTTCTCGGAAAACTGTTGTAACTTAGATACAAAGCCATCAATTTGCCTGACAAATTCCGGCACTAACTGTAAATATAAGCTTCGGTTCTCGCTCTGAAGCACCTCTTTTAACTCATACCAGCGCACGATCAATTGATAATAATCTTGCGTGATGTCTTCAGGCACATCCCAATTTTGCAACGCTTTCATTGATGGCGAGTAAATCGAGTTTTCAAATAAAAAATATGTGAAGAAAAATTATCAGATTGCGATTGGATATCATGAGCAAGTCGATAGCTTTGCATACGCATTGAACCCGCAACGTTAAGGCTTCTGCATCATTCAAGCTCGAGGCCATTAATACAAATGCGTAACCAATAGTGGTTACTGATAGCAGTACAATCAGAGATAACGCTTTAGCAATGGTGCTCGTTACTGATTTATTGATAGTTTTAATCAACCCAACCTCTTCTTAGCTTGCGTGTACGCAATAGTCGCAATTTTTTCACAAGCTTATCCGCAGCGCTAATTTTCATTTAAATCTAATTCACCAATTTGATCTAGAACAATTCCTACCCTAAATACCCCTTGGAGGTATTTATACAAATATTACAAAACCTACAATTTAAATATTGATAAATGAAAGGTTGTTAACAAGCGCCTGACTCTGTGACCACGGTAGGAAAGATAATTTTCATGGTTGATCTTGCAAGAAGACGACTTTTTACCCGTAAAGCGAATAGCGAAGATTCACTTTTTCTACCATGGTTAAGTGAGCCTGCGCGATTTACCGATCTTTGCACACAATGCGGTAAGTGTGTCACAGCCTGCGAAACACAGATTATCGTCAAAGGCGATGGTGGGTTTCCACAAGTAGATTTCTCTATCGACGAATGCACGTTTTGTTACCAATGTGCGCAAAGCTGTCCCGAGCACTTGTTCGTCGCACAAGATCGATCTCCTTGGCAAGCCAGAGCAAGTATTAACAATCAATGTTTAGCAGAACAGAACGTCGAGTGTCGCGCATGTGGTGAGAGTTGCGAACAAATGGCCATCACATTTGAGCTTGCTGTTGGCCGAGTTGCGCAGCCTAGACTGTCACTTGAACAATGCAACGGCTGTGGAGCCTGCGTTTCTATCTGTCCGACGGCATCTATCAAAGTGAGCAATGTCAGCGCATGACACGTAAAACAAGAGAGCAACTAATGCCAAATAAAGAAGTTCATATATCAAGTTTGATTGTCCACGCAGCACCGCAACATTTGGATAGCGTTAAAGCCCAAATCACTCTACTCGACAGCACCGAAATATATGGCGATAGCCCTGAGGGAAAAATTGTGGTGGTTTTAGAAACCCACACTCACGGCTTTATTACCGACATCATCGATAAAATCAACAATTTTGAGCATGTCATCAGCACGGTCATGGTTTACCACCAGATCGAAACCGAACTCGATGACGAGCAAACACACACTGGAACACAACAATCCCACGTAGAGGGTGAAGTATGAAAATGACAAGACGCGCGTTTGTGAAAGCAAACGCAGCAGTATCAGCAGCCGCGGTAGCAGGGATCACACTACCAGCGTCCGCTACCAACCTGATTGCTAGCTCTGACCAAACCAAAATCACGTGGGACAAAGCGCCTTGTCGTTTCTGTGGTACAGGTTGCTCCGTTTTAGTTGGTACACAAAATGGTAAAGTGGTTGCGACACAAGGCGACCCTGAAGCACCGGTCAACAAAGGCTTGAACTGTATCAAAGGTTACTTCCTGTCGAAAATCATGTACGGCCACGACCGCTTGACGCAACCTTTATTGCGCATGAAAGACGGCAAGTATCACAAAGACGGTGAATTTGCACCGATCACATGGGATGCTGCTTTTGACATCATGGCCGAAAAATGGAAAGACTCATTAGCGAAAAAAGGGCCAACCAGTGTCGGCATGTTTGGCTCTGGTCAGTGGACCGTAATGGAAGGCTATGCAGCATCAAAGCTGATGAAAGCAGGTTTCCGTTCAAATAACATTGACCCTAATGCACGCCACTGTATGGCTTCTGCGGTAGTGGGCTTTATGCGTGCATTTGGCATTGATGAACCAATGGGCTGTTATGACGACTTTGAAAACGCCGATGCCTTCGTGCTTTGGGGTTCAAACATGGCAGAAATGCACCCTGTACTATGGACTCGTATTGCTGACCGTCGTCTTAGCCACCCACACGTTAAAGTAAACGTCCTTTCTACTTACTACCATCGCTCTTTTGAGCTCGCTGATCACGGTTACATTTTTACACCGCAATCAGACTTAGCGATTGCAAACTTTATTGCTAACTACATCATCGAAAATGATGCGGTTAACTGGGATTTCGTTAATAAGCATACCAACTTTACTCAAGCAGACGTCGATATCGGCTACGGTCTGCGTGACGATGACCCTCTGCAGGTTAAAGCGAAAAATCCTAACTCAGGCAAACTAACTAATATCTCTTTTGAAGAGTATAAAGCATCTGTTGCGCCATACACGGTTGAGAAGGCATCAGAAATCTCTGGTGTAGAACCAGAAAAACTGATTGAGCTTGCGAAACAGTACGCCGATCCAAATACCAAAGTGATGTCTCTTTGGACCATGGGTATGAACCAGCACACTCGTGGCGTGTGGATGAACAACTTGGTTTATAACATTCACCTGCTAACAGGTAAGATTGCGACTCCAGGTAACAGCCCATTCTCACTCACCGGCCAGCCATCAGCGTGTGGTACGGCTCGCGAAGTCGGAACATTTGCGCATCGCTTGCCTGCTGACATGGTGGTCGCAAACCCGAAACATCGCGCTATCGCTGAGAAGATTTGGAAACTACCTGAGGGAACAATTCCACCAAAACCAGGCTTTCACGCCGTGTTGCAAGACCGCATGCTCCATGATGGTGTGTTGAACTGTTACTGGGTGCAATGTAATAACAACCTGCAAGCAGGTCCAAACATTAACACTGAGCGTTTACCTGGCTATCGCAACCCGGAAAACTTTATCGTTGTGTCAGACCCATACCCAACAGCAACAGCGCAAGCAGCCGACTTGATCCTACCAACTGCGATGTGGATTGAGAAAGAAGGTGCTTACGGTAACGCGGAGCGTCGTACACAAGCATGGTATCAACAAGTGGGAACGGTTGGTGAAGCCAAGTCTGACTTGTGGCAGCTAATGGAATTCTCAAAACGCTTCAAAATTGAAGAAGTATGGCCTGAAGAATTACTTGCTAAAGCGCCTGAACTACGTGGGAAAACCATGTACGAGGTTCTGTACCGCAACGGCAATGTCGACAAATTCCCAGTAGAAGAAGCGCGTGAACTAAACGACGACGCCCACCACTTTGGCTTCTACGTACAAAAAGGTCTGTTTGAAGAATACGCGACCTTTGGTCGTGGTCATGGTCATGATTTGGCGCCATACGACGTGTACCACACTGTACGAGGCCTACGCTGGCCAGTGGTTGATGGCAAAGAAACACTGCGTCGCTTCAAAGAAGGTTCAGACCCATACGCGAAAGAAGGCTCAGATTGGGATTTCTACGGCAACAAAGATGGTAAAGCGAAGATTATTTCAGCCCCATACGAAGCGCCACCAGAAGTGCCTGATAGCGAGTTTGATATGTGGCTATGTACCGGTCGTGTTCTTGAACACTGGCACACCGGCACCATGACACGTCGCGTACCTGAGCTCTACAAAGCCGTGCCTGATGCTGTTTGCTACATGCACCCAGATGATGCCAAAGCACGTAACGTTCGCCGTGGTGAAGAAGTATTAATGTCGAACAAGCGTGGTGAAGTGCGAGTACGTGTAGAAACTCGTGGTCGTAACAAGCCACCGCAAGGACTGGTTTTTGTCCCATTCTTTGACGCTCGAATTCTGATCAACAAACTGATCTTAGATGCGACTGACCCACTGTCTAAACAGACAGACTTTAAGAAATGTCCGGTCAAAATCACCAAGATCGTTTAGTCCATTTCCGGTCGCGCATAGCGCGGCCGACATCAGAATTTAGCCATACGGCGGAGAAGTTAAAATGAAAAAATTAATGCTTGCCCTATTCGCAATCGGTGCTGTTATCAGCGGCAGCGTATTTGCGGAATTAGACAACCCTGGTGGCACAGGCGGTGTAGATTCACTGCGCGGCGATACCCTTCTTGAAGATACTCGCCCAGCAGATGCGTTTAAAGATTTTCCAAAAGAGCATGAAGTAGACAGTAGCTATGTGTATCAACCACCATTGATTCCGCATGCGATTCGTAACTACGAAGTATCACTAAATGCCAATAAATGTCTGGCTTGTCATAGCTGGAAAAATGCTAAAGAGATGGGCGCGACTAAAATTAGCGTAACCCACTATGTTAACCGCGAAGACGCCGTTCTTGCGGACATGTCCCCACGACGTTACTTCTGCTTGCAATGCCATGTTCCTCAAACGGATGCGGCACCGCTAGTAGGCAATGATTTCGAACGTGTTCAATCGCTGAAATAGACCGAACACTAAGTTAACGAGGTTACTTTATGAAATTATTAAAAGCGTTTTGGAAGCGACTAACTCGCCCAAGTAAAGCTGCTGTTGGTGTAGTGCTATTTATGGGCTTTGCAGGCGGTCTTCTATTCTGGGGCGCGTTCAACACTGGGATGGAAGCGACAAACACCGAAGAGTTTTGCTCAGGTTGTCATGCACCTATCGTGGAAGAAATCAAACCAACCATTCACTACGCTAACCGCTCTGGTGTGCGCGCTATCTGTTCAGATTGTCACGTACCGCATGAATGGACCGACAAAATCGTACGTAAAGTGCAAGCATCAAAAGAGCTGTTCGCTCACTATGTACTGCGCACCATCGATACACCTGAAAAATTTGCAGAACGACGTGGTCATCTAGCCGAACGTGAGTGGGCTCGAATGAAAGCGAATGACTCTCTTGAGTGTCGTAACTGTCATGAGTTTGAATATATGGACTTTTCAGAACAAGGGTCACGTGGCGCTAAGCAACATTCTACTGCACTAGCTAACGGCGATAAGACTTGTATCGATTGTCACAAAGGCATCTCACACCACCTGCCTGATATGGAAGGCGTAGAAGGCTGGCAGTAATAAGGAGCGATGAATGAGCACACTTGAATCCGTTATTTGGCACATTCTCGGCTACAGTGCAATGCCAGTGATTATTCTTTCTGGTTTTGCAGTGGTCGCAGTAATCTGCGTTTGGATTTTATCTTTAGGTAAAGATAAAGAATTGGAATAAGCCTATCTATTCCAATTAAGCAAAAGCCAGCCGATTAAGGCTGGCTTTTGTTTATTCATCATTTATCCACCCAAACACTTTTCGATGATTTGGGTACGACAAGCATGATGACTAAGACAAGATACTGCGTACCAAATCTAAATCTTCTTGCGTATCAACACCTGCCGCCGGTGCTTCTTTTGCTACTGCAACATGGATTTTTTCACCATACCAAAGTACACGCAACTGCTCCAAACACTCGATTTTTTCTAGAGCACTTGGTTCCCAGTTAATGTAGGTATTGATAAATCCTGCGCGGTACGCATATATACCAATATGGCGCAGCAGTGGCTGAGCGATAGTGTTGTTATTAGCAAAGTTGTCACGATCCCACGGAATCGTCGCACGACTAAAATACATTGCGTAGCCATCTTTATCAGTCAGCACCTTGACCGCATTCGGATTGAATACTTCGGCTTCGTCACTGATTTCAACCGCCAATGTAGCCATTGGAGCTTGACTATTTGCCAAGTTATCCGCCACTTGTGCGATGATTGAAGGCGGAATTAGTGGCTCATCACCTTGAACATTAACGATGATATGATCATCCGCAATGCCCATTTTCTCAACCACTTCAGCCAAACGCTCAGTGCCTGACTCATGATTTGGTGAAGTCATACAAACCTGTGCACCAAAACCAAGTGCTGCTTGCTCTACTCGTTCATCATCGGTTGCGATAATCACATTATCCGCACCCGCCTGAATAGCCTGCTCGTATACCCATTGAATCATTGGTTTACCTGCAATGTCCGCTAATGGCTTGCCTGGTAAACGGGTTGATTGATAGCGAGCTGGAATAACGACAGTAAATGACATTATCGGCCCTCATCCATACTCATAGTGCGCGCTTCTGGCTCTAAAAGCACTGGAATACCTTCTTTAATAGGATATGCAAGGCGATCGGCCTTACAAATCAGCTCTTGTTTATCTTTGTCATAAGTCAGTTTGCTTTTGCACACTGGGCACGCAACGATTTCAAGCAGACGGTGATCCATAATGTTCCTTTGTTTGTTTAATTCGTTCTAAGATACGACTCTCATCCTGGTCTGAGAAGCTCGCTGAAACTGGCAAGTACCACCAATTATCTGCCGCATACTCTGAGCATTTCACCGCATCTTTTTCAGTCATAATAAGGTGTGTACCACGACCAGCAAGTTCTGCCAATTGTGGTGGTTGGAAATCTTGGTGATCAGCAAATCCTTGGCTATAAACTAAATCCGCACCCAATTGCTCAAGAGTATGAAAAAAACGGGGCGGATGACCGATTCCAGCCATCGCAACCAAGTTTCTCAATTGGCTAACTGGCATTTGCTTACCTGTTTTCAGGTTCACGGCTAAGCTTGGCTGCAACATCATTGCGGCTTCGTTAGTTTGGGCCTCACCACCATTAGTAATAATAAAGTCGACTTCAGCTAAGCGCTCTACGCCTTCACGCAAAGGCCCGAGAGGAATTAACTGCTCATTACCAAAACGACGTTTACCATCGACAACGACTAACTCAATATCACGCTCCAGTGCGTAATGCTGAAGACCATCATCAGTAATAATGATATCAACCTCTAGAGGGAGCAATGCTTGCACTGCATTAGCACGAATTGGGTCTACCGCCACTGGTGCTTGGGTGCGCTTGTAAATCAGTTTGGGTTCGTCGCCACAATGTGACGTTGACGTATCGTCTGCAACAAGCAATGGATAACTCGGCGCTTTGGCCCCATAACCACGTGAAACCACTCCAGGGTTGAAACCCATTGCTTGTAGTTTTTCAACCAACCAGATCACCACCGGAGTCTTACCATTACCACCAGCGGTAATATTACCAACCACAATCACTGGTACAGGTGCTCGGTAAGCAGCCTTTTCACCACGCTGATAGCTTTGACGACGTGAGCGACTAATCAAGCCAAACACTTTGCTTAGCGGCCACAACAGTGGCCACAGTAGGTATTTTAGTGGGTGATTTTCAAACCAGATCTTTTCAATCACGGCTTAGCCACCAAACTGAATATGATGAAGTTGCTGATAAGCACCATTCTCAATCGCAATCAATTCTTGATGACTGCCACGTTCAACGATCTCACCTTCATCGACCACTAAAATTTGGTCTGCTTTTTCAATGGTTGATAGACGGTGAGCAATCACAAGGACGGTCTTATCTTTTTGCAGTTCATCCAGCGCAGCTTGAATCGCTTTTTCAGATTCTGTATCGAGTGCAGACGTTGCTTCATCAAGAATCAATACTGGCGCATCACGCAGCAACGCACGCGCGATAGCGATACGTTGACGTTGACCACCGGACAAGCTCGCGCCATTTTCGCCAATCATAGTATCGAGACCATCGTCCATCTTATCGATGAAGTCCATCGCATGAGCCAAACGCGCAGCGTGCTCAATTTGTTCACGGCTGTACTGATCTGTTGCCGCATACGCGATGTTATTCGCGATGGTATCGTTAAATAGATGCACATTTTGCGAAACCAAAGCAAAGTGGCTTCGTAAGTTAGCTAATGTATAGTCTCGTACATCATGCCCGTCCAAGCAGATTGAGCCTGAATCAACATCGTAAAAACGGTTGAATAGGTTAGCAATGGTACTTTTACCAGAACCAGAACGTCCGACTAATGCCACCGTTTTACCTTGCGGAATAGTAAATGACACATTACGTAGCGCTGGCTTTTCTTGACCTTGGTAGGTAAATGTCACGTCCTTAACGTCAACCACACCACGCACGTCTTGTGTTTCATACTTGCCTTTGTCTTGTTCAGTTTCAAGATCCATCAAAGCAAACAAGGTTTGGCTTGCCGCCATACCACGTTGGAACTCTGACGTCACGTTGGTTAACGCTTTAAGCGGGCGCATCAAACCAAACATTGCCGAAAATACTACGGTAAAAGTACCCGGAGTTAGCGTATTACGAATATCGTCAACACTGGCCAAAAACAGAACCGTTACCAATGCGATAGACGCGATCAACTGAATCACTGGATTTGCGACTGCTTGCGCGGCAACCAATTTCATTGACTGCTGACGCATTTTATTGCTGACCGCATCAAAGCGTTCACTTTCGACATCTTGGCCACCGTAGCTCAGCACGACTTTATGACCTTTAAGCATTTGTTCTGCTGATGTAGTGACATGGCCCATAGCGCTTTGCATGTTCTTCGACACTTTTCTAAAGCGCTTAGAAACGAAGCCAATAGCCCACGCGACAACTGGCGCCACAACAATAAGAACTAATGATAATTCCCAGCTGTTCCAGAACATCAACGTTAGCAGGCCAATAATACTTGCACCTTCGCGCACGATACTAACTAGTGCTCGGCTGGTCGCACCTGCTACCTGCTCTGAGTCATAAGTAATACGAGACAACAAACCACCTGTAGACTCTTTGTCAAAGTAAGCTACTGGCATATGCATAAAGTGGTTAAAGACGGCACGGCGCATGTGCATGACCACATTACCGGAAACCCAACTTAAGCAGTAAGCGGATACAAAGCTACTCAAACCACGAATAATCATCATACCGAAGATGATAAAAGGAAGAATTTGGAGAAAATCAGATTCTGTATTGCCAAAACCCTCGTCCAACAGTGGCTTTAACAATGACACCATATAGGTATCAGTAACAGCGTTAATAATAAGTGCGACAACAGCAGCGGCGAGGCCTAATTTATATAAGCGAATGTACTTCCATAAACGTTTAAAGGTTTGCAGCGTAGTTTCATCTTGATTAACAGACATAGAATAGCTTTATTTTTCTTTACGATATTCCTTCTATTCTACTCGCTTACGCAGCATCTGCCTATACCAAGCCTGCCCTTTCGCACCTCGCATCGTATCTATCTCGATATTTTCTGCTGTAAAGGTCAGAGTTATTTGACCATCAAAACCCGTTTCAAGCCAATTCGCGCCAGTCGCGATGTAGCGTTCTTTTACTTGCGGATTTGGCAATTTCCATCGACCTTGGTATGCACTAGAGACCAAAGCAATGTCGGCATTAA
Source organism: Vibrio taketomensis (assembly GCF_009938165.1). NCBI lineage: Bacteria > Pseudomonadati > Pseudomonadota > Gammaproteobacteria > Vibrionales > Vibrionaceae > Vibrio > Vibrio taketomensis. Next base: position 1,854,955 of record NZ_AP019649.1, read on the forward strand.
CGGCGTGAACAAATGCTCGCCGCGAAGAACTGCGACTACCATGATGAGGCACAACCACCACGTCGCTTTTTAATACCTCTGGCGTTCTTAATAGCAACCATTCTGCTACGGCATCGATGTCTCCGGTTAATAATACGCTACGGCGCTGCGCATCCGTCACTTTAAGCACGCAAGAATGAGGATTATAAGGTCGAGATACCTTTTGCTGTGGCCAAAGCACAGCAAAGTTCAAACCTTGCCATTGCCATGAGTTCCCTGCGATACAATCAGGCCAAACCACTTTCGACTGTTCCGCATTTGGTTGAACATCAATTTGACTGCTGATAAGAGAAAGTTGAGGATAAGTTCGAAGTAGCGGATTCACCCCGCCAGCATGATCATTATCAAAATGACTGATCACTAACTTATCTAACTCAAGCTTTCGATAACTTAGGTATGGCAAAAGCAACTGCTCAGCGTAGCTGCTTGAATCCCAACTGGCTCCGGTATCATACAGAGTCACTCGACCTTGTTTTTCAATCATGATTGCCAAGCCATGCCCAACATCAAACATAGTCAAATGCCAAGACGAAGAATCTCGACGATTGGCAAACACAAACAACAACGCGGCAATTGCAACACATAAAAATTTGGCTTGAACTGTTTTGAACAACAGAATGAGAATGAGTAGCGCGACCAGATACAATGCCTGTTCGTGCGATGTCGGAAGCCATAGGTCATCACCCCATGCAATACTATGGCTAACAGGAGATAAGCCTTGATCCACCCACTTAAGTAGAACGTGACTCGCATTGGGCCAAATTGGCAAAAGCGCGACACTCGCTAAGGTTACAGGAATCAAAACCAAACTAAACCAAGGCACAAACACTGCGTTATACAACACACTGGCGAAACCAACCCCATGAAATAACAGCGCGATAAGCGGAGTAATCAACATAACCAAACTTATTTGATTAACTAGCGCGTGCTTTAAACGTGACCTTCCTTTCGGTAGAAAAGAAAGACAAAGAAACACCGCCCCGACTGCGTAAATTGATAGCCAAAAACTCAACGAATAAGCGGCAAACGGATCGTACAACAGCAGGCCTGCAACCATTAACAGCCATTTATAGCGATAACTGGTATGTATTCGACTGAAACGAAAATACAGTAAAATGACCATCAAGATTAAAGCGCGTTGCGTAGGTAAAGAAAAACCAGATAACCAGGCATAACCAACAGCAAAACACAACGCGGCAACCATAGAGGCACTCACAGAGACGACACCACAGCGCACCACTTGAAAGCCCAATAACCAACCGAACCCAAAGGCGATACCAATATGCAGACCAGATATCGCAATCAAATGATTTAGCCCGCTTCGTTGCAAATGCTGCCACTGGGTGTTGTCAATGAGCTCGCGCTCACCAAAACTCAGCGCAAGCAACAACCCTTGATGACGAAAGTTCTGCGTCAAAGCGAACATTTGTTGATAGAGAGACTCTCGCCAAGAAAAATGACTACTTACCCACATCGATTGATTTGGCTTAATCGTCGCCTGCCCAACAATTTGCTGACTTACTGCCCATTGTTCTTTATCAAAACCGATTTGATTCAACACACCAATAATGGGTTTTAATTTGATATCTGCGTTAACAATTGCATTCAATTCAAGAGGAACAGGTGAAATCAGCACAATCTTAGGGCGTGAAAAATAGCCGATTTTTTTGCCATTAATTGATCTAACTATCGCTATACCGCGAAAGCCATGACTAATTGGAGTAAAAAGGCTGTCAACCTCAGCATTTATGGTAAGATTCGTGCCGGCACTGAACAGGGTGTTCGTTCGATGGTGGATAAGCTCACCGCTTGCAATTATCACAAGCATTGCAGTAATTATTCCGCAGCCCCACCTAAGCCATCTAAACTTAAAACACAGCAAGAGCCAAACTAGGCATGGAACCGACCAGTACCACGATGGCATATATGTCCACAACGGCGTGGTTACTATCAGTATTGCGAATGACGACAAGGTCCAATAATTAACAAAGAGAGTCATATCCCCATATGCCAAGAAAATTTATCAAACGCTTTATGCCTAATCACGAGGTGATAAAAAAACAAAAGGCGCTCAGAGTGTTTGGCAACGTGCTTTACAATCCTAATCTGTGGTGTCTTAACCGCCGTTCAGCTGCTGGGGCTTTTGCGGTCGGTCTGTTTATGGCATTCGTACCGTTACCAAGTCAGATGATTATGTCAGCAGGTTTGGCGATTTTGTGCGGTGTAAACCTTCCCCTGTCCGTTGCGCTTGTTTGGGTCAGTAACCCAATTACCATGCCCGTATTGTTCTATTTTGCGTACAAAATTGGCGCTTGGGTGATGCACGTTCCACCACAACCTTTTCACTTTGAATTGTCTTGGGACTTCATCATCGACCAAATGAGCACCATTGGCCCTCCATTTTTGCTCGGCTGTATGATTTGCGGCGTTACCTCTGCAATGGTCGGTTATTTCGGTATCAAAGGCTTATGGCGTTATTCAGTGGTTCGAAGCTGGCAAAAACGCCGCTTGCGTCCACGTATCTTCAAGAATAAACAGAGTTAAAACGCAAAACGAATCACAACCTTCAGCTTGGTATATGCTTCGAAATAAACAGTAAATCCACTGAATGACAGTATGAAAAAAGGACCTATCGGTCCTTTTTTTGTTCAATCAACAGCTATTTTGAACTTAATACTGCCGCTGGGTTTAATTGACTAGCCCTTGACGCAGGATACCAAGTCGCCAGCAGACTCAAAATAATTGCGGTCAGAGAGACTAATGCGACATCTCCCATCATCACTTGTGATGGCAAAAAGTCGACGAAATAGATGTCGCCAGATAAAAACTGGTGATCGATTAACTTCTCAAGCCCTTTGATAATCGTGGTGAGATTCAATGCAACTAAAACGCCGATAATGCTGCCAACAATACTGCCTAGCACACCAGAAAATACGCCTTGCCAAACAAATATGCGCTTAATCAATCCATCCGTCGCACCCATGGTTCGCAAGATTGCGATTTCCGCGGCACGGTCTTTAACCGCCATCATCAATGTCGATACGATATTAAAACTCGCCACACCGATGACCAGCACCATAACCAAATACATAATAGTGCGAACCAACTGAATATCGCGGTACAAATACCCGTACTTTTGCTGCCAACTGCGCAGATACACCGAGATGTTAAGTGTATTTCCCGCTTCACGAATAATTTGACGAGCATCGAGAACATCACTCACTCGTAATGAAATGCCGGTCACACCTTTACCTAATCGGGTATAGCTCTGCGCATCTTGCAGCGGTACCAACGCTAAGTTATGGTCAATTTGTCCATTCAGTTTCAGTAAACCTGAAACCTTTACTCGCACGCGCTTCGGTGTTTGCACTTGGCTGGTTGAACCCGTTGATGGGATCATTAGAGTGATATAGTCGCCCGGCTTAACTTTCAGGAGATCTGCAACCCCTTGCCCGAGAATGACTTGCTTCTCTCCTGGGCGGAAGTTACTCCAACTTTGCTTACCAATAAATTGCGCCATATTGGAAACTGACGACTCTTTATCTGGGTCAATACCACGCACTTCAATCGCTTTTAGTTGCTGCCCACGCTCTGCGAGCGCGGTAAACTTCACGTATGGTGCAGCCGCTTCAATTTTTGGGTGTTGCTCGACACGGTTAATGACACCTTGCCAATCTTGGATCGGACCTCGAACCCCTTCATATTCACCATGCGCAATCACGGACAACACGCGATCTTTCAGCTCACGCTCAAAGCCATTCATTGCCGAAAGGCCAATGATGATCACAGCGACACCCACCGCAATGCCAATCGTTGAAGAAAGTGAGATAAACGACACCATCTTATTGCGTTGTTTTGCGCGGCTAAAACGCCCACCAATAAACAGTGACAAGGAAGAAAACACTAAGCTTCCTCCACATTGATCAACAAACCATCTTGCATATGTAACGTGCGGTCCATTTTCGCCGCCAGCGAGCCATCATGCGTGACAACCAAAAATGCCGTGCCAGATTCACGATTGAGTTCGCGCATCAAATCGTAAATAGCTAAAGCGGTTTTATGGTCTAAATTACCGGTAGGCTCATCCGCTAACACCAAGTCAGGACTATTAACCAACGCGCGCGCAATCGCCACACGTTGACGCTCACCACCTGAGAGTTCAGATGGTCGATGATCAACACGGTGAGCAAGACCTACTTTTTCTAATAACGCCTGAGCCTTCTGCTTCGCCTCTGACACTTTTACTCCACCAATTAAAAGTGGCATCGCGACATTTTCTAATGCGCTAAAATCGGCGAGAAGATGATGGAACTGGTAAACAAAACCCAAATGGCGATTGCGTAATTTGGCTTGTTTGTTCGAGCTTAATTTCGCCAACTCTTGACCTAAAAAGGTGACGTGACCAGATGTCGCATCATCCAATGCACCTAGTACGTGCAACAAGGTACTTTTACCTGAGCCTGAAGTACCAATAATCGACACCAACTCCCCTGCTTTCAAATCAAAGCTTACGCCTTTTAATACTTGAGTTTCTAGGGTGCCTTCATGGTAAGTTTTTGTCACATCACGACACTGTAGTAGATTACTCATATCTTAATGCCTCAGCAGGTTTTACAGACGATGCTCGATAAGAAGGAAACAAGGTTGCTAATAGGCTGAGCATCACAGCTAAGGTTACAACCACCAAAATTTGGATAGGATTAATCATTACTGGCAAAGAGCCACCAAAAGAAAACAGCTCTACACCCGCCGCTTTTAAGAGCGGATTGAGATTGTCAGCCATCAGCACACCAAGTACACCACCAATACAAGCACCAACTACGCCACTACTTGCACCTTGCACCATGAAAATACTCATCACTTGGCGATCGGTCATTCCTTGGGTTTTAAGAATCGCAACCTCAGCTTGTTTTTCCATCACCACCATGATTAATGCTGAAATAATATTGAATGCGGCAACACCCACTATCAGACCAAGCATTAAGCCCATCATGTTCTTCTCCATACGTACGGCTTGGAATAGCTCGCCACGTTGGTCACGCCAGTCCTGCCACTTCCAACCTTCAGGTAATGGCTGTTGACTCAACTCACCGACAACAAATGGGTCCTCGAAAAAAAGACGCCAACCTGTGACCGTTTCAGAATTGAAACGTAATAAACGCGCGGCGTCTTCAATGTTGGTCAACATTAATTGGCCATCAACGTCTGAACCAGTATTGTAAATACCACCCACGGTAAAAATGCGCTGGCTAGGAATGCGCCCTAGCGGAGTAAACTGGCTCGCACTGGTCACCATTAGGCGAACCTTGTCACCCGGGCCGATATCCATAGAGCGCGCTAATGTGCTACCCACGAGCACCTGATACGAACCTGGTTTTAAATTCGATACGCGCCCTGCGATCATGTGTTGCCCAATAGGGTCATGTTCGTCCGGGTCGATCCCGATCAGTAACCCGGCACTCAATTGCTTTGAACTTTGGATGACGGCTTCACTTTGCACAATCGGTTCAGGATGCCCTGCGGTCGACATCGCTTGAATAAAGTCTGGTGCTTGTTCTGAACGCGGGGTTTTCCCATCATGTTGCGATATGATGGCCTGAGGTAATACACCGAGAATACGGCCTTTTAATTGCGATTCAAAACCGTTCATCACCGAAAGAACGGTAATAAGAGACATCACACCAATGGTGATACCTGCCGTCGACATATAAGAGACAAAACGGCTAAACCTATCCCCGGAGCGTCCTCGCAAATAGCGCAAACCGATGAAGGTTGAGACTGGATGAAACATAAATAAAACCAATACCTATCAATGGCGAATACTGTAACGGTTAATTTGTCTGGCTGATAGCCCTAAATTGCCATTTCTCGGTTAAAATTAGTAATTAACAATGACATACCTTGATTAGTTGTAGCTTATGACGATAATCAGAGCATCAATAGAAGGAAAAGTTCATGTCGGACCAAGAATACTTTACTGTTCATCACCAAATGACCGTCAATGTCGAACCCTTGGCAGACGATTTTAGCTTTCCAAGTTTTGAACAATTTGAAACTGAAATTCCCGCACCATTTCTTGTTGCAAGTGAATTCAGTAACCTTGACCAACTAAATGATGCGGCGCGCGCTGAGCTAAAGAGTAATGACTTTAAACATGTGATTAATTTACTCGATACGCAGAATGCAAAGTTGAATCTTCTGCTAACCTTTATGCTGTCACAACAGGATGAAGCAAGCTTCCGTCACCAAACGACGGCCTTTGGTGCCAGTCAATTTAGCTATCACGCCCAAAAGCCACTCAATATCGGTCAAAAAGTCTGTTGTAAGCTTTTCCTTGATCATCCTGCTGCTGCAATTTATTGCTACGGTTCCGTAGTTAACTGTAGCCAAGAAAACGAACAAGCTACGATTACAGTCAAATATGAGCGCCTACGAGACTTAGACCAAGACTTATTGATCAAAGCAGCGCTTTATCAGCAACAAAAGCTCTTACGTCAACGCTCACTGAATCGCGAAAACTAAATTTAGTTATGTCAAAACCATATTTACTTAACCTTGTTAACCCACAAGGTGCTGGCGACAAAAAATACGTCGGCAATCTTCCAGGTTCGGCGTTAGCACTCGCTATCGCTGAACTGGCAGAGCAACACAAGGGTCATACCCTGCTTGCTACGCCTGATCCACAAACAGCCCTGAAACTGCAACAAGAGTTAGAGCAGTTTTGCGCACAAGACGTGACGCTGTTCCCTGATTGGGAAACTCTGCCATACGATAACTTTTCACCACACCAAGAAATCATTTCCGAACGCATCGCGCGACTTTACCAACTGCCTACGCAAAGCCAAGGCATTACGATCGTACCGATAAGCACCCTACTACAGCGTCAATCACCACGTGAGTTCTTGATGCAGCACACCTTGATGGTAAAAACGGGTGACCTATTTTCACTGGAAAAACTGCGCCTGCAACTGGAAAAATCCGGTTATCGACATACCGACCAAGTTTTTGGCCCAGGTGAGTACGCGAGCCGTGGTTCAATTATCGACCTATACCCTATGGGCTCGACAGATCCATACCGTATCGATTTCTTTGATGATGAAATTGACACAATTCGCACCTTTGACCCTGAGAATCAACGCTCAATCGAAGATGTGAAAGAAATCCGTCTGCTACCTGCCCACGAGTTTCCAACCAGTGAAGCGGCAATTGAAGATTTCCGTATTCGCTGGCGTCAACGCTTTGAAGCACGCCGCGAACCTGAATCGGTCTACATGCAAGTTAGTAAAGGGACATGGCCTGCTGGTATTGAATATTGGCAGCCTCTGTTTTTTGAACAAACTGAGACCTTATTTGATTACATTGCGGATAACACACTGCTCATCTCGGTAGGCAATCTTGAATCAGCAATTGATACCTTCTTGACCGACGTCGATTATCGCTACGACCAACGTAAAGTTGACCCGTTACGTCCGCTGCTCCCACCAGAAGAGCTGTGGCTAAAAAAAGATGAACTGTTTAGCTACTTTAAACAGCTGCCGCAAGCACTGCTTAGTATCGATCCAGTAGCCGAAAAACAGGGGCGTACTAACCCGAACATATCGCCTCTACCTGAGCTAAAAGTACAGCATCAAAATAAAGAGCCGATGGCTGAATTGCGTCAATTTAGTGAGAGCTACCAAGGCAAGATCATCTTTTCCGTCGAATCGGAAGGTCGCCGAGAAGCCTTGCTTGAGTTATTGCAACGCATCAAGTTAAGACCCGTTGAATGTGACAGTTTTTGTGATGCGTTAGCTCATAAGAACAAGTTTACGCTTATGCTGGGCGCGGCCGAGCACGGCTTTTTGTATGGCGATCAAGAAATTGCGTTTATTTGTGAAAGCGACTTACTTGGCGATCGGGTCATCCAACGCCGCCGTAAAGATCGCAAAACCACCAATAGCGATGCCGTTATTCGCAACCTTGCCGAGCTGAAGCCTGGGCAACCCGTCGTGCACATTGACCACGGTATTGGGCGTTACTTAGGTTTGCAAACCCTTGAAGCGGGCGGCATGACCACAGAATACGTCACACTCGAATACCAAAACGAAGCGAAACTCTACGTACCTGTTGCCTCGCTCAACCTTATTAGCCGTTATTCTGGCGGCGCCGAAGAAAGTGCACCACTGCATAAATTAGGCGGTGAAGCGTGGGCGAAAGCACGCCGTAAAGCAGCCGAAAAAGTGCGTGACGTGGCAGCGGAACTGCTTGATGTGTATGCCAAACGAGAGCTGAAACCTGGGTACAAATTTGCCCTCGACCGTGGCCAATACGCAACCTTTAAATCAGGTTTCCCGTTTGAAGAAACCGACGACCAATCGATGGCAATCAACGCTGTACTCTCCGACATGTGTCAAGCTAAAGCCATGGATCGTCTTGTGTGTGGTGATGTTGGTTTTGGTAAAACAGAAGTTGCAATGCGCGCGGCATTTGTGGCAACAGACAACGGCAAACAAGTCGCGGTGTTAGTACCTACTACGCTACTTGCGCAGCAGCATTTTGAAAACTTCCGCGATCGTTTCGCTAACTTACCAATTCGCGTCGAAGTCTTGTCGCGCTTCAAGACTGCTAAAGAACAAAAAGCAGTATTGCAAGATATCAGCGACGGCAAAGTTGATCTCGTGGTCGGGACTCATAAGCTACTATCTAGCGATATTCAGTTCAAAGATCTTGGCTTACTGATCGTCGATGAAGAACATCGCTTCGGTGTGCGCCAAAAAGAAAAAATGAAAGCGATGCGTGCGGATGTTGATATTCTTACACTGACTGCAACGCCTATTCCTCGCACTCTCAATATGGCGATGAGTGGTATGCGCGATTTATCGATTATTGCCACACCACCAGCACGCCGTTTAGCAATTAAAACCTTCGTACGCCAGCGTGACGACACGGTTATTCGCGAGGCCATTTTGCGTGAAATTATGCGTGGTGGTCAGGTTTACTTCCTTCACAATCAAGTTGAGACAATCGAAAAGGTTGCTGCTGATCTTGAAAAACTGGTGCCGGAAGCTCGTGTCACGGTCGCACATGGTCAAATGCGCGAACGTGAACTAGAAAAAGTGATGAACGATTTTTATCATCAGCGCTTTAACCTACTCGTGTGTACCACGATTATTGAAACCGGCATCGATGTCCCAACAGCGAATACCATCATCATGGATCGCGCCGACTATCTAGGTTTAGCGCAGTTGCATCAGTTGCGTGGTCGTGTTGGACGTTCACATCACCAAGCATACGCTTACTTGCTCACACCGCACCCGAAAGCCATGACGAAAGATGCCATTAAGCGTTTAGATGCTATCGCATCGTTAGAAGATCTCGGGGCAGGATTTACACTTGCAACGCACGATCTCGAAATTCGTGGCGCTGGTGAGTTGCTAGGCGAGGAACAAAGCGGTCAGATTCAATCCGTCGGCTTCACCTTGTACATGGAAATGCTAGAACAAGCAGTAGAAGCGCTAAAAGAAGGTCGTGAACCGTCATTAGACGATCTACTTCGTGAGCAAACCGAAGTCGAAATGCGTTTGCCAGCTCTGTTACCTGAAGACTACATTCCGGATGTGAACACACGCTTGTCGATGTACAAACAAATCGCAAGTGTGGCCGACAAAGATGAATTGGATAGTCTAAAAGTCGAATTAATTGACCGCTTTGGTCTATTACCCGACGCAGCTAAAAATCTTCTTAAGGTTGCAGAGTTGAAACTCTCTGCTGCGCAACTTAAAGTGAAGAAAATCGAAGCGCATGACAAAGGCGGTTACATTGAGTTTTACCCAGATGCTGAAATTAACCCAATGTATCTGGTCAAACTGTTACAATCTCAGCCACAAAAATTTGCAATGGACGGACCTACTAAGTTCAAGTTTACGATACCATTAGTAGATAGACGTCAACGAGTACAGTTTGTTGCTGACATGCTGGCTGAATTCCAGCAAAATTTATTACCAAAAGCATAATTATGTATTTCGGGAAGAACGCCCGAATATGGAGATGGAATGAAAAAACTGATCCCACTGCTTCTCTTCTTTGTCGCTCTGCCAAGTTGGGCACAGCGCCAGTTTGATATCGAAGTGATCATTTTTAAACGCGCAGTGGACGCAGAGCAAGTAAGCGAATCATGGCCTACGACTCTGCCACAAATTAATTTGGATAAAGCGGGCAGCTTTTCCGACAGCAATTATCGCGCTCGTAAAGGTGTACAAATGCTGCCACGCTCAAGCTATGAGCTAGACAGTGAAGAGCAAAAGCTACGTAACCATGCGGGGTTTGAAGTTCTGATGCATACGGCGTGGCGCCAAGGAGATAAAGGTCGCCTGTCAGCACCGATTTTCCATATTACTGCGGGTAAAAACTACAGCAACCAATTTAATCCCGATGGTTCTCCAATCGGTTCTGTCAACGAATCCGTCATTGATGGTGTGAGTGAGCAAACTGTGTCTGGCCCGCTTTACGAGTTAGATGGTACTTTGCAGATCTATGTTGAACATTACCTATACGCTGACGTTAACCTCGACTTAAAAGAGCCAAGTGTGCGTGAGATTGTGATTCAAGACCCGATCGATACCCTGCCTCAAACGAATGCCGATACAAACATTGATACGGTTCAAGCTGGTTTGATGACAGAAATTACGCCAACCGTACATAAAGAAGAGTTTCTCAAGAGTTACCGCATGGACCAAAAACGTCGCATGCGCAGTAGTGAAACCCACTTCTTGGATCACCCACTGATGGGGATGATCATTCAAGTGCGCCGCGTAGAGTAACTCTATAAGGTCGTTAATTGGATAAAGACAACGCTCAGCCAACTGGTTGGGCGTTTTTTATAACTCATGTGTATAGCAGACGTTTCCTATGAGCCCTGATTATCAGATCATCACATCTTCTTTGGTCTTACGCTTAATCGATAGTGAGGATAGCGAAGAATTACAGACACTTATTCGTCATTCGCCAAGTTTGCATCAATGGATTGAGTGGTGCCATGCTGATTTCAGCCAACAAGAGGCTGACAAATTTATTCTCTCAACTCGCTTAAACTGGGTTAAATCGCAAGCGTTTGGATTTGGTGTTTATCGCCGTTGTGATGACCGATTACTTGGCATGGTCGCTATCAACGAACTCTATCATACGTTTAATATGGCGAGTATCGGTTACTGGATTGGTGATGCGTATCAGCAACAAGGCTATGCTCGCAAAGCGTTATCTGCGTTACGTGATTTTTGTTTTGATACTCTCAAATTAACGCGTTTAGAGATTGTCTGTGACCCGGACAATCATGCCAGTCAAAAGCTCGCAATCGCATGTGATGCTGAGTTTGAAACTTATGCGGCCAATCGTTTTATCGTCGATCGCCAACCCAAACTTGGCGCTGTCTACTCAATCATTCCTCGTTAATGAGACTTCAGTAAATGTCCCCTGAGGGAGCAATACTCTTCTGAACATGCTATAGCGCATTGAATTGACATAAAAAAACCGAAGCAATGCTTCGGTTTTTTTGATTCAATCATCTATTCGATGGCAAAAATTTGATTAATGCAGTTTCAAATTCGGACGTAATACGCGGTTAATACGTCCCATCAATAGAATCAATGAAGTCTTAAACACGCCATGCAGCGCCATTTGGTGCATACGATACAATGAAATATACACAACACGAGCGATACGGCCTTCAACCATCATTGAGCCTTTGGTCAAGTTACCCATCAGGCTACCAACGGTAGAGAAACGACTCAGCGATACCAGTGAACCATGGTCATGATAAATGTATGGTTTCAGCTCACGATTAGACATAAGCGCAATGATGTTTTTGAACGCAAGCGATGCCATTTGGTGTGCAGCTTGTGCGCGCGGCGGAACAAAAGAACCATCCGGTTGAGTACATTGGGCCAAATCACCAATAACGAAAATGCTGTCATCACGCGTGGTTTGTAGCGTATCTTTCACCACTAGCTGGTTGATACGGTTGCTCTCAAGACCAGCAATATCTTTCATAAAATCAGGCGCTTTGATACCCGCAGCCCACACCATAATTTGCGCAGGGATCTTTTCGCCATCTTTTGTGGTTAGTCCGTCTTTTTCTGCTTTGGTCACCATAGTCGCTGTGCGCACGTTAACACCAAGCTTAGTTAGCTCTTGGTGAGCGGCGCCTGAAATACGTGGTGGCAATGCTGGAAGAATACGTTCACCCGCTTCAATCAGGTTCACATTCAATTTGCTTGAATCTAAATCCCCAAAGCCGTATGTATGCAGCTCTTTGATGGCATTGTGAAGCTCAGCAGAAAGTTCCACACCTGTCGCACCAGCACCAACGATCGCGATATCTACCGTACCATGACCTTGCTTAGCATGCAGTTTCAAGAACTCGTTGTTCATATTGGTACGGAAACGATGGGCTTGCTCAGGGCTGTCTAAGAAAATACAGTTTTCACGCACACCTGGTGTGTTGAAATCATTAGAAGTAGAACCGATCGCTAGAACCAAAAAGTCATATTCAAGTTCGCGGCTTGGCATTAGCAGCTCACCTTGCTCATCTTTTAGTTCTGAAAGCACAACGACTTTGCGCTCACGATCAATGTTTTCTAGGCTACCCAGTTGAAAATCAAAATGGTGGTTTTTCGCATGCGCGCGGTAGCTCAATGCATCCACACCTTCATCCAACGAACCTGTTGCTACCTCATGTAGTAAAGGTTTCCACAAATGGCTTGATTTACGGTCAACCAAAGTCACTTGCGCGCGACCTTTACGACCAAGAGTACGACCTAGTTTAGTAGCAAGCTCAAGACCGCCCGCACCGCCACCTACTACGATAATTTTTTCATAGTAACTGTCCTCTAAGATAAAAACGAAATCTGCTTTAGCCCGCACTGCGCACTAATTAAATCTTTGGGGCGTCGCAAATCGAATGCGATAGAGGTTCTTCCAGTGAACTACGTGATTGGATGTAAACTCGCTGCGGCGAGAAAATCGCTGGCAACCTAAAACATGGGTTGCTGAGCACATTTAGGCGAGTTTTTTCACTCGCTCTCAATTTTTTGATTTTATCAAATAAATTTTATGAGACTCATTATATAGAGCAATTTTCGTGGTGCAACTAGAGATTGCTTCAAACTCATTAGAAAAAGTAAGGTAATTTGTAATCAAAGGTTTAATTTTAATATGTTGCGCTGATATAGGTGTGTTTTGCATAAAAAAACGGCACCAGAGGTGCCGTTTCTACTAACGTTGCTGTGCCAAGCAGCGATCAATGATTTTCTTTAAATGCTTTCATCGCCTGTAAATGCTGCGAGATTTTCTTAAACTTGTGGCTTTGAGCCTCATCCCAAACAATTGGGTAGTAGTCACTCAACTCATTAGCGGTCTGTTGGTTGTCATGCACTTCATCTTGTTTCGATAAAATCACTAAACAACGTTGGCTGTTCTTAGATCGAAATTCCGACACACATTTCGTCGCGATATCCTCATACTCCTCTGGACGGTCAATACGGCCTTGCATATTCGTCTCAGGGTGGAGATTGGGATTGAAAATAACTTGCTTAATGCCACATAAAAAACCAATACGCTCTGACCAGTAACCGCCGAGCCCTACGCCACAAATCAAAGGGTTCGCGTCGTCAGACTGTTCGATGACTTTATGCACTTCTTTTAACAAGTGCTGCATATCGTGTTTAGGGTGAAGCGTGCTGTAATTGATGAAGCGCACATCTTCATCAATAAACTGAAGCTGTAGCACTTTCTCGTGATTGCCAGGACTGGTGCTATCAAATCCGTGTAAATAGATAATCATAATTCATCCCCGATTAAACTGCTGGCTTGTTGTTAATACTAGTTCGGATTGACTAACTAAATTGCAACAAGTTCGATTTAATCTAACACGAACTATAAGGTTTTAAAGGTGTTGTTATGAGATTCTCACGAGCTTTCAGTGAAACGGTGATCTCAGTTGCAAAACTGCTGCTGTAATAGCTCAGCTTGATGGAGATAATATTCATCTCCCCACAATTGGTAAGCGAGCAAATACCATAACATTGCCATCATATTGGCACGGGGACGCCACGCTTTTATGCCTTCAAACCAATCATCAATGCCTTCGATATTGCGCAATTGACAGTATTGCTGAATAGCCTCAATCTCATTCACACCTGAAACATCGATACTCAACGTCAAATCCAGTCGAGGGTCGCCAATCGTTGCGTATTCCCAATCAATAATTTTGACACCTTGTTCTGACTGAACCATGTTATAGCCCGCCATATCAAAATGACATAGAGTTGCAGGCACTTCTGCCAAACTTGGCGCTTTTCGCCAATCATGATATAGGGTTGCAAATGCGTCGGTTTTCAGTTCCGGTTTAATTTGCATCCAATAGTGGTCAACACGCGCGGTAAAATTAAAAGGTGCAACCGGTATACGAGTGGTAGGTAAGCTATGTACGCTCACTAGAGCATGCAGCAGTTGCTCAAAGCTGAGGTGTTCGACCAAAGACTCCCCTTCTAACCAATCAACCAACAAGCCTCTGTCATTGATTAAAATAGGTTTTGGGCTGAGCCCATGCTCAAAAATCGCCGAAAGAATCTGGTATTCCTGAACGCGGGAAATTGAGAAGGCTTGAGTAATCGCTGTAATCGGCCGCCATACATACGCATTGCCATTGTGTTCAACGATTTTCCAACAACGGTTGGTTAAGCCTCCAGTTAAAGTTTGAGCGTAGTCGGGACGAACAGCGAAGAAATGTTGTAAAGAGTCTAATGAACTGTCTAATTGACATGCCTCACGCCAAGACATACGCGCCATACAACACTCCTTCAATGTTCATGTCTATCGATTATAAACCAAGGAAACTTTTTGACTCTTGCTTACGAATCTCAGTTTCATCTGCCCATTCAATTAATCCAGTTTCTAGATCCATTAGGCGCATAGTCATTTTGTAGTAAACGTCTTTATCGCTACCTGCGGTTTTCGCGATACTCGACAAGTTACCGTATAACATGTATTGCGCACCAACCATTTTACCAAACTGAATGGCGTTGCTTTGATTCACTAATTCATCGTTGTTTTGGAAGTTCAACTGGTCACGTACTGCTTCTACACGGCCCATATCTACAAAACGGAATTTACCTGAATTTAGCATCTTAGTACTGATGGTATCGGTAATGGATTCGGTATCAATATGCTCACTGGTTTTGTTTTTGATTCGCTCAACAAACACAATTGGACGTGAGTCGCGAGTAATTGCAGCGACAGAGCCAGATGTCAGCATGCTATCGACCATCTCACCCGCAATGGTTTGTAGATCGGTAGAACCAAAATCAATGGTTGTGGTCTCTACCGCTTGCGCATCACCATAGCTGACCTGATTTGAACAGCCACCTAAAACAACAGCTAAGCCAAGAAGTGCTATTACACCTTTATTCATTCTACATTCCTTAACATTTATTCTCTAAGACATGGATAACCAAGTATTGGTTCCCAATACGGTTACTCGTCGTTGTTTTTGCGAATTTGTACACGAAACTGGGTTGCAGCAGGATTGACTGCTACGCCGGATATTTGCAATGTTTCTTCACCTCGAATGATCAACCGACGCCAGTTACCTGGCTTGCTGACTTCCAAACCTTGGTCGTCATACCAATAAAAGCGATATAACAAATCTTGGTCAGAGCTAATGTTGCTTGATAAGCTCACTATTCCCTGCACGTGATCGTCGACCATGCGCGTAGTAATGTCATTGATCGTTAAACTGCGTGACATCGAGTCATTTGCAAACAGTACGGTTTGCGCGTTGCCATCAATACTTAATCCAGAAGTGTTGGTTGCACATCCTGCTATCGCAAACATTGATAGGATTACTAAAACGAATTTCTTCATTACAATCTTCCTAGTTGTTTATGCCACATCGTGGCATTGGTTCCTTGACGTGATAACCATACCAGTACTGTGTTCCCAGCAGAAACTGTAAATTGGTATGATTGACCGCCAACATTCAAACGCTGTTCACCAGCATCCACCTCAACAGTATTGCTATAAACTGCGGCTGGTAGTGTCTGCCAACTTCGGGTATCAGGTTGCTCTGTTAGTGTGTTCCATACATTAAACAGCAAGTTACCCACATCATCCTTACTTGCTGTCTCACGACGAATTTGATCTTTCGCCACCACACGTAATGCTTGGCGAATAACCATATTTGGCATGCGCTCAGATAGGTTTTGCTCAGCCATTGTATTCACATTGGTTAGCATTTCTGCCGCAATACCCTGCCCATTCAAACGAATTGGCACATACGAAGCTAGACGAGTCGATGGATAATAGGGCAAAGCTAAAGAATACAATGCGCCGTTGCCTCGACTGTCATACAAAGGTAAAGAAAGCTTCCAACCCTGCATGGCCTCCACGACATCTTGTTCTTGAAGAATAACGCGCGCTTTATTGGCTGAAAGTGGACGCCATTTGCCATAACGACTTTCTAAAAGGCGAAGATCTTCGCTCATGCCCAGTCTTTTCGCGACTCGCATGGCACTATCAATCAAGCTGCGATTGTCGGGCATCACTGCAAGGGCTCGGCGATAGTCCACGTACGCATCATTAAGCGAGTTATCTGCCTCATATAACAACGCGGAAAGGTACATCAAGTAAGCGTTTTGTACCGCTTGTAGCTTCTTACCTGCATCCGGATATTTGGACAATATACTGCCAATATTAGGCGTTAAGCCTTGCGCTTTCATCTCCGATTGAGCTGCTTCTAGCTCTTTCTCGCGTTCAGCTCTTGCTCGCTCTTGCACTTGATTCGCTCGGCGAATCTCCACGAGCGCATCATCAAGCTTGTTTTGTTGAACATAGTTGAGACTTAAGTATAGATGGAGAAACCCTAACTCATAATCGGCAGGTTGGTAGAGATTCAGGTTATCATTGACTGCTAATGCCCCTATGCTCGTGGCACTATCAGAGATTGAAATCGTGGCTTTATCTTGCTCACGCTTAATTGCAGCGTCGCTAGCCTCAAACGCAACAAAGCTCTGCTGGTTATCTTGATTAAGTAGGTATACTCGGCCTTTCTCGAAGTTATCGAGAATATCGCCAGCGATTTCATCGGGTAGAGCTTCCTCTGCTGCTCGATAATCACCACTTTTTAGTGCCTGATAAACCACTTGGTTTTGAGCACTATAGTGACTAAACAAGTTGCCAGCAGAAAAATTAGCGCATGCAGCAAGTAGCAACGAAATCGCGGTACAGGAAATGAGTCGAATAGTTATCTTCAATTCGTACTCCAACAGTTTGAGAATTTAAGAAACACAACCTAAATGGTAGTGTTTTTAGTATATACCCAAGTGACTTCTAGAGGCAGAAATCAAGGCTAATGCTCTCGCCAAATGCGTTAATTGCTTTCAGCTTGCTTGGGTATAGACCGTAAGAACTGTAAATTAGTTCATTAACATTGGACCCAGTGGCGCACCACCAACCAAATGCATATGGATATGATAAACTTCTTGTCCACCGTGAGCTTTACAGTTCACGATCAGACGGTAACCGTTTTCATCAATACCCTCTTCTTTCGCTAATTTCTTAGCGACAGTAAACATGCGTCCCATCGTAAGTTCATCATCCGCTTCAACGTCATTCACGGTAGGAATCAGCTTATTCGGGATGATCAGAATATGCGTTTTGGCACGTGGGTTAATGTCACGAAAAGCAGTTACTAACTCATCTTGATAAAGCAAAGTTGTTGGAATTTCTTTGCGAATAATTTTACTGAAAATTGTTTCTTCAGCCATAAAGCACTCAATAGGGTTAAACCTTACTAACTATATGATATTGCGAGTATGAGTGATAGCTCACTAAATCACAATGAAAAACCATGAAGCACGAGATTGACGAATTCAAAAACTCCATGAAATCAATGAAATTTTGTCTTGTGCGTCATAAAACCGATGTCGAACTATCTGAACCAGCCTCAGAAATCTGATAATTTTCAATGTAAAATGTCCCAATTAGGAGAGGCACATGAAGGGTTCAGTAATCAGACGTATGTACGCTGGTTTTGCCTTAATCATCTTAATGTTTGCTGTTTCAACGTTTATGGCTTTGCGTAGCATGGAGCAAATACACGCAAACTTTGCTAGCGTCACAAACACATCCTTACCTCTTGTGTCCTTGTCTAACCAAACGAACGTCGCTTTGCTGTCTGCTGACAAACTATTTAAAGACTTCTTAACTACGCAAAGTTTCGAACGTATGGAAAGCATTCGTTCCCAGTTTGCTACTGCGCAAGAACATTACCAGCAAACTCTAGCAAAACTAGAGGCTGCTGCTGCCAGCGATCCTCAACTAAGCGAGCGTATTGGCGAAGTAAAGCAACTTGAGAAACGCTTTTTCGCGGAAGCATCCGATGCAATGGACAACTACCGCAATATGTTTGAGGCACAAGCTCAAGTGCAACAATCAACGCGCCAGTTCCAACGCCTGCATGCTGAGCTTAGTAATGGCATGAAAGAATTTGTTGAAAGCCAAGATAACATGGCGGTCAAAATCATGTCTAAGAGCTACTTCGTCAAGCTAAGAGACGCTGAGGTTATTACCTCAGACGCGCTTGCGAGTAGTGACACGGATATGGTTGCTAAAGCTGTCGCTGGCAACAAAAAAGCGGTAACTCACCTTAACTATGCATACCGTGCTCTAACGACCCAATTACCAGAGCTTAAAGAAAAGTTTGATGCGCCGGTGAATCAATTTTCTATTGATATCGGCCAAAAAGGCGGGGTGTTAGATCAACACAACAGCTATTTACTTGCTCGCCAAGCACTGTACGAAAATATCGCTAACCTAGCGAAAGAAGTCGACACCTCAATGACGCTTTTGAATTCCTTTAGTGAGAATGCACAAGGCGACCTTAACCAATCTCTCGTTGAAGCTGGTGAAGTGTATGACTTCGGTTTAATTCGTGCCATTTTCCTATGCTTGGTGGTTGTGGTATTTGCTGCAGTGATTGGTTACCACATCGCGCATAGCGTTCGTAACCCACTTAAGAGCATTTTAGCGACACTAGAATCACTCAGTGGCGGCGATATGACTCAACGTATCGACATTCGCTATAACAACGAATTCAGTAGCGTGAGCGGTCACATTAATACCCTAGCCGATAGCTTGCACAACATCCTTGTACAGCTTAACAAGGCCTCTGATAACCTCACTCGCACCGCTAACAATAACCAGCAAACATTGAGTGAAGCACAGCAACAACTTAACCACCAGCGTGAACAAACTGCGAGTGTGGCAACCGCAATGAATGAGATGAGCCACTCGGTCGAAGAAGTAGCACGCAGTGCTGAAAGCTCATTGCATATGGTCGAGCAAGTTGAAATTGCCTCAGAGCAAGGTCGTCAGATCATGAGCTCTAATATTTCAACCATCAATCAACTGGAAGCTCGCTTAACCGAGTCTGTAAACGCGGTTAAAGAGCTGCAAAATATGAGCAGTAAAATCGGTTCTATTTTGGATGTCATCCGTAATATCGCCGAACAAACTAACCTGCTAGCGCTTAACGCAGCGATCGAAGCGGCGCGAGCGGGCGAACAAGGCCGAGGTTTTGCCGTTGTTGCTGATGAAGTGCGCGTGCTTGCACAACGTACTACGGAGTCAACCACTGAGATTGAGACTATGATCAGCGCCCTGCAAAGCAGTTCATCCTCCGCTAACCATGTCATTCAAAGTTGTATGGAAGATATGACTCAATCTGTTGACCAAGCATCTAACGCGAATAGTGCCATGGAAGAGATTCAGTCGCTTATCTTAGAAATCAGCCAAATGAGTGGCCATATTTCAAGCGCGGCAGATGAACAAAACAGTACTGCGGCAGCGATTGCTGCGAGTGTGGAAGAGATTAACCAGATCGCTGACAGTAGCTATCAAGCCATGTCTGAAATTGCGAACACGAGTGAAAACCTCACCCATCTCGCAAGCCAGCAAGGCGAGCTGGTACATCGATTCAGAGTCTAATCATTGACCAATTTCGGTTAAATTATTGTACGAGGGCGATTAAATTCATTAATCGCCCTTGTTTTTTATGACATAGAACATTATATCGGTACTAAGGCTTGCTCATTGATTAACCTTAGTACTCCATTTCGCAAGCCAAACATGAGGAACAACTATGGCAATTCATGTTGGCATAATCGACCAAGACCCTATTCGCTTGGTCACACCATTACTTGATAAACGCTCAACGGGTCACCACATCGTTTTTATTGGTATCGAGACCCAAAAAGAGATGTACAACCGACTGAGCGCCGTGTTGTCCAAACGTCAAATTACGTCTGAGTTTTTTGAAATTCCAAATGTTGCTAATACCTCCCGTATTCGTCAGGCCGTTATGCAACTTGCCGAGCAATTAAAAGGCCGTAATGAAGCGATTAAACTCAATGCGAGTTGCGGCCTAAGACACCGCCTACTACCTGTTTACGAGGTATTTCGTACCTATCATTGGCCAATCTTCGTGGTTGAACCAAACAGCGACCGTCTCTGCTGGCTCTATCCTGAGGGTCGTGAAGATACTCAAGTTGAAGACCGCATTACCATTGATGACTATCTCACCGTATTTGGTGCCCGTGGCGAATTCGCGGAAACCAATATTTCCCCTCAGCTAGACCAAAAATTGTATGAGCTTGGTGAACGCTGGGCTAGCAATGCACTTGAATTAGGCCCTGGCCTTGCCACGCTTAACTATCTCGCGACCACATGTCGTAAAGAGCAACGCCTAGATGTCGAACTCTCTGATAAACAACAAGGTTATCGTGAGCTCAACATGTTACTGAGCGACTTAGTGGAAACGGAAATCGCAACCTATGAAGATGGCGTTCTCACTTTCGCTAGTGAAGAAGCACGCCGTTTCTCAAATGGGGAATGGCTTGAGACCCTAGTTCACAGCACCGTACGTCAAATTCAGCAAGACATGCCAACCATCCAAGATCACTCATTGAATGTTCAGGTATATCGTAACCTTGGCGAACGTGAAGTGCGTAACGAACTTGATGTCGCTTCAGTGGTTAATAACAAGTTACACATCATTGAATGTAAAACCAAAGGCATGCGTGATGACGGTGACGATACGCTCTACAAACTAGAATCACTGCGTGATCTGCTTGGCGGCCTGCAAGCACGTGCGATGCTCGTCAGCTTCCGTCCACTGCGTTACAACGATATCACGCGCGCTGAAGACCTTGGCTTAGCATTGATTGGTCCTGATGAGCTAAAAGATCTTAAAACTCACCTTGCCCAGTGGTTTGCAGAAGCTGGCGGTTCAGAAGACTGCTCTGACTGCTAAGTTCGCCGCTTTTTTCTCCTAGCCTCGCCAAGTGCGAGGCTTTTTATTTCCATCTATCTTCAACATGCTCGAAGATATTATTGATCTGTATCAAACTTACATCATTCCTATACACGCGTTGATGTACTTTTTACATCACCTTGTTAGAATGCTCTCTTTTCGTGCTACAAGTTATTCCGCTATGCCATCTCAAGTTGAACAAACACTGCTTAATATCGCCCTCAATCTTAGTGCTAACCTCACCAGTGAAGAACAATACCAACATTTAGTCGATGGCATTAGCCAAGTTTTTCCTTGTGATGCTGCGGCATTATTTGTGCTCGATCAACAGGGATTTCTTACCCCGGTTGCAGTGAAAGGTTTATCAAGCACGGTATTAGGTCGCCGCTTTTTTCCCAACGCACATCCTCGCTTACAGCAAATTATGCAAAGTAAGACTCCGGTACGCTTTGATGCCGACAGCGCCCTACCCGATCCATTTGATGGTGTCTTGCTTGGTAGCGAACAAAGCATTGATGTTCACGACTGTCTCGGTTGCAGTCTTTATGTAGAAGGTCAATTAGTCGGCGTGCTAACTATGGACGCATTAAGCGTTGGCGCGTTTGATAACCTTGACACGTTAATGGTCGATACTTTTGCCGCCCTAACGGCAGCGACACTGCGTAATATTGGTCAATTCAAAGCGCTCAAAGCACAAAACCGTAAACATCGCTCCGTAACCCAAACCTTGATTCAACAAGCACGTAATCAACAAGGGGAAATGGTGGGGTTTAGTCCGCAATTTGAAAAGCTAAAACGCAGCATCGCCACAGTCGCTCAATCGGATTTTGCCGTACTGATCTCCGGTGAAACCGGCACGGGCAAAGAGTTGGTCGCTCATAATTTACACGCCCAATCGTTACGTGCCGATAAACCGATGATCTATGTAAACTGCGCCGCCCTTCCTGAAGGTTTGGCAGAAAGTGAGTTGTTTGGCCATGTCAAAGGCGCGTTTACTGGCGCTAACAACCACCGCTCAGGTAAATTTGAACTGGCTGATGGCGGAACGATTTTCCTTGATGAGATTGGCGAACTGCCGTTGATTTTACAGGCCAAACTATTACGAGTAATCCAACAAGGTGAATTACAACGCGTAGGTAGCGATCAGCACTTAACGGTCAATGTACGAATTATTGCTGCAACCAACCGCCAGCTTGAACATGAAGTGGAACAAGGCCGTTTTCGTGCTGACCTCTATCATCGCTTAAACGTGTTCCCAATTAGCGTGCCAGCACTGCGTGAACGTGAAGGTGATATTGCTGTGTTGTCTGGCTATTTACTGGAAAAAGTGCGCAGTCAATTTAATACGCCAAATCTCCATGTTCACCCCAAAGCGTTGCAGCTACTCGAAGATCAACCTTGGCCGGGCAACATACGCGAGCTTGAACATAGCCTTACTCGTGCAGCGCTGCATGCGATTCAACATCAACAAACGACGATACAATTACATCACTTTGATGACTTGCAAACGCATCTTGATGTTAAAAACACATCCCACTATTTACCCTCTGAAAGCCAACCGATGCGTGCCTTGGTTGAACGCTATCAAAAAGATTTGATCGTCCACGCTTTAAACCAATCGAACAATACTTGGTCACAAGCGGCGGAGTTCCTGCAAATGGATCGCGGCAATTTGTATCGCATGGGAAAAAAACTCGGCATTAATTCATAGCATCAATTCAATGTTCGTTGTAATAAACACATCAATAGCGTTGTGTTTATTACAACATTCTTGACGAGAAATTTAATAAAACTCAATTAATTCAATAAGATAAAAGTTGGCACACTCCGTGCTCTTAGTAAAGAAATAAATTTGCCCTCGCTCAACAACGCTACGACGTTTAAAAGCAAGCGGCACAAAATGATGATTAAGAGTAAACTGGAGAACCACTATGTTCTGTATTCAATGTGAACAGACGATTCAAACCCCAACCATCAAAGGTTGTTCTTTTGCCCAAGGTATGTGTGGCAAAACCGCAGAAGTATCCGATCTGCAAGATGTTCTTGTTTACACTCTTCAAGGCGTCTCTTTTTGGGCTGAACAAGCTCGCCAGTTCGACATCATCAATCTTGAAATCGATACTTGGGCACCACGTGCGTTCTTTGCAACCTTAACCAACGTAAACTTCGATCCTGAGCGTATTCTAGAACTCACTAGCCAAGCAGCAGAATACAAAGCACAACTTAAGCAGCAAACTCTTGCAGCGGCGGCGCTAAACAATGTTGAGCTTAATGCGATTCCACAAGTTGCCGAATTTGAATTACCAGCAGATGCAGCACAAATTCTTGCGTTTGCACCACAAGCAGCGGTAAATCGTGGTAAAGATGTGGTGAATGAAGATGTGATTGGTCTTCGTCTACTCTGCCTATATGGTCTAAAAGGTGCTGCGGCGTACATGGAACACGCACGTGTTCTAGGCCAAGTGGATAGCGAAATCCATGCGCAATTCCATAAAATCATGGCATGGCTTGGTACAGACCCAAGCGATCTCAACGCATTACTTGAGTGTTCAATGGAAATTGGTCTAATGAACTACAAAGTAATGGAGATGCTTGATCACGGTGAAACTGTAACCTTTGGTCACCCAGAACCAACCAGTGTCAACGTGAAACCCGTGCAGGGCAAATGTATTTTAGTTTCAGGTCATGACTTGCATGATCTAGAAAAGATTCTGCAACAAACCGAAGGCAAAGGCATCAATGTATACACCAATGGTGAAATGCTACCTGCGCACAGCTACCCAGAACTGAAGAAATACCCTCACCTTGTTGGTAACTACGGCAGCGCATGGCAAAACCAGCAAAAAGAGTTCGCCAATTTCCCTGGCGCGATCGTAATGACCTCAAACTGCCTACTTAACCCAAATGTCGGTCAATACGCAGACCGCCTGTTTACGCGTAGCATTGTTGGCTGGCCGGGCGTTAACCATATCGAAGGCGATGATTTTAGTGCAGCGATTGAAGTGGCAATGTCACAGCCGGGCTTCCAACACAATGAAATCGAGCACATGATCACCGTAGGTTTTGGTCGTAATGCTCTAATGGCAGCAGCGCCAGCGGTTATCGATCAGGTAAAACAAGGCAATATTCGTCACTTCTTCCTAGTCGGTGGTTGTGATGGCGACAAGTCTGAGCGCAGCTACTACACAGACTTCACTGCCAACGCACCGGAAGATACACTAATTCTTACTCTAGCTTGTGGTAAGTTCCGCTTTAACAAAAACCAGTTTGGTGACATCAACGGTATTCCACGCCTGCTTGATGTAGGCCAGTGTAACGATGCGTATTCAGCAATCCAACTGGCTCTTGCGCTCGCTAAAGAGTTTGATTGTGATATCAATGAGCTACCACTGACACTGGTTCTTTCATGGTTTGAGCAAAAAGCGATCGTGATTCTGCTTACGCTATTTGCGCTGGGTGTTAAAGGTATCTACACCGGTCCTAGTGCTCCAGCGTTCCTAACAGATAATCTGATTGCGATTATTCAAGACAAGTTCGACATGCGCTCAATCAGCACTGTTGAGCAAGACATGCAAGCGATTCTAGGTTAATCCTTTTCGCATTTCCAATGCCATGCTCTTTTATCGGGCATGGCATGTTGAGTTCCTGTTTTGAGTAAGATTATGTGTTTTGATTCTAATTCTCCTCTGCTACTTCGCTGCACCAGTAAATGGTGTGAAACCGAAGATTGCGTTTCACTACAGCTAACGAGCGAAACATCCCAACCTTTTAATTTCAAACCCGGTCAGTTTGTCACGATAGGTATAGAGATCGCAGGTAAGGTACACTACCGAGCCTATTCCATTAGTTCGATTCCCGGTGAGACTCACCTGCAACTGACGGTTAAACGGGTACCACAAGGGCTAGTTTCAAACTACATCGTCGATGAGTTGACCGTTGGTGATAGTGTGCAGTGTCTGGCACCTGCGGGCGATTTTAATAGTGTGGATTGTGCCCCGCTCGGTGACACCCAAAAGGTACTATTGATTAGTGCCGGCTGCGGTATCACCCCGGTATACAGCATGGCTAAACAGTGGTTGGCACAAAAATCAGATATTGAGATTGATTTTTTGCACATCGCAAAGTCAACCCAACACACCATCTACTTTGAGCATCTGCAGCAACTTGCTAAAGCAAATACCAATTTTCAGCTCAAATTGCTGTTAAAAGATGCTGGTGAGAGTGACTTCCCACAAGGGCGCTTAAATCTAGATTGGCTTAACTCACTCGTTGGGGACCTAAACCAACGGGATGTCTATCTGTGTGGTCCGAACCAGTTTATGTTGGACGTCAAACAGTATCTTGAGCAGTCTGGCTTTGATATGCAGCGCTTCTACCAAGAAAGTTTTACTCCAGCAGAATCTGAACCTCAGCAAAATGAAAGCGAAGGTGTGACGCAAAACAGCGTGGTGCAAATTGCGCTACCAACCTTTGATAAAACACTTGAAGCGGCCGCTGGCAGCAACTTAGCCGATGTAATGGAACAAGCTGGGCTGCCAGTTATCATTGCCTGTCGCAGCGGTATCTGCGGGTCATGCAAATGCAAAGTGACGTCAGGCAACGTTGATTCAAGTAGCCAATCGCCGCTAACCGAAGATGAGATAGCACAAGGTTATGTACTTGCTTGTTCATCGACACTTAATAGCGACATCGCTATCGAACTATAAAAAAAGCCCATCAAATCTGATGGGCTTTTTATTGACTCAATCTTGATTAGCTATCGTCTTCAGTGAAGTTGGTCGGCAAAGTCATTTTCATTTGCTGCCAAATCTGGCCACTTTCAATACCGTATTGACGAACAAGAAGTGGAATACCATCACGATTACCAGTCTCACACACCTCAAGCAGATTGCGATAAAACTCTAACGCTAATTCACGAGCTTGTGGATTTGAGAAGTAGTAGCTACCAACGCGATCATACAGCTTTTTCAAACCATTGAAGATCAGACCGTAAATTTGGTTGCCAGAATGGAACGCAAGACGCTGGAACAACATGTAGTCGTAGAAATTGAACGTTTTAGCAATCAAAATCGCTTCGCGTTTAATTGGGTCTTTTTCACCGTCATCCTTAATATGCTGCGTAATTTTCTCAGCGAATGGCGATGACTGCATGAAAGATTCCCATGACTCAGCACCAGTTAGCGCTTCGCATGAATCAATCACATTTTTAATCGTTCGCTCTGCGTTTTCTTTATTCGCCTTAAATGCATAACGCATGAAAATTGGACTGATATTAGTTCGTGCCGCAAGTAAATCTTCTACAATTGACGTCGCATTTTCTGCATCAAGCGTCATCAACGTATCTAGGATATGCAAACCTGAGGTTTCCATAAACTGGTTTACCTTGGTTGGCTTGCCATGTTGAATAGTCAGCCAGCCATCTCTTGCTAAACGTTGCAGCACTTCACGTAACGTTGTGCGCGTAACACCAATAAGCTCTGATAACTCTCGTTCAGCAGGTAGGATGGAACCTGGAGGGAAGCGCCCTTTCCAAATACTCTCAATTATGTATTTTTCTGCAAATCCTGCAGGGCTCTTTGCCTTAATGACCATTAATATGTGTCCAGTATATTATTTTTCAGGGGTACATAGTGACTCATCATACCACTAGTTATATGTATCGAAAACTCACGCTAAGTAAAGTTATTGAAAATAAATAGTAGAGCATTAGCTCTAATTTATTCTCAATTGAATAACATAATATTTACGATTCAAATCACTGAAATTTTATGTTTACAGACACTTTGCAATCAATGTTCCCGCCAATAGAGGGTTTGAAGGTAACGCAGTGTTTCAAAATACATAACTTTTGTAGGGTATTTTTACGATGTGTTTAAGGTTTAGTTAGTCAAAATCACTTTTTCCCTCACCGTGAGAATAAACGTAGCAAATTTCACAGCTTGCATGGTATCTTAAATACGACTTAACTCGCGTTTTTTCCAGAAAAAATGCGTTATTTTATGCCATTACTGCATAATCATTGACGATATGTGAATGAAATGTAGAGTAGCGAATTAGTTAATTTTCGTGCTTGTCATTCTCAATGAATGACGTATCAGAAACACATAGCAAACTAGGAATGTTGTTTTCTAAGGATCTATTGATTCGGGTAGTTCTTACCGCTTCCGAAAACATGGACTCAGCACACATGTGTTTAGTTGTAACAATAAGTAAGAGTAATTGATCATGCCGATGTCACTCGGAAATGCGTTTATCAAGAACTTTCTTGGTAAGGCGCCGGACTGGTATAAAGTCTTAATCATCTCCTTCCTCATCATCAACCCGATTGTATTCTTCCTGATCGACCCTTTTGTCGCTGGTTGGTTACTGGTTGCTGAATTTATCTTTACCTTAGCAATGGCGCTAAAATGTTACCCACTACAACCGGGTGGTCTATTAGCGATTGAAGCGATTGCAATTGGTATGACAACACCGGGACAGGTTAAACATGAGTTAGTTGCAAACATCGAAGTACTACTATTGCTAGTCTTCATGGTTGCCGGCATCTACTTCATGAAGAACCTGCTGCTGTTTATCTTTACTAAGATATTGCTTGGTATTCGCTCTAAAGTGCTACTTGGCATGGCGTTCTGCTTTACTGCAGCGTTCTTGTCGGCTTTCCTTGACGCACTAACGGTAATCGCGGTGGTAATCAGTGTCGCAGTAGGCTTCTACGCGATTTACCACAAAGTAGCATCGGGTAACCCTATCGGTGATCATGATCCAAACAACGACGATACAATCCCAGATCTAACTCGTGACGATCTAGAAAACTACCGCGCATTCTTACGTTCTCTTCTAATGCACGCGGGTGTGGGTACCGCTCTTGGTGGTGTAACCACAATGGTCGGTGAACCACAAAACCTAATCATTGCAGACCAAGCTGGCTGGCAATTCGTTGAGTTTCTATTCCGCATGGCGCCAGTAACACTGCCAGTATTTATTTGCGGTATGATCACTTGTGCACTTGTTGAGAAATTCAAGGTCTTTGGTTACGGTGCAGAGCTTCCAGATGCAGTACGCCAAATCCTAGTTGAGTTTGACTCAGAAGAACGCAAAACGCGTACTAACCAAGACGTGGCAAAACTTTGGGTTCAAGGTCTAATTGCAGTTTGGTTGATCGTTGCTCTTGCGCTACACCTAGCCGCGGTTGGCCTAATCGGTCTTTCGGTTATCATTCTTGCTACTGCCTTTACCGGTGTAGTTGAAGAGCACTCTATGGGTAAGGCGTTTGAAGAAGCACTACCATTTACCGCCCTACTTGCTGTTTTCTTCGCTGTCGTAGCTGTAATCATCGACCAAAGCCTATTTAAGCCGGTTATCGATGCCGTACTTGCCGTTGAAGATAAAGGCACACAGCTAGCGATGTTCTACGTAGCGAATGGCTTATTGTCAATGGTGTCAGACAACGTATTCGTTGGTACGGTTTACATCAATGAAGTAAAAGCGGCGCTGAACCAAGGCATGATTACGCGTGATCAGTTTGACTTGCTAGCGGTTGCTATCAACACAGGTACTAACCTACCTTCAGTTGCTACACCAAATGGTCAGGCGGCATTCCTATTCCTACTGACTTCAGCACTAGCGCCTTTGATTCGTCTATCATACGGCCGCATGGTTATCATGGCTCTACCATACACCATCGTGCTTGCTTTAGTTGGTCTAGCTGGCATCATGTTCTTCCTAGAGCCAATGACAGCTTATATGTATGATGCTGGCTGGTTAGTTCAGCATGCTGAGATCGGTTCTGCAGTGAGCACCGCAGCTCACTAATATTACCGCTTGATTTGGAACTAAATTCAAGTTAAAAGCTCTGACTATTCAGAGCTTTTTTATTTTGTAAAATAAGGACATGATTTTGAACTTCCTCGCCACGCTGAAAAGCTTTTCACAAAGCCGCCTTTCTTGGGCACTGCTTCTTGGCTTTATCGTCTTCTTTGAAGCATGCGCTTTATTCTTCCAACATGGGATGAAACTAGCACCTTGCGTAATGTGTATCTATGAGCGCGTTGCGATGATGGGCGTTGGCGGAGCCGCCATTATCGGCCTGCTAGCTCCACAAAACCCTCTAGTGCGTTGGACAGGATTGGCAGCATGGGGTTACGCCGCTTATCGTGGTCTTGAACTTTCAATGCAGCATGTCGAGTACCAATTCAATCCATCACCATTTGCAACGTGCGACGTGTTTGTACAATTCCCTAGCTGGGCACCACTTAACCAATGGGCGCCTTGGATGTTTGAAGCGTCTGGTGATTGCTCTGAGATCTCTTGGCAATTCCTAACTCTCTCAATGCCACAATGGCTAGAGATCATTTTTGCCGGTAACCTAATTGCACTCGCGTTGATTGTCGTTTCACAATTTGTGAAGAGCAAATAAGAATCACAGCGCATAGTCGTCGCCGTGCTTTAAGATATTAGATAGGAGAGCCGAGATCGCTCAACGCTCTACTTGAAATGAAGAAAAGGGTTGGTATTAATGCCAACCCTTTTTTTATGACCAAAACTGCCGTACTCATCAAAGCAACGTTAATTCTCTATACGACCAAATTTCTTGCCACTCTCGCCTTCTCATCTCTAAGCCCTACGCAGATAAAAAAACGCAGGGGTTACCTGCGTTTTTATTTTCCAAAGCGTGCTAGTTTTAGTTCATATCCCGGCCGGGAGCTGGCGCCAATACTTCGCGGTTGCCATTGTGCCCAGGGGCACTCACAATGCCTTGCGCTTCTAATTGCTCAACAATACGTGCTGCGCGGTTGTAACCAATCTTAAAGCGGCGCTGTACCCCTGAAACCGAACCACGGCGCGATTGCACAACGTGCTCAACCACTTGGTCAAACAGCGGATCGATATCTTCGTCTGCTTCCATAGTTTCACCTGGAAGTAAGCTTTCTGGGCCTTGGTCACCACTAATGATTTCTTCAATGTAGTTTGGTTTACCGCGTGCCTTCCAGTTGTTCACTACCGCATGCACATCATCGTCTGATGCAAATGCGCCGTGTACACGAATGGTATGGCTTGAGCCAGGCGGCAAGTACAGCATATCACCCATACCCAATAGTGATTCTGCACCACCTTGGTCGAGAATGGTACGAGAGTCGGTCTTAGTCGATACCGTAAAGGCCACACGAGTAGGAATGTTCGCTTTAATCAAACCGGTAATTACATCCACCGATGGACGTTGAGTTGCAAGAATAAGGTGAATACCTGCTGCACGCGCTTTTTGCGCCAAACGAGCAATCAATTCTTCTACTTTCTTACCCACCACCATCATTAGGTCGGCGAATTCATCCACGACCACCACGATATAAGGCAGTTTCTCCAGTAATGGCGCTTCTGCATCCATACTGTCGCCAGGTTGCCATAATGGATCATGAATCGGATGGCCCGCTTCAGCCGCCATCTTAAGCTTATCGTTAAAGCCTTTAATGTTTCGTACACCCAGTACCGACATCAGCTTATAACGACGTTCCATTTCACCCACACACCAACGCAACGCATTAGACGCATCTTTCATGTCAGTAACAACTTCGGCCAATAAATGCGGAATACCTTCGTAAATAGAAAGCTCCAACATTTTCGGGTCGATCATGATAAAGCGCAGATCTTCCGGTGATGCCTTGTAGAGCATACTTAGGATCATGACGTTTACACCGACTGACTTACCTGAACCCGTAGTACCGGCTACAAGTACGTGAGGCATTTTGGCGATGTCCGCAATGACCGCTTCACCCGCGATGTCTTGACCTAGTACGACTGTGGTTGGTGATTTGGCATCCATAAACACTTGGCTACCTACCACATCTGAGAAGTACACGGTTTGGCGACTCATGTTTGGTAGTTCAAGACCCACATACGGCTTACCCGGAATCACCTCAACCACACGTACTGCCATCGCTGAGAGTGAACGTGCTAAGTCCATTGAAAGGCTTGAAATACGGCTTACTTTTACGCCCGGTGCTAAATCCAGCTCAAAACGAGTAATCACCGGCCCTGGGAAGATATCCACTACCGTTGCCTGAATTTTGTAATCTGCCAGTTTCGATTCAACTAGACGAGCAATGTTTTCCAGCGCTTCACGATCAATAAAGTTTTCACGTTTTTCTGGGTGATACAAAAGGTCTAAGGTTGGTAACGGCTCAGTCGGTTTTGGCAAATTCACTTCTTGTTGCACCAAGAATGGGTTTTGCTGCGCAACCACTTTAGCTTGAGCATTAGCGACCAATGATTGGAATGCTGCCGCATCTTTATCTTGCTCGAGCTCTTCCTCATCTACTTCTTGCCACTCGGGCTGCGTATTGTGCTCAGGAACAGTTTCTACTGTAGTAGCTTCAGACGCCTCTGTGTTAACAGGGTTAACTTGCTGATCATCTAGCTCAGTCAAATCCATGGAGCTAATCACAGGTTCAATGTGTGTTGGCGTCGGATCGATATTTTGTGAAATAGCCTCTAGCGTTTGTTCATCAATCAACGGTTGACGTGCTGGCTCTACCTCATCAATGTTGTTCCAAGGCAAATCATCCACCGAGTTCAATTCATCAATTTGGCTCGATTCAGCATCATAGCTATCATTTGTCGGCTCTTGGTAAGCAGTCGTCGCGACCTCAGGTTCTGCCGACTGCTGCATCCACGGAGCTTGTTGCTGATCCGCCATATCATTGGCGTTGCTCGCATCATTTTCCAGCTCTTCAATGGTGGCATTAAGCTGACGAGTGCGCTCTACTTGAGGTTCATCTGCGTAGATATCCTCACCATTCACCACTTTCTTTGGTTGTTCTTGAATAGCTTGTTCTTGAACGGTTTGCTCTTGGAACACTGGCTCTTGAACTGGCGATAAGGCGATTTCACTGACAGGTTCATGATTATATTCGATGTCGTCGACACCAGTATTGCTCATTAGTGGATCCGCTTGGCTCCAACGCAGATCGCTACCAAGCTGTGGTTCACTAATTGGCAAATCTGCGACGTCTAATGGTTCGGAAAATGATTCCGCCGCCATAGCAGGCACAGACGCCGCTGCAACCGCTGCTGATTCAGGCATATGGATATTGTAACGACGTGGCTCAACAACCTGCTCATCCGTCGGCTGTGTCTTCGCCGTCAACGGTGCGCGGTTTACCACGTCTAAATCGCCCACTTCTTTCAATTGTGCTTCCATGACTTCGTCACGTTCACCACGAATTTTATTCACCACAAAAGTGAAACAGGCAATACCAAACTCACCAAGCGAATCAACAATCGACAGCCAAGAGATTCCGGTTAAAAGCGTAAAGCCCGCGCCCCACATAAACAGCAACACGAGAGTCGTTCCCAACACATTCAGTGTTGGCAGCGCCAAGCTGGTTAGAACATCACCGATCACGCCACCCGATGAGAAATACCAAATGTCATCAAAGTTGATATCAGCCAAGCCACAGCTGCTAAGAATTAGAATGGTCAAGCCGAGTAAACGTGTACCCCACAAGACAAAATCGAGTTGTTCATCGGCATCACGTTTACGACAAATGATCCAAAATGCGAGTGTGATGATAATCGGCAAGACATACGCGAGCGAACCAAAGCCAAAGAAAAGCGTATCCGCAAGCCAGGCACCAATCGGGCCGACCACATTAGACACATCCCCACCCCACGCAGTTTGTGACCAAGAAGGGTCTGCGGGGTTGAATGACATGAGCGCGATCGATAGAAAAATAGAAGCCAGTACAGCCAGAATCAAGCTGCACTCTTTTAGACGCTGAGAGCCCGTTAATCTAGAAGGCTCGGTCTCTTCACCCGTCTTTATTATTGTTTCGATTTTATTGCTGTTCTTTTTGAACATAACCAACTTTTCTTTCAGTAAAAAAATAGCCCGAGCAGCATCGCCACTCGGACTATAGATTTAACCATATCAAAGTTAAAAACCCAATTGTCTAACGTCAGAATATGGGAAGGATTTTCCTTTAACGTTAGATATATCGCTTATTAAGTGAACGCTTGCCTCAAAAGTGCATACTCAGCGAACAATCCCATCCTCGCTGAGCCAAATTTAATTGGCAAAATCGCTCAAAAAAGCCATTAACGAGTCTTAATCACTAATTGGTTCGTTTGTTTAACTTCTTCCATTACTACGTAAGTACGTGTGTCATTCACACCAGGCAAACGTAGCAGTGTGTCACCAAGTAGTTTACGGTACGCACCCATATCAGCTACACGAGTCTTCAATAGGTAGTCAAAATCACCAGAAACAAGGTGGCACTCTTGAATATCATCGAGTTTTTGCACCGCAGTATTAAATTGCTCAAACACATCTGGTGCACCGCGGTTTAACGTGATTTCTACAAAAACTAATAGAGAGGCATCGAGATATTGAGGGTTAAGTAACGCGGTATAACCGGTAATATAACCTTGACGCTCTAGACGTCGAACACGTTCTAAACATGGCGTTGGTGATAGACCAACACGTTTAGAAAGTTCTACGTTTGAAATACGACCATCTTTTTGCAACTCATTAAGAATGTTGCGATCGATACGGTCTAGATCCTTGGACGGCTTCTTATTGTTGTCTGCCATGTTTTATTCCACCTTTTTACTTCCTTGCAAATACATACACTACATCTTTTAAATATTTAGCAACCAATGTTAAACATTTGACTGTATACTAGATATTAACTCGACAATACTACCCTACATAGTTATTACAACCAAAAACTAATGAGGAGTCAGGATGATCATTGGCGTACCTAAGGAAATTAAGAACCACGAATACCGTGTCGGCATGATCCCAGCAAGCGTTCGCGAGCTCGTATCTCAAGGCCACCAAGTTTTAGTTGAAACCCAAGCCGGGGCAGGCATCGGATTTTCCGACGATGATTACATCGCTGTAGGCGCATCCATTCTTCCTACTGCTACAGACGTTTTCGCGCAAGCTGAAATGATTGTAAAGGTAAAAGAGCCTCAAGCAATCGAGCGAGCCATGCTGCGAGAAGGACAGATATTATTTACATATCTCCACCTAGCACCAGATTTTCCACAAACTGATGAGCTAATCAAGAGCAAAGCCGTCTGTATAGCCTATGAGACTGTAACAGATAATATGGGTCGCTTACCACTATTAGCACCAATGTCTGAAGTTGCTGGTCGTATGTCAATACAAGCTGGGGCACAAACCCTAGAAAAATCTCATGGTGGCTGCGGCCTCTTGCTTGGCGGGGTTCCTGGCGTAGAACCGGCTAAGATTGTCGTCATTGGTGGTGGTGTTGTAGGTGCAAACGCCGCAAGAATGGCCGTTGGTTTGCGTGCTGATGTAACGATTCTTGATCGAAATATCGACACACTTCGCAAATTAGACGAAGAGTTTCAAGGTCGGGCAAAAGTTGTTTATTCAACAGAAGATGCTATCGAGAAGCACGTTCTCGCCGCCGATTTAGTGATTGGTGCTGTTTTGATCCCTGGAGCCGCTGCGCCGAAACTCGTTACCAAAGCGCATATTGCAAAAATGAAACCAGGGGCAGCCATTGTCGATGTGGCGATAGATCAAGGCGGCTGCTTTGAAACTTCTCACGCTACGACCCATGCAGACCCAACTTATATCATCGATGATGTGGTGCATTACTGCGTAGCCAACATGCCTGGTGCGGTAGCACGAACGTCTACCTTTGCGCTAAACAACGCAACATTACCTTATATCGTCAAACTGGCTAATAAAGGCTATCGCCAAGCGCTACTCGAAGACCAAGGATTCCTCGAAGGCTTGAACGTAATACATGGAAAAGTCACTTGTAGAGAAGTGGCAGAGACATTCAACCTCGAATACGTAGAGGCTGAAAAAGCAATTGCTATGCACAGCTAGGAAATAGAACTTCTAAGTGCAGAAGGCGTGAACACAACGCGTATCACGTAGTCGTGAGATACGAAAAAGGTTGGCATTAGCCAACCTTTTTGTTTATTCGTATTTATTTGAGGGTGAGGCTGAGCCGAGCTGCCTATCCTCTTAAACACTCCACGTTAGAACCATCTCTCTAACGATGTCTTATCCAACTGACGAAATGCACGGTTAAGAAGTTGCGCCAATTCTTTGTAGCGCGGACGCGATTTCATCGGTTCTAACGCAAAACCACTTTCAACAATCTTATGGTGAATTTCTCGGTACCACCCAGCGAGTGCTGGAGGTAACTGTGTATTTGAGCGATTACCTAACCACCACATACCTTGCACCGGCATACTGATAGCAAACAATGCAACAATCACTGCCTGAGGCAACGCTTGGAAATTAGAAAAGGCCATTTGAGTCAACACACTGATAGCCGCGACTGCTGGCATCACTTTCATGCCAAAGCGAGTGGCTTTGATGATGCGCTGCTCTGGAAACAGTTGCGCAAGCTCTTTTCGCATCGGCCAAGTATCCATGTACTTTTGACCGTCACGTAAGCTGTGAACGATACCGACTTTATTATTCATAATACTTTCTCACTTCCAGTTTAGGGCGACTCACTAAAAAGAGTTGAAAGATTCAACTAAACGCGTAAAATTTGACTAAAGTTAATATTCTTTCAAAATTTTTTGTTATATTGCTTTATTATCGCTATCCTTGGCACACCCTCAATCTCATTGTTGCTCTTATTTACAATTTAGGCAACTGTGAGGTTCGTCTGCAAGGATTGCACAAGTTGATTGCTTGGTAAAGCAACCTCCTTTTTATATACGGATTTAAAGTTTTTTAGTTGCAAGTAGTACGCAGTTAATAGAAGACTCGTCTATTCTTGTGATTGATTTTCATCCTAACTGATTTTGATATCTAATGATTGAAAATCAGAGCTGGGGATAAGCATAAAGGTTCACTTCTAATGAATGTGAGCCTTTTTACGATAAGCCAGCACTGCTTTTTGATTACAGATAACTCAGACGATTAACAGGTAGTCATACATGTCTAAGCTAGTTTTAGTTTTAAACTGCGGTAGTTCTTCTCTTAAGTTCGCTATTGTTGATGCAGAAACAGGTGCAGAGCACCTAACAGGTCTTGCAGAGTGTCTAGGTCTTCCAGAAGCTCGTATGAAGTGGAAACTTGACGGCAAGCACGAAGCTCAACTCGGTGCGGGCGCAGCTCACGAAGAAGCACTAGCGTTCATGGTAGAAACTATTCTTGCTTCTAAGCCAGAGCTTAAAGAGAACCTAGGCGCGATCGGTCACCGTATCGTACACGGTGGCGAGCAGTTCACTCAATCAGCTCTAATCACTGATGAAGTTCTTAAAGGTATTCAAGACGCTGCGACTTTCGCACCTCTTCACAACCCAGCACACCTAATCGGTATCGAAGCTGCGAAACACAACTTCCCAGAGCTTCAAAACGTTGCTGTATTTGACACTGCGTTCCACCAAACTATGCCTGAAGAGTCTTTCCTATACGCTCTTCCATACAAACTATACAAAGAGCACGGCATCCGTCGTTACGGCATGCACGGTACTTCACACCTATTCATCACTCGTGAAGTTGCTAACCTACTAGACAAGCCAGTTGAAGAAGTAAACATCATCAACTGTCACCTAGGTAACGGTGCTTCTGTATGTGCAATCAAGAACGGTCAATCTGTAGATACTTCTATGGGTCTAACTCCTCTTGAAGGTCTAGTAATGGGTACTCGTTGTGGTGACATCGACCCAGCTATCGTATTCCACCTACACGACGCTCTAGGTTACTCTGTTGAAGAAATCAACAACATGCTAACTAAAGAGTCTGGTCTTGCTGGTCTAACTGAAGTGACTTCTGACTGTCGTTTCGTTGAAGACAACTACGGTGAGAAAGAAGAAGCAACTCGTGCGATGGACGTATTCTGCCACCGCCTAGCTAAATACGTAGCTGGTTACACTGCTTCTATGGAAGGTCGTCTAGACGCAATCACTTTCACTGGCGGTATCGGCGAGAACTCTGGCCCAATCCGTGAAATGGTTCTTAACCGTCTAGCTATCTTCGGTATCGAAGTAGACAGCGAAGCTAACCTTAAAGCACGTTTCGGTGGTGAAGGTACTATCACTACTGCAAACAGCCGCATCCCAGCGATGGTTATCTCTACTAACGAAGAGCTAGTTATCGCAGAAGACACAGCGCGTCTAGCTGGTCTTTAATCGAATTAACTGGCTAGCCATCGGCTAGCCAGTTTTCTTCTAGATTAAGCAAAAGGGGCTCAGTACGTTTCTATGCGTAAACGCAGAATCGTAATTGGGCTTTATTTCCAATAATGAAAGGTAATTAGTCGATGTCTCGTACTATTATGCTTATCCCTGCAAGTGCTGGTGTTGGTCTTACTAGCGTAAGCATGGGTGTTATCCGCGCAATGGAGCGCAAGGGTGTTAAGGTTTCTTTCTACAAACCAATCGCACAGCCACGCTCTGGCGGCGATCAACCTGATCTAACTTCAACTATCGTTAGCCGTAACAGCGATTTGAAGATTGGTACTCCAATGCAAATGTCTGTTGCTGAAAGCCTAATCGGTAACGACAACATGGACGAGCTACTAGAAACTGTTGTTGAACGTTACAACCAAATCAATAAAGATGCAGACGTAACGCTAATCGAAGGTCTAGTTCCTACTCGTAAGCACCCATTTGCAAACCAAGTGAACGCGGAAATCGCGGCAACACTTGGCGCAGAAATCGTTCTAGTTACAACTCCAGGTCTTGATAACCCAGCTCAACTTAAAGAGCGTATCGAAGTAGCATGTTCTAACTTCGGCGGTACTAAGAACAAGAACATCTCTGGCGTTATCATCAACAAGCTAAATGCACCTGTTGACGAAGCTGGCCGTACACGTCCAGACCTATCTGAAATCTTTGACGATGCAGATCACGCACAACAAAACGAAATGAAAGTGATGGAAATCTTCAACACTTCTCCAATTCGTGTACTTGGTTGCGTGCCATGGAACATTGATCTAATCGCAACTCGTGCGGTAGACATGGCTTCTCACCTAAACGCTGACATCATCAACGCTGGTGATATCAACACTCGTCGCATCAAGAGCATCACGTTCTGTGCACGTTCACTACCTAACATGATTGAGCACTTCAAACCAGGTTCTCTACTTGTTACTTCAGCTGACCGTCCAGACGTAATCGTTGCAGCAGCACTTGCAGCAATGAACGGCGTTGAGATCGGTGCAGTTCTTCTTACTGGCGGTTACGATATCCCTGAAGAAATCGTTGGTCTATGTAAGCCTGCATTTGAAACTGGCCTACCAATTTTCAAAGCACAAGGTAACACTTGGCAGACTTCACTGAACCTACAAAGCTTCAGCATCGAAGTTCCTGCAGACGACAAAGAGCGTATCGAATTCATCAACGATCACGTTGCAGGTCACATCGACGGCAACTGGATCGAGTCTTTGACTGAAGGCACTCAAAAATCTCGTCGCCTAAGCCCACCAGCATTCCGTTACCAACTAACTGAATTTGCTCGTAAAGCTGGCAAACGCATCGTTCTTCCAGAAGGTGATGAGCCACGTACAGTGAAAGCGGCTGCAATCTGTGCTGAGCGCGGTATCGCAGAATGTGTGCTTCTAGGTAACCCTGACGAAATCCGTCGCGTTGCTGAGCAACAAGGCGTAACACTAGGTGCTGGCGTAACTATCATCAACTCTGATGAAGTTCGTGAAAACTACGTAGCTCGTCTAGTTGAGCTACGTGGCGCGAAAGGTATGACTGAAGTAGTGGCTCGTGAGAAACTACAAGATTCAGTATTCCTAGGCACTATGATGCTTGAGAACGACGAAGTTGACGGCCTAGTATCTGGCGCAGTTCACACAACTGCGAACACTATCGTTCCTCCGTTCCAAATCATCAAGACTGCGCCTGATGCGTCAATCGTATCTTCAGTATTCTTCATGCTACTACCTGACCAAGTATTGGTTTACGGTGACTGTGCGATCAACCCAGATCCAACAGCTGAACAGCTTGCTGAAATTGCTATCCAATCTGCTGACTCTGCAGCAGCATTTGGTATCGAACCACGCGTAGCAATGATCTCTTACTCTACTGGTGAATCTGGTAAGGGTGCAGACGTTGATAAAGTACGTGAAGCAACTAAGATCGCTCAAGAGAAACGTCCTGATCTAATCATCGACGGTCCTCTACAATACGACGCAGCAATCATGGAAAACGTAGCGGCTTCTAAAGCGCCTAACTCTCCAGTTGCAGGTAAAGCGACAGTATTCGTATTCCCAGACCTAAACACTGGTAACACGACTTACAAAGCGGTACAACGTTCAGCTGACCTAGTATCTATCGGTCCAATGCTGCAAGGTATGCGCAAGCCTGTAAACGACTTGTCTCGTGGTGCACTAGTAGACGATATCGTGTACACAGTAGCTCTAACGGCTATCCAAGCAGACCAAGCGGCACAAGCTGCTAAATAATTACGCCTAACTATTTTAGTTAAGTAATTGAAAAGCCTCCGCATAGTGGAGGCTTTTTGTTTTTCAGAGCAATATAGATTTTGTCACATACTGGCAAATGCTAGTTTAACAACACAAACGTTAACGCCCCTACCCCAACACAGCCAACCATCACCGGTGAGACTAAGCGCCAAAGCGCGCGATCGCCAATGCTAATCACCATCCCCATTTTGACAATAGTATTGACCGAAGCGGCAATAAGTATCCCCAGAGCGGCGGTATTCACATCCAAGTAACCAGTACTTTGACGTCCAAGTGCTAACGAGATTGCATCAACATCCGTAATACCGGACAGCGCAGCTAAAATCAGCGTACCCGTATCACCAAACCATTGCGACAACGCATGAGACAGCAGCATGATCACAGCCAGTATCACACCGAAAAACAACGCAGATTGCAACGCTAACGGATTCGATTGCTCTTTCGGCTGCTCAACATGACCAATTTGACTAGTACGCCATATCCACCAAGCAGGCACATATAGAGCCACCATCATCACGGTAACAATCGGCCACAACAGCTTAACTAAGTGCGGATTAATCACGGAGAGCACAATAATCAGACGAGGAAACATGGTGCCGCAACTGAGCAAAATGCCACTCGCTAAAAGCGGGCTTATGCCTTGTTGATTACGGGAAAGGTGCGAGAACTGCAATGTTAGCGCCGTGGATGAACTTAAACCGGCAAATACGGATGTGAATAAAATGCCCCGCTTAGCACCACCAATCTTAATCGCAAAATAACCGACAAACGAGATGCTGGCGATCAGAACCACCATCCACCAAATCTCATAGGATTAAGAGCCTGCCAAGGACCAAAGCCTTGATTAGGCAACAATGGCAGCAGCACGATAGAAATCAGCAATAAACGCAGCGCCGCATCCAGTTCGTACTCTTGCAATTTTTGTAACGCCTGATGCAGCTCTTTTTTGTTATCCAACACCACCGCAGTGATCACTGCCGCCGCTGCCGCGAGTACCGCTTGACCCGATACCGCCAGCACGCCAAGCACATAAGTGACGATTAAGCTCACCACACCTGTAATACTGATGTCGTCACTCTTTTTCTGCTGAATAACAAAGGCAATACACGCCAACATCACCAAAGCAATAAGGACAAAACCAATTAACAGCGGAGAGTAGAGATCACCGACAATCCCGACCAAACCACCAAGTAGTCCCACCAATGAGAAGGTGCGAATACCGGCAACCCGACTGCCTTCCACGCTATTGCGCATCACCCAACCACGCTGCGTGCCGACAATTGCACCAAGCAACAACGAAATAAATAGGTTCCAAATGGTGTGTTGTTCCGCCATCCACGTAGTTACTTCCATACTCACCTACCTGTCGTCGCCGTATTCACATAGTTTAAGTGTATGTTTTTGGTGCTAAGGTTCTGTGAATTGGTTAATAATTCGCTGCCAGCTTGTTGAACAAGATCGCCAATTTGGTTGGCATATCACTGATTTTAAGCCCAAGCTTTAGCTGAAATGGAGGCGTTGAGATGAAAAACGAATTGAACACCAGTAAGGTTTTGCAAGCTTACGAATGTGTGATGAACAATGGCACACCGACAGAGTTAGGAAAAATGTATCAGGGTGTTGAGGCATTTTCAGATTATGACGGCTACACCGTTTTTCTCCGTGGCAATGGGGTTGAGTTGCAAATTGGCTTTCACAACACTTACCAACTCAACTATGAACACACTAAGTTGCGTGACCAATTCCTAGCGAAAATCGCCACCATGGCGAAGTGAGACAAAAAAGCCACCGCAATTGCGGTGGCTTTGTCGATTAGTGAGCGATTACTCTTCTACTCTCACTCTAAAGAACATAGCGTAGAACAGTGGGATGACCACCAAGGTCAGAATGGTTGCAAACAGCAGACCAAACATGATGGTTACCGCCATACTCTTAAAGAATGGGTCGATAAGTAACGGTGCCACACCTAAGATGGTGGTCACAGCGCCTAGCAGCACTGGACGGGCACGACTGGTCGCCGCATCAATAATGGCGAAATACGGTCGCTTACCTTGAGCAATCTCCACATCCGCCTGATCCACCAGTACAATCGCATTTTTCACCATCATACCAATCAAGCTTAGGAAACCAAGGATCGCCATAAACTCGAATGGGGTTTGGAATACAATCAGACCAAAGGTCACACCAATGACTGCCAACGGTGCGGTTAACCAAATAACCAAAGGCTGACGGACGGCGTTAAACATAAACAGCACCGACAGAATCATGGCAGTAAAGCCGTATGGCGCTGATATAACCAAACCAACGTTGGCATCTTTTGACGCTTTATACTCACCGTACCAAGTTAAAGTGTAACCAGGTGGCAATTCCATCGCTTCAATCTTGCTGCGTACATCGTTAAACGCATCAGCAGTCAACACGCCTGGCGCAGGGTCAGCTTGAACGAGAATCGTTGGTATACGATCGATACGACGTAAAATCGCATCTTGCCATACCACATCCACCGAGTTTACCACTTGGCTAACTGGCACAAATCCGCCAATCACATTGCTAAACACATCGGTGTTTTCAACCACGCGTTGATGATTACGTTCGTTCTCTGGTGCACGCACCACGATTGGAATCAGATCATCACCTTCACGGTACACACCCACATTGCGGCCATTTAATGTTTGTGCGATAGCTTGGTTGATTTCTTGAGTCGTCAAACCGAGACGCTGCGCTTTTTCTGCTGAGTAAACTGGGCGAAGTACTGGTACTTGTTGACGCCAGTCATCTTGCACCGCAATTAGCTTAGGATCAGCATGCATAATCGCTTTCGCTTGCTCCGCTAATTGACGTAACACGGCGCTGTCAGGGCCTTTAAAGCCAGCTTCAATTTTCTTACCACCGCCACGACCAAGCATGAATTTCCATACTTTAATCGACGCGTCTGGATATTTAGCAGAAAGCTCATCTTGCAGCTCTACCAATAACGGTGCGATCTTTTTGTAGTCATCGATATCAATCAATAACTGACCGTAACTGGTATTGCGAGCCTCTGGTGCGTAGGTCAACATAAAGCGCAAACCACCACCACCGACAAACGTCGAGATATTCGTCACGCCCTCTTTGGCTTTCACATCTTTCTCAATTTCACCCATCACACGCTCAGTGCGATAGATATCTGAGCCTTGCGGTAAGTAAACATCCACGACAAATTGCGCACGTTGAGAGTCAGGCATAAAGCCCGCTGGAACATAACGTAAGCCGTAAATCGCTACCGCCATCACGCCGATGATCATCGATAACGTCATCATACGGTGGTGTAGAACCCACTGTAGCAATGCCTTGTACATGCGCATCATACGGCCAACTTTGACTTCACCTTTGCTTGCTTTGACTTTTAAGAAATCAAAACAAAGCATTGGGGTCACAGTCACGGCAAACACCCAGCTCAAGAACATGGAGTAAAGGATTACCCAAAATAGCGAGCCTGCATATTCGCCCATATCCGATGGAGATAGACCAATCGCACTAAAGGCAAAGATACCAACAACAGTACCGCCAAGCAGTGGCCATTTAGTTGAATCCACTACCTCAGAAACAATCGTTTCTTTGTCTTCTTCTGGATTTTGTTGCAGTCGCACCAAAATACCATCGGTCACCACGATAGCATTATCCACCAGCATACCGAGAGCGATGATCAACGCACCTAGAGAGATACGCTGCATCGCAATGTCTTCGATAAACATGATGCACAGCGTACCGGCTACGGTAAGTAGCAGTACAAAGCCGATGATGATGCCTGAGCGCACGCCCATAAACAGCAACAGCACGATAAATACGATCGCAACCGCCGCAATCAGGTTATCTATAAAGTTAGCAACCGATGCACGAACCGAATCTGACTGAATCGAGATCTCATGCAGCTCCATGCCAAGTGGACGTTGACCATCAAGCTCTGCTAGACGCGCTTTGACCGCATCACCCATCTCAACGACGTTACCACCAGTCACGTTGGAGATACCAAAACCAATGGCACGTTGACCGTTATAGCGCATCAGCATACCAGGAGGCTCTTGGTACCCACGAGTCACGGTCGCAATATCGCCCAAACGTAATACACGATTGTCGCTACCGACACCAATTTGTAGATTACGCAGATCTTCAAATGAGCCGATATTTGAACTTGGGATCACCGGAATACGCATATCACGCGTTTCGA
This sequence comes from Vibrio taketomensis, assembly GCF_009938165.1. Taxonomy (NCBI): domain Bacteria; kingdom Pseudomonadati; phylum Pseudomonadota; class Gammaproteobacteria; order Vibrionales; family Vibrionaceae; genus Vibrio; species Vibrio taketomensis. Next base: position 1,898,984 of record NZ_AP019649.1, read on the forward strand.
TTGAGCCTGCTACGGTTACGATGTTTTGCTTTTGCAGCACTTGATACACTTGCTGCGCCGACATACCAAATGTTGCTAAACGCTCACTCGAAATCTCAACAAAGATAGTTTCATTTTGCTCTGCCAGTGTAGCGGTTTTGGCAACGCCCGGAACAAGCACAAGTTCACGACGTAATGTATCGACGTAATCTTGCAGTTGCTTTTGGGTATAGCCTTCACCAGTCACGGCATAGAAAAGCGCGTACACATCGGCAAAGTCATCGTTAACGATCGAAGGACCCGCTCCCGGAGGTAATTGACGCTGCGCATCAGAAACCTTGCGGCGAAGTTTGTCCCATACCTGTTGTAGGTCAGCTGCGCTTTTGGCGAACTCAAGCTTGATCTCAACCGTTACCTCAGACATCCCCTGCTTCGATACTGACTTAACTTCTTTCAGCTCTTGCAGCGATTGAACCGCACCTTCGATAACGTCGGTCACTTCATCCGACACTTCTTGTGCCGTCGCGCCAGAATAAGGCGTGTTAATCACCGCTTGGCGAATAACAAATTCCGGGTCTTCAAAACGACCTAACTTGAGGTAGCTGATATAGCCACCGAGCAAAATCAGACCAATCAGCACCCATACGCTGGTGCGCTTGGCAATTGTATAACGAGCAATATTCATTATTTCGCCCCGTTGCTACCATTGCCCATTGGGCGGATTTCCATACCTTCCTGTAGGCTAGACATACCTGCAGTGACAATCTGCTCACCTATTTTTAGGTTGCCTTTGATCACCACGCGGTCACGGCTTAACTCACCCACGTCTACAAAGCGCTTGCTAACTTTGTTATCAGGGCCAACAACCCAAACGTATTGTTTGCCTTGATTGTCTGGCACCACAGCAATAATTGGCACGGTGATCGTTGGATTTTTCACTTGCTGTTGATCTTCAACTGGCAATACTTTTACTGTCATGCCCGGTAGAACGCGGTAGCCATTAACATCATCAAAACCCAGCACCACGGCGTAAGTTTGCGTCACTGGATCGGCTTGAGTCGCGTAAGTACGCAGTGTCAGGTCAAACAGGTGATTTGGAATGCCACTGATTTCTGCTTGCGCTTTATTTCCACCAACAGAAGAAAGCATCACGGTATCAGGTATGTAAATGACCACTTCAAGATCATCTAAATCATGCAAGGTAAACACCGGCGCATTCGCTTGAATTTGCACGTAGTTATCAACAAAACGGCGACCAATAATGCCATCAAAAGGTGCGGTAATTTCGGTGTAATCAAGCTGACGCTGCGCTTCATCACGGCGGTTTTTCGCTAAATTGTAACGCGTAGTAATTTCATCAAGTTGGCTGTTTGAGATCGCCTTACTCTTTTCATAAATCGCTTTGGCACGTTGATATTCAACTTCGGTGTTTTTCAGCTCAAGCTTGGCTGATGCCAGTGCTGTTTGAGCATCACGAGAGTCAAGGCGAGCAAGAACTTGCCCTGCTTTAACGCGATCGCCTTCATTGACCAATAACTCGGTGATAAGACCACCAACACGGAACGATAAGTCAGCTCGTTCTGCAGCGCGTACTACGCCATTAAAACTCAGGCTATCACCGCGTGCAGCAGAAACAACTTCTGTTAGCGCAGGTTTTACAACTGGTGCCGCTACAACTTGTTGCTCCTCTTCGCCACAACCCACAAGGGTTAAGCTCGTAAGCGCTAGACCGACGGCCAAAGCTAAGGACGAAAACGTACCTTTTGTAGTTAATTTGTGTGCGTTTTTCACGGTGGTCTCCAATTGAGAAATTGAGTCACATAAAATAATCATTAAGATAATTTTATTGTAACCCCAATCAAAAGTAAACTCTCGAGTTTACCTTTGAGACAAGTATTGCTAAACTGTTCGAAGATTTAATAAGGAGTTACACATGACACGCTCGGAACAGAAGCGCCTAGCCATCATTCAGGCCGCTAAGCTAGAGTTTATCGAAAATGGTTTTTTGGCCGCCAATATGAACAACATTAGCGCTGCCGCTGAGGTGTCTAAACGTACTTTGTATCGCCACTTTGAAAGCAAAGAACTGCTGTTTGAAGCTGTACTAGAAGATATTCAAAAAAGTATCTCGCGTGACCAAAGTTACTCCTTTGACCCGAGTAAAAGCCTAGAGACTCAACTAAAAGCGATTACCTTTTATGAAATTGATGTGATGTATAAGATGTATGGCATCGCATTGTCACGCACCATCATTATGGAGTTTTTCCGCCAACCGGAGCTGGCTAAAACGGTCACACATAAGCTTTATAGAACGCGTGCCGTCAATGGATGGTTTGAACAAGCTATCGCCGCGAAAATGCTTGACGCGCCATCAGCTGAAACCATTACTTCTGTATTTATGAGCGTGTTTCAAGGCTTGTTGTTTTGGCCCCAAGTACTCGACCTACTCGCGATGCCTGAAGCGGAAGAACTGGAACAAAAAGTGGATTTGATCGTTGCAACGGTATTGCGCACATTTGCGGTAACTAAGTAATCCCACGGTCGTCTCTCGCCAAATATGGTCAGCCGAGGTTGTTTTAGCTGACCATCTGCAACCACATAGCTCAAAATGTCAATTAGTTACAAGCCACCTCGTTGATGAGGCTTTTCTAAGCCCAAATCAGGCCCTTTAGGCACAATTTGGGTTGGATTAATCTTTGTGTGGCTAAAGTAGTAGTGGCGCTTAATATGATAAAAGTCCACGGTCTGTTTAATCCCCGCCACTTGGTATAACTCTTTCAGATAACCATGCAAGTTAACGTAGTCTGCGATGCGTTTTTTATTGCATTTAAAATGCCCCACATACACCGCATCAAAACGCACTAAAGTGGTAAACAAACGCCAATCCGCCTCGGTCAAATGACCACCAACGAGATAACGATTTGTCTCAAGATGTTGATCAATCTTATCTAATGCCGCAAATAAATTATCAAAAGCTTCATCATAGGCTTCTTGTGTGGTCGCAAAACCGCAGCGGTAGACGCCATTGTTGATATTGGGATAAATAAAGCCATTCCACTTATCAATTTCCGCCCGTAACGGCTCAGGATAGTAATCATCACTGTTACCTGTCAGTTGATTAAACTCGCTGTTAAACATGCGAATAATCTCTGACGATTCATTACTCACGATGGTATTGGTGTGCTTATCCCAAAGCACCGGAACTGTCACTCGCCCTGTGTAATTCGACTTCGCTTGGGTATAGATTTGATGAAGATATTGATGGCCAAACAATGGTTCAGGCAAACCAAACTGCCATCCTTTTTCCAGCATATCAGGGCAAACGACCGTTACGTCAATATGCGCCTCAAGACCTTTCAAAGCGCGAAAAATCAGGGTGCGGTGTGCCCATGGGCACGCCAGTGAAACATACAAATGATAGCGACCGCTCTCTGGCTGGAATTCTGCGTTAGGTTGGTTTTGAATCCACCCACGGAAACCCGCATCTTCACGCACAAACTTACCGCCATTCTGTTTAGTTTCATACCAAACATCGTGCCATACGCCTTCCACTAACTTACCCATGCTTGACTCTCCAAAAATTGAATTGAGATCATTATAGGAAATGCACTCAGTGACATAAGTGCAATAAGTTGGGCAAGATGTTCAAATCTTTCTAACGACAGGTCAAAATCATCCAGACAAAAAAAAGCGCGACCTACAAAGAAGTCGCGCCCTAGCCTGTCACCGGCTGAATAACAAATTAGACACTGACATGCAAACAAGACACTGCATGAACATCATTGCCTGTAATCGTTGGTTTTTGTTGTGCGCACTGGTCCGTTGCCTGTGGGCAACGAGTACGGAATACACAACCTGATGGCGGGTTAATTGGTGAAGGCAATTCACCATCCAGCATTTGAATCACTTTATTACGTTCAATGTTTGGATCAGGAATTGGCACTGCTGACATCAAAGCGCGAGTGTATGGGTGCTTAGGATCCGCAAATAGCGCATCTGCTTCCCCCAATTCAACCGCATTCCCTAAATACATCACCAATACACGGTCTGAAATGTGTTTAACTACCGACAAATCGTGGGCAATGAATACCAGCGACAAACCTAACTCTTTTTGTAGTTCTTTTAGTAGGTTTACCACCTGCGCTTGAATCGACACGTCCAAGGCAGATACCGGTTCATCACAGATGATCATCTTAGGTTTTAAGATCAAAGCACGCGCAATACCGATACGCTGACACTGACCGCCAGAAAATTCGTGCGGGTAGCGGTTAATAACGTTCGGTAGCAGACCTACCTTCGCCATCATCTCTTTAACGCGCTCTTTCACTTCTTGCTTAGACAACTCTGGATAGAAAGTCTCAAGCGGCTCGGCAATGATGTCACCTACGGTCATACGTGGGTTCAGTGATGCCAATGGGTCTTGGAAGATCATCTGAATTTCTTTACGCGTTTCACGGCGCTGAACTTCTTTCATGCGCGTTAAGTCTTGGCCTAGCCAAACCACTTCACCGTCAGTGGCTTCAACCAAGCCAATCACCGCACGTGCAAAAGTGGATTTACCACAACCTGATTCCCCTACCACGCCCAGTGTTTCGCCTTCGTATAGGCGCACATTGACACCATCAACCGCTTTTAGCGTCGATGGTTTGGTCCAAGGCCATGCTGATTTGGCTGCGATGCTGAAGTGAACTTTGAGCTCTTTAACATCTAATAATAATTTCTTTTCCATGCTCATTTGCTCCACGCCTCCCACTCAGAAAAACACGCACGTTGACGACCATCACCAAATGGCAGCAGAATTGGTGCCTCTTGTTTACAGCGGCTAAATACGCGATGGCAACGCTCTTGATAAGGACATCCTGTTGGCAAACGCAACAAGTTTGGTGGGTTACCCGAAATGGTTGGTAGCACATCGCCTTCGGTGTCTAAACGTGGAATTGCTTTGAGCAGACCTTCAGCGTATGGGTGAGTTGGGCGATAGAAAATATCATCAACCGTGCCGTATTCCATGGTACGACCGGCGTACATCACTAGCACTTTGTCACAAGAGCCGGCAACCACACCTAGGTCATGCGTAATCATGATGATTGCGGTATTAAACTCACTTTTTAGCTCGTTGAGTAGATCCATAATTTGCGCTTGAACCGTTACATCTAGCGCCGTGGTAGGCTCATCGGCAATCAACAGTTTTGGACGACAAAGCAACGCCATTGCAATCATGACGCGCTGACGCATACCGCCTGAAAATTCGTGAGGGTACATAGTAATACGCTTACGCGCTTCAGGAATTTTTACCGCTTCCAACATGCGCACTGACTCTTCAAACGCTTCCGCTTTGCCCATGCCTTTGTGCAGCATTAAAACTTCCATCAACTGATCGCTCACCTTCATATAAGGGTTGAGCGACGTCATTGGGTCTTGGAAAATCATTGCGATTTGCTCGGCGCGCACTTTATTGAGCTCTTTTTCTGGCAAATTGAGGATCTCTCTGCCTTCAAATTTCGCGCTGCCCGAAATCATACCGTTTTTCGCCAGTAGCCCCATGATGGCAAATACGGTTTGTGACTTACCTGAACCTGACTCACCCACAATACCTAAGGTTTCACCTTGGTTGAGTGAGAAGTTCAAATCGTTAACTGCAGTGACGATACCATCTTGAGTGGTGAATTCGACGCGCAGATCTTTTACATCTAATAAGCTCATAATACTTCCTTAATCTTATCGTTGTGATTATCTGTCTTTCGGATCCAACGCATCGCGCAGACCGTCACCTACATAGTTAAAACAGAACAGTGTTACCACCATAAACAGGGCTGGGAAGGTAAGCTGCCAAATAGCCACTTCCATAGTTTGTGCACCTTCTTGCAGCAGTGCGCCCCAGCTCGTCATTGGCTCTTGAACACCAAGACCAAGGAATGAAAGGAACGATTCCGTCAGAATCATGCTTGGGATCAGTAGCGTTGAGTACACAGCTACAATGCCCAAAACGTTTGGCACAATATGACGAGTAATGATCTTCCATTTACTCACGCCAGATACGTGCGCAGCTTCGATGAACTCTTTGCTACGCAGACTCAGCGTTTGGCCGCGTACGATACGTGCCATATCCAACCAAGCAATTGCACCAATCGCGACGAAAATCAAAATGATATTGCGGCCAAAAAAGGTCACCAATACGATAACCAAAAACATAAATGGCACCGCGTAAAGGATCTCAAGAATACGCATCATTATGCGGTCAGTACGACCACCGATAAAGCCAGATGCTGCGCCATAAAGGGTACCAATCACCACCGCAACCAATGCACCCATCACGCCAACCATCAGCGAAATGCGGCCACCGATTAGCGTACGCACATATAAGTCACGGCCTAAACTGTCAGTACCAAAAAAGTGGTCCATATTCGGGCCAACATGCATCGCGCCCCAGTCCGTATCATCAAATGCGTAAGGTGAAATCATCGGTAAGAAGATCACCGCTAACGTCATCAGCATAAGGATAAACAGACTGACCATTGCGGCTTTGTTGCGCATAAAACGAATGCGTGCATCTTGCCATAAGCTGCGACCTTCAATTTCTAAGTTCTCAGAGAACTTCTCGATCGCTTCAAGGTTTTCTTTTTTCGTTAACATAACCATACGTCCTTGTTAGTAGCGAATCTTTGGATCGATCATTGCCAGCAGAATATCCACGATGGCATTGAAAAGAATAAAGAGGAAACCGATCAGAATCGTTACCCCCATCACCAATGAGTAATCGCGGTTAAAGGCGGCGTTAACGAATAGTTTGCCGATACCCGGAAGACCAAAGATGGTCTCTACCACTACCGAGCCAGTGATGATGCCAACAAACGCCGGGCCCATGTAAGAAACGACTGGCAACAAAGCAGGTTTTAGTGCGTGCTTAATGATGATGTAGCGATAGCTCAACCCTTTCGCACGAGCGGTACGGATAAAGTTACTGTTGAGTGTTTCAATCATCGAACCACGAGTGATACGCGCAAAGGTCGCCACATACAATAAAGACATGGCGATAACCGGCAGAACTAAATACTCAAAACCGCCACCTTGCCAACCACCCGCAGGGAAAATATTCCAGTGCAGTGAGAACAAATAGATAAGCGCTGGCGCCAATACAAACGAAGGTAATACCACCCCTAGCATTGCCGTTGACATAATCGCATAGTCAATCCAGGAGTTTTGACGCAATGCGGCAATCGTACCAATGCTGACCCCTAAGATAACCGTAAAGATAAACGCCACAACGCCAACTTTTGCCGATACAGGCAAAGCAACAGAGATCAGTTCGTTTACTGAATAATCTAGGTATTTAAATGAAGGACCAAAATCACCTTGAATAACGTTGGTCAAGTAGGTGAAGTATTGTTCCATTACTGGCTTGTCCAAGCCGTATTTGGCTTCGATGTTCGCCATTACTTCAGGCGGCAAAGGGCGCTCGCTTGAGAATGGGTTACCGGGTGCGAAGCGCATGAGAAAGAAAGATACGGTGATCAAAACCAACATCGTTGGGATCGCCTCAAATATCCTTTTTGCGATGAATTTAAGCATAAACTCACTCTTCCAGTCAGTGACAGTTAATATTTTTGTATTGCAGATATGGCATGACCCTACACACAATTGCTTGTGTGTAGCGCCGCCATTTTTATAGTTTTAATCTATCGAGTGATTATTCGATGATGTAGAGATCTTTCGAGTAGATCTTCTCTTCTGGGTTGTTAGCTGGGAAGCCGCCAACCTTTGGAGATAGAAGACGAGATTTCACGTACTGATAGATCGGAGCAATCGGCATGTCTTTCGCCATCAGTTTTTCAGCATCACGGTAAAGACCTTGACGCTCTTCTTCTGAAGAAGCTGAAATTGCGTTAGCCATCAACTGATCGTACGCTGCGCTATCGTAGTGAATACCACCAGTGGTGTTGGTACTCTTCATTAGCGTTAGGAAAGAAGACGCTTCGTTGTAGTCGCCACACCAACCAGCACGAGCGACTTCAAAGTTACCTGAGTCTTTCGTTTCTAGGTAGCTCTTCCACTCTTGGTTTTCTAGTGTTACGTCTAGACCCAAAGTCTTCTTCCACATTGAACCCAATGCGATAGCAATTTTCTTGTGGTTTTCTGAAGTGTTGTAAAGTAGCGAGAATTTCAGTGGGTTATCTTTAGTGTAACCCGCTTCTTCTAGCAGACGTTTTGCTTCTGCATTACGCTCTTTTTGCGTCATTTGGCCGTATACAGGCATTTCTGGAGAGAAGCCCGCTGTAATTTCCGGAGTTAGGAAGTATGCCGGTTTTTGACCTTGACCAAGAATCGCGTTAGCGACGATGTCGCGGTCAATGGTGTAAGAGATCGCTTGGCGAACACGTACATCGTCAAATGGCGCTTTTTTAGTGTTAAAGATGTAGTAGTAAGTACATAGGTTACCCACTACAGACAGCGATTCAGGATGTTGCTTCTGTAGACGCTTAAAGTGCTCAAGCGGCAGTTCGTTAGTGAAGTCAATTTCACCAGACAAGAAGCGGTTCATCTCAGTTACTTGGTTTTCGATCGGTAAGAACGTTACTTGGTTCAATACCGTGTGTTCGTTATCCCAGTATTGTTCATTACGCTTAAGTACCAAACGCTCGTTGACTACCCACTTGTCTACAGAGAACGCACCGTTACCAACAAAGTTTTCCGGCTTAGTCCATTGGTCGCCATACTTTTCTACCGTTGCTTTATGAACAGGTTTAGCGGTGGTGTGCGCCATCATCATCACAAAGTAAGGTACTGGTGATTCGAGTTCTACCACAAGTGTGCGGTCATCAACGGCTTTTACACCTAGTGTTGATTTATCTGCTTTTCCAGCGATGATCGGTGCTGCGTTCTTCATCTTGGTGTATTCCATGTACCAAGAGTAAGGTGATGCCGTGTTAGGATCGACTGCGCGTTGGAAGCTGTAAACAAAGTCATGCGCCGTTACCGGATCACCATTTGACCATTTAGCATCTTCGCGTAAGTGGAAAGTAAAAGTTTGGTTGTCTGTCGTTTCCCAAGTCTCTGCCACGCCAGGGATGATACGTCCGTTACCATCTTGGCCCACTAGACCTTCCATCAAATCATTGATTACGTGGCTTTCTGGTACACCTTGTGATTTGTGAGGGTCAATCGTTGCAACTTCAGTACCGTTACCACGCACCAATTCTTGCACTTGAGCGAGTTTCGTACCTGCAGGAACGTCTGCAGCTAGAGAAAGAGGAGAAGTTGCTGCCATTGCTAGGCCTGCGCCTAGAAGCAGAGCTTGAGTGATTTTATTCTTATACATGCGTAAAACTCCGAGTATTTTGTATGCATCCATGACGTCTCTGCATGTCTATTGAGAAAATAGTGTTTTAGAATAGTTTTTGCTCATTTTTGAAGCATTTTAATCTAAAAACACACAGAGATTGCGGACACATTATCAACCCTCGAAGTAATTTGCTATAAAAATGATTTAAAAATTGAATAATTCTTCACTAATTGTCATTTAACAGAACAAATACCTAAATAAATCTAAATGGTCGATATTTAGAGCGATTATCGATTAAAAGGACAGCTCTAAGCACCAACAAGCGCTGACAAACCACATGTATTTAGCACGCAATATCAATTTCAGAGATGTTTTCTTTACATTTATCTCACCAAACCAAGGTGAATCGACATTTTATATATTCACTTTTCTGCATAAAATACTAATCGCGACTAATTTGTCGAATTATCAACCAGATAAAATACGCTTTATTCAAATAAGCCCAATACAACATTTTATTTACATTTAGATCAAAAAAGCCTCTATCAAGATAGAGGCTTTAGACGTCGGACGAGTCCGTGTTATGGCTGTTGGCGTGTTGGCGCTAGCATGATTTCGCGAACACACACACCTTGAGGTTGGTTATAAGCATATTCCACTGCACGAGCGATATCATCTGCAGCAAGTACACCACCCATCTCATCTTTCCAGCTATCGTAACCTGCTTTAATTTCATCTGACGAAGTGTGTGATAGAAGCTCAGTTTCTACTGCACCAGGGGCAATGGTCGTCACACGCACATCAAACGCCGCCACTTCTTCACGTACATTTTCTGAAATTGCGTGTACAGCAAACTTAGTACCGCAGTACGCCGCATGGTTAGGGAAAGTTTTACGACCAGCAACTGAACTGATATTGATGATGGTACCGCTACGACGCTGCTTCATTGGTGCGAGCACCGCTTGCATACCGTTCATTAAACCGATTACGTTAACATCAAACATACGTTGCCATTCTGCAGGGTCTTGCACATCAAGTTGGCTTAAAAGCATCACACCAGCATTATTAACGATACAATCTGTTGGGCCAAATTGCGCTTCGGCTTTAGCAATTGCCGCTTCAAATGATGCCTTGTCTAACACATCTACTTGCTCACACATCGTATTTGGCAGTTGCAGTGCTTCTAAACGCTCTAAACGGCGCGCCACTAATAATAGCGGATGACCTGCAGCACTTAAACGACGAGCAATCGCTTCACCAATACCAGAACTCGCACCTGTAATCACAACCAGTTTTTTCATTTTCGTCTCCAATTAAACTCAGTGCCAGCGTCATTCCGCGGCAATGAAGCTATCTTACTGACAGCTGTATAGTTGATATATAGCGTTTAAGTTCAATCACTGTTGCACAGCTGCAACAATATGAGATACTCACTGTATCAACAGGAGTCTTGCTCATGCTCAACACCGTCAACCTTGCAGATATTCGTACCTTTATATTGATAGCTCAACTGGGCAACTTCACCAAGGCCGCAGAGGCATTAGAAGTCTCCCGCTCCCATGTATCTCGCCAAATCAGTGCTTTAGAAAAACAAATGGGCGTAACACTCCTTACCCGCACCACGCGGACATTACGTCTAACCCAAGCAGGTGAGCGTTTTTATCAAGAGTGTGAACATGCGATGAAGCTGATTGACCAAGCTTTGATCGCTGCAGTTGATGACACCACGAATATTCAAGGCTTGATACGCGTCAATTGTGTAGGTGGTTATCTTGGCGAAGAAATGGTGGCACAAGCAATTGCTGAGTTTATGCAGCTTTATCCTCAAGTTACCATTGATTTGGACTTTTCTAGCCCACGTATCGATTTAATTGAAGATCAATTTGATGTGGCCTTTCGCATGGGTACGATCGACGATGCCGGTTTTATTGCACGCCATCTGATGAATGTTGAGATGGTGACCCTCGCCAGCCCTGCCTATATTGAAGACTATGGTCAACCAATACACCCTCGTGAGTTGATTGATCATCGAACCTTAACCGGTTCAGTAACGAAATGGAGCTTTGTCAATCGAGAGGACGACAAAAAGCATTACGATATCCATGTAAAAGGTAAGCTCACCTGCAAAAACGGTCGAGCCATCATTAAGTCGTGCTTAGCGGGTAACGGCTTAATTCGTGTTCCAAAGGTCTATTGTGATGAGGAGATTCAACAAGGAAAACTGGTTGAAGTGATGCCAGATTGGCACATTGCGACTGTCCCTTTCTCCGTAATTTATCATAAAGACCGATATCAACCTCAGCGTATGCGCTTGTTTATCGATTTCGTCGCTAAATGGTTTGCTAAACTTTAAACCTAATTAGCATTAATTATAATTTTATCAACATGATAAGGAAGCCATGTCGATATTTTTTAATTGAATTACAATAAATTATTTTTGTTTTAACAGTAAATTAGATGCTGATAAGATCGGCGACCGATCACTATTGTAAGTCAATTATCTCGTGCTTAAGTTTGTATTAGCATCACTCTTTTTTATTAGTACAGTTTTCTCTTCTGCGAGTTTTGCTGACAATGAATCACGCCAAGAAACACTGCGCATCGGCATGCCTGCTCAAGAGTGGGCGCCATTCTGGGGCGGCGTAGATAACCCATCAGGTTTGTACCATTCTCTTATTAACAGTGTCGCTGAAAGTATGAATGTTGAGCTCGAGTACGTCGGGTACAACTCGCTCAATGATATTTACACGGCCCTTGAGCAAAATCAGATCGATGCAAGCTTTGGCTTTGTAAGAAATAGCGACCGTGAACACCGCTTTCTATTTACTGCACCTATCGTGAAACTGAAAAAAGTGGTGTGGTTACGAGATAAAGCACTGAAGGAACGTCCATTTTCAGAATGGCGCTGGGTTTGTGTGACCAATGGCATTGACTGCAACATTATACCGAAACTCGGTGGAATCAACATTCACTCTTCCGACAGTAATCATCTTCTTGAACAGTTAATCAAACAAGGTGAAGCGGACGCCGTTCTGACTACTTTGATGGAAATCGATCGCTATATCGAGGATCCGCTGCAATCAAAAGGTCGAGTTTTAATCGACAAAAATATCGGTGAAGTCGGTATTGGTCTAATGCTGGCAAAAAATAAATTGCCGCTAAAGAAACAGATCAATAAAACCATTAAAGATAATCAGCTCGCGCTTAAAGGCACTCGACTTGCCAATATTCACCTACTGAACGACAGCGCTCAATGGCAATTGCTACAGAATCAACAAAAGAGCAACACCATTCGCTACACCATTGCAGATAACGTTTATCCTCTGTCATACCGAGATCCAAACACTGGTCGAGTACAGGGCTACGTTCATGACTTGCTAAAAATACTTAGCAGTAAAACACTATTTAGGTTTGAGTTCGTCCCAGCAAATGGACGCGATGTTGAGCAAATGCTGGAAGACGGTATTGTCGACTTATTGCCAGCGCACTCAACGTATAACGTCGAAGACAGTAAAATGCTTGCGACCAAGCCTTATACTGCAACGCACTACAGTTTTATGAAAACACGGCTTGAGTTTGAAGAACGCCAGCTCGGAGTTTTGAACTCAATCAATGCGTTATGTGCCAATATCAATTACATCAAAATGTTTGAACCGGTGCGTGTCTTTGATACACCTCAAGCGCTACTACACGCGATGCAAAGTGGCGAAGTAACGCATGCATTAGTCAATCGTGATTTAGTGGCCAATTACATTGCGGGCCAAGGTGACAAACATTTTCAGATGGTGCCTAAACCAAACTATCTAGATTTCACCACACCGATCTCGATGGTAGTCAGAGACGATTCCGTATTACTCCACAAGTCACTCTCACGTATGCTTTCGATCATTACGCCTGCTGAAATCGAACTGCTGCAGCAAGCACACAATAAAGTCGTGATCACCTACGGCTATGACAAAGAAACAGTGAATGACTATTTGGTATGGCTCGGAATATTCTCGATATTCCTCGCGATCGCGATTGCTTGCGGTTTCTATCGTTTGTCACGACATCTGAAAAAGTCCCATAGTGTCAACAAGCTTTCACAGCGAGAAGTGCATTGGTTATCAACACTATTGGATAATCTGCCGAACATGATTGTGATTACCAATATGCAAGGTCAGGTTGTGTTTACCAACCGCGCTTATGAAACACTGATTAACAGTTGCGATTGCCCACACGGTCGAATCTCTATCGATACCTGTGCCTTTACCATGCGCGTTTTAGAGCAATTTAGTTCGAGTACTTTCCAGTATCCGAATCGATGCGCCATGGCCAATCGCTACTTCCATGTTACGCACCAAACCATTAATCACCCCGATCATAGTGGTCTGCCTCACCGCATGACCGTGATTAGTGATGTCAGTGAAGACAAACTAAAAGAAGAAGAGCTGCAGCGTTCAAATCAACGCGCGATCAAAGCCGTAGAAGCGCGCAACGAATTTCTTGCGATCGTCAGCCATGAGCTGCGCACCCCGATCGCTGCAATGCTGGGTTTGATGGAGCTATTACAACTTAGCCTTCGTAAACGCCAAGATATTGAATTACTCAAAAACACCATTCAATCGGCAGAAAGGCTTAAGAGCCAAGTGAACGAGATTCTCGACTTCTCTAAGATTGAAGCCAACCAGCTGCAAATTGATGTACGTCGCCATAATTTGTACCAAGAGCTTTGCCCTACCCTACGTAGCTACGAAACAGCGGCAAAACTTAAGGGATTGAGTTATTCCCTGAACTGGAAACCTTCTGCGATTATTCACGCTGATTTTGATGCACTGCGCATCAATCAAGTCATTGGTAACTTGCTATCAAATGCATTGAAATTTACAGAAAACGGGCACATCTCCGTAGAGATTGAGACGACTGCGTCTTGTCTACGAATCATGATCACAGATACCGGTTGTGGCATGAAAGATGACCAACTCAAACATATTTTTACGCCATTTGAGCAAGCACATAAAGGCATCACTCGTCGCTATGGTGGCACCGGACTTGGCATGAGTATTTGCAAAAGTCTTGTTGAGTTGATGGATGGTCAAATCGCCATTTCAAGCAAGATAAAGCAAGGGACCAGCGTCGAAATCAATATTCCAATTACAGTGGTAGACGAGATTTACAACTGCGAGTTTGTTGTACAACCGAGCAGTCCTCGTGCGCAGCAGTGGATTCATGCTTGGCAAGGACGTGATATCGAATCTAACTTGCCACTTATCGCCGGTGAGAAGAGCTGTTATCCAGACCAAATCTTTGAGCTCTGCCAGCAAGGTGACAACCATCCAAAACCAGCCAAAGCGCTGACTCTGCCTGCGAGCAAAGGAAAAGTCTTGGTCGTTGATGATGATGGCATTAACCGCATGTTGATCCGCAATCAACTCGCGCTGATCGGCGTCGATTTCCATATTGTTGATACCGCTAAAAATGCGTATGACTATCTCGTAAGATATGGTGAACATGTGTCACTGCTTATCACTGACTGCCATATGCCAGAGATGGATGGTTTCCAACTCACTCAAGCGGTGAAACAGTTGTCTGCCGTGACTGGCGAGATTCCAGTCATTGGTTGTACTGCTGAAGATTCACGAGTTGTCAGTGAAAAAGCTGAAAAGTGCGGAATGGATAGCGTGCTGTACAAGCCTTATTCACTTGAGGAACTCTATAATGTGCTCGAACGCTACCTTGTCCAAAAGCCAGAGCTTACCGCAGAGAATGATGGGCTAGATGAGCATTTGGATTGGTTGTTCGAACATCCAGTCGAGCAGCAAGATGAAATGGCCACGGTTGTGATCAGCTCATTCGAAGATGAATGTCGGTTGCTCGCCGATAATAACGAAGACTGGTCGGCTATCATTCACCGCATTAAAGGGTCGGCGGCGTTATTGGGAATGCACACCTTGGTCACGCTAACTAAACAATATGAAACAACCAACGATATCCAGCAAAAGAAACAACTTAAATTAGATGTAATTTGCGAGCTAAATGTTGTACAAGACAAACTAAAGCACTGGCTAACCAACAAGGGCAACTGATGAAAATTCTGATTATTGAAGATGACATGATTCAAGCGACTAAGCTGAAATTGTCACTTAATGCTCTTGGCTATCACAATATTGCCATCGAACGTGAAGGGGCCACTGCCCTTACACATTGCGAGCAAGAAATAATCGATTTTGTAATTTGTGATCTTAATTTGCCAGATATGGATGGCGTGCAAGTTCTCTCGAAGCTATCGGCCTTATCAACCGAAATTGGTGTCGCCATTCATAGTGCCGTAAAAGAGGATGTGATCGAACTTACGATCAATATGTGCATCGCTGCCGGGTTTAAGTTCGTCGACATACTACCAAAACCTTATAATCAATCGATTATTGAGGCACTGTTTCAACGCTTTGAAACTCGAGATGAACAGTCTACCGAAGACGCGCTGCACATCAGTTTAAGCGCGGATGAAATTGAAACTGCGTTCGAGCAAAACTGGTTCGCTAATTTTTACCAGCCCCAATTTTGCGCTCAAACCAAACAAGTGATTGGTGTCGAGGCTCTGATTCGCTGTATTCACCCTCGTTATGGTGTGCTTACTCCGGCAAGCTTTCTTGAAGTGATCCACCAGCATCACTTTTCGGGACGATTATTTTGGCACGTGGCCGAAAAGGCGATCGCAGCCATTGCTCGTCTCAGCACACATATCCATTTATCGATCAACTTAAGCCAATCAGATTTCGAGCAAGATATCTGTGATGATTTGCTACTCTTGTGTCAGCGACATAGCTTTGAACCCTCGCGTTTAGTACTTGAACTAACCGAGCACGAAGCCTATGCCTATTCACGTAATTCATTAGCCAATTTAGCGCGCTTACGTATGCACGGCATTTGTCTCTCGATTGATGACTTCGGCACCGGCCATGCCTCTTTAGGACAACTGTCGCTATTACCTTTTACTGAACTCAAAATTGACCGCAGTTTTGTGCGCAATCTGACTAGCAATTACCGCAATCAACAATTGACGGGAATGTGCATTCAACTTGCGCATTCTTTGGGGCTAAATTGTGTCGTCGAGGGCATTGAGGATGAATCAACGCTGCAGTATCTGATCAGCTTAGGTGTGGATAGCTACCAAGGGTTTTATGCGTGTAAACCGCTACCGATCTCGGCGCTATGGGAGTTTATTAGCCAGCGTGATACCAATGATGAAGCCGCACGCGAAAACCAACAGCACGACGCGTTGATTTACAGCCCGAATATCGCTTCAACTCATGCTATCAGCCGTACTTTGGCCAAAGATGGCCTATTTGGCTCCATCAATGCGGTAAAAAACGTCACGCAGTTGTGTCAGTACCAACACATTCAGAATGTCAGTTTATTGGTTGTTGATGTCGATTTCCTCGACCTCGATATCAATGATCTATTGGCGCAGCTCAGCACAACCAACTTTATTGGCTCAGTTTGTATGCTGGAAGGCAACAACTCAGTACCGAGCGATATTAACAATCAGCCGTACTATTGCTTTGTCGCCAACAAAAATCCTCGCTACATCAAAACTATTGCTTCAACGTTGCTGGATCGCGAGAAAACAAGCATACAAAAAGTGTATCAGTTACTTTCAACCCAAGAAATTAACGTCGCAAACCTGCTGCTTAACGGCCTTAATAATAAAAAATCGCCGTAACATTAGATATTAGTGAAAAAACAGTCAGCACTTATAAGAATCGTATTTTTAAGAAACTCGGCATTCAATCTATCGTTGAACTCGCTCAATTTAGTAAGTAAATGAAGTCCTTTTCAAACTCTAAAGTATTAATTGTTGATGATGCACCTATTGTCGTTGTCACCATAAAAAGCATGCTTATAAAGCTCGGCTTCAATGATCGCTTGATACATTATTGCTCGACTTCCCGAATCGCAATGCAAATGGTTCGACAAGACTCGTTTGACCTGATTTTGTGTGATTACAATTTAGGTCGCGGACTGAACGGCAAACAGCTTTTCGAAGAGATGAAACATCATAACCTGCTGCATGAAAAAGCTGTGTTTGTTCTCATCACCGGCGAAAATTCCTCGTCGGTAGTGCATTCGATCGTTGAACTAAAGCCTGATGACTATTTGCTTAAGCCATTCAACATTGTGTCGTTGAAAGAGCGTGTTACCGCCTCAATTCAACGCAAGAATGCGTTATATCAGCTCTATCAGATGCAAGCGAAACACCAATTTGCAGAGGGCGTCGAGCTATGTGATGAACTGCTACCGTTTTATCCTGAGTATCAATTCATCATTTCACGCTTTAAAGGTGAGTTTTTAAGTCGATTGCAGCTACACGAAGAATCTAAAGCACTGTATGAAAGCATCTTAGCGCGCAAAGAATACGACTGGGCAACCATAGGTTTAGCCAATTCTTTGATGCATTTAGGTGAGAAGAAAACCGCAGAAAACATGATTAACAAACTGTTGGCCTCAAAGCCCAATAGCACCCTATTGCGCACGGCTGCGGCTAATTTAAGTCTCATCAACAATGCGATACCAGTAGCAATTCGCCACTTTGAGCTGGCGAGTAAAATCGTACGCGGTAACTCAGAGCGTGAGCTCGTTATTTGCAACCTATGCTTGGCGGTCGGAGATTATGAAAACGCGCTTGAGCGTTATCGTATCTATATGGAGATCAACAAAGAGACGTATCGCAACACCATCTTTGCGCGCATCAACTTTATTCGCATTCTGCTTTATGCTTGCTACAAAGCTGACGAAAAAACAAAAGCTGCACGTCTAAGTGAAGCTAAAACGCTTTATAATCAGGTAACTAGTCTAAAATCAGCCCAGAGCCTGAAAGTCGAATTAGACCTAATTCTGGCGCATATTGCTCTGGTAGAAGAACACTACGATCTCGCAGTTGGTAAGCTGAACCAAGTTCACCGTCAGTTTGATTTGGCCCACTATTACCCAATGCACCAGTTTGCTTGGTTGCTAAATCATATGAATTTCGACACAGAATTTAGCCACCTCATTCCAAAATGCAGTGCGATTATTCAAAGCAAGCAAAGTGAGAATATCCACGCAAGCCAAATCACGATGCTCAACCAGCTACAACAGGCGAACAGTGAAAAGCTGCAATGGCTAGAGGCTAAGCACAAATACATTAAAGCCAATAAGATGACCTTAACTGAGCTGTTGAAAATCTATATTGAAATCAATAGCCGCTGCCCATTTTTACAATCGGTATGTATCAGTATCATTAAGCTCTTGGCTCGCCGATTACCACGAGAGGCAGACATAGAATCACTTAAAAAAGTGGTGAAACAGTGTGACTTAGTGATTAGACAATTAATGGACGCTGACGAGTTGCAAAAGGCTAACTATGAAGATCTTTATCGCTCGGTCATCAATAACTATTCCATGCCACAAACTGAAATGAGTAAAAGCGCTTAATGGCGTAACCTTGACGGTGCCACAACGTATAATTAAGAAAGCCAGCTTAAACTAAGCTGGCTTTTTGTTATCACTGAATCAGAGATTACATCAGTGAATCGTGGTGTAATCCAATGGTGATTTTGTCGGTAATGGTAAATTCATACCTTTCACCATCGCCACACCATTTCCGGTGATCCCGCCACTGTAGTCACTGGTACCATCTGGCATATCTGCTTTCACCTCACCAGGGTTCCATTGCAGGAAGAAATCACTCAGATCAAAGCCTGAAGCGTAAGATGCACAAACCATTAACGTGTCGCTAGCATTTAGACCTGTCGCTTGCGTGGTACAATAATTTTGGTCGCTATGGAATGTTTCACCACGAGCCATTCGGTGCATGAGCTTATACATGTTCCAGCCCTCATCTTGCTTGAATACACTTGGCTTCGCTTCATCGAGATACCACTTATGAATCGCAAAATTATCTTGAGCCCATAGTTTAAGCTGACCAAACATCACGAGGCGAAGACCTGCATCTCCTTCACTCCATGCATGGCCTCGATGTGCAGACATCCACATTGGTATTTTCTTAATATCACCTTCAATACGTGTCATTGTAGGATTTGCTTCGCGCATTTCCTGCATATAGAGCGCTAGAATATTATTGGTCACCTCTGTCGAGCCAGCAACAGAAAACGGCGCCGCCGCTAAGTTGTGGCCCACTTCGTGCCACAATAACCAATCGTCTTCCGGCTTAGTTGGAACATTAGTCGCATTGACATTAAATGATGAGCTCTGCACTGGATACCCTGAATGCGCCGCGCCAATCGAGATTTGACGATCGTTCACAAAGTGATGACGATGTTGCGGTAGCTCAGCATAGGTAAAACGGCGGTGCAAACCTTGATTTTGATCAGTCGCCGGCGTTTCATCACGGCCATAAAAGTCACTCGCCGCGTCAGCAAAGCGGTTCATCTGCTGAGCAAAATCCGTGATATTCTCTGAGTTTGACAAGTTCTTAACCGGTGTCGTGTAAAGGAAATGGCCGGTATCAATATCGGCTAAAGGAACATCTTCATTATACGGATGCACCCAAACCCCTTCTTTCCAATACGACGCTTTCAATACATTACTAAAATTAAACGTCGCTGAACCCAGCACATCACTTGCCTGCGGGGTTACGTAAATCAAACCACCATAAGGCACGGTAATGTCTGTCGATATACCATCGTGTTTAAAGCTCATTTCAACTCGCGGTGGGCGATTTAATGCTTGTTCATGATTGTGGCGCCCCGTAAGGTCATCAACCAGCGCAACTGTAATCGTCGCAGGCACACCATCTCGCAACGTCACGGTTTGCAACTGGGGAGCCCACAAGCCTGTCGCTTGTCGATTACTTGCTGTATACGTTACTGGTTTACGATACGTCTCCAACACAACCGATGCTGTGCTACCACTGGTGCTCGGTCGGCCTGGATACTCAGTAGTATCAACCGTTATATCGAAGTCCCAGAAAGAACGACCTAACATCAAGCGTGTCAGTGGCTTTTCCATATAATTTAATGGATAACTTGGATTCAGCTCCCCGTTAGCATGTCTCATGTTATTCTTGACCAACACATCTTTTAGTGACTCAGGGCAGTTTGTTCCACCGCCATGTTTATTGTTGGTGTAACAGTTCAAAAATTGGGTGATAACTTTAAAACCTAACTCATCTTGATGCTCACCTTCAAAGCGATACTGTTCATCGTTCCACAACCAAATAGATAAATTGTCATAGACGGCATTTAACTCAGCTGCAGGCAAGCGAGTGCCAAGTTCTGCTTTAGTTCGGTAATAAAGCTCATGATTGAACAGCGCCATCACGTTGTCACCAAGGTTAGCAGCTTTGACCATCGCGCCAACAACATCACCATTAATCGGTAAACGCGTAAAATCTGGACGTGCATAATTGCCGCGAGTTTCAATTCCATGGCCTTCACGGTATTCAATACAGTTCACTTCATATTGATAATCGTCTTTACATACAGGCACACTAGGAAACTGCGATTGGATTTGTGCGATTGCATCCAGTTTTTCTTGTTCATTGGCTACCTCGAAAAATGCATAACGCCCGTTCTGTTCACCATTTTCATCTTTAAAGCGTGGGATAGATAGCTTAGGCATATCAACCGGCCCAGGCCATGAGATGCTACCATTTTGTCCGATAGTTATTTTTGAAGTGTCGTCGTAACGCTCATAAACCACTAAACCCTGTTTAGTTTGCGCATGCAAATTTGGCACGATGTCACCACACCAATAGCTATTGCCACAATACGCTTGACGCGTGATGACCGTATTTGCACCGCCAACGACCATACCCGCAGCATCAAATAGGCGTGCAATTGGTTCTGGATTGCGCGGCATCACGGCTTCCATAAAGATTAAGTTGCCTCCCTTGGAGACGTAACCCATCAAATCATTGAGATCATCTTGATTCAATTTTGGAGCATCAATATTGGCATGTGTCGACTTGGTATCATAACCATCGGTAATCTGCTCGTAGCCTTGTAATACAACGAAAGGAGTTGTCTCAGGATTCAAACCATCAAACTGTTGAGATGAGTAATGAATTAACTCAGAGAAACCAAAACTACTATCGACAAAGAATGGATACGTTTTGTCTTTTTTCCATACTTCAAATGCATGCCCCAACTCGATATTTGTGGCAAGACTCTTGCCTTGGTAGTTAGGTTCTAACCATTGAAACAGGTTAGTAAAAAATTGCTTCATTGAACCGCGATCGTTGCGGCTATCTGCTAATTGGGCCTCCGCACCGGTTCGATAGCTACATGCTTGGCTTTGACTATCTATCTGCAGTTCTGCGCCTGCCCAATAGTTATCCGGACAAGACAGAACACTGGTGTACATGGTATTACCCAAATAGACAACGTGGCCTCGTCCCAACTCACCTGCGGTAACAAAAGGCAGATCAAAAGTTACGTTATCCTTTTTCAGAACCATCGGACGCTGCAAAGTCACTGTCGAACTTGCATCTAAAACCGTCGCGTCAACAAAATAGGCTTTCTTATCCGTACCAGAACCACGCGTCCACGCCGCCTCTTGTTCCAGTGGCAACCAGTGACTATTGTCATTACGTGCCATCGTTATTGGGAATGCTCGGTTGGATAAATTCAGTGCACGAGTTCCACGAGCCTCACCACTCGCGCCATACCAAGAATAACTATCATGGAAAACATGAAACTGATCGACGCCGTGATAAAGTGCTTTCAGCGTGTCAGAAACGTAAGAGCCTGATTTAATTTCTAACGCCTTAGGTTGAGTAAAATAATCGCCATAGCGGAAAGCACCTATTTGTTTGAGTTCTGCGTCAATCAATGCCGCAATCCCACTGCCAAACTGAGCTTTAAACTCGTCAGGCGTTACAAAGCCACTCTCCTGCCCTTTATCATTAAGCAATGGCGCACCATTCGGCAACGCTAGGTTAATCGCCGCGTTGATAACATTAGGATAAAGCGCAAAAACTTCATGCACTTGTGGACTAAACTCTACGTGTTCGTTGTGATGGTCGGTCGCATAACGTTCGACAATATGTTGGATATTTTGCTTAACCATTGCATTGCTAGTAACGTCACTTAGGCGATATTCAATCTGATTGCCTTTCGTACTACCAAAGGTGAACGTATCGATGCCGAAGGTAATATCTTCGCCCCAAATAAACTCAAATTGACCGGCGCTGTCTGTAATACCTTGTTTAGACTTAGTGTAGAACTGCACTCCTTCAATCGTTCGACCCAGGTCATCTACCAAACGAACCGTTGTCGCGACTGCATTATCGGCATCAGGTTTGTAACTGAGCGATTGTTCCACGTTGGCAGAGACAAATGCATCAGGATTCCCAAAACTTGAATCGTTAGTCCCACTCGAAACCTCAGGAACAACCGTATTGTCTACGTGTGAAGAAGGCGCTTCTCCAACGTTATCTTCAGGTTTGGGCTCAAGAAAATCTTCTACAAGATCTTTATTGTTAAGATTCGCGTAAACCAACTCGATATCAAAACTGTCAATTTCATTCAAACAGAGTGATTCTTGGTTTGAACAAGCATCAATTTTGTTCAGTATTGCTTGAGCTCGCTCAGTTTCAGTGGCATTGCTTTTTTCGATGTTTAACTCATGAAATTGTTCACCGCTGCGAGTGTCTTCCATGTGAGGTTGCTGAGACCAAATTGGGGAAAATTCGGCTAATGTAACATTGCCATATAAGCAGCTAATCGGGTCATCATAAGCCAGTTCTACTCGACCATCATGATTTAACCTTTCATCGTTACACGTCACGTCACCAGTAATAACTTTACTGCCACTTTTGATCACTGCCGAAAAATGAGTTGGACGTGTAATCTCTGGTAATTCCGGATCTGGCGTTTCCGGTACAGTAACACTCGGCCCTTCTGGACTTACTCCTGTTACGGTTAATGTATCTTCATCGCATCCATTCAACAAAACAATATTGACTAATATTGCTAGAACGCTTTTCATTTAATTCTCACTAATAAAACTTAATTAGATTTAATTGCCTGTTTTATTAGCATTATTTAATGGTTCTAAATTAAGCGACACATAATCAAAATATAACCACTAACTCTGAATGACGTTAATTTATATGATATATAATTTCACTTCATTCATCATAACTATTAGTGACACAGGCAACTTTCCGTTTTATACTTAATGATTACATTTAGCAACACGGTATCAAAGGATTTGATGTAGGATATTTCTTACATTAAATGAATTTATATTAATGCTGGAATAAACATCTCCAAATGAATAAACATTACTCTAAATCGGTACAGGTTTTAACCAAATGTTATACCCATTCAATTGTAGTCAGAATAATTTCCATTAGAATTTAAGAAATATAATAAACTTGTCATTCTTAAAGTTCGTATTAACTCATTCAATTCGATTATATTTTGGGTTAATTAAGACAAACAGCATTATTAGATTGTAAAATACAACTCTGTTTTTAATGGTAAAGTTACGCTTTCGCTTGCTTCAATCGCTTTATTTTTCGCCGTGTATTTCTAGTTTTCAACCTTTACTAAAAAGGCCCTTATGAGGCCTTTTTAGTACCAATTACAAGACTTCATCACCCAATTGATCAAGAAAAGTCCGTAAGAACGCGCTGCGTTTTTGACCTTCTTGCTTTGCTGCATCGGTGTTCATCGTCTCAGACAACGTCAGTAGCTTGGTATAGAAATGATCAATCGTATAACGTTGATCGTTCGGCTCACGCAGAGTGCACAGTGGATCTTGATAGTAATAAAGCTCTCTACCAAGAGCAGTACCGACTTGTAGACAACGTGCAATACCAATTGCGCCGAGTGCATCTAATCTATCCGCATCTTGGACGATTTTTGCTTCTAAGGTTCGCGCTTCAATTTGCGCACTAAAACTATGAGCGGCAATCGCATGATGAATCGCATCAAAATAATGCTTGGGATAATCAATCGACGCTAACCACTCTATGGCCTTATCCGCAGCGAATATTGAACTTTGTGCTCGTTGTGGATGATCTTTTGCTAATGAAACACAATCATGTAAATAGGCTGCAGGAACGACAATGTCTAATTGAGCCTGCTCTTGCATACATAAATGTTTTGCTGTCTTGACTACACGTAATATATGAGCGATGTCGTGCGCCGCGTCCGTTTGTTTTTGCTGCTCAATAAAGGTTCTAAATTGTATTTCAAATTGCTCCAGCATCACTCTTCCCGACTAAATTCAATGACAAACGCAACATGTCTTTGTGCTGAATCCCGTGCTCAAAAATCGGCTCCGAATAATTAACTAAAAAGTGATCTTTGATGATACTTTCAACTCGAAAACCTAGCCGTTGGTAATAAGTTAATTGATAGCCAAAAGTCCCTGTACCGAGTTCAACGCGGCGAATATTCATCTCTAACAACTGACCCAAGGCAAAACGCAATAAAGCACTGCCAATTCCCTGCTGTTGACACTCTGGCAATACTGATACGTTAAAGACTTCTGCCACTTGCGGTTTGATCTCTCTAACCACACATATGCCGACCATGGCCTCTTGCTGATAAGCCGCAAAACACCACGCATCGGCTAAGTAACTGTTGATACTTTGTTGACTTGGATCGGCTTCGAGCAATAGCGCCAGAGGCACTAAATTAGAATCTACCACCTGATAATTTACTGACGAGTTAACGTTAGTCATTTGAAATTCTACTCAATGTCATTTGGCACATCATAGCATTAGTTGTCTTAAATTATATAAGTCGACTTACGGTGCTTGTCATTCTCCTATTAAACATATTTTCAAAGCTATGGACACATCCTCTAATAACATTCAAACCTGTGTCTAACTCAGACCCAATTTATCCTATAACCAATTGTATTAAATGAATTTGATCACATAACAAACATAGAAAACTATAGTCCCAACGTATAATCCGCAAGTGGGCCCATATCTCAAATTCAGATTTTTAACCGAAAGCTCTGACAGACTTCAAGACTTCTTTTCATACATTCAGATATAAGATATGTTTATTCTTAAGTTAATGACCCTAGTCGGGTTTTCTATGCTGACCAGTGGTTTGAAAACACCTATGCCACGTAAAACGTTCAGGGTAAAATGGAAGTTTCATGCTGGTTACTGGTCTGGCTGCTTTCATTACACATAGCTTCGAGCATCGCCATATTCAACTAACTTTGATGCATCGTTTAAAATGAAGATGGTTATACCTTTCTGGCTGCTTACAAGATTAATCCTATGATACCTTTTCAGGTCGATATGGTGGGTATTATATATGACCAAAATAATAAATTGTGGTACCAAAACATCGACGAAAAGCATAAAGCAGAACTGATGAAACGGTACCCTTACGTTCCTGAACATTTTGTCCGGCAATATATCTTTACATCATCTTGGGATGTTGGTTAATCATCTCTTATTTTCTTTTTCCGACCGATATGCCAACAAGCTAAAATCATCTAATTCAATTGTCGGTATCCGTATAGAGATCGAGAAACTGTCTTCAGCCAAAGGTATGTTATCCAAACGCAAACAGCATCAGTTGAACGAACTGAAAGAAGCAAGAGCGCCTCATTCAGGATATATCGGCTATGTTCTCCTTGTTTATCAAACTTACTCACAACAAGCACTACATTCACCTGTTCCCAAAGACCTCAGCACCCCGCTAGGGATACAACACCTGATGATGGTTAGCTGATAAAATGGCAAATGGAGCAAGAAGTTACTGTGTGGATTCATGTGTTCAAATACCCAAAGACCACGACGAATTTCTTGCTTTTACAGGTTCATCAATAAGACAAACTATGCTAGCGAGAGCCTGTCAAAGAATACAATATTCAATCTCACCGATCCTAGCGGCAAGTTTGTCTCCGATGCCGAACACGTTCTCCTCGATCGCCGAGACGAAGAAGAACACTCTAATGCAATCAGTGACAAATTTGAACAACTTATGAAAGATAGGGTAAGCCTACTCATCCCTGACGACGCCCTTCCTTTCAACAAGGAAACTAGCGACTGTCGAATTGAGGTCAAATTTATACGTGCGCCATCGTGGGAACATGATTACAAAGCCCATGAGCTGATGGTTCACCCTGGTTATCTCTCGATATTTGAGGGCAGTAATAAGTCAAGGTCGCTTTTGGCACTGCATTATCACTACTACGCAGTGGTTACGTGTAAACATCTAGGTAAAATCGAACATAATTTTCTTTATGGACTTCACTCAATCACGCCTGAGCGAGTAACTCGAGATCTAATGACACCAAAACTTCGCCAACACCTTGATAGCGATTCCTAGATACAGACAACTGTATTATGGAGTCATTTGCTGACATATCCATGATGCAATCATTTGCTTATCAATGTTTTATACCACCTGCTATGAAAGCTATGCCGCCAATAAATAAGCGCACTAAGGCCAAATTAGCGATAAAATTGGGCATCAGAGAGACCTACAAAGAGTTTAACGATGCAATCAGAGGAGAACTAAACAGCTCAGTATCAACTACAACCTTTGATAAAGTGATGGAAAACAATTCGCACTTGGTGAAGAGCTTTGTCGAATCAACCTCGAACCTATTGTTATCATCTGGTATGTCCGATGATCTATCGGATGATATTGTATTCATTATGATGGATGGAATGGTTGGCGGCAGTGAACTAGAAGCTATTTGGAGCGCGGGTGATTAATGAAACTGAAACTAGCTTTCTTGACTGTAATGAGTACAGTCAGTTTCAACAGTTATGCAGACTCTTCAACGTTAAAGGATATTTACTCAACTCTAATCGGAGAGGTCGTACCATGGGCTGCCGATTACCTACCCTCCGTATGACTTGTTCCGAAAAGCGCGAGAATAAATACGGTACGGATAATGCCGTACGATAACCAGACACAGTTACAACTCACCCATATTGATGAAAATTGGATATCTTTTTGTTTCACAACGGAGCAAAATAAAATTTTCTAACAAACCAATGTACGTCAGCCAAGGACAATACCAACTTATCTTCTATAGAGAGGGTAAACTAGTCGGCAGCAGATATATAGATGTGCCTGAAGGCATAGCATTGTTCAAGAGAGAGGATCTTTACTTTTTAGGCATTTGATGCGCCCGAAAATGATAATTGTAAGAATCTAATTTTAAGGGCGCTGCGTCTTAACCTGATGATTGGTTTCATGAGATCTCACCGTTGGTAGACCGATTCAAGCATCTTGGTGTGGCAAAAATCAGTGCGACAGTGCGTTGGTATTTCATCAATATGCTGTTAAACCAACACTTTCATTAACGTCGCTATCACCGCGTGTAGCGGACTCACATAGTTAAACGACGCTCTACTATTGTTTTGCATGAGGGTGGCGAGCTAATACTTTTGGTTGCATAACTCGCCTATTTTTCCATTCATGAGGTACTCGACCACGTAATCGTTGTTCTCGCTTGCCTTCATGCAAATCATTTCCGCTATCTCTTGTGTTTCAATTGAGATATCGAACATATTGAGAAAGTCGTCTTTCTTCATTGGCAAAAATGTGGGCAATGCCGAAACATAAAAGAGAAGCAAAAATAAAACTGCAGATAGCAAAAAGCCGCTCATTGAGCGGCTTTTCTAAATTGGGTGGAGACCCAGCCACATCCCGGCACACAAGTCACTCGCTGCGGCTGCTTCCTTCCGGACCTGACCGAGTTCACGAGCTATTGTTGCGGGAGGACCAGGCCTCCATAGTTCATCTCTGTTTCCAGAGAGTGAGGGGATTATCTGGTATCACTGCAGCCATTGCAAGCCCAACACACAATAAAAATGTTCTTTTTGAATCAAACGCCTATCAAATAGACAGACCTGCTATTTATTCGTTTAAAAATCAGTCAGATTTATGCACTGCGCTACTAGCTCACGCCCAGATCAGCTTGTTGTTCGTTCTGTGCAAAACGCGATTCAATCAGCCGCGCTTTACGTTTGTTGGCATACATCGAAAGATCGGCCTCATGCATTACATTTTCTAACGACATGACATCACGACGAGGTTTAGATACGCCAAATGCCACACTTATCTCTAACTCAACGCCATTCGCAGATGACCTAAACTTTATCTTTTGTAGATTCAAGAGCGCATGACTGAGTTCGACAGCGCTCACTGTCCCTACCAAAATAAATTCATCGCCACCAATTCGATAACTCTGCCCTTTCCAATAACGCATAATGTAATGCGCTAACTCTTTCAGTACTTGATCTCCAACCTCATGACCATAGGTGTCATTAATTGGTTTAAACTTGTTCACATCCAAATAAACCAAGGTCTGATCGGGCTGCACACCTTTGTTATATCGACGGGTCAAGGATCTTCGATTTTTCAACCGAGTCAAATTATCGGTATTCGATTGATGGTTGAAGTAGAGACTTAAGAGCAAAGAAGCAATCAAAATCAAAATGATCACCGACAACGTCAGCCTTGCCAAACGCTTCTCACTCAGTAGCGTCGCTTTCCAATCAGGCATGATGTTATATTGGCCGACAATCTTCTCCACATTCAACATCGTAATTGCCTGTGAGAACAACTCTGCGAGTATTTGCCCCTGCGGGGTTTTAGCAAAGCCTATCGCCACATCGGTCGAATAGAAATCTCGAATTAATGAATCTTCCTCAAGCGGCAAAATCTCTTTGGATTCACGTAACACTTTATTAAAGCTTGAACGATTGATTATGATGTAATCGATTTCATTGCTCAGCAGAGCGTTGATGCGTTCTTCGTCATTAGAGAAGGTATGTAGATCTTTTTGAGGCAATAAGTCGAGCAACAATTCATGATAAATATCATTCGTCACGACGCCGATACGTTCAATAATCAGCTCCGACACATTGCTATACACACCATTCTTGTAGCCTTCACGCTTAACAATAATTGCATTGGATACAAAATACGGTTTGCTGAAATAGGTGACTTCCTTACGAGTCTCAGATATTGCGATCGGTGAAATTACATCAACTTTTTGCGCAAGGAAGTCATCGTACATTGTCTCCCACGCTTCACCAGGTTGACTCATCAATTGGCAGTTAAATTGCAATATTTCACACGCAGAAAATAACACCTCAGGAGTAATTCCTACCAACTTTCCGTCGTCTTGATAGTAAGCATACTGACCTATGGACTCGATTTTGACTTTGAGCGGTCTGGAGCGATCCACACCGAGCTTTGTCGCAAGATTTCTTAACGCTTCTTGGCGCAAATCAAATTGATATTGTGTGATGTTTTCTCGCAATGCTTTTTGAACTTGAGCACTATGCACCAAAGCTTCAAATTCCTCGAGTCGAGCGAGATGCTTACCTTTTGTCGCAATAAGTGACACAGGTTTGATAGAGATTTGATGATTGAGCAGTTGCGCATCATAGCCGGCAAGCAAAAGAGGCTTTAACTGGTTAATTGCATCCACAATCCCTTCAATTTGGTTTTGCTTAAATAGCCTGAGCGCAACATCTTGCCCATCGTATTCAACCTGAGTGATGTGCGGGTAGTTTTTAGCGATCAACTCACCATAGATGGTGCCTTTGGGCACACCAATACTACCGAGCTGCTCTAACTTCTTACCACCACGAGTAAACAAATACGTGTATTCAATATTGGTCGGACTTGAGAAATCGAAGCGTTTAGACCGTTCTTCGGTAAAGGTAACATTGGCAGCAAAATCGACTTCACCAGTTTCAACCGCGGTTAGTATGTCATTAAAACTGGGATAGTAAACGTAGTCGGTAGATAGATGAAAATGCTCTGAGATCGCGCTAAATAAGGTGTGAGTAACAATATCATCAGCTTCCATGCCCACTCGAATACGCGTATCAGCAAAAGTAGAAGATACGGTAAAAGAAAGCATGAAAAGTAAGGCGATAAATCGTTGCACTTGTGACCTGATTTAATTGATTAACTCTCTGGCGCGCATTCACATCATTTTTTTGACTGTGAACATCACGCAAGAGTGAACAAAGATTGGTCAATTATGCCACATTTTGCACATATACTGCACTCATTATGTCTCTTCGTTGTATTCGAAGTTTTGCAGTATGTAGTCCGATACCCAAGCTGTCGCGAGAAAACATAACCACACAACAAAGACTGGATTAGGCACATCAATATTAGGGCTGATTACCAATGCAGAAAATCCTACTGTAGGTAAAGACCAGCACATAAGGCTGCCCCAGTTAAAATCTTTGACTCTTAGCAAGCTCTCTAACATCGACATAATACCGACCAAAGTCAGCGCAAATAAAATGCCATAGACTGACTGAGCTAGCCACATCGGTATTAACAAGGCGAGAGACCACCATCGGTGAACGGGTTGTGGCTTCCAATGGCTCGTCGACCACCAGATCATGATCACCGAAACAGTCTGACAAATAGTCATGGCAGCACTACCACCGAGATTACCCGCCGATTGAGTAGCAATAATACCTACCTGCAACGTCACCACAATGAGTGACGCGATAAAGACCACCACTAGGTTAGAACGTTTTGAAAACACCACCATCAGCAAAGGAAACAGAATCCAAATACTGACCGAAAGCGCGACATGTTGATGAGCTAAAGTCATCCCATAAATGAAAACAGATATGAAGAATACCGCATAGGCAAAACTGCGTTGTTGGACTAACCAAATCGCGGGGATCAACACTGCAATAAGTGGTATATCGCCTTCGCTCAATCCAAGCGCCCGTGCACCAACAACTGCCAAAAGCAGTGCGGCAAAAAATTGACAAGTTGCAAACAGCATCCCAACTCCTTATTCCTTCCTGGAATTTGCAAAATCGGATATTGATTTCAATTGCATTCATTGCAAAATAGTCGTCAGCAGACTCATAAAACCAATATTGTCACTAAGTATGGATCAATTTTTAGCGCAAATCTTTGCCGTAATTCAACAAATTCCGTTTGGAAAAGTTACAAGTTACGGTGAGGTTGCCAAAATGGCAGGGTATCCCGGCTACGCGCGTCATGTGGGTAAAGCCTTGGGCAATCTCCCAGAAGGTTCAAAATTACCATGGCATCGCGTGGTCAATAGCCAAGGCCAAATTTCGTTGAAAGGGGCCGATTTGCAGCGTCAAAGAAAGCGTTTATTAGATGAAGACATCGAATGTAACGTGAATGGTAGAATCAACCTCAGAAAATACAAATGGCAGCCATAACGCTGCCATTATCTATCCCATAATCAGGCTAATTAACGTACGCCAACCAGCATCAAATTAAGGTTTTTGGTTTGCTCAACGTCAGTAATCACTGGGTAAATTGTATCTGTGATAAAGCGTAATTTACCGTTCACTTCAATACGTGCGCTTACTGAGTAAGTGTGGCCAGGTTGAATCTCATCACCATCATAATTCAAAGAGAAAGCAAACGGAACTTGCGCACCTTTGGTTTCCATCACTTGCTCTGCTAGTACCTTAGCAGGCGCATCAGCCAGTGAGATATCTTGCAATCTTACTGTGACAATCGCATTGTCAGGTAGCATGATACGCTCACGGTAAGCAACCGTACCTGTTACTGCATGATTCATTTCTGCTTGCACCACTTGCTCCTTAGAAGTAGAAGCTGTTGGCTCGTTTTGACAACCCACTAATACCGCCCCAAATACCACCGACGTCAATAACATCAATGCCTTTTTCATAATGCCTCTCTATGAGAATTAAATATATGAGAATAAAAAACGCTGTACCGATAAATTATAGACTTGGAAAAACACAGTGTCATGAGCAATCGTTCACTATTGACCGAGTTTTGACTAAGTTTAAAAGCGACTTCAATATGCTTAGGGCAACATGAGATCTTCGGTGTAAGTTTTGTAACCGATTGATCTAAAATCAAAGTGAATTCTGTAGAATAATCACATCTTAGTATTTGGATAGAATGTAATGAGTAAACCATTAGAAGAGCTGCTGGATTTATTGCAGTTAGAAAAGCTTGAAGAAGGCCTATTTCGTGGTCAAAGTGAAAACCTTGGCCTACCACAAGTCTACGGTGGACAAGTGATCGGCCAAGCATTGTCTGCTGCGCGTTACACGGTTGATCCAGAGCGTACCGTCCACTCATTCCATAGTTATTTCCTCTACCCTGGCGATCCAGAAAAACCGATCATTTACGATGTAGAAAACTTGCGTGACGGCCGTAGTTTTAGCACTCGTCGTGTAAAAGCGATTCAAAATGGTCGCCCTATTTTCTATCTCACCGCGTCTTACCACGGTGATGCGCCAGGATTTGAGCACCAAAACAGTATGCCAACGATTCCTGGGCCAGAAAACTATGCTTCTGAGTCAGAACTTGCATCTAAAATCGCACAATTCCTGCCAGAAAAAATCCAGAAAATCTTCTGTGGTGAAAAACCAATTGAGATGCGTCCGGTAACCGTGATCAACCCGCTCAAACCAGAAAAAGCGGAACCAAAGCAATATCTTTGGATCAAAGCTAATGGTGAAATGCCAGATAACCAACTGATTCACCAATACATCCTTGCCTATGCGTCAGATTGGGGCTTCTTAACGACTGCTTTGCATCCACATGGTGTTTCTCTGTTTACGCCAAAACTACAAGTCGCCACCATTGACCACTCCATTTGGTTCCATCGTCCATTCAAAATGGACGAATGGCTGCTTTATGTAATCGAAAGCCCAACAGCAAGTAACACGCGAGGTCTCGTACGAGGTGAGATTTACAACCGCCAAGGTGATCTAGTCGCAACAGCAGTGCAAGAAGGCGTCATGCGCTTTACTGACTAAATAGAGTGAAGGGATGACAGGCAAACCAAGTACTGATTCATCCCTTCTCAATCAGCAGCATTATTACACACTACAAACCCCACCATTCTTTCTCCTGAGAAATGAAAATATAGAAAATGTTTCTACAAAACAGACCAATCACAGCAAACAAAGCAAACCATTTCTCCTCATTTATAGTTAAATTATTACTCTAATTAAACAACTTAAAAATATCGGTTCTATTGCACTATTACTTATATTGCGGTGCATCCAGAACAAGAACCAAGCTTAGAAAAAGCAACGAGCTCTGAATAACAACTTCTAAGCTGATTGACTAAAAATTCGAGGAGAACGTATATGAGTCATCTACGCGAGTGGACCAATAACGCAGTACGAAAAATTGAAGCTGATTATCGACGTTCAGCCGATACTCATCTAATCAAACTCGACTTACCTTGCATTAGTGGTATTGACCTATACCTAAAAGATGAGAGTACCCATCCGACTGGCTCACTCAAACATCGACTGGCTCGTTCATTGTTTCTCTATGCACTCAGCAATGGTTGGGTTGGTCCAAAAACGACGATTATCGAGTCATCCTCTGGCAGTACTGCTGTGTCTGAAGCGTATTTTGCTCGATTACTTGGGTTGCCCTTTATTGCCGTTGTGCCCCAAAACACAGCTAAAAAGAAAATTGAGCAAATCGAATTTTACGGTGGTAAGGCACATTTTGTTGAACGATCTGACCAAATTTATGCAGAATCACGCCGTTTAGCCAAAGAGCTCGATGGACACTACATGGATCAATTTACTTATGCCGAGCGAGCAACCGACTGGCGTGGTAACAATAATATTGCCGATTCAATTTTCAATCAGATGACGCTCGAGGCGCACCCTATTCCTAAATGGATTGTGATGAGCCCAGGCACAGGCGGTACCTCTGCAACCATTGGCCGATTTCTCCGTTATCAACAACACCCAACCAAGTTATGTGTGGTTGACCCTGACAATTCTGTATTCTTTGATTATTACCATAGTGGTAATACCGAACTCACTTCCGCAGTTGGTAGTAAAATAGAAGGGATTGGGCGTCCGCGCGTTGAGCCAAGTTTTATCGCCGGTGTCGTCGATGAAATGCGTAAAATTCCCGATGCGGCTTCGGTTGCAACGGCACATTGGCTTGAACAAAAGCTCGGTAGAAAGGTTGGTGCATCAACAGGGACAAACGTGTTTGGCGCTCTACAACTCGCCTGTGAAATGAAGAGAAAAGGCGAAATTGGCTCAATCGTTACCCTACTTTGCGACAGTGGTGAACGCTACTTAGATACTTATTACAACCCTGATTGGGTAACGAATCATATTGGCGATCTCACACCCTATCAAACAAAACTGAGTGAGTTTGAAACATTAGGCTGCTTGTAAAACTGAAAATGGGCATCACTTGATGCCCATTTCTTTAATCTGCTTTCGTCACTTACTTCTTCTGACGAGCTTCAAATGCAGCTAGTTGTTCAGCGGTCGCTTCTGGCTGATGGTTTTGCTTCCACTCATCATACGTCATGCCATAAACTCGCTCGCGAGCATCATCAATATCTAACGCTAAACCTTGGTTTTCCGCTTCTGCTTTATACCATTTGCTAAAGCAATTGCGACAAAAGCCCGCCAAAATCATCAGATCAATATTTTGTACGTCTTTATTTTCATCAAGGTGTGAAAGCAGTTTACGAAAGACTGCCGCGTCCAACTGATCTTGCTGTTGTTGTGATAACTGTTTGTACTTAAATTGAGCCATCTTACTTTCCTTTATTTGTTGTTATCAATTTCCTTTCCGATTATACACTCAGTGTGTAAAGAATAAAAAAACGCCCGAGAGTGACCCGGGCGTTCTATCTATTCATTTGCTATCGAGGCTTAGCCTTGAATACCAACAATCAACCATGGTGCGTTTGCTACCGTTAGGTCACGTTCTAGGTGCCAGATATCTTCAATGTTCTCTTCAATACCTTCCACAGCATCGCGGTAACGGCCACTGAACTGTAGGCTCAACTGCGCTTTTTGCGCGTCGTAATCAGCACGAACGATTTCAGCGTCAACATACATCACGTCAGTATGTTGTTCACCATCAAGCTTAGCACGCTCTTCTTTAAGATCCGCGTACAAACTTGGTGATACGTATTCTTCAATCGTTTCCAATTGGTTGTGGTTCCACGCGCCTTGTAAAATACGGTAGTGCTCACGAGCGCCGTTAACAAATGCTGCTTGGTCAAAACCAGGAGGGAAATTATGTGGTACGTCGGTTTGCGCGCCGAAACCACCAAAGCCACCTTGGTTTACGTTTTGTGGTTGCTCAAAGTTTTGAACATTAGGCTGTTCAAATTTAGGTGTAGAACCGCTGTAAGCGTGTTGTTGACGCTGCTGATTCATACTACCCTGCTTAGCGCCAAGCATGCCACGCATCAGTTTAAAGATCACAAATGCAATCAGACCCATGATCAAGATATCCATAAACTGGATACCTTCAAATGCACCGCCAAAGAAGGCTGCAAGTAAACCACCAGCCAACAAGCCACCTAAAATACCACCCATCAAGCCTTTCTTGCTTGAAGACTGTTTAGTCGTTTGCTCTTTGCCAATGGTGTTCGTGTTTTGTTGTTGCTGCTTTGGTGCTGGCGCGGTCTTAAAGCTCTTACCAAAAGACTTACCACCACCGAACTTTTTAGCTTCAGCTACGGGCGTAATAGCCACTGAGACCATCAGCAACGCCACGAGAGAAAAAAGTCGTTTCATGTGTTTCCTTTAGGGTACCGGACTGAGTATTTTACCCACTCGCATTAGTATTATTAGGATCTTAATCTTAGCTTGATAGGCCCAATAAAGATAGATTCGACAGCTGATTACATGTATCAGAATATTGCAAATTTGCGAGGGTGTTTAGTTGACGCTCAATTAAGCACCCAATAAAATATTGAACAACGTTCATTTTTAACTTTTCACTATGGCTCGTCGAAACGATCACACTCGAGAACAACTCGTCATCATGACGCTAAACGCGGTTAAGGAATTCCTCAACCATAGTTCCTACCACGAGCTAAGTTTGCGCAAAATCGCACAAATGATTGGTTATGTTCCAAGCACTCTAGTCAACGTATTTGGCAACTATAATCTATTGCTGTTACATGCTGTCGCGCAAACCACAGATGAACTAGCGTTAGAAGCCAAAGAAAAAATCACCCAAAGCCAAGATTACACCCAAGCGCTGTACGAACTTGCTTATTGTTATCATGATTTTGCTAAGCGTCATCCACACCGCTGGCAACTAGTGTTTGAACACAATATGAACGGTGAGCCACTTCCTGAATGGCAAGATTCGCGCATCAACAACATGACGGGTATGCTTGAGGATCTGCTGAAACAGTTAGCACCTTCACGCAGTGAACAAGAAGTCGTGCAAGCTAGTCGCGTATTATGGGCAGGTGTACACGGTATTACGTTATTGAGCGTTGACGATAAATTTTTTGCCGCAGAGCCGATTGATGGTAAAGAGCTCATTGAGAATCTACTGTCTAACTACTTAAAGAACTGGTAAAGCAAAGGAAAGCGAATGCCCCATAACCATCAAGCGTCATTGTTGCGTCAGCGACGCTTTCTGCCATATTTTGTCACGCAGTTCTTTGGGGCATTTAACGACAACATCTTTAAAAATGTTTTGTTGCTGTTTGTTGCCTTTGCTGGCGCGGGTAGTCTTCCTATCTCGAGCAACCTGTTTATCAACCTCGCCGCTGGCTTATTTATTCTGCCGTTTTTCTTGTTCTCTGCGTCTGCAGGGGTGCTCGCCGATAAATACGAAAAATCTTGGTTTATCCGCAGGGTAAAACTGGCCGAAATTGCCATCATGACGTTAGGGGCTATTGGGTTTATCACCCAAAGCTATTTGATTCTTCTGTTATTGCTATTTTAATGGGGACCCAATCGGCGTTTTTGGCCCGGTAAAATACGCCCTACTCCCGCAACAGCTCAAATCAAATGAACTGGTTCCGGGCAATGCTTTGGTTGAAACAGGCACCTTTCTCGCCATTCTAATAGGGACTCTGGGCGCCGGCGTGATCGCCTCCGCTGAAAATGCAAACTACGTCGCTGCAGCGTGCGTGGTGATATTCGCCCTGTTTGGTTATCTTGCGAGCCGTTATATTCCCGAGGCTCCTGCCTCAGCACCCAATCTGAGCTTTCGTTGGCAGCCGATTAAACATACTAAACGCACCCTCGCGATTGCCAAATCTGACCGCGTGGTTTTCCAATCGATCATGGCCATCAGTTGGTTTTGGTTCCTTGGTGCAACCTATCTTACTCAATTTCCTAACTTTACGAAGGTGCACCTAAACGGCAATGAAAGTGCGGTGTCGTTTTTGCTCGCACTATTTTCTGTTGGCATTGCGATCGGTTCGCTAACCTGTGACAAGCTCTCCAATCATCGCATTGAAGTCGGTATCGTGCCTTTAGGCAGTTTTGGCATCACCCTTTTTGGTTGGTTAATGGCAAGTTCAATACCCAATGATTTGCCTCAGTTTGCCAGCTTTAGCCAATTCATCAGTCACCAAGAACTTTGGCCAGTGTTTGCTTATTTGCTAATGCTTGGCGCTTCCGGCGGCGTATTTATTGTTCCACTGTATGCGTTGATGCAACAGAGAGCCAAAGAGACCGAGCGAGCTCAAGTGGTCGCGGCCCTTAATATCTACAACTCAATGTTTATGGTTGGCAGCGCAATTTTAGGTATTGTGTGCTTAACCCTGCTAGAACTCTCCATTTTGCAGTTGTTCTTGTTGCTGGCCACACTGAATTTTTTAGTGGCATGCTATCTATTTTTCCAAGTACCAATCTTTGTGGTCCGCTTTTTGGTGTGGGTAATCACTCACACTATCTACCGCGTCAAACATAAGAATCTACACCATCTGCCAAGCCAAGGAGGCACGCTGATCGTCTGCAACCATGTTAGTTATATGGATGCCCTACTGCTCAGTGCTGTTTGCCCGAGACTGATTCGTTTTGTGATGGAAGAAGACTACGCCAACTTACCGCCGCTCAAACGTTTTCTACATCGCGCTGGGGTGATTCCTATTTCCGCCACACGCAAAGGCAGCATTCGCCAAGCCTTTAATGAAGTAGAAAAAGCACTCAGCGAAGGTCATTTGGTGTGTATTTTCCCTGAAGGCCGCTTAACCCATGACGGTGAAATGAACGAATTTATGCGTGGTATGGACATTATTCTGCGCCGCAGCCCAGTTCCAGTGATTCCGATGGCACTAAAAGGGATGTGGGGCAGCTACTTTAGCCGCTACAAAGGCCGCGCATTTAAAGGGCTACCGACTCGATTCTGGGCGAAATTAGAAATAGAAGCTGGCGATCCTGTGCAACCAGACCAAGCCACAACTCAATTGATGTGGCAAAAAGTCGCTGAGCTACGTGGTGATTGGCGCTAATCAATCACAGCACCGATAAGTCACTGTTTGGTTGTTCAGTTTTTCTTAACATCTGTTCAAAACAATCAGACTTACTAATCGAATGCGGTTAATTAGAATAACGTTCCCTATGCCTACTTACTTTTTGAGTAGGCACATTATACGAGTACCTTTTAATGAACCTTTTTCCTCGTGCTATCCCATTCTTTGTGGCGCTAATTGCTTGTTTAACACCTTGGGTATCCTCGCCAACCGCATTAGTGATCGGCTTTTTGCTCGCATCTTTAGGACTGGTACCAACCCAGTTTAATCTGACTAAAATTACTAAAAAACTGCTCGCCTATTCGATTGTTGGGCTTGGCTTTGGTATTCATTTCCAAGAGGCACTGGCCGTAACCAGTAACGGTATTGGCATCATTATTACCACGATTATCGGCACCTTGGTGATCGGTTGGGGTTTAACTAAAGTCTTTAAGCTCGAGCAAAAACTCGGCTATTTGATTTCTGCGGGCACGGCGATATGCGGAGGCAGCGCAATTGCAGCAGTAGCACCAGCGATCAAAGCCAAAGACGAAGATATTGGTTTGGCACTGGCCACCGTTTTTGTACTTAACTCACTGGCGTTGTTTATTTTCCCTGTTATTGGCCATGCCCTTTCATTAGATCAACATACCTTTGGTACATGGGCAGCAATTGCCATTCATGATACTTCATCTGTTGTTGGTGCAGCGTCGGCATACGGTGAGGAAGCACTAACTACTGCAACCACTCTTAAGCTTGCTCGCGCTCTGTGGATCATTCCAGTGGCCTTTATCAGTGCGTTTATTTTCCGTAATGACTCTAAGAAAGTGACCATTCCTTACTTCATCATTTTCTATTGTGTGGCCATTGGCGTGAGCGATTTACTACCACAATTTGAAGCGGTTTACAGCTCGATTTTCGCCTTGGCAAAACGCTGTTTGGTGGTGTGTCTATTCTTGATTGGTTGTGGTATTTCAATTGAAAAACTCAAAGCAGCAGGCGCAAAACCTATGCTGTTTGGTATTAGCCTATGGGTATTGATTTCCACCAGTTCATTGGCGTGGCTGACGTTAGGCTGATAAGAGTTGAGAGTCGATATTGTAGAATTTAAGCGTTGAGAACTTAACCATTGAGGCAGATTAGAGATCTTCTGCCTCAATCACAACTTTACTATTGCGTTTTTGCTTGCGGTACATCACGACTAAACTCAGCACGCTAACAAAAGCAAACAACTCAGCTAACGCACGATACAAGCCTTGAGTTTGAGTAGCGATAACTATCCACAGTACTGTCACTAACACCAATATCCACTTCATTTCAATATATCCATATAACCTCAAACACGGTTTTATTATGAGTGAGTGTTATATGGATGGAAATTCAGTTTCGCTCTATCAAATAACTGTATAGTTGGAGTGTGCCGTTACCCATTGTTTTAACTCGCGACGCGAGATTTTGATCCCACCGGAAAGCAGCTCTGCTGGCATCTCTAAATAGTCATCAGGATTTTTAAAGCGCTCTAAGCGGGGATCTAACCATGCGGGTAAATCCAGTGATTCGATCGGCTGTTCACTGACAACAAACGCAATCGGTCGAGCACCATACTGAGCGTTTTCTACAGCAATCACCATCGATTGCTGCACCTCGGGATGCGCATTGATTGCTTGTTCAATCTCTTCACAGTGAATATTTTCACCGCCCGAGATAAACAAATTATCAGCACGTCCTTGAATCACGAGCTCGCCATTATCTAGCCAGTAACCGAGATCTTTGGTAGCAAACCAACCTTGCTCATCAAGGAGTGGCGTCAGGTCGCCTTGAGTGTAATAACCGCTAGCCAGTGTCTCACCACCGACATAAATGTGACCATCACGCACCTCAAGAGCGCGATTAGCCAACACTTTACCTGCGCTATACTCGCCATCAATTTGCTTCGCAGTCACCGTTGAAGCGGCTTCCGTCATACCATAACCCAGCCAGGTTTCTATACCGCGTTGTGCGGCTTGCTGACTTAACGACAGGGCAACATGACTGCCACCCAGTAACACATGGCTGAGACTCAAAGCTTGCGGGCTGGCAAGTAAACGGCTCAGTTGTGTCGCCACCAGCGATGCGTGAGTAACCCCTGCGATATCTTGCAGTAAATCCCCGCCACCGACTTTAAGCTGCGCTCCGACACTAAGCCAACGGTAGATAATCGCTAAACCTGACACATGGTACATAGGCAAGCTGAGTAGCCATGTATCTTGCTGAGTAAATGCAAAACCTTGCAACAGGCCATTGGCCGATGCCAAATGCTGCTGGTTGGTATGCGCCACCGCTTTGGGTAAGCCAGTAGATCCCGACGTGAAAATGATAGAGGCGAGTTGCTCAGACTGATAAACGCTAACCTCAAATTCCGATGGAGATGGCAAACTCTCAAATTTGAGCGGCACTACGCCATTTGGGATATGGTTTAAATCGAGCGATTCAGCACTCCAACACCATACCGTGTCCTCGTTGCGATAAAGTGTCGCTAGCTTGTGCTCTAAACTTTGTTGAGGTTGTGGCATTGTGATGGCACAAATTGCCCCTAGCTCAAGACAGGCGAGATAAATCAACACCAATTCAGCGCTGTTTTTGCCCACGCAAGTCACCACTTCTTGCGTTTTCACTCCTTGTTGCTGCATGGCATAGGCATATCTTTGAACCTCACGTTCAAGCTCATACCATGTATAGCGCTTGTTGTGCGTCTGCAATGCGAAACAATCTGGGCTCATTTGAGCCCAGTGTTTTAGAGGTGATTGATGCACCGACGATAAAGCCATTACGCTTGCCAAATCAGCGCTTGATCGGACAATCTGCTCAGCGGCAAATCGACATCTGGCCAAGGCGTTTCTAGTTGTTTGGCGAACAAACCAATGGTGTCTAACCCTGGCACTTCGTCAGGCAGTTGCCATTTGGCAAAGCGAGCTAATTGCGTCAAACCTAAACTCGATTCAATGCTTGAGCTAATCACGGCTTTAATGCCCAACGCTTTAGCGCGAGTGATCAAATCAATACACAGTTGCACCGAACCAATCAGTGTTGGCTTGATAATAATGGTTTTCACACCATTGAAGTCATCAAGCTGAAAATCCGGTTTGCGTACTGCATGTTGTAGCGTCTCATCCCACGCAATGGCAATACCCGTACCAATCGCAAATGAGAAACTGTCGCCCGGAAGTTGGCAAGGTTCTTCGATAAATTCAATACGCTGACGGAATGACGGCGTAATGTAGCTAGCAAATTTCAGCGCTTTTTCTTTAGTCCATGCTCGGTTTGCATCTAAACGTAGATTCAAATCTGGAATGGATTCCAAAAACAAGTTAGCAACCATGCCATCGCGAATCGGCTCGTACAGACCCACTTTAATTTTGGCTACTTTCTTACCTTCCATTGCCATCAGTTTTGGTAGCAATTCATCTGGGTCACCACTGCACAAAGGTGCTGAGCGGTAAATACCCTGAATAGGTAAGCCATCTTCCATTTCAAGCAGTGCCATCGATAAGCCAAATGCGACTGATGGACACAATTCTGAATAATCAATCTCAGCGCCGCGTTGCCACATAGCGAGTTGTTCGATCAATTGGGTGTATGCCTCATCCAACGTTTCGGTACTGAAACCCGGTAATGGTGCAATCTCACCGCGACCTAAACGACCATCTTCACCAAGCTCGACGACAAACCCTTCACGTTCTTTTAAGCGGTTATCGCGCAGGATCACGCCACTGTCCATCGGTAAGGCGTAGCGATACAGTTTGGCAGTTCTCATACCAATCTTTCCCTTGTTCTCTTTTTTATTGTTATAACTTGCTGATGCAACATTGAAGTAGCACTTAATAAGTCAGAGTCATTGTCGCTAGAAGAAGACGTGCAATTTACCAGCGTAAATGAGCATCTTCGACAACGCTAGAATGGCTCTGACAATCTAAGTGTTCTTAAATTATGGGTTGCGAGGAAACTTATTAAAGTCCGGACGACGCTTTTCATTAAACGCATTACGACCTTCCTGACCTTCTTCAGTCATGTAGAACATCATTGTCGCGTTACCTGCTAGCTCTTGAAGACCCGCTTGACCATCACAGTCTGCGTTTAGTGCCGCTTTCAGACAACGCAGCGCCATTGGGCTGTGTTGTAGCGTTTCACGACACCAGCGTACGGTTTCTTTTTCAAGATCGGCCAGTGGAACCACGGTGTTCACTAGGCCCATATCTAATGCTTCTTGAGCATCGTAGAAACGGCATAGGAACCAGATTTCGCGCGCTTTCTTTTGACCAACGATACGAGCCATGTAAGAAGCACCCCA
The DNA here is from genome assembly GCF_009938165.1 of Vibrio taketomensis. Classification (NCBI taxonomy): domain Bacteria; kingdom Pseudomonadati; phylum Pseudomonadota; class Gammaproteobacteria; order Vibrionales; family Vibrionaceae; genus Vibrio; species Vibrio taketomensis. The sequence goes on from NZ_AP019649.1 coordinate 1,941,772, forward strand.
ACCGCCGTCGAATGAACCAACTTTAGGACCTGTTTGACCAAATTGTGCATTTTCAGCCGCGATAGTTAGGTCACACATCATATGCAGAACGTGACCGCCGCCAACCGCCCAGCCAGCAACAGCTGCGATAACTGGTTTTGGACAAGTACGAATTTGACGTTGGAAATCCAATACGTTTAGGTGGTGCGTGCCGCCCTCATCACGGTAACCGCCGTAGTCGCCACGAATTTTCTGGTCACCACCAGAGCAGAACGCATCTTCGCCAAGACCAGTTAGAATAATCACGCCCACTTGCTCGTCGTAACGTGCATCAGCCAATGCGTTAATCATCTCTTTCACTGTTTGTGGACGGAACGCATTACGTACTTGTGGACGTGCAATCGTGATCTTCGCGATACCATCTTCTGATTTATGGTACTGAATATCTTCATATTCACCGCTGCAGTCATTCCAGTTTACTGGTGCGTATAGTTCTTCTTCTGAAATACCTACTGTTTTAGCCATGGTGATTCCTGTTGTTGTTGATTACTCGCTGATGCGAGCTTGAATTGATGCAAAATTTCACGCGCAAACGCCTGAGGGTGTTCATGGTGAACATTATGCCCTGCACCTGCGACTTGGGAAAAAGACAAACCACTCTGTTTAGCTAACTGACTAAACTTGTTGTCTTTTTCACCGCATATATAGTGTGTTTCAATATTACTTTTTGCGAGCTCTGCCAGTAACGCGGGTTGCTTGGCTAGAGAGGTCGCTAACAGCATGCGACTGATTGAGGCGCCTAGATTATCACTGCGCTTAGCTACCAGTGTTTGTCTTTGCTCATGATTTAATGAAGAAAACACAGGCTGTTGGTACCAATCGCTTAAAACCCGTTCGATTGGTTCATTCTCAAAGCGCTCTGCCCATTGGCAATCATTGATCCAGCGAGCCTGTCGTGCTTGCTCCTCCTCCAAACCAAAATTGCCACCTTCAATAATGACCTTGATTAGGTTTAGCTCATTAAAAAGGTGTTTGGCAATGCCATACATGGCAATTCGCCCACCTAAAGAGTAACCAACCATGACAACGGGATGATGGGTTGGAACCAAGGAAATGATGGTTTGTTCGACTTGCTGACAAACCGTCACAAAGTCTTCAGGTTCAATAGCTTGGCTATGCCCATGTGCGGGCAAATCGAGGGTGATAATCGGCAGATTTTTAAGATGTGCAATACAGGCTTGCCAATCTTGGCCACTGCCCAACAAACCGTGCAGAAACACCACGATAGGTGTTTCTGCACTGAGATTGTCAAACTGGTGGCAACTATAAGCTAGCATGGAGATTTTTGATCACCGTTTTGATTTGGTTTGATGCTTGCTCTGCTGGCGTTTGTACTTCAATTAACAGACATCCCTGACCTGACGTCAGATGCTGTTCCAATTTGGCTTGATAAGCTAACAAATCCGTCGCCAAACAGTAACCTAAATTGAATTGCTGCGCTGCACTCGCAAATTGATAGCCGTGTGGCATTTGATACAAACTTTGTTTTTGTGTCTGAGGAACGGGCAACAAATCAAAGATTGCCCCACCGTCGTTATTGGTGACAACAATCGCACACGGCTGCTTGGCATGAGTAAACAGCGCCAGCGAATTGAGATCGTACAGCAGTGACGTATCGCCGATATAGAGCACACTCGGCAGGTTATTGGCACGATAAGTACCCGCAGCGGTCGCCACTAGGCCATCAATGCCCGATGCACCACGATTGGAATACACTGGTTGCGCTATTTGACCAAACATATCCACCATACGCACAAATAGGCTGTTACCCAAAAATACTTGGGTATTATCAGGTAATACTTTCAGTGTTGTAGATAACGCAAGCTCAGTCAGAGTAGTATCTGTAGCAATTTGTGCATTAACGCAGTGCGCCACTTTCTCACTGAGTTTCAAACCTTGCTCTGCCCAGTTGTTTGACTTATTGAAAGGCTGAGACAAGGCGTGCTCTAACCACATTGCAATATCGCCAGCGTGATGCCACTGCATCAGATGGTCTTGGTTGTTGCGATCAAGACTTGGGCTGACATAGTGATATTCAAACCCATCTTTAAGCCCTGCTTTTGCCAGCCATTGGTTAAAACGTTTTGACACGATACGTGAGCCAAACTGCACAACCAGTTCTGTTTGCTCAATCAATGCGTTGCCGCTTTCCGTTTGCAACCATGCGTCATAGTATGCCCAATCACTGCTTTCACCAGATTGCGGGTCGCACAGTATTGGCCAGGCGAGTTTTTCTGACAGTTGCTTCGCCAACTGCGCTTCTTGATAACTAACGCTGCCGACCATGATCAAACCTTTACGCTCTTGCCATTGGCTAAGATCAAACGGATAAACACTAGAACCAAGTAGCTGTTTAGTAAAGGTATCTTCACTGGCTTGCCAGCTTGCCACGCTGTCCAAATAATTTTGGTACACCGATTTATCTAAATCAGAATAGAGAGGCTCAGGGAAAGCACAGTTGATATGAACAGCACTGCCTTGGCGTTGCTGTTTAAACATCTGCTCATCAATCGAGGTCAATAGCCAACGCAGCGGTACCTGCTCAGATGGTGTCGGTAATTGCAGTTCACCACACACATGGTTGGAATAAATGCCATTTTGTACGATAGCTTGGTTGGCACCACAGCCTACCAATTCAACTGGGCGGTCAGCGGTTAACACCACCAGTTTTTCACCGGTCAGTTTCGCCTCCGCAATTGCTGGCAACAAATTAGCTACCGCAGTACCAGAAGTCACAACGATCGCTACAGGCTTGTTGCTTGCTTTTGCAAGGCCAAGGGCTAGAAAACCTAAACCACGCTCATCAAAATGGGTGTGCATGGTCAATTTCGCGTTAGCATCGGCTTCCAGTGTTAATGGCGTCGAACGAGAACCCGGCGCCACACAGATATGCTCAACGCCAAAACGAGTCAGCTCTTCTAGCAGCACCTGGCTCCAAATACGGTTTAATAAAGCTTGTTGGTGCATTATGAGGCAACCCCTAATGGTGGGTGGTCAGAAATCAGAGACAACAACGTTGCCATTTTCTTATCCAATTCTTGCCACTCATGTTCCGCAATTGAACCAGGCACAATGCCCGCACCCGCATAAAGGTGAACGTCTTCATCGACAATTTCTGCGCTGCGGATCGCGACGCAAAACTCAGCTTGTCCTAGGCTAAAGTACCCCATTGAGCCCGCATACCAACTGCGCTCAAAAGGTTCATATTGTTGAATGAAGTCCATCGATTCTTGGCGCGGTAAGCCAGCAACAGCGGCAGTTGGCTGTAACGCCCCGAGTAATTGCACCGCATTAACACCAGACTTGAGGCTGGCATGGATACGACGTTTAAGATGCTGAACTTGACGCAAACGCACTAACTGAGCTTCAGGCTCCACCTCTAGCAAATCAGAATATGGTGTTAGACGCTCAAAAATGTCATCCACTACATACTGGTTTTCATTGAGGTTTTTGCTGTCTTGCGTCAGCCAATTGGCTAATTCCAAATCATGGCTTGCACTGTCGCCGCGACCAATGGTACCCGCTAGCGCTTCGGTATATAAATCTTTACCCTGACGGCAATACAAACGCTCAGGGGTTGAACCTAAAAAGCTATGTCGCGCGTTTTGTGCCAGCATAAAATGGAAGCTGTTTTGATTGTGTTCAATACTCGATTTGAGCAGTTGCGCTGCGCAAATAGGTGACTGCATCTCCACTGTTGTTTTGCGCGCTAACACCACCTTTTTGAAATCATCATTTTCGATACCACTGAGCACCTGCTCCACCAGCGAGTTCCATTGCTGATGATTCGGCGTGTGTTCGATATGATCAATATGAGCAGAAAGGGGTAATAAGCGGGAAACCTGACCACGCAACTGAGATAAACTCTCAACCGCATGTGCTTTAGACACACCGATGTTCACCGCTAAAGACCAAGTTTGGTCGCGGCGAATCAGTTCCACCTGAGGTAGAAAGAAAAACGAAGCTGGGCAGTTTGGATTTTTTGCAGTCTGTCCATCAAATGAACGTCCCCCCCAAATTCGCTGCTCACCAGATAAATGTGCGTAAGCAGGTGCAGGGTCAAAAAATGTGTGGAGCTGTCCTAAAGCAACCACTTCCTCACGAGTATCTCGTGACTGCCAATAAAACTTCGGAAAAAGAGGCTGAGCTTGCAACCAATCAATGAAAGCAAAATCAGGCTTATACTCCAGAACTTGAACCAGACGAGAAACCTCGTCTTTTGCATCCTTTACTCGTTCAATCAGTTCGGTAACGGCTTGCTGAAAATATGACAAATAAACCTCGTTCACTGGAGATTTCTAAATAACAGAATTCTAACTAACAGAATAGCCGAATACTGTATTTCTAGCGCGGCTTCAAATCAAGGATGTACTCAATCTTTTACATAATCCTGTGATAATTACCAAACCTAAAAGATGAAAAATTCGACTTTTACAGATTTTAATTCTACCAAAGCTTATTTTGGTGTAATTTAGTAAACGATTTTAATTATTTTTAGGCGTTACACAATGCAAAATATCGGGATGTCATCAAAACTTGATAATGTCTGCTACGACATTAGGGGTCCAGTACTCAAACATGCTAAACGCATGGAGGAAGAAGGGCATAAAATACTGAAACTAAATATCGGTAACCCGGCCCCATTTGGTTTTGACGCCCCAGATGAGATTTTGGTTGATGTAATCCGTAATTTGCCGACCTCACAGGGCTACTGTGATTCTAAAGGTATTTACTCTGCTCGTAAGGCTGTGGTTCAGTACTACCAGAAAAAAGGCATTCGTTCACTAGACGTTGAAGATGTGTACATCGGCAACGGTGCGTCTGAGCTTATCGTGATGTCGATGCAAGCGCTGTTGAACAATGGCGATGAAATGCTGGTTCCAGCACCAGACTACCCATTATGGACGGCATCAGTTGCCTTGTCTGGTGGTAAAGCGGTGCATTACATCTGTGATGAAGAGTCAGATTGGTACCCAGACCTAGACGACATCAAAAAGAAAATTACGCCAAAAACTCGTGGTATCGTTCTGATTAACCCGAACAACCCAACGGGTGCTGTGTACAGCCGTGATTTTCTATTGGAAGTAATTGAAATTGCGCGTCAAAACAACCTGATTATCTTTGCCGACGAAATCTACGACAAAGTGCTTTACGATGGTGCAACTCATACTTCAGTGGCAACACTGACTGAAGATGTGTTGGTGGCAACTTTTAACGGCCTATCAAAAGCATACCGTGTATGTGGTTTCCGTGGTGGTTGGATGTTCTTAACCGGCCCTAAACATTTGGCGACGGGTTATATTGCTGGCCTTGAAATGCTCTCTTCAATGCGTTTGTGCGCCAACGTACCAATGCAGCATGCGATTCAAACGGCGCTGGGTGGTTACCAAAGTATCAACGAATTGATCCTGCCAGGTGGGCGTCTACTTGAGCAACGTGACCGCGCATGGGAACTGATTAACCAAGTTCCGGGCGTATCTTGTGTCAAACCAAAAGGCGCAATGTACTTATTCCCGAAAATTGATACTAAGAAGTACAAAATTCACGATGACCAAAAAATGGTACTCGACTTCTTAATCCAAGAAAAAGTACTGCTGGTACAAGGCACAGGCTTTAACTGGATCAAACCTGACCACTTCCGTATCGTAACTCTGCCACACGTGGAAGATCTGGAAACGGCGATCGGTCGCTTTGAACGCTTCCTTTCTACTTATCGTCAGTAGCAAAACAGCGCAAAGTTACATATTCTTAAGGCACTCTCTGAGTGCCTTTTTATTTGCGTCTGACTGACGATAGAACAACGCAGTCAAAACTAGGCACTGGAAGTTAACTAAAGGATGTAGATATGAAAGAGAGCCATTTTTTCGCTCACCTCGCCCGCATGAAGCTAATCCAACGCTGGCCTTTAATGCGTTCAGTCTCAACAGAAAACATTTCTGAACATAGCTTGCAAGTGGCCTTTGTTGCCCACGCCCTTGCCCTGATTAAAAACAAAAAGTTTGGTGGTAACTTAAATCCAGAGCGCATCGCCCTACTTGGGATGTATCACGATACCAGCGAAGTACTGACTGGCGATTTACCAACCCCAGTGAAATACTACAATCCAGAAATCGCTAAAGAGTATAAGAAGATAGAGCAGCCGCAGAAAGCGTCTATTGAATATGTTACCTGAAGAATTTCAAGAGGACTTTGCCCCCTACCTGCTTAGTCACAGTGCCCACGCAGAAGATGCCGCTATCGTCAAACAAGCCGATACCATTTGCGCTTACCTAAAATGCCTAGAGGAATTGAGTGCGGGTAATCATGAATACGCTCTTGCCAAAAAACGCTTAGACGTAACATTAAAAGAACGCCACAGCCCAGAAATGGATTACTTCCTTAATACCTTTGCCCCAAGTTTTGAGCTTTCATTAGATGAAATCAGCTAATCCATTAGCAACCCTCAAAGGCTCTTAATAGATATTCAATCAGCGCCTTTTTGCGTTTGGGCATCAGTTGTCGGTCGGAATAGACCAAACTGATGTCCACCTTGGGTAATTCATAGTTGGGCAGTAGTTGAATCAATTTGCCACTGGCAAAATGCTCGCGACAAATAAACTCTGGCAAAATAGCGACGCCAAGCCCATCAATACAGGCACTCAAACAAGCCGTGATAGTGTTTACTTTCAATCTACTTGGCAAGTCAAACATGATGCTTTCACCATTTTCCGCTTGAATTTGCCATTTCGGCACTCGTACAGCCTTGCTCACCACTTCTATTTGCTGATGAGATTGGGTTAAGTCGTTATGACTATTTATCTCGCCAAATGCATTGAGGTATTCAGGGCTCGCCACCAGCACGCGAGCAGACTTACGCAAATGCCTAGAAACCAGTGACGAGTCCGCTAGTTCGCCAATTTGTGCATACAGATCGATTCCTTCACCAATCACGTCCACTTCACGGTTAGTCAATTCCATATTCAGTGTCACTTGCGGGTACAGGTGCAGAAATTGGTGAATGTATTTACTCAGGATCTGCTGACCTAACTCAACTGGAAAAACCACTTTGAGTGGCCCACGCACCAAGTCTTGGTTAGCACTCACTTCCAACTCAGCTTGATTAATAATTTCCAACATCTGCTGGCATGAGTGATAGAAGGTTTCACCTTCTGAGGTCAACACCAAACTGCGAGTAGAGCGTGTGATCAACTTAACACCTAAATCCTCCTCTAAATCAGCGACTTTTCGGCTGACCGTCGATTTAGTCATATTCAATTGCTCGGCTGCTTGAGTAAAGCTACCACAATCAACAACTTGTGCGAAAATCGCAATTGCATTTAGGTCCAAGTTAAACCTCACATGATGTAATTAGTGAAAATCCTGCAACAGTGTTTCCTTTTTTTCCTATCTTATCAACCAATGCAATTACTTTTAGACTGCGCGACCTGATTTTATAGAAGATAACGAGAATAAGAACATGGTCGACAGTAACGCAGCCACCCAATCAAAAGAAAGTAAACCTGCACGTAAAACTCGCCGAGCACCATTCATCGCCACTGCGATTATGTTGAGCTTGGGCATCATTGGCAGTGGCTACTGGTTTGGTTATGGTCAATATTTCGAATCAACAGACAATGCCTACCTACAAGGCGACATCACCACTATTAGCCCTAAGGTGAGCGGCTATATCCTGCATTCCTATGTCAGCGATAACCAACGTGTCACAAAGGGCGATCTGCTAGTGCAAATTGACGATCGCGATTACCAAGTTGCGCTGCAACAAAGCCAAGCCCATTTAAGCGTTACTCAGGCGAGCGTTGACAACCTTTTAGCTCAACAGACTCTACAACGCAGCCAGATCTCTCAAGCGCAAAGCCGTGTTGATTCTGCGCAAGCCGAATATGACCGAGCAACCCAGCAGGTGGCACGCTCACGTAGCCTGTTAAAACGTAACTACGCTTCTCAAGACGAAGTCGACAACATGCTGGCACAGCAAAAAGTCGCGGCTGCAGGCCTTGAAGAAGCCAAAGCCAATTTGGTTGCCAGCAATGAACAATTGAGTGTTATCGCCAGCCAAATTAAACAAGCCAAAGCCTCGGTCAGTGAAGCGCAGACTCAAGTATCGCAAGCCCAGCTCAACCTTGCTTACACCAAAATCTATGCCCCTGCGGACGGTATTATCGGTAAACGCAGTGTGCGCCAAGGTTTGCTTGTTCAAGCTGGCACACCATTAATGAGCTTAGTACCAGAAAACCAAATCTGGATTGAAGCCAACTTTAAAGAAACACAATTAAGCAATATTCACCAAGGGCAAAAAGTGAGTGTGGAATTAGATGCGTTCCCGGGCCAAGAGTTAGAAGGTGTGGTCGACAGTTTCTCACCGGCAACCGGCGCTAAATTTGCTCTGCTACCACCAGAAAATGCGACCGGTAACTTTACTAAGATCGTGCAGCGTGTACCGGTAAAAATTCTATTATCAGAAAACAATCCGCTCAAAGGTCGATTACTACCAGGTCTCTCTGTGGTTGCCACTATCGATACACGAGGCTAAACGATGAGTACTGTTACTCACTCTCAGCCAGCGAACACCGCGTCTAATGAACAAGTGGTACCGATGCGCAATTGGATCGCTTTAATCGGTGGTCTGATTGGCGCCTTTATGGCGATCCTAGATATCCAGATCACCAACTCATCACTGAAAGATATTCAAGGCGCACTTTCGGCTACGCTCGATGAGAGCTCATGGATCTCAACCTCCTACCTAGTAGCAGAGATGATCGCAATACCACTCAGTGGCTGGCTTTCTCGCTCACTGGGCAAACGCCGTTACATCACCTGGACCACGGTGATCTTCACGCTTTCATCGCTGCTTTGTTCGATCTCTTGGAACATGACGTCGATGATCGTGTTTCGCGCGATGCAAGGCTTTAGTGGCGGCGCGTTGATTCCGATTGCGTTCTCTTTGGTGGTGCAATTATTACCTCTAAATAAGCGCGCTGTCGGCATGGCATTGTTTGGCATCACCGCTACTTTTGCTCCTTCAATTGGCCCCACTTTCGGTGGTTGGTTGACTGAGCACCTGTCGTGGCATTTCATTTTCTACATTAATGTACCACCCGCAATCCTTATGATTGCGATGATTCGTTATGGCCTAGATGATGAAAAAATCGATACCAAACAACTGATGCAAGCAGACTGGTTTGGTATTGCTACCATGGCAATAGGTTTAGGTTGCTTGGAAGTGGTATTAGAAGATGGCAACCGTGAAGAGTGGTTTAGCTCCGGGTTTATCGTTACCTTGAGTATTATCTCAGCAGTCAGCCTGATCTATTTTGTGATTAACGAACTGCAACATAAAAAACCACTGGTTAATCTGCGTTTGCTTGCCAATCGACAATTTGCCATGGCGTGTATTGCCTATTTGATTCTTGGTATGGCGCTGCTCGGTTCCATCTACGTGCTACCTATGTATCTAACCCAAATTCAGCACTACAACGCGATGGAAATTGGTGGCGTGTTAATGTGGATGGGCTTTCCCCAATTGCTGATTTTCCCGCTGGTGCCAAAACTGACGCAAATCATCAAACCCAAATACCTCGTTACCTTTGGTTTTGTGATGTTTGGTTTGAGTTGCTACGTTAACACCCATATGACCGTTGATTTTGGCGGTCAACAGCTGATCACCTCAATGCTACTGCGAGCGATTGGCAGCCCATTTATTATGGTGCCACTTTCACTGGTAGCGATGAAAAACATCAAAGCGATGGATACACCTGATGCCTCAACACTGACTAACGTGATGCGTAACTTGGGCGGCGCGTTTAGTATTGCGATTATCGCCACACTACTGGATAACAAAACTCGCGAACACTTGGCGCACATTAAAGAATCGTTGACGACAGTCAATCAGCTTGGCTGGCAAACGTTGCAACAACAGCAAGCTTTCTTTATGCAATCAGGGAGTGACGCAGCCACAGCCATGCAGCAAGCGCAAGCCAGTTTGCTTGGTACCATGCAACGTGAAGCGGCCATTATGGCCTATAACGATGTCTTTCTGGTGATGACTGCATTTCTGGCACTCGCGGCCGTACTGATTTTATCGATGAAGGATTAACGAGAATAATTTGCACCAGCCCAAGGATGGGTGTACGGTTATAAAAAACAACGGAGAGTAAGTATGACGTTTGAAATCAGCACCTTATGGGAGCGACGTCATAATGACGAGCATAAAATTCGCCGTGATGACCATCGAGACCCATTTCAGCGCGACCGCGCTCGTATCCTGCACTCAGCAGCGTTTCGTCGCTTGCAGGCCAAAACACAAATCCATGGCACCAGTACTGACGACTTTCACCGCACTCGCCTCACCCACTCACTAGAAGCTGCTCAAATTGGTACCGGTATTGTGGCACAAATTCGCAATAAACAGCCTGAATTTAGCACCTTACTCCCTTGTGATAGCTTAATTGATGCCTTGTGTTACGCCCATGATATAGGCCATCCACCTTACGGACACGGAGGTGAGGTAGCGCTTAACTATATGATGCGTGATCACGGCGGGTTTGAAGGCAATGCGCAGACTTTTCGCATCGTGACGCAACTTGAACCTTATACTGAAAACTATGGTATGAATCTCGCGCGTCGCACCTTACTTGGGCTAATGAAATACCCCGCTCTCATTAGTTCCACTCAAGCGAGAGAGCGCGCTACTCCCGCCGTTCATCAGCGTAAACTGAAAGCCAAAGATTGGGCGCCAGCGAAAGGCATTTACGACTGCGATTTAGAACGTTTTAATTGGGTTCTATCTCCGCTCGAAGTTAATGAAAAGCCTCTGTTCTCGGAGCTTAGAGAAGAAACCGTCGCGGCGAATCAACATCGTAAGACTCGCTACAAGTCCCTCGATTGTTCAATTATGGAGCTCGCGGATGATATCGCTTATGGGGTACACGATTTAGAAGATGCGATTGTATTGGGAATAGTGACTCGTAACCAATGGCAAGAAGCAGCCGCCAGTCAACTGGCTGAGTGCGGCGCACCTTGGTTTGAACAACATATCGCATCGCTAAGCGATATGTTGTTCTCCGATAAGCATTATCAACGTAAAGACGCGATTGGTGGCATCGTCAACGCACTGCTGACCAGTATTTCGATCAAACCCATCGACGCGCCTTTTACTACCCATTTATTGGCCTTTAATGCCTTCCTTGAACCAAGTATGGACAACGCGCTCGACATCCTAAAACGCTTTGTTAGCCAGTATGTGATTCAAATTCCACAAGTGCAGGTCATGGAGTACAAAGGCCAGCAAATCATCATGGATATCTTTGAAGCACTGAGTGCCGATCCTGAACGCTTACTGCCATTGGATATTCGCCATGCTTGGCAGCATATCGACAGCGAAAGCCAGGCGATGCGTATCATTGCCGACTACATTTCTTCAATGACCGATGGGCATGCTAAGCGTTTACATCAACAACTATTTTCCTCGCATTAAACAACTATGCCCACTTTAAACACAAGGTGGGCATGCTCTTAATTAATGGCCGAAATACTGGCGCATAAACTCCTCTAACTGAGCAGTCAAAGCGTGTTTTTCTTGTTCACTGATGAAACTCGCTTCAATCGCATTGCGAGTAAATTGCGTCAATTCTTGCTGAGTTAATTGATGGCTAGCCGCAACCGCAAGGAAGTTATCATTCATATAGCCGCCGAAGTAAGCGGGATCATCAGAGTTAATGGTGACTTTCACTCCTTGGCGCAATAACTCCACTATGTTGTGCTGCTCCATTTCAGCAAACACTTTCAGCTTGGTGTTGGATAGCGGGCAAACCGTTAATGGCATTGCCATTTGTGCTAATTCAGCCACCAACTGAGCATCATCAGAACAACGCACGCCATGATCCACTCGCGACACATTCAGCAGCGTTACACTGCCAGTAATATTACTCACCGGCCCCTCTTCTCCTGCATGAGCCACGGTTAAAAAACCCGCCTCACGCGCTTTGGCAAATACACGCTCAAACTTCTCAGGTGGATGACCAAGCTCCGATGAATCAAGACCAATAGCGATAATTTTATCTTGGTGTGGCATCGCTTGCTCAAGGGTCTCAAACGCACTTTGCTCATCTAGATGGCGCAGAAAACACATAATTAAACGACTGGTAATGCCAAGCTGTTGCTGCGCATCTTGTAGTGCACGGTCAATACCATTGACCACAGTGGCGAACTCAACACCACGTGCAGTATGAGTTTGTGGATCGAAGAAGATCTCCGTATGAATCACATTGTCTTGTTGACAGTGCAGCATGTATGCCCAAGTCAGATCGTAAAAATCTTGTTCGTGGATCAGCACGTTGGCACCCTGATAGTAGATATCAAGGAATGATTGCAGGTTGGTAAATTCGTAAGCCGCTTTCACCGCTTCAGGCGTGGCAAATGGCAGTTGAATATTGTTACGCTGTGCAAGTGAAAACATCATTTCAGGCTCTAATGTGCCTTCAATATGCAGATGCAGTTCAACTTTTGGTAGTCGCTCAATAAATTGGGTTTGGTTCACGCTTGTTTCTCCATTGTTTAATAACAGGTAACAAGCACTTTTCTCGACAAGAGTTTTTGACAAAATTTTTGGCAATACAAAGAGAAAAGCGCTATGCACTTAACTCTTCGTAATCTGAAATTTACGGTTTCAGGTAGAGACTCCCACACCAATCAGTGGGATTATACGAAGCACATTCGACAAGTGATGCTTAACGCGCCGACTTATCAACAGTTTCGCGAAATTATAGATAGCAAATGGGTGATATTCAAGAACGATAATTTTTCTCAAATACCCCTTGCGGCATCTGCTCTATTTGAAATTGGATCATGTTGTCGAACGCAGACAATAACGGGGTAAAATCTCGCTCAGGTTCAAGCAAGGACAAAATATGAAAGCCTGCTTCTACCGTAGACAGTGCATTATCACTTGGTGCTTTGCGAATGCGGTAATTACCTTTAAGCTCGGTAGGCAAACGCAGCAGTGGCAACGCTTGAAGATTGCTCGATAGTTGCCACATTTTATAAGCTTTCTTCCATGTCCCATCCAATAAGATCACTCTTATTTTTTGCTTGCCTTCAGTCAGTTGAACACCAGCCTCTAGCGAGTTCTCCCCTGGATACAACACAAAATGGTCAACGTCAGGCTGCACCAATAAATGATTCAGCTCATCATGGTGGCTAAAATCTTCACCGACAAAGTAGTGGCTGTTTGATAATGAAAGCGTCAGAATGCGAGCCGTACCCATCGGGCGCTTCGCTTCACTAGGATGTTGTAGGATGATTAACTCAACATTCGATGTTAGGCTTTGTATCCATTGACAAATACACGCTTTGAGTGACTTTCCGCATTGAGAACAATATCGAGACATGATGTGCAGCTAATCTTACTGTTAGTGGTGGTTAGTTTAGTGTGTCTAACGCTACAAATCCCCAGCCTTTCAGCATTAACTGAATGGCGTGTCGATTTAATCGATCAGGGACAGTGGCTGCGCATCCTATCAGGAAACTTCACGCATACCAACTATGCACATCTCACGATGAATATCGCGGCGTTATGGATCATTGCGTTTATCTTTCGTCCTAGCGCCAAGTCTTATGCCATCTTATTAGTTCTGCTTAGCGTAAGTGTAGGAATAGGTATTCTTTTTACTCCGATTCAAGGCTATGTTGGCTTGTCAGGCACATTGCATGGGCTGTTTGCGTTTTATGCTTTACGAGAAGCCCTACAAGGCCGAAAAAGCAGTTGGTTATTGGTTCTAGGCGTAATCGTAAAAGTCTTATGGGAACACTTAGGTGGTTCCCCGATCTCCACCGCCGAAATGATCGAAGCGCCACTGGCAATCGAAGCTCACTTGATCGGTGTCCTTAGTGGATTGCTTTTTGCGTGTTTTTGTTATCCTTTTGATAAAAATGCTGATTAAGTCGCAGTCATGTTTCGTTTTATTATGTTTTAAAACCGAAAGGTTGCTATGCTAATTCCTTTCGTTGTTTCGCTGCGCTCGGTTAAACTATCAGCGTGTATTACACCAAGACGTAACGCTTTACCCATCCACGTCAATTGAGTTTATAGAGATAAACCCTATGACCACCACAGCCCAAAGGCGTGAAGAGATCCTTCACTATATCCAGACTCACCAAAAAGGTGAGGTAAACTATTTTGCCGAGCTTTACGATGTTTCAGAAGTGACGGTGCGCAATGATCTTAATTACTTAGAAAAGAAAGGCTGCGTGACACGTTGCTACGGTGGCGCTTTACTCAATAATCAATTCGCTTTTGAACGCCCTTTGAATGACAAAAAACAGCTCAATTGCGATATTAAGGCTCGAATTGGCGAGTACGCAGCTTCCTTGGTACAAAATGGCGATAAAATTATCCTAGATTCCGGTTCGACCACTGAACAAATTGCCTATCATCTCAATCCTAAACATAACCTCACAGTCATGACCAACGGTATCAATATCGCTTATCACTTGGCCAACAAAGACAATATCGAGGTGATGATGAGTGGCGGCATCATGCGTCGCAATTCCTATTCGGTGCACGGCATTGGTGGTGAAGAATACTTGTCTGGTTTTCGCTTTAATAAGCTGTTCTTAGGTGTCGATGGCTTTGACAAGATCGCGGGCATCACGACTCCCCACCAAGGTGAAGCCGATATTAACCGTAGAATGGTTGAAGCTGCGCAAACCGTGATTGCTGTAACGGATTCATCTAAGTTTGACCGCCAAAGCTTTTGCTTAATTGCAAGGCCCGAACAACTCAATATGTTGATCACCGATAGTGGCATCCCGCAAGATTACGTCGACCAACTCACCAGTTTAGGGGTTGATGTTCGCATCGTTGATCGCATAAATGATGAAATAACCAACTAGTTTCACTTTGCAAATAAGCTTTCACTCGCACAAAAATAACCTTTCACTTTTACGAGTAGCCTTTCGATGGCTGCTCGTTTTCTTTTGTTTCCCCCTTTAAAAATACATAAACAACCAATTTTGTGATCTCCGTCTGGTTGAATATCGAAACCCTTTCAGTTGTTCCATTTTGACCTTTCTTTCATTGTTTCCATCTAACAACCCTGTCGTTGACTACTTCAGTCCTCAAAATGCGCCCTATTAAGCGAAAGAAAAACCTTTCGTTCAACTCAAAACGAAAGGAAAAACCACCACAAAACGAAAGGAAACCGTTTGTGATCTAGCTTTCATTTTTCCTTCATTGTTCCTGCTTAAATACAAATCAAAAGAAATCGAAACATTTTGAACAAAGAATTGAAATGTAACGAAAGGGAAATTGGCAAATGACCAGTGCAGAACGAAGACAGCAAATCATGGCGCATATTCGCAGTCATGGCTCAGGCAAAGTGGATGACTTCACTCAAGTCTACAACGTCTCTGCTGTCACGATTCGTCATGATCTTAACTTGCTGGAAAAACAAGGTTGCGTACTGCGTTGTTATGGTGGTGCGACACTCAACCCTAACTTTGCTTTTGAACAACCATTGTACCGCAAAGATCAACTTAACCGCTGCGCGAAGGAGTGCATTGCTGAAGCGGCTGCCAATCTCGTTAACGATGGTGATGCCATCATTCTCGATTCCGGCACCACCATTAGTTTGATGCCTGCGTACCTCAGCAATAAAAAGCAATTGGTTGTTATGACTAATGCATTGAATACCGCTTACAAGTTGAGCAACCACGACAACGTCGATCTCCACGTCGTCGGCGGCAATTTACGCCGC
This sequence comes from Vibrio taketomensis, assembly GCF_009938165.1. Classification (NCBI taxonomy): domain Bacteria; kingdom Pseudomonadati; phylum Pseudomonadota; class Gammaproteobacteria; order Vibrionales; family Vibrionaceae; genus Vibrio; species Vibrio taketomensis. The sequence continues at coordinate 1,957,563 of NZ_AP019649.1, forward strand.
GCATCATGCTCACTAACAGGTCACCACGGTGAACAACAAGTGCGTTCATACCTATTCGACAAGCTGTTCTTAGGTGTCGATGGATTTGACCTACAAGCTGGCATTACCACACCAGACAATCACGAAGCGCAAATTAATCGCGCCATGTGTGAGGTGTCTCGCCAAGTGATTGCCGTAACGGACTCAAGCAAATTCGGTCGTAAGAGCTTTTGCATGATTCGAGCCGCCAACCAAATTGATGTGTTGGTAACCGATAGCGACATTCCACACGCTACACACCAAGCGTTAATCAATATGGGTGTAACCGTGATTCTTGCTGACCAAACCGCTAATTAGGAATAAAAATGAAAGCGTTACTTTCTCTTATCGAACAACACAAACAAGGCAATGCGACAGGTATTTACGCTGTTTGCTCTGCGCATCCCCTTGTACTTGAAGCTGCCATTAAGCAAGCGGCTCAAGACAATCAGCTTGTTCTGATAGAGGCTACTTCAAACCAAGTGAACCAATTTGGTGGTTACACTGGTATGACTCCACAAGACTTTGCCAACCATGTTTTCGCCTTAGCAAAACGTCTTAACTTCCCTGCTGAAAATATCGTGTTAGGTGGCGATCACCTTGGTCCTAACTGCTGGCAAAACCTGCCTGCAGCAGAAGCGATGGAATACTCAGAGCAGATGATTAACGACTACGTTATGGCTGGCTTTAAGAAAATCCATCTTGATTGCTCTATGTCATGCGCCGATGACCAAACGCCATTAAGCGAAGAAGTGATGGCAGAGCGCGCAGCAAAACTTTGTTTAGTAGCAGAAAATGCATGGAAACTTTCTGGCGGTGAAGCTCCGGTTTACGTCGTAGGTACTGAAGTTCCAACCCCAGGTGGTGCACTTGAATCACTTGAAGAAGAAGGCATCGAAGTCACTAAGCCTGAAGAAGCGATCGCGACATTAGATGCACACCACAAAGCATTTAGTGATATGGGCCTAGGTTATGTATGGCCGCGCGTGATTGGTCTGGTGGTTCAACCGGGCGTTGAATTCGATCATCACAGCGTGCACCACTACGACAGCCAGGCGGCACAATCGCTAAGCAAACTTATCGAAGGCCAACCAAACCTTGTGTTTGAAGCGCACTCAACCGATTACCAAAACCCAATCGCTTACCACGAGCTAGTGCGTGACCACTTCGCGATTTTGAAAGTAGGCCCTGCTCTAACGTTTGCTCTACGTGAAGCACTATACGGTTTAGACCGCGCAGAAAAAGAGTGGCTAGGCGCTCACCAAGCATCACACCTACGCGAAACGATCGAACAGGTAATGCAAGAGCAACCGAACTACTGGCGTTCACACTACGCAAGTAAAGGTCACCAACAATTCTTAGATTGCAGCTACAGCTTGAGCGACCGCATTCGTTACTACTGGACTCATCCAGAAGTACAAGCAGCTCAACAAGCATTGTTTGACAACTTAACTGCCAAACCGCTGCCAATGACTCTCCTTAGCCAATATTTACCAAATCAGGCTAAGGCTATTTCTCAACACCAAATACCGAACCAACCCGCTGAAATTGTGATGCACAAAATTATGGAAGTGACTGAGGTCTATTCCGAAGCCTGTTACGCAAACGAAGTGGTATGTAAGGAGATTATCCAATGAGTTCATTTTTAGGCTATGAACTACCGTGGCTAGAACAGCACAACGGTGTTCACACTGCACAAGAAATCAGTCACCAGCCACGTCTATGGCGTGCTCTGGCTGACATACTAGAACAACAAAATGATGCTGTGAGTGCCTTCCTTAACCCGCTTCTTGCGCGTTCAGATCTTCGTATCATTCTAACTGGTGCCGGAACTTCAGCATTCGTTGGTGACGCAGCGGCTCCATTTGTCAGTGCAACTCAAGGCTTCCGAGTGGAGTCAATTCCAACCACTGATTTGGTGTCAAACCCAACGCAATACCTAGACCCAAGCCGTCCAACATTGCTTGTTTCTTACGCTCGCTCAGGCAACAGCCCTGAGAGCGTGGCTGCGGTTGCGCTGGTTGACCAACTAGTACCAGATTGCCACCACCTATTTTTGACATGTAACGCAGAAGGCGCGCTATCTCGCTACGCAGAAACGGCTAACAACGCTTACTGCATGCTAATGCCTGAAGGCTCTAACGATAAAAGCTTTGCAATGACGTCAAGCTTTAGCTGCATGTTGATGTCAACGCTAACACTACTTGGTGGCAAAACACCAGCAGATTGGCGTCAACACATCGAAGCTACTGCGGCACTGTGTGAAGGCAAACTAGAACAGTGGCAAGCGGCGATTAAAGAACTGGCAAACCAACCTTACCAACGTCTAATCGTGCTAGGTAGCGGCGGTTTTGCAGGTCTTGCGCGTGAAGCATCACTGAAATCGCTTGAGCTAAGTGCAGGCAAAGTGATGACCGCTTACGACTCATCACTCGGTTTCCGTCACGGCCCTAAATTCACTATCGATGATACAGCGTTGGTTATCCAACTGTTCTCAAGTGATGCCTACACCCGTCAATACGATATGGACTTGTTCAACGAAATCCGTCGTGACAAGCAAACATTGGCACACGTAGCAATCACTGAGCAGCCACTCAATGAAGAAGCGGTCTACGAGCTTGGTCAACTAGACCTTGGCGACCAATGGTTGTGCTTCCCATACATTTTGTTCTGCCAAATGTTGGCATTTGAAAAATCACTTCAGCTAGGTTTTGGCCCGGATAACCCATGCCCAACTGGCGAAGTAAACCGAGTGGTGCAAGGCGTCACTATCTACCCATACAACAAATAATAATTTTAAAGGAATTTATCATGCCAAATATCGTTTTAAGTCGTATTGATGAGCGTCTAGTTCACGGCCAAGTAGGTGTGCAGTGGGTAGGTTTTGCTGATGCCAACATCATCGTTGTGGTTAACGACGAAGTCGCAGAAGACACCATCCAACAAAACCTAATGGAAATGGTTATCGCTGACGGTATCGCGATTCGTTTCTGGACCGTGCAAAAGACTATCGAAACCATCCACAAAGCGTCAGATCGTCAACGCATTCTATTGGTTTGTCGTACTCCAAAAGACTTCCGTCAATTGGTAGAAGGCGGCGTGCCAATTAGCAATATCAACGTAGGTAACATGCACTACGCAGAAGGTAAAAACCAAATTGCCAAAACAGTCTCAGTTGATGCTGACGATGTGGCGGAATTTGAAAAACTAAAAGCACTAGGGGTGAAGTGCACCATTCAAGGTGTACCAACTGAAAGTGCAACTGACATCTTTACTCTTATCTAATAATAAGGACACCAATCATGGAAATAGGACTCTTACAGGCGGTGATGCTCGGCATCCTAGCCTTCTTTGCTGGCCTTGATATGTTCAACGGCCTTACTCACTTCCACCGTCCAGTGGTACTTGGTCCGCTAGTTGGTCTAATTTTAGGCGACTTGCAAACCGGTATTCTGGTAGGTGGTACGCTAGAACTGATTTGGATGGGTCTAGCTCCGCTAGCTGGTGCTCAGCCACCAAACGTAATCATCGGTACTATCGTAGGTACGGCTTTCGCAATCACCACTAAAGTAGAGCCTAACGTTGCGGTTGGTGTCGCTGTTCCTTTCGCCGTTGCTGTACAAATGGGTATCACCCTACTGTTCTCAGCAATGTCAGCAGTAATGTCTAAGTGTGATGAATTCGCACAAAACGCAGATACCGACGGTATCGAACGCGTTAACTACATGGCACTTGCGGTACTTGGTTCTTTCTACTTCTTATGTGCCTTCTTACCAGTTTACCTAGGTGCAGAGCACGCTGGGAAAATCGTTGAAGTACTACCTAAAGACCTAATCGACGGTCTTGGCGTTGCGGGCGGCATCATGCCAGCTATCGGTTTCGCAGTACTAATGAAGATCATGATGAAGAATGCTTACATCCCTTACTTCATCCTAGGTTTCGTAGCAGCAGCATGGCTACAACTACCAATCCTTGCGATTGCGGCCGCTGCAACTGCGATGGCAATCATCGACTTTATGCGCAAAACAGAACCAACTCCTGTAACTGCACCAGCTGAGGACTTTGAAGATGGAATCTAATGTAAGCAACGAACTAGACCTTCGTAAACATAACGCTGACGTGCAACCAGCTCCTGGTGTGAGTTCAGATGAGTACGAAAACAAAGAGATTGGCGCAGAGCTAACCAAAGCGGACATTAACCGCATGGCATGGCGCTCACTACTGCTCCAAGCATCATTCAACTACGAACGTATGCAGGCTTCTGGTTGGCTATACGGCCTACTACCTGCGCTGAAGAAGATTCACACCAATAAAGCTGACCTTGCGAAATCAATGCAAGGCCACATGGGCTTCTTCAACACTCACCCATTCCTAGTAACGTTCGTTATGGGTGTGGTACTGGCGATGGAACGTTCTAAACAAAACATCAACAGTATCCAAAGTACCAAGATCGCTGTGGGTGCACCAATGGGCGGTATCGGTGACGCAATGTTCTGGCTAACCCTACTACCAATCTGTGGTGGTATCGGTGCAGACCTTGCGCTGCAAGGCTCAATCATGGGTGCGGTGTTCTTCTTTGTTCTATTTAACGTTGTGCACTTCGGTCTACGTTTTGGTCTTGCGCATTACGCATACCAAATGGGTGTAGCGGCAATCCCAGTGATTAAAGCCAACACCAAGAAAGTAGGTCACGCAGCATCTATGGTCGGTATGACAGTCATCGGCGCTCTAGTAGCAACGTATGTTCGTCTATCAACTACAGCTGAAATCACCGCGGGTGATGCAGTAGTGAAACTACAAGCTGACGTTATCGACAAGCTAATGCCTGCATTCCTACCACTGGTTTACACGCTATGTATGTACGCACTAGTTAAACGTGGTTGGAGCCCACTAAAACTTATCGGTATCACTGTAACACTAGGTATCGTTGGTCGCTTCATGGGCTTCCTATAACCCCTACTCTCTCCAAACTATAAAAACGAAAAATGGGGCTGATTCGTCAGCCCCACATAAGGAAACAAAAATGATTGCTGTAATTTTATCTGGCCACGGTGGTTTTGCTTCAGGCATCGCAAAAGCGATTTTTCAGGTAATTGGTGAACAACCTCAATTTAAATTTATCGACTTCCCAGAAGAGGCAACCACGCCACAACTTGAAGCGCAAATGCGCGAAGCGATTGCTGAAATCGATTCAGGCGAAGGCATTGTATTTCTGACAGACCTACTCGGCGGAACACCTTTCCGTACAGCATCTCTACTAAGCCAAGAGCGCAACGATATCGAAGTTGTGACTGGCACTAACCTACAAATGGCAGCCGAAATGTTGCTAGAGCGTGATGAGCTCAACCTTATCGAATTCCGTGATCAAGCAGTGGAATGTGGCCACCGCGGGATCACTTCGCTAGCAGCTGAAATGGCAGCCAAAGCAGAACACAAAGAAGTGGTAGAAGAAGATGGTATCTAATCGACTCACCACCACTCATCAAAGCTATCGTGCTCAGCGCGTGCTGCATGGTGATACTTGGCTTAACGATGCAATCGTGACCGTGACTGAAGACGGCACCATCACAGCTATCGAGCCATTTAACCCGACGCAACACAGCGACTTCATCGATTTAGGTGAAGTGAGCCTGCTACCGGGCATGATTGATAGTCATGTTCATGGAGCGAAGGGCTGTGATGTGATGGATGCGAGTCACGATAGCTTAAACACCATGTCTCAATACTTTGCCTCACTTGGCGTGACTGGATTCGTTGCTACGACGGTAACCGCTCCAGTGGCTAAGATTCGCTCGGCTCTACAACAAGTCGCGAAGAGTAAGCAACGAGGTGTTGAAGGCGCGGAAATTCTAGGGGCGTACTTAGAAGGCCCTTACTTCACTGAAAAAAACAAAGGTGCTCACCCAACTGAGTGGTTCCGTGACCTGTCTGTAGAAGAGCTCGATAACTGGATCTCTTACACCGACAACCACTTAATCACCGTCGCTTTAGCACCAGAAAAAGCAGGCGCACTCGAAGCAATTCGCTACCTACATAAGCAAGGCATCAAGGTGATGCTAGGCCATACCGACGCAAGCTATGACCAAGTTCAACAAGCGCTAGACGCTGGCGCGAGCGGTATTGTGCATTGCTACAACGGCATGCGTGGACTGCACCATCGTGACCCAGGCGTAGTTGGTGCCGGCTTACTGCACGCGAATAGCTATGTCGAGATGATCGCCGATGGTCATCATGTACACCCAGCAGCGATTGATGTTGCACACCGTTGCTGCGGCAGCCGCATGACGCTAATTACCGACGCGATGAGCGCAACCGGCATGCCAAACGGTGAATACATTCTCGGTGAATACACCGTGCATATGAAAGATGGCGTGGTAACGACCGACACCGGTGGCCTTGCAGGCAGCACGCTAACCATGCCTCGCGCAGTCAACAACATTCAGAAGTGGCTTAACTTACCACTTGAGCAAGCCTGGCTGATGGCGTCTTTGACCCCAGCTCAATCATTAGGCTTACAAGACCAATTCGGCACTTTGGAAGTGGGCAAACGCGCTTCGATGGTTGCCATTAAATCAGATTTTTCAATTGTTAAAACTTGGGTCAATGGACGCCTAGTATTTAAGGCGCAAGAACCAAGTCAGGAGGCTTTATGTATCTAATCTCTTCTCGTGAAATGCTAAAACGTGCTCAAAAAGGCGGTTACGCGGTTCCAGCATTCAATATTCACAACCTAGAAACCGTGCAAGTTATTGTTGAAACAGCATCAGAGATGGGTTCTCCTGTCATTCTAGCTGGTACGCCTGGTACTTATGATTACGCGGGCACTGATTACCTAATCAACATCTGTAAGTCAGCGGCGAAAAAACACAAGATTCCACTTGTACTACACCTTGATCACCATGAAGATCAACAAGATATCTTCGGTAAAGTCAACCAAGGTATTCGCTCAGTCATGATTGATGGTTCACACCACGCATTTGACCAAAACATCGAAATCGTACGCTCAGTGGTGGATTACTGTAACCGTTTTGACGCAAGTGTTGAGGCTGAACTAGGCCGTCTTGGTGGCCAAGAAGATGACCTAATCGTTGATAGTGCCGATGCGCTAATGACGGATCCTGCATCAGCCGCTGAATTTGTTCGCCGCACAGGCATCGACTCTCTAGCGGTTGCTATCGGTACTGCACACGGCCTATACAAAGCAGAACCTAAACTTGACTTTGAACGTCTAGAGAAAATCCGCTCTGTGGTTGATATTCCACTTGTACTACACGGTGCATCAGGTGTGCCAGATGAGATGGTTCGTCGTTGTATCGACCTAGGTATCTGCAAAGTAAACGTCGCCACTGAACTGAAAATTGCTTTTGCTGATGCAGTGAAAACTTACTTTGGTGATCACCCTGACGCAAACGACCCACGTAAATACATCATCCCAGGTAAAGCTGCAATGAAAGAAGTGGTGATGAGCAAGATCCGCGTATGTGGCAGTGAAGGCCGCATCTAATCACGTTCAAATCCTCTAGCTATCTTTCCTGAAAGCTTAAGGTTAACACCCTCCCCCCTATAGTCGGTGTTATTTTAAAGGGAGCCCCTAGTCAAGGCTCCCTTTTCTCTTCTTGTTGTTTCACTAAAGCTTGCCAAGATGAGGGTTCTCCCTCAATGGTTAACGGATACACTAACTGGCTTGGTTTGGCATAGCTCAAACGGTGCAACCGCGAGGTGGAGTGATAACTGTCTAAGCCAGAAATTGCCACAATCCCTAGTGATTCGATATCAATATATCCATCCGGCATGACCGCCTTTCTCGCAACCCAAATACGCTCTATTTCGCCAATCACCATCTCGGTTTGGTTGCTGTTGATTGTCACTCTTTCGACCAGTTTCATTCCTAGCTTTAGCTGACTTTCCGCCACAAATGGGGCGAAAAAATCATGGTCGTATTCAGTGTTTAATCCGACCATAGCGAATTCTGATTGATGTTTTTCGTAACGAGCAGAGGTTTGATGAGCTTGCTGAGTGATATCATTCGAGACGGCATTAATGGTGTAATAGCCCGTATTAATGATGTTTTCTAGACTATGTCGCTCTACCGAATGTGGTCGAGAAATAAAGGCAACCAATGGTGGACTTGAACCTAAATGAATCACGGAACTCACAATCGCAAGATTTTCATTACCGTCACTGTCCACCGTGCCGATTAGATTCGCACTTTTATAGCCAACCACTGAGTTGATAAATTTAGCTCGACCACGAGCGTCCATTCCAGCAATGTCATTTTCAGTAATTTTAACTAATTGCATAAATACAAAAGCGACTCCGCTGTTTGGCGAAGTCGCGTTACTCCTAGTTAATTATTTCGGCATGAGCACGGTATCGATAACATGGATGACACCGTTACTCGCACCGACATCAGTCGCGATCACTTGTGCGTCATTAACCATCACCTTATCGCCCTCAACGGCAATCATTACATCCTGACCTTCTACCGTCGCCGCTTTATCAAGCTTAACCACATCCGCTGCCATCACCTTACCCGGCACCACATGGTAGGTTAAAATGGCAACTAGCTTGTCTTTGTTTTCTGGCATTAATAGCATCTCTACCGTGCCATCCGGCAATTTTGCAAACGCTTCATCAGTCGGTGCAAATACCGTAAATGGCCCTTCACCTTTGAGTGTATCCACTAACCCTGCGGCTTTTACTGCTGCCACCAGCGTGGTGAATGAACCGTTCTCGACTGCCACATCAACGATATCTGCTTTTTTCATTCCATGGTCGTGAGCTTGAACCGACGATAACATCATCAACGATACAACCACGGTACTAACCATCACTAGAACGCGTTTCAACATAATTTCTTCCTCTGTTAGTTTTAAACAGCGCACGCTGAACAAATGTTTCTTTCATCTGCTGTTTTCCATCGTTGTGCTTCTACGGGGAAAGAAATTTTATCGATCATTTTTTATCGACTCGTCGGCGGCGCAATTGATCGATAATGAAGGCTTAGCAGTATCTCTATTGGGAATAAAACTATTGTCAGCATCAAGAGGAAGAGAACATGGCGATGCAGCTCAGTACCTTGGAAAAATTTTTTTATCTCGATAAATTAGTCATACATTCACTGGATATGTCGCTTTACCAAGTTTCCGTGGAGGTCGATGGCGAAGAACATTTTATCACCGATAAAAATGGCGCAATGTTACGTTCGTTTTCTATTGTCGAACTGCAACGTCAGTGCGCTGCGCTCAACGTGAAGCAATGGGTGTTACGCCAGCAAAGCGCTTACGATGAAATGATTGGCACCGCTGTACGTCAGCAAGCCAATACACTGGAAGTACCACTAGGTAACAATAAATTGTATTAGAAACAAAAAAGCCGCTCACTTGAGCGGCTCGTCGTCGATATTTCGCTTACATAATCGGGCGCTGGCCACGATCAATAAGCTTCATCAATACGTTGTCTGCTGCTTCGCCCATCAGCGCAGCAAGTTTAGACGTAATTTTCTTCTTCTCAACATAGTGAACGGCTAGCACCGTTTTGTCTTTACAAGCTTCAACCACAAGATCGTCTGAGGTTTTGATTTCATCCACTAGACCTAAAGCCAAAGCTTGAGTACCAAACCAATGCTCACCGGTGGCCACCTTTTCAAGTTCAAGATCTGGGCGACGCTCACGAATAAAATCTTTAAACAGTACGTGCGTTTCTTCTAGCTCTTGTTTGAACTTATCACGCGCTTTATCGGTATTTTCACCAAACATTGTTAGGGTGCGCTTAAATTCACCAGCTGTGATTTGCTCGTACTCAATATCGTATTTTTTCAATACCTTATTAAAGTTTGGCAACTGTGCAATCACACCAATTGAGCCAACAATGGCAAACGGTGCCGAGACGATCTTATCGGCAATACACGCCATCATGTAACCGCCACTGGCTGCCACTTTGTCGACAGAAATAGTCAATGGCAAACCCGCCGCTTTTAGACGATCAAGTTGTGATGATGCCAGACCATAGCCATGCACCATACCGCCACCAGACTCAAGGCGTAGCAGTACTTCATCACCTTCACGGGCAACCGCCAAAATCGCCGTGACTTCTTCACGCAGTGACGCCACTTCTTTCGCATCAATGCTGCCTTTAAAATCCAGAACAAATAGATGCGGATCGCGTTTGTTTTCTAACTCGCCTTCTTTGGCAGCTTGCTTAATTTCTTTCTCGCGCGCTTTGTTTTTCTCTTTATCTTGTTTTTTCTCAGCTTTATCGCGAGCTTTTAGGAAAGCGTCATCGTGCAAATGATGCTCTAACTGTTCAACCGTGTGTTTGTGTTGTTCAGTTAGGTTGGTGATTTCTAGTTCACCTTTTGGTGCACCACTACGGCCACCAACGCTTTTGGCAATAATTAAAATCGCAACCAATGCGACTACCACAGTCACAATCTTGGCCAGAAACAGGCCGTAGTCCAACAAAAATTCCAAGCTAAATATCCTCTCAATGTGCGAATTAGTGTATTGTATACGCTAGTAACCATTTGTCACGAAGACGAAAAGCAGTTCATTACAATAAGGAAGCATAGCGTGAATTATTCAGTTGCTGATAACGCTCTAAAGGATAAAGTCATTCTCGTTACCGGCGCTGGTGCCGGCATCGGTAAACAAGCGGCGATCAGCTTCGCTCAACATGGCGCGACAGTGATTCTATTAGGTCGCACCGTAAAAAAACTTGAACAAACTTACGATGAAATTGAAGCTGCTGGTTATCCGCAAGCTGCGATTATTCCTTTGGATATGAAAGGCGCCAGCAAACAAAACTATCTCGACATGGCTGACACAATTGAAAGCCAGTTCGGTCGTTTAGATGGTGTGCTACACAACGCAAGCTTGTTAGGCGTGATCAGCCCATTCGACCAAATTGGCGAAGACAGCTATGACGATGTGATGCAAGTGAACGTTAAAGCGCAGTTTTTGATGTCACAAGCACTGCTGCCGCTACTGCATAAATCCGATGACGCACGTATGGTATTTACATCATCTACTGTAGGTCACATTGGTCGTGCTTACTGGGGTACTTATGCGATGTCGAAATTCGCAACAGAGGGCATGATGCAAGTCCTTGCTGATGAGTTAAGCGATACCCACATTCGCGTCAATGCAATTAACCCAGGAGCAACACGCACTGGCATGCGCGCGAAAGCTTACCCAGCTGAAGATACCGATTTACTAAAAACACCACTGGATATTATGCCACTCTACCTCTATCTAATGGCGCCAGAAGGTCAAGCTGTACATGGTCAGTGTATTGACGCTCAGCCAAAGAAATAACGAACAATAAATCAGCGCCTTGTAACCATACAAGGCGTTTTTGATTTCACAGCTATTGCAGTGCGAGCGGAATTATTTATACTGTATAAATGTACAGTTAATTATTCACACTGCGCCTATGTCCGAACTTATTGAGCACCTAAAACAAAAACATTGGTTATGGCACGGTAACGCCCAGCAACAGCCAAGCGATGCCTATTCTACTGGCTATGCCCTGCTCGATACGAAGCTTGAGGGCGGTTTTCCCAAACATGGCGTTATCGAACTGCAAACCGACTTGGGCATTGGCGAGCTAAGATTACTGCTGCCACACCTATTAAGTAATCACCAACAACGTATGAGCGTCTTTATTCAGCCTCCTGGCTACCTATGCGCACAAATGTTGGTCGAGCAAGGTTTCGATCTCAACCAAATCTTACTGATCTATCCTGACAACCCTCGCCATGCACTGTGGGCTGCGGAGCAATGCCTAAAAAGTGGCGCTTGTGCAAATGTTCTGCTTTGGCATCAAGAGCTCGAAGTCCATCAAGCACGCCGCTTACAAGTCGCCAGTGAGGCTGGCCAGTGCTTACAGTTTCTATTTAAGCCAAGCCAACACGGAGTATTTTCACTGCCAGTAAGTTTAAGCATGCGTTTAGAGCCCCATAACCACGGCTTAAACATCACGATAACCAAACGTAAAGGCGGCTGGTCACATGGTAGTTTTGTTCTGGACATGCGCTCGCACTGGCCACAATTTGCGATTACCGCTGATGAATCTGTGGTGATTCCATTTCCACTGCGTAAGCAAGGTTAGTCTATGCAGTTGTGGCTTTACCTTCATTTTCCGACTTTACAGCTCGATGCGCTCTTCGCTGGGCAAAACCAAGCTCAACCCGATTCAGTTAATGAAGATGACAATGCGGCTATCGTGGTGGTTGATGGGCGACGATTTCAAATCGTACAAGCTAACTCCGTCGCTCTCGAATTAGGTATTCAATGTGGTATGGGCTTAGGTAGTGCCAGCGCGCTATGCCACCAGCTACAAGTACACCCATACAATGCCAAAGTAGAACAGCAAACTCTGCTGGATATCGCGCAGTGGCTTTATTTGGTCACCTCTGACATCGTGATCGTACCTCCACAAGGTATTTTACTTAAAATCAGCAATATGCTGAGCTTATATGGAGGGCTTGAGGCCTATTGGCAAACGCTCTCTCAGCATCTCAACCAGCTTAACTACCACTATCAGTTTGCAACCGGGTTCTCTCCCTATTCGGCAATTTTGCTTGCGAAATCAGCAGCTATGTTCATTTGTAACGACAAGCAGAAACTACTCGAAAGGCTACAAGTCTTACCCATTACCAGTACCGAATTGGCAGAAAAGCAGGTCAGTGCTTTGCAGCGAGTGGGGATTCATACTCTAGAGCAATTGTTATGTTTACCCATGCCAGATCTTGCTCGTCGTTTTGATATTGATCTGGTCAACTATGTCGGTAGATTACTCGGTCAATTTAAGCACCCTGTGGATTTTTATCATCCTCCTGAACGATTTCAGCGCTTTTTAGAATTACTGTATGAAATAGAAAACGTACAGTGGTTGATTAAGCCGTTAACCAAACAACTCAATGCGCTTGAGCAGTTCCTCACGCTACGCAATCAAGTGGCTTATGAATTACAGCTCACCCTGCACCAACGTGATAATCAAACCAGCACGGTCGATTTCACCTCGGCAACAGGCAGTTATTTAGCAAAAGATTGGCTCACGTTGTGTCAGTTGAGATTGGAGTCGCTACAGATTAATGCCCCGGTGCAAGGGCTGACTTTAAGTATTGTCCGTTCAGGTGGGTTAGAGGCCACCAGCCAAGATATGTTTAATCGCCAACAAGGCGCACAAACACCGCTTGAGTTGATTGGTTTACTCCAAGCGAAACTTGGTCAACAACAAGTGCGTAAAGTCTCTTTAAGTAACGATCCTCGCCCAGAAAATGCCACCCAACTTTGTGACCCAACCTTGCCATTGCCGCAGTTTGACGCTGTAAAGCCACCTGTTTGCGCCACCAATCGCCCGAGTTTTATTTTACCAAACCCTGAGCCGCTGCAAGAGAAAGTCTTAATTGTTCAAGGGCCAGAGCGTTTTGTTACCGGTTGGTGGGATGGTCATGATATTACTCGCGATTATTTTATTGCTCGTAGCCAGCAAGGACGCTGGTTATGGATTTTCCGCAATCAGGATAAGCAGTGGTTTCTCCACGGCCAGTATAGTTAAACAGGGTGAGAGCCATGCCTTATGCTGAACTCTTTTGTCAGAGTAATTTTTCATTCTTAACCGGTGCTTCTCATGCCGAAGAATTGATCCTCCAAGCAGACTTTCTCCGCTATCACTCGCTCGCCATCACGGATGAGTGCTCCGTGGCAGGCGTGGTGCGCGCCCATACTTCAATAAAAAACCACCAGCTTGGTGTTAAGCTGATTATTGGCAGTATGTTTTGGCTTAACCAAGAGTGCCAAGTGGTGTTGTTATGCCCAAACCGTCAGGCCTATGCTGAACTCTGTCGTATCATCACCAATGCTCGTCGACGCAGTGATAAAGGTAACTATCAACTCTCAGAGTGGGATTTGATGTCGATTCGTCACTGCTTGGTGTTATGGCTGCCGACCGCACAACCTCATGATACTAAGTGGGGGCAATGGTTGACTCAGCATCATCAACATCGCTTGTGGCTAGGCGTGCAGCGCCACCTTGGTGCTAATGACCATCATTACCTCAATCATTGCCAATCACTGGCCACTGAGCTGCAATTGCCCATCACCGCTTGTGGGGGCGTGTTAATGCACACGGCCACCCGTTTGCCGCTGCAACACACACTGACTGCAATTAAACACGGCGGCAGCATTGATTCTTTGGCTCAGCATTTGCTGGTCAATACCGAGCGTTCACTACGTAGCATCGATAAACTCAGTAAAATATTTAAACCTGAATGGCTCGCAGAAAGTGTCAAGATTGCACAGCGCTGTCAGTTTAGTCTGGCCGAATTACAATATCAGTATCCAAGCGAGTTGATCCCCAATGGGGAAACGCCAATGAGCTACCTACGTAAATTGGTCGCAAAAGGCAAACGACTACGCTTTCCTGATGGCGTACCTTTAGAGATTGAACAAACCATCGAAAAAGAGCTGAGCTTAATTGAGGAGTTAAATTACCCGTTTTACTTCTTAACTATTCATGACATTGTGATGTTTGCCAAAAGGCAACGCATTCTCTACCAAGGCCGCGGATCCGCCGCCAACTCGGTGGTTTGTTATTGCCTTGAAATTACTTCGGTCGACCCACGTCAGATCTCAGTCTTGTTTGAACGCTTTATTAGCAAAGAGCGCGATGAGCCGCCCGATATTGATGTTGATTTCGAGCACCAACGCCGTGAAGAAGTCATTCAGTATATCTATCAAAAGTATGGCCGTGAGCGGGCAGCGCTTGCCGCAACCGTGATCTCGTACCGTTTTAAAAGTGCCCTGCGTGACGTAGGCAAAGCTTTGGGCATTGAAGAGAGCCAACTCGATTACTTTATCAAAAACATCAACCGCCGCGACCGAGCACAAGGTTGGCAAGCACAGTTAGTACAACTTGGTATCGAGCCAACATCACTCAAAGGTGAGCAGTTTATTTATCTGGTCAATGAAATCATCGGTGTGCCACGCCATCTTTCGCAACATGTGGGTGGCTTTGTGATTTCCGCCGGACCTTTGTATGAATTGGTGCCCGTTGAAAATGCAGCCATGCCGGATCGCACTGTAATTCAATGGGATAAAGATGATCTCGAAAGTCTAGCCCTGCTTAAAGTCGATGTGCTTGCACTCGGCATGCTAAGTGCTATTCGTAAATGCTTTGAACTGGTCGAGCGCTTTCATGGTGAACGGCTAACGCTGGCTGAAATCACTCGCCGTCAAGATGATGCTAATGTCTATGGCATGATTCAGCGCGCGGATACAGTAGGCGTATTCCAAATTGAGTCACGTGCACAGATGAGCATGCTACCAAGGCTAAAACCGGCCAGTTACTATGATTTGGTGATTCAAATTGCAATTGTTCGCCCAGGCCCAATTCAAGGCGATATGGTGCACCCGTTTCTAAAACGACGTAATGGTGAAGAGCCGATTAGCTACCCTTCTGAAGAAGTGAAGCAAGTGCTAGAGCGCACGATGGGCGTACCCATTTTCCAAGAGCAAGTGATCAAGTTGGCAATGGTCGCAGCAGGCTTTAGCGGCGGTGAAGCAGACCAACTGCGCCGAGCAATGGCGGCATGGAAGAAAAATGGCGACTTAGTGAAATTTAGAACCAAGCTCATTGAGGGCATGCTTAGCCGGGGCTATCAAGCTGAGTTTGCCGAGCGTATTTTCGATCAAATTCTTGGCTTTGGTGAATATGGTTTTCCGGAAAGCCATTCCGCCTCATTTGCCGTACTCGCCTACTGCTCTGCTTGGCTTAAATTCTATTATCCAGAGGCGTTTTATACTGCGCTACTTAATAGTCTACCTATGGGCTTTTATAGCGCCTCACAACTGGTACAGGATGCCAAACGCCATGGAGTGACAATTCTACCTGTGTGCGTCAACCAATCACTCTATGATCACCAAGTTGTGGCGATGCAAAATGGCTTTGCACTACGACTCGGATTCAGACAAATCAAAGGCTTGAGCCAAGAAAGTACCAAACAGCTAATTCATGCTCGTGGTAACCGCGGCTTTAGTCATCCAAGTCAGCTTAAACATATAGGCCTCAATCGCCGTGATATCGAGTTGCTCGCTTCAGCCAATGCCATGCAAGCCATTGCCAACAACCGCTATCAAGCGCGCTGGTCGATGATGGATACCTTGTCAGATTTGCCCCTATTTGAGCATCTCGAAGAACCCACATCAGAGCATATGATTCGAGAACCAAGCAATCTACAAACGCTATTGGAAGATTACTCCGCCACTGGGCTATCCCTGACCCAACATCCGATCACTTTACTCGACCAAGCGGGTCTATTGGGCCGCTTTACTCGTAAAGCTCAACTGGCAGAAAAACGCCATCAATCATTGGTAACAGTGATTGGCGTGGTAACGGGCAGGCAATCACCCGGAACCGCCGCGGGTGTCACCTTCTTCACTCTTGAAGATGATACCGGCAACATCAATGTCGTGGTGTGGCAAGCAACCGCACGAGCGCAGCAAAAGGCGTATTTAACGGCGAAAATACTGCGCGTTAAAGGTATTCTCGAACGGGAAGGAGAAGTGACGCATATCATCGCCGGGCGCTTAGAAGATCTGACGGAAACACTGCAAGGGCTAGAGAGTAAATCGCGTGATTTTCACTGAGCATGATGCGATCAAAAAAGGGAGCACTCGCTCCCTTTTCAATTCACTGATATAGATTGATTTAGTCAATACCAAGTACTGTTTTCAGGCGGTTTTGTGTCACCTCAACCAACAAATCAGGCTGGAATTTTGAGATAAAACGGTCACAACCCACCTTTTTCACCATCGCATCATTAAAACTACCACTCAGCGAGGTATTCAAAACCACATGCAGGTCTTTCATTCGAGGATCGTGGCGTATCTCAGCGGTTAGCTTGTAGCCATCCATCTCTGGCATTTCTGCGTCGGTTATCATCAGCAAGAGTTCTTGGGTAACGTCTCTGCCTTCATCAGCCCATGACTGCAGTAAACGCAGAGCCTGTAAACCATCACAGCACTCGATAATATCTAAACCTAGTTGTGATAGCGTCCCACGTACTTGCGAACGAGCGGTCGACGAGTCATCAACAATTAATACCTTACGACCTATCATTTGCGCAGTTAAGTCTTCGTCTAACACGCCTTCTGAAATTGATACGTCATAATCGATAATTTCAGCCAGTACTTTTTCAACGTCGATAATTTCAATGATTTGTTCACCGTCACCATCTTTGATGCGCGAAATTGCTGTCAGGTAATTTGAACGTCCAGCCGTTTTCGGTGGTGGTTGAATATCACTCCAAGTGGTATTCACGATATTACGCACTTGACCGACTAAAAAGCCCTGAACCGTACGGTTATACTCGGTAATGATAAGATTTTCTTCGGGTTTCTCTAAGCGAGATGGCGGAAAGCCAATCGCCGCACGTAGATCAATAATTGGTACCGCTGTTCCACGTAACGTTGCCACACCTTTGATGTTGTAGTGCGTACCAGGAAGCTTAGTCAACGGAGGGACTTTAATCACTTCGCGAACTTTAAATACGTTAATCGCAAAAAGCTGGCGACTATTTAAACTAAATAACAATAATTCCAAACGGTTTTCACCAACTAATTTGGTTCGTTGGTCTACCGTATTTAATACTCCAGTCATGGTCATATCGAATCTCTACAACAGTTATCTAGACTACACCAAGCTTGATACCTCTTTGACAAACGACACAATCGTGACTCTGAACAATGAGATAGCCTCTTACCCTTCTAGCACTTTCATTAGCAATAATCCATCGTACAGTGCTTGTTTTACGAGTGCCGCACCAGTCATGGTTGCTTGTTTATAGAACCGAGATTCCACAAGCTCTAAATCTTGATGATAAACGGGTAAACTTTGTTCTTTAATGCATTTTTGAATGGCTGGGTAAAGTATGCTCTTCGCTTGGTTAATTACCCACCAATCAGAATTTTCTGGATTAAATAAATTGATCATTAACGCAGCGGCTGCACCCAAATATTGACCCAATTTTTCAATCACATCGATCGCTAACGCATCGCCGTTAATCGCAGCTTCACAGATATCTTCAACGGAAACATCTTCAATATCCGCCAAAACAGACGGCTCACCCTTGGCGATACGCTCAGTCACTTCACTACGAATGGCTTGCGAACTCGCCACAGTTTCTAGGCAACCTCGATTACCACAATGACATAACTTGCCATGCGGATCGATTTGAATATGCCCTAGCTCCCCGATATTGCCATGTCGACCTTGCAGTACGCGACCATCAAGAATAATACCTGCACCTAAACCATGGTGAATAGAGATCAACACCGAGTTATCATTTTCTTGAGAGTGACCAAACAGTTTTTCCGCCAACGCCCAAGCACGCGTATCGTTGGCAACAAAGACTGGCAATCCAGTTGCTTTGTAAATCTCGGGGCCAAGCGCAAGGTTCTCTACATTGTAGTGCGGCATTTGCAATACGATGCCTTGCTCAGAGTTCACTAAACCGGGCAAAGTAATCGCGATACTGGTAACACGATCCAACTGATCTGAATAGGTTTGGAAGAAGTCTTCAATTTCATGCAGCAGACGCGCTAAAACGTCCTCTTGATCAATTTCATGAATATCAATTTTAGTATCGATTAAGACATCACCACCGAGCTCATGCAAAGCGATAGTCAGATAACCACGACCTAAGCGCATTGACAAAAACTGCCAACCTTCATTGTTGACTTGCAGACCAACGGCAGGACGACCACGACTGATCGCTTCTTGTACTGTGGTTTCATGGATCAAGTGAGCTTCTATCAACTCACGGGTGATTTTGGTGATACTTGCTGGTGCAAGCTCACTCTCTTTGGATAGATCGATTCGAGAAATTGGCCCTTGCTGATCAATAAGCTTATATACACGGCCGGCATTGACCTGCTTTATATGATCAATATGGCCTGGTTGAGCCATGTACATAAAGAAAACTCCGAGAATCGACAACAAAGTAATTTTTTTACTTTGCGAAGTAATTGTGAAGCCCCTTGATAAATCGCCGTGACCAGCATCACGTATAATCCTAATTGTTTGTGTAGCTTGTCATATCGCGAAGTAATTTTTTGTCACGCGACGACGTTATTTTGCGTTGTGAAAAATATGGATTTTTCGACTACAAACACAGTACAACACTCGCAATCACAGCGTTTGCAAAGAAATATATGCGTTACATCGAAGTCTCATCCTTGCGGAAATGGCCAGTTCAACCGAGATAATCCACTCAATTCAAAGGTCTCAACACAACGAAAGCCTGCATCGAGTCCAAGTTGATAGTCGTGTAACAGATCTTCACGGCTACTCATGAGAGAACTCGAAAGCAATGGTTGAGCAGGTTTTACTTGAACGATAAAACAATCGTCCGGAGGAGTATGCAAAAACTCGCGAGTTAATGAGTACGTTTGGTAATGCACCATCAACATATCCATCAAACTTGAATCAAAATTCTCACCGAGCATGTGGCTGACACGATAAATGTCATCAGCACCAAACAACCAGCGCCCACCGTTAAGCGAGGCTAACAGCTGCGCTTGCTTCTTTTGCTCTCTAGAACGTTGAATGCGATCATTGAAAAAATCATTCCAATCCGCTTTCCACTGATTCAATTTTTGCTGCCAGTGCTCTTGAACTAAATTGAACGAGTCGCGATACCATTCTATATTCTCGTTATCGGCCACCAATGGTTCTGGCGTTGGCACCTCGTCCCCTTCGGTACGAATCACCACAATACAACGCGACCCTTGGCGCCACGCTTCCTGCACAGGAATAGAAGCCGAAACTCCGCCATCAATATAACGTCCATGAGCAAATTCTACTTCACGCTCATATAAACGAGGAATCGCGCAACTGGCAATCAACACTTGTTTCCAATCGTGACTCAGCATGGGTAGGTAGCGATCAATTAACAGTGATGAGTCCGTCACAGCCGCATAGGCTTGCCGCTGCCCTAGAACTCGCCTTCCCAAATCGACATCCAACCGATACGGGTAGTCGCATATTTTATCCAGTGCCCAATCTAATCCTAAATATTGCTTACGACGAATATAGCTAAACAGATGGAAAAACTCAGATGAGGTGGTGAGATCGAGGATAAATGATCGACCAATGCCTTTTTGTCGACACAAAAAAGCAGCAAGATTTAGCGCACCTGCCGATGTACCATAAAAACGATGAAAAGGGTCAAAATCAGACAATAGGAAGGCGTCTAATACCCCAGCAGTAAAGATGCCTCTTTGGCCACCACCCTGTGCAACTAAGGCACGAGTACCACTGGTGTATTTAGACAGTCGATCGGTATTCACCGAGCTTGCAGTGTTGGTAATGACACCGCTATTAGTCATAACTACGGTTCACTTATGCGGTTGCTATCGCAATCACGCCAAAACCAATGAGGACAGCAAAAACAATCGTAGTGATCAGTAGGGCATATTTGAGATCGAGTTCCATAAACACCTCCTTTGTTATATACAAAAAATAACACCTGATCGTAAAACACTCAAATTATGTGTTTTTTAAACACAAATATGATGTTAATATCACAATCGCGCCCAACACATAAGCAAGGAGATGCTCATGAAGGTTATCTATCGATATGTCTCAACGGTTATGCTCACTTTGGTGTTTATCCCTTTCGCTCAAGCACAAGTCTACCTAGCTCCTTGGATTGGTTTTACCGGTGGCGGTGAAGTCGAAACTAACCAAGATCACAGATACGATATTGACCCTTCGGCAAGTTATGCCCTATCTGTAGAAACCGATTATCAAACTGGCCGGCTAGGTTTATTTTACTCCTATCAATCAAGCGAGGTAGAAGAGATAGCCTTAGAGGCTGAAATGCAATATTTGATGCTACAAAGCAGTTTGTATTATGAGACGCCAATGCAAGTTGCCCCATATATCGGCATTGGGGTTGGAATGTCATACGCAAGTGCTGACTGGGTAGATAACAACTTAGGATTTGCAACCAGCATTTTCGGCGGTTTCGACTATCCGCTCGCGCAAAATGTGAGCTTTAATACCCAATTTCGCTGGTTGGGAACGGTTGTCGATAGTGATTCTAGAGCGGCGTGCAACCTACCTGCTGGCGCGAACGCAGATTGTGTTATTCAATTTAAATCAGATTGGATGAATCAATTCACGATGAGTTTTGGTGTTGTTATGCACTTCTAGTTTTTACCACATCCAATCGCTACTGGCTGAACTCTGAATTTCATCTTGATTAGGGTAAAACAACAAAATTCAGAGTTGGGCTGCAATAATTCAGACATATCGTCTTTCAATCAAATGAAAGTATTCTTTGGCATATCGAAAATAAACTAGTTTTTGTATAAACATTTAACAAAAACACCACTCTCATTCACTACCAGACCCAAATAAACAACTTAGTACGACATACTTAAAGCAAAAACAAACATTACAATATATTGCCATTACAAATTTTACGAGTTAATCTCTGCTCATATGCAGTGATTGTTTCAGTTTTGCACTCACACATCGCAATAAACAAAACTATAAATCACCATAGTGAAAAATTGAAATAAAAACCAAACATGCGCCATATCATGGATGATATAGCAACCGTCAGCCTATTAACCATAGACGAAGCTAATTGCACATCATGATTGGCCATTGAGCCTATGAAATACTTCATATTCAGGGAGTTGTAATTATGAAGCGAGAACAATGGGGATCCCGTGCTGGATTTATCTTAGCGGCAGTCGGATCTGCTATCGGTTTGGGTAACATCTGGCGTTTCCCATATATGGCCTACGAAAATGGTGGTGGCGCCTTTTTTATCCCTTACCTTTTTGCCATGATCACCGCGGGTATTCCATTTATGATTTTGGAATTTAGCCTTGGTCAGAAATACCGTGGTAGCGCACCGAAAACACTAGCATCAATCAATTCAAAATTTGAATGGTTGGGCTGGTTCCAAGTCGGTGTTGCGGCGGTGATCGCTGTTTATTACATCGCGATCATCGGTTGGTCTATCTCTTACTTGGGTATGTCGTTTACCCAAAGCTGGGGGACAGACACCAACAAATTTTTCTTTGAAGAATACCTACAGTTAAGTGGTTCTCCGACTGAACTGGGTAGCATTCAGTGGAAGATCGCTATCGCAATGTTGATTGCTTGGGGTATTACCTATGCTGCTATCGTTAGCGGCGTAAAAGCAGGGATTGAACGCGCCTCTAAAATCATGATGCCAGTGCTCTTTATCATGGTATTGATCCTAATCGGTCGTGTAATCATGCTGCCAGGTGCGGTTGAAGGTCTGAACTACATGTTCGCTCCAGACTTCAGCAAAATCTGGAATCTAAAAGTTTGGGCTGCGGCATACGGTCAAATCTTCTTTACCCTAAGTATCGGCTTTGCAATTATGCTGGCATACTCTAGCTACTTGCCAGAGAAATCAGACATCACCAACAACGCCTTTATGACGGTATTGATTAACTGTGGTTTCTCCATTCTTGCCGGTATTATGATTTTCTCGGTACTGGGTTACATGGCGGCAGAGCAAGCGAAACCACTGACTGAAGTTGTATCTTCAGGTGTTGGTCTTGCCTTCGTTACCTTACCTGCGGCAATTAACCTTCTGCCAATTCCATATATTCTTGGCCCTGTTTTCTTCTTAGCATTGACCGTTGCGGGTGTGAGCTCACACATTTCAATCATGGAAGCAGTAACGTCTTCAGTGATCGACAAATTGAACTGGAGCCGCAAAAAAGCAGCCAACGTAGTCGTCGGTACTGGCGTTGTTATATCAATGGCATTCGCGACCAACGCAGGTCTACTTCTACTTGATCTTGTTGACCACTTTGCAAATAACGTCGGTATTCTATTAGGTGGCTTTATCGAAATCGCGTTAGTAGCATGGCTAATGAAACAAGTATCTGAAGTACGCCAATACGTAAACGCAAAATCAGATTTCTCGGTAGGCCAATGGTTTGAAATCTGCTTGAAGTTTGTTACCCCTCTAATGCTTATCGCAATTCTAGTTAGCAAACTATATGAGCTAATGACTGTCGGTTACGGCGGCTATGATTTAACTCTAGGTTGGGTAGTAATGTTGGTGCTGCTGGCGATTGGTCTAGCAATCAACTTCACTGGTAAAAAATCAGCACAGGAAGCAGTACAATGACACTAGGCGCTATTATCATGATGCTTATTGGTGTTTCAATCACTTGGGGCGGTGCAGCGATCTGTATTAACCGTGCCATGAAGAAACAATAACCACAATAAACAAAAAAGCCGGCAATCGCCGGCTTTTTTGTTCTCTAATCGACCTCACTAAAATCGATATTTAGCCCCTAATGCACCACTAATGCCAAGCTCCCAACTATCATCCATGTCGAGTTCAGGTTGCAGTTCTCCATACACATGCCAACCATTACTCACCTGATAGCTCACACCGAGTGGAACGCGCACACCAAATCCATCATCCCAATCGTTCCAAACACCACCAGCCACATACCAACTGACCGGCTCTTTGGTATCAAATTGGCCTCGTTTCGCGATGTAATCAAATGCGCCACCTTCGTTCCCTACAACAAAGCGAAGCTTATCATCGAGTTCAACCACCACACTCAACTGTTTATCCACCGCTAGACCAACTGCCAAATCAGTTGCAGGCTGATCATTTGCTTTTACAGCTAAGCTCACGCCTAAGGCACTCGCACCTAGTGCTATGCTCTTCACTACCGCTTTCATTCTATCTCCCAACAGAAAAATCCATGGTCGTATTCTCAAGGTTGGTCAAAAGCTGACGTCAGCGCCAAGTCAATCAGGCGAAAAAATTATGCTAATGGTCGTGAAACTGGGAGATGAGATAGATTAGAAGCGGAACGCGGGATACGTACGGTAAAAGAGAATTGAGAAAATAGAAAAGGAGGCCGAAGCCTCCTTTAGAAGATACCTATAGGGGAAGGTATTATCTTGTTGAATTAGTGGTTACGAATCCACTCATCCATATCTGTTTTTAGGTTGTCAGATTTAGTACCGAAGATAGCTTGAACACCACCTGCAACTACTACGACACCTGCCGCACCTAGTTTCTTAAGTTGGTCTTGGTCAACCGCTGCTGTATCAGCAACTGCAACACGTAGACGAGTGATACATGCATCTAGACCAGTGATGTTTTCTTTACCACCGAATGCCGCAACGAGTTCGCCAGCTAGGTCAGAACCTGATGTTGCTACAGACGCATCTTCAGTTTCGTCTTCACGACCAGGAGTCTTAAGGTTAAGAGCAGTGATTACTGTACGGAATACTACGTAGTAGATAACTGCGTACACTAGACCAACAGCGATCATTAGACCCATCTTCTGAGCGTGGCCAGATAGAACTAGGAAGTCAATTAGACCGTGCGAGAATGATGTACCGTGTACAAAGCCAAGAGTGTTAGCAACAACGTAAGCAGAACCCGCTAGTAGAGCGTGGATTGCGTATAGTACAGGCGCTACGAATAGGAATGAGAATTCGATAGGCTCAGTAATACCAGTTAGGAATGAAGTCAGAGCTGCTGACGCCATGATACCCATAACTTTCGCGCGGTTCTCTGGTTTAGCACAGTGAGCAATTGCGATTGCTGCAGCTGGTAGACCGAACATCTTGAACATGTAACCGCCAGCTAGCTGACCAAAGCCGTTACCCGCTGCGCGAGATGCTTCGTCTGCTACTAGGTAACAAGTTAGAACGCCGTTTTGAGTTTCGCCTGCTGCGTTAACACAAGTACCTGCTTCAAAGAAGAATGGTACGTTCCACACGTGGTGTAGACCGAATGGGATTAGCGTACGCTCAACAACACCGTAGATACCGAACGCTAGTTCTGGGTTTTGGTGTGCAGCCCAATCAGAGAATGCAGAGATTGCACCGCCAACAGGTGGCCATACAACTGAAAGAACAACACCTAGTAGGATCGCTGCGAAACCAGTGATGATTGGCACTGCACGCTTACCAGCGAAGAAACCTAGGTACT
The DNA here is from genome assembly GCF_009938165.1 of Vibrio taketomensis. NCBI lineage: Bacteria > Pseudomonadati > Pseudomonadota > Gammaproteobacteria > Vibrionales > Vibrionaceae > Vibrio > Vibrio taketomensis. Next base: position 1,982,611 of record NZ_AP019649.1, read on the forward strand.
CTGGAAGTTGGATTTTGAAGAAACGGTTGAATGCCCAAGCAGCCACACCACCAACAAGGATACCACCAAGTACGCCTGTATCGATCTTCTCAACACCCATGATGCCAGCCATTACGCTTAGCGTAGCAACCATGATGCCGTAACCAACGATTGCAGCAAGACCCGCTACACCGTCGTTATTTGTGAAACCAAGCGCAACACCTACCGCGAATAGTAGTGCCATCTGGCCGAATACTGAGCCACCAGCTTGTTCCATTAGGTTAGAAACGATTTCTGGGATGAAGCTTAAGTGAGCTGCACCTACACCAAGTAGGATACCCGCAACCGGAAGAACTGATACTGGTAGCATCAGAGCCTTACCGACTTTTTGCAGGTTCGCAAAAAGGTTCTTAAACATGTTTATGCTCCTGAAAGATTATTAGAGTTATCTGGGCTCTAACGGCACACCCCCGTAGCCTAAATGTTAGCACCCATAGAAAATGTAACCAGTTGTGACGTTATATTTTCCGGCTCTAAATATATATTGAGGGGCATCGCATTTACTAGTGCATAGACGACTTTAGTTGCAAACTAATAGCTAGATCACACGTAATTCTTCACAAAATCATGACGAACTTGCATCTATCTATATGAATAAAAGGGCTTATTTAAAAAAATATTAATTTTACTAATCAAATAAAATGCCGTGAAATGTTATTTTGCATAACAAATTTACAAGTTGGTATTTTCATTGCATTAGCTGCACAAAATAACCACACAATTGTATAGTAAATCGTTTACATCAAATTAATGACGAAAAAAAGAGCTTTCGCTCCTTTTTAATCGAAAAATCTTTTCTATCTCAAAAAGATTTTGAAAGTTTTCGCTGGTTATTTGTCCAACTTTAGACAATGATTCGCCTCTGAGCTGGGCAATGTAAGCTGCAACTTCAACCACATAAGCGGGTTGGTTCTGTTTTCCACGGTGAGGAACCGGAGCTAAATATGGTGAATCCGTTTCAATTAACAAGCGTTCCAACGGCAATGCTTTCACCACTTCTTTTAATTCTGTCGCTTGCCTAAATGTCACGATACCGGAAACAGAGATATAAAAGCCTAACTCCATCGCGGCTTCAGCAAATGGCAGATCCTCAGTAAAACAGTGAATCACACCACCACACTTCTCAGCGCCACCGTTACGCAAGATATTCAAAGTATCTTCACGAGCATTGCGAGTATGGATGATCAGGGGCTTATTTAACTCAACAGCTAAATCGACTTGCTGCTCAAAACGCTCTAGTTGCAGTACTTTGGTTTCAGGTTGGTAGTGATAATCTAAACCTGTTTCACCAATCGCAACCACTTTAGGGTGCGAGGCGTATTGACGCATTAACTCGAGCGAGAAATCACTTTGCACGTCCAACGGATGTACACCGCATGAAGCAAATACATTCTCAAACGGCTCAATCATTTCCATCATATTAGGAAACGCATCCAGCGTTACGCCGACTGACAATAATTGTTCTACATTGGCGGCTTTAGCCTTAGCCACAACATCTGCAATCCCTTGGTGTAAATCTTGATAATCCAGCTTATCGAGATGGCAGTGTGAATCTACAAACATGCTTCCCCATTAAATTTAAATAACCAGTCCAAAATCAATAGCTCACGATTGAGCCCCGTATGTTGAGTCAACTGCTCAATCAGCGTTTGTAACGATTGAGTCTGCTTAAATAGTAAGTCATAACTCACATTTTGCGCGAGCGAAGATGCACCAGGTACCCGATCAACCGCTGATAAGCCAAAACTCTCTTTTTGTGCATCTGTCATTAGATACCAAACCCACAACAATGACGTATCTATACCATCGCTTAACGCTTTGGCTAACTTAACCACATCACCCTGCTGCGCTGTAACGGCCAGAAACTGAGCCTCTAATGTCTCATAGCGTTGCTGACCGCCATCTTGTACGAACTTAAGTGTGTTTAAGGGCGAATTCCCATTAATATGAGCGGCATATGGCGCAACAGTCTGATTAGTTTGACTACTCAACCATTGTGCAAGTTCCTGCGCCTCTGGTGGTGTAATGTGCCATTGCTGGCAACGACTCGTAATGGTCGGCAAAAGTTGGCTTACTGAACTGCTTACCAGTAAAAACAGGCACTTTTCAGCCGGTGTTTCCAGCGTTTTAAGCAACGCATTCGCCGCAGACTCATTCATCGAATCGGCTGGTTGAATCACAATGATGCGATAGCCAGACAGTTGCGATGACTCTTGCGCCAAGCGGTTACAGTGACGAATTTGGTCAACCGTAATCGCCTTACCCTCTTTTTCAGGCTTAATCCAATGAAAATCAGGATGACTGCCCGATGCCATCAATTGACAGCTATGACAAAACCCACATGGCTCAGCTGCAAAGTTGCTACACATCACTGCGCGGCTAAACTGTTCAACCAACTGCTCTTCGCCGTAACCGGGTTTTGCGATCAACAATGCGGCGTTAGGAAAGCGTTGCGCCTCTAACTGCACCTGCCACTGTTGCCATAAAGGCGTTAACCACGGATAAAGCTCAGTCATTATGCGCGTTCCAACCATTGTTTGAGCGCAGTTTCAATGTCCGCAGCTACCTTATGCATCTCTTGAGCGGCATTAATCACCACAATGCTGTCGTCGCTGTTCGCGATTTCAAGGTAGCGTTCGCGAGTGCGATCAAAAAAGCTCATATCCATTTTTTCAATACGGTCTAACTCACCGCGTCCACGAGCGCGTTCAAGGCCAATACGAGGATCAAGGTCAAGGTACAATGTAAAATCTGGTTTAAAGCTGCCTAGCGTTGTTTCACGCAGCGCTTGCATCGTTTCACGAGGAATCTGTCGACCGCCACCTTGGTATGCTTGAGAAGACATATCATGACGATCACCCACCACCCAAGTACCCGAATTTAGTGCCGGCTTAATAACGTTCTCCACTAACTGTACGCGCGAAGCGTACATCATTAGCAATTCCGTCATATCTTGCAACACTTCGCCTTCGTGTTCTTGCTTGACCAATTCACGCAATTTTTCTGCTAAAACGGTACCACCTGGCTCGCGAGTGTGTTTGATTGACTCGATACCTGCTTGCTTAAGTACTTCAAGCACGGCATTAATCGCCGTACTTTTACCCGCGCCTTCTAGGCCTTCTACAACAATAAATTTTGCTTGTTTCATAAGTTATTTGTTACTTCTCAAATGTCGTAAGTAAGCTCGAACTGCTCGGTTATGGTCGGCTAAGTTCTTGGAAAATACATGTCCACCTTTGCCACTCGCGACAAAGTAGTAGTAATGGCTGTCTTCAGGATTCAGCGCCGCTTTTATGGATGCTTCACCTGCCATCGCTATAGGTGTAGGCGGTAAACCGAAAATCACATAAGTATTGTATGGCGTTGGCGTACGTAGATCTTTTTTGCGAATGTTACCGTCATAATTTTCACCCATACCGTAGATAACCGTTGGGTCAGTCTGCAGACGCATGCGCTTATTTAAACGGTTAACGAAAACAGAGGCTACACGCTCACGCTCGGACTCTACAGCTGTCTCTTTTTCGATAATCGAGGCCAAAATCAACGCCTCGTAAGGTGTTTTCAAAGGCAATTTTTGTTGGCGATTTTGCCACGCTTCATCTAACACCGACTGAAGTTCATCGGCTGAACGCTTCAAAATATCGAGATCCGACGTGCCATAGGTATAGTTAAACGTCTCAGCTAGGAATAGACCTTCTAACTTCTGTTGTTTAATACCCAGAGCCTTGGCAATTTCAGCTTCACTCATTCCACTTATTTTATGCTCAAGATATGGAGCATTTTCTAAAATGGTGCGCCACTCGCTAAAACGAGAACCTTCGACAAAGGTAATAGAAAATTGATGTTCCTTGCCGGTTTTGAATAGCTCAAGCGCTTGAGTAAGGTTCATATCCGGCGTGATGAGATACGTTCCCGCTCGTAACTGAGTTAATTCCGGATGGAAATGACGAATCACTTTTACCACGTCACTAGTTTCAATCAAGTTTTGAGCGCTCAGCTGTGCCAATACGCCTTGAAAACTGGTACCAGGTTTGACAGTAAAGATTTGATCTTGAGTTAACTGCAAAGGTTGTTGAACAAATTGCTCAACTTGCTTAGTCACATAGAAAAAGGCTCCAGCTGCCATAGCGGCAACTAAAACAAACAATAGAGTGATTTTTTTAATCACGGGGACAACATCTCCTGAATACTTCTTGTCAGATTTCCAATCGAGAAACTATAACTATCAATCGCTGTTACCGGGGCAGCGCCTAACACTGAGTTGGTAATAAATACTTCATCTGCACTCAATAAATCAGACAACGTCCATTTACCAAGATGCAGACCTACTTGATTTTGTTTAGCCCATTCAATTACTCGCCTGCGCGCAACACCCGCCACACCGGACTCGTCAAGGTTCGGTGTATACAAGATTTCACCACTGCGCCAAAATAGATTGGCCATACTGGTTTCAATGACGTCTCCAGACACATTGAGCACCACACCATCTAGGCATTGGCGACGATCGAGCTCTGCTTTAACCAATATCTGCTCCAAGCGATTATTGTGCTTATGTCCTGCCAGCAGTGGATTGATACCGATACGGGTCTGACATACGCTCAACTCTATCCCTTGTTGTTGCCAATTTGGGTAGTGGGCTGGGTAAGCAAAGTCGCTAATAGTAACATTAGGAGCGCTCACTTGAGTAGCGCTATAACCTCGCCCACCCTCACCGCGGCTAACATGCAGCTTTAAACCTGCGAGTGATGCATCACTCACCGCTTGTAGCAACCAAGCTTCAACTTGCGACCAATCGGGCTGGGGAATAAATAGTGCATCTAGGCAAGCTTGCATACGTTGTCGATGGTAAGCCCATTCAACAAGCTGCCCATTTTTGGAGAGCATAGTGGTAAACGCACCATCTCCATATTGAAAAGATCGGTCCGTTAGTGAGACCGAATCAGCAGGTTGTCCGTTAAGCCAAAACAAGATTGATTTCCCTAAAATAAAAAAAACGGCCTAATGCCAAATGCATTAAGCCGTTTTATCACATCTTCAAACTTTACCCAAGACAATTGGGCGAGCCATAACATGGCTTTGACGTTCAGTGCTAATCACATAAATAGTCTATGTGGTTACCTGAACTCAATTACATTTTTTTGAAGACTAGAGAGCCGTTCGTACCACCGAAACCAAAAGAGTTACAGATCGCGTATTCCATGTCGACTTTCTTCGCAACATGAGGAACAAGATCGATATCTAAACCTTCTTCTTGGTTATCTAGGTTAATCGTTGGTGGAACGATTTGGTCTACTAGCGACATGATAGTGATGATTGCTTCAGCTGAACCTGCTGCACCTAGTAGGTGACCAGTCATTGATTTAGTTGAAGATACTTTCACTTGCTTCGAACCTTCTTCACCAAGTGCACGTTTGATGCCCTTGATTTCAGCAACGTCGCCAGCTGGAGTTGAAGTACCGTGTGCGTTTACGTAACCCACTTGAGTACCAACGATACCCGCGTCACGCATTGCTGCTTCCATCGCTAGTGCACCGCCTGAACCATCTGAACTTGGAGAAGTCATGTGGTAAGCATCACCAGACATACCAAAGCCAACTAGCTCTGCGTAAATCTTAGCGCCACGAGCTTTCGCGTGTTCGTACTCTTCAAGCACGATAACACCAGCACCGTCACCAAGAACGAAACCGTCACGATCTTTATCCCAAGGACGAGATGCTTTTTGTGGCTCATCGTTACGAGTTGAAAGCGCTTTAGCCGCACCAAAACCTGCCATACCTAGTGGCGTTGATGCTTTTTCAGCACCACCAGCAACCATAGCATCAGCATCGCCGTAAGCGATCATACGAGCAGCATGACCGATGTTGTGAAGACCTGTTGTACACGCTGTTGAAATAGCGATGTTAGGACCACGTAGACCACGCATGATAGATAGGTTACCCGCAACCATGTTTACGATGGTTGATGGAACGAAGAATGGGCTCACTTTACGTGGACCTTTTTCAGTCAGAGCTGCATGGCCCGCTTCAATTAGGTCAAGACCACCGATACCAGAACCGATAGCCACACCTACACGCGGTGCGTTTTCTTCGTTAATTTGTAAACCTGAGTCGTCTAAAGCTTGGATACCAGCTGCGATGCCGTATTGGATAAATAGATCCATTTTGCGAGCATCTTTTTTAGACATGTACTCTTCGCAGTTAAAATCTTTGACTAGACCTGCAAAACGAGTAGAGAAATTAGTTGTATCAAAGTGTTCGATATTAACGATACCGCTTTGACCTTCTAGCAGGGCCTTCCATGATGATTCAACAGTGTTGCCTACCGGTGACAACATACCCATGCCAGTGACAACAACACGACGCTTGGACACGATTTTATTCTCCGGAAATGAAATAGATTCTATGAGAGATATAGAAGAGTGTTAAAAAACTCAGGCGGCCAGAAGGCCGCCTGGGGGGAGAGATTACTGAGCGCTGTTCACGTAGTCGATAGCAGCTTGAACAGTAGTGATCTTCTCAGCTTCTTCGTCTGGAATCTCAGTGTCGAATTCTTCTTCTAGAGCCATTACTAGTTCAACAGTGTCTAGAGAATCAGCACCTAGATCGTCAACAAATGAAGCTTCGTTTTTAACTTCTGCTTCGTCTACACCTAGCTGTTCAACAATGATTTTCTTTACGCGTTCTTCGATGTTGCTCATTTTTTCTTTTCCTTTACAGATTTCGCTCAATGCGATGATTCCGTAGTTTATTAGAACTATTGAAAGTTGCAAGGGGGACCTTGCTGGTCAAACCACAATTTTAGCGATTTTAACCGAAATTCAATACAATTTTGACTTATATCATGCACAAATCTTGTGCATATCAATAGCAAGTTTTGCATTTTTAGCACGAGAAGCTTAACAGATTCTCGCCTTTTGTGCTCAAACTTAGCTATTAAACCATATACATGCCGCCGTTAACATGCAAAGTTTCACCTGTGATGTACGCCGCTTCTGGTGATGCCAAAAATGCAACAGCCGATGCGATCTCACGAGGGTCACCTAAACGACCCGCTGGAACGTTAGCAAGCGTTGCTGCGCGTTGGTCATCATTTAGTGCTTTAGTCATGTCAGTTTCAATGAAACCAGGGGCTACAGTGTTAACTGTTACGCCACGTGAAGCCACTTCACGTGCCATAGATTTAGTAAAACCAATAACGCCCGCTTTTGCTGCTGCGTAGTTAGTTTGACCAGCGTTACCCATAGTTCCAACCACTGAACCTACGTTAATGATGCGGCCTTGACGCTTTTTCATCATGCCACGTAGCACAGCTTTAGACATACGGAAGATTGGCGTTAGGTTAGTATCGATGATGTCATTCCACTCATCGTCTTTCATACGCATTAGTAGGTTATCGCGTGTGATACCTGCGTTGTTTACTAGAATATCGATCACGCCGTACTCATCGTTGATGGTTTTTAGCGTTGCTTCGATAGACTCAACATCAGTCACGTTTAGTGCAAGACCTTTACCATTCTCGCCTAGGTATTCACTGATCGCTGCAGCACCGCTTTCAGAGGTTGCTGTACCGATTACTGTCGCACCGCGCTCAACCAAAAGCTCAGCGATTGCACGACCAATACCACGGCTAGCGCCAGTCACTAGAGCAATCTTGCCTTCTAGATTCATCATTGTTTGCGTTCCTTATGCTTAAGTCAGCTGATTATTTTGCTGCTTCTAGAGAAGCAACATCGTTTACAGCCGCTGCATCTAGCGTTTTAACGATACGTTTAGTTAGGCCAGTTAGTACTTTACCTGGGCCCATTTCTACTAGTTTTTCTACACCTTGCTCGCTCATTAGCTGCACGCTCTCAGTCCAACGAACTGGGCTGTATAGCTGACGAACAAGTGCGTTTTTGATTTTCGCAGGATCAGTTTCTGCCGCTACATCAACGTTGTTGATAACAGGTAACTGAGGCGCGTTGAATTCGATTTCTTCTAGTGCAACTGCTAGTTTGTCTGCTGCAGGCTTCATTAGAGCACAGTGAGACGGAACAGAAACAGGAAGTGGTAGTGCACGTTTTGCCCCCGCTTCTTTACACAGTGCGCCAGCGCGCTCTACTGCTTCTTTGCTACCAGCGATAACAACTTGGCCTGGAGAGTTGAAGTTTACAGGAGAAACCACGTCACCTTGTGCTGCTTCTTCACATGCTTTTGCGATCGCGTCATCATCAAGACCGATAATCGCATACATTGCACCAGTACCTGCTGGTACCGCTTCTTGCATCAGCTGACCACGTAGCTCAACCAGTTTGATCGCTTGTTTGAAGTCAATAACACCTGCACATACAAGTGCTGAGTATTCACCTAGGCTGTGACCCGCTAGGTTTGCAGGTTGCTCAAGGCCAAGCTCTTGCCATACACGCCAAATCGCTACAGAAGAAGCAAGAAGTGCAGGTTGAGTACGATGAGTCTGGTTTAGATCTTCTACAGGACCGTTTTGTACTAGTGCCCATAGATCGTAACCAAGCGCTTCAGAAGCCTCGGCAAAAGTTTGTTTAACTACGTCATATTGTTCGCCAAGCTCTGCAAGCATACCAACAGCTTGAGAACCTTGACCTGGAAATACGATAGCAAACTTGCTCATGTTGTTTTCCTTAAAACAAAGAGAAGAAAGAAAGCCGCACCACTTGTGCAGCTTAAATTGAAGTCTTTTTCTTAGAACTTAACTAGCGCAGAGCCCCAAGTGAAACCGCCACCAAATGCTTCAAGTAGTAGTGTTTGACCACGCTTGATACGGCCATCACGTACTGCTTCATCAAGCGCAGTAGGTACTGTCGCTGCAGACGTGTTACCGTGACGATCAAGCGTCAGAACCACTTGGTCTAAAGACATTGATAGTTTTTTCGCTGTCGCAGAAATGATGCGGTAATTTGCTTGATGCGGCACTAACCAATCAAGTTCTGATTTGTGCATGTTGTTGGCTTCAAGTGTATCTTTCACTAGCTTAGAAAGCTGAGTGACCGCTACTTTAAACACTTCATTACCCGCCATGTACAACCATTTATCCGCATCTTTACCGCGCTCAGGTACTTCAAGGCTTAATAGCTCTCCAAAAGCACCGTCAGCATTAATATGCGTTGAAAGAATACCAGGTTCTTCACTTGCTCCAACAACCACTGCGCCTGCTGCATCACCAAATAGAATGATGGTTGAACGATCCGTTGGGTCACAAGCTTTAGATAATGCATCGGCACCAATTACTAGCACGTTTTTACACATACCAGTTTTAATATGTTGATCGGCGATAGATAGTGCGTAAACAAAACCAGAACATGCCGCAGCGATATCAAATGCTGGGCAACCTTTGATGCCAAGCATGCCTTGCACTTGGCAAGCTGATGACGGAAACGTATGACTGCTGCTCGTCGTCGCCACAATGATCATGTCGATATCGTTTTTATCAATACCCGCCATTTCAATAGCGTTTACCGACGCGTGATACGCCATATCCGCGACAGTCTCATCTTCAGCAGCGATGCGGCGCTCTTTGATGCCCGTACGTGCAACAATCCACTCATCTGATGTATCTACCATTTTCTCTAAGTCTGCGTTAGTACGCACTTGAGATGGCAAGTAGCTGCCAGTACCTAAAATTTTGCTAAACATGAAGACTAATAATGCCTCTCGAGTAAAACCGCTTCCAAACGATCACTAATACGATTTGGTACTTGTCGTTTGACCTCGTGTAGGGCCTCGCCGATGGCATTGACGACCGCCTCTACATCTGCACTTCCGTGGCTTTTTATTACAATGCCGCGCAATCCTAGCAAACTTGCACCGTTATACTGGTCGGGGTTCAGTGTTTTTAGTTCATTTATCAACCCAGAAAACAGTTTTCTTGCAATCCAACCCTTTATAGATGAGGCCATCATTGCATTTTTCAACTTATCTATAAAAAGCTGGGCTGTGCCCTCACTCGCTTTGAGACAGACATTGCCGACAAAACCATCACAAACCACCACATCGGCATAGTCATTAAATAACTGGTTGCCTTCGATATAACCGATGAAATTTACCGACTGGGTGTTAGATAACATCTCAGCACAGCGTTTGACAAGGTCATTACCTTTAATTTCTTCGGCACCGATGTTGAGAATGGCTACGCGAGCAGGACGTTGTAAGTATTGTTCGGCAAGCGCGCTACCCATCACAGCAAATTGAAACAAAGAATCAGCATCACTAGAAACATTAGCACCTAAATCCAACATCCAGGTACGTTGACCAGAAATTGTCGGTAATGCAGAAACTAAAGCGGGACGCTCAATACCTGGCAATAATTTTAGACGAAAGCGAGACAAAGCCATTAACGCGCCGGTATTGCCTGCACTTACGCAAGCATCCGCTTGACCAACAGAAACAAGATCGATCGCGCGACCCATAGAACTATCTTGGCCATTACGCAGTGCGAGTGATGGTTTTTCCGAGTTGGAAATCGCTCGGTCACAGTGTCTGATACTCAGCCGAGTATCTGGCTTATAACCAAGGGAGGATAATTGAGTTGTGATCGCAGTTCGATCACCTGTTAAGATTACTTTCAGCTCTGGGAAATGCGACAGTGCCTGCACGGCGGCAGGCACTGTTACGCGAGGACCGAAGTCCCCGCCCATTGCATCAAGTGCAACGGTAATATTTTGCAAAGGTCAACCTTACTTGTTGATAACCTTCTTGCCGCGGTAGAAACCTTCAGCAGTCACGTTGTGACGTAGGTGAGTTTCACCTGAAGTTGCGTCAACTGATAGTGCAGCTGTAGTTAGCGCATCGTGTGAACGACGCATACCACGCTTAGAACGTGTTTTACGGTTTTGTTGTACGGCCATGGACCCTACTCCTATGTTGGTTCTTAAAGAATTACTTCTTCAAGCTTTTCAAAACATCGAATGGATTCGGTTTATCTTCCACTACCTCTTCTGGAAGTTCACCAAACACCATGTTATCTGAATCAACGCTACAGTCCGCTTCATCATGCATCGCCACTTGAGGCAAGTTTAGAATGAACTCGTCTTCAACTAACTGTATTAGGTCAATTTCACCGTACTCGTTTAGATCTACCAAATCGTACTCTTCCGGTGCGTCTTCTTCACTTTTCTCGCTGTAATACGGCGTGTAAGTGAATTCAACTTCGCACTGATGTGCGAAAACCTCATTACAGCGTTGACACTCTAAATCAACTTCGATGTTAGCTTTACCAGAGATAACAACGAGTCGCTGTTCATCTAACCCAAATGACAGTGACACTTGAGCGTCGCGTTTAACGCCTTCGACCGATTCCTCTAAGCGCTTAAAAAGACTGACCTGAATGATACCTTCATAATCTAGTCGTTTCTGAGCTGCTCGTGCCGGATCAACCGTTCGCGGTATTTTTACCTTTTGCATAGGGCGCGAATTCTATCTTCCAAATCGTTTAGAGTCAAAGAAAAAGGGTAAAAAGTTGTACTTTTTTTCCTTTCTGTTACCAAGGCTAGGCTAACAGCGATAACTTCGATTATCCTGTTTTCCAAGCAAGGTTTGATTGTAAATTAAAATGACAAATTACCAACTAGTTTTAGCGTCCACTTCACCATTTAGGCAGCAACTGCTCAATAAACTAGCAGTGCCGTTTATTACTGCTACCCCTGATTGCGACGAAACGCCTCTAGCAGGCGAATCACCGACGGCTCTGGTACTTCGTTTAGCTGAAAGCAAAGCAAAGTCTTGTCCGCTCACTCAAACAAGCTTAGTGATTGGTAGTGATCAAGTATGTGTGATTGATGACGAGATCATCGGTAAACCTCACACCCGAGAAAGGGCTATCGAGCAATTAACTCGTCAAAGCGGCAAAAGTATCACTTTTTATACTGGCTTAGCACTGTACAACTCTCAAACGGATACCATTCATTCCAAACTGGATACCTTTACGGTTCATTTTCGCCAATTAACTCAGCAACAAATCGAAGACTACGTCGACAAAGAGCAGCCATTCTATTGTGCCGGCAGCTTCAAAAGCGAAGGATTAGGAATTGCTTTGTTCGAGCGCTTGGAAGGTAAAGACCCAAATACGTTAGTTGGCCTGCCCCTGATTGATTTGATTGATATGTTGGCGGCAGAAGGTTTTGCTGTGCTCTGAGCATTGAGAGTGAAAAATTAAGCGTTGAGCGCGTTTCACTTGAGGTTTTATAAACGACATTTCCAATGACCGACTTTCAACCCGATGGGGAATCACAGCAACAAAAAAAGGGAGCATAACGCTCCCAATCTCTAAAATCTCGATACAAATTTCAACTTTGCGTTCTCGACTCTAATGCCTCAATTATTAGCAAGCTTTCTCAGACCAACTAGCACTTTCTCAAGCTTGTTGCCCATCGGTGCATTGATTTCCATCTGCTCTTCCGTACCCGGGTGAACAAACTTAATGTTAGCCGCATGAAGGAACAATCGGTCAAGACCAACTTTACCCGTGTAGGCATCAAAACGACGGTCACCATAGCGGTCATCCCATGCAATCGGATGGCCAGCGTACTGAGTGTGTACACGAATTTGGTGTGTTCGCCCAGTAATCGGACTCGCTTGAATCAAAGTTGCATCGGCAAATTTTTCTAGCACCTTAAAACGAGTCTCTGACGGTTTACCGTTTGGATTCACGCGAACGATGCTATTGACTTCATTTTTCAGAAGTGGTGCATTCACCACTTTACAGCTTGATTTCCACTCACCCATCACTAAAGCGAAATAATACTTCTGTACCGTCTTTTCACGGAATTGAGCTTGCAAATGACGCAGAGCTGAACGCTTTTTCGCCACAAGCAAAATACCAGACGTATCGCGGTCAATACGATGGACTAATTCAAGGAAACGAGCTTGCGGGCGCAGTGCACGCAATGCTTCTATCGCACCGAATTTTAAACCGCTACCACCATGTACTGCGGTACCCGACGGTTTGTTTAGGATCAACATATGTTCATCTTCAAAGATGATCATGTTTTCAAGTTCAGCGACCTTGTTTAACTTGGTGCTCGGCGCAACTTCTTCTGTTTTTTGCTCCACGGTCACAGGTGGAATGCGAATTACATCACCTGCTTGCAGTTTGTATTCTGCTTTGACACGTTTTTTGTTCACTCGTACTTCGCCTTTACGAAGAATACGATAAACCATACTTTTTGGGATACTTTTCAGATGGTTGCGTAGAAAGTTATCAATACGCTGGCCAGCCATATCGGCATCTATGTCGACAAACTGGACTTGGGTTCTAATTTCATTCATAACGCTATTCTATCACTCAAAACTGCGCAATTTCACATTTTCTTCGCAACAAGCGCCAAGTTTACTTGTTTTGTCGGGAACTACGAACAATTTTTCAGTAACCTATTTATAAACCTCACCTTTCTTTTCAAAGGCATTAAAAACATGACCTTACCGCAAATAAAAACAGATTATTCCTCGTTTTGTGGTAAAGCAGATTGCCGTGATTAGAGGGTACTGCTATAGTTCACACCTGCAAAGACTGATTTGGTTGACTTTTGTACTAACCAAACTATCTGAGCAACAAAAGAGTAGATTGCTAGTTAATAGAAAGCGCAGCACACGGCGTAAGACCTTTCGAATATTAGCGACTTGTTGCTCTACTCGTCACCTTTCATGTTGAGTAAATTCCGCCGATATCGCGGCTCACAAGTTATCGTTTGTGAGAACTGGAGTGCCCCAGAGCATCCCTCCAGCCGGGAGGCTGCACCGAATAAACCATGGGATCTGGCACCGTGAAAGCGAAAACTAAGCAACAAGCACATAAAAAATGACAACGAGATTTTTATAAAATGAAAAGAATGCTAATCAACGCAACTCAAAAAGAAGAGTTGCGCGTTGCTTTAGTAGATGGTCAGCGCCTGTTCGATCTTGATATCGAAAGCCCAGGCCATGAATCTAAAAAAGCAAACATTTACAAAGGACGTATCACTCGCATTGAACCTAGCCTCGAAGCTGCCTTCGTTGACTACGGCGCAGAACGACACGGCTTCCTCCCTCTTAAAGAAATTGCCCGCGAATACTTCCCTGAAGGTTACTCTTACCAAGGTCGTCCAAGCATTAAAGAAGTGCTGACTGAAGGCCAAGAAGTAATTGTTCAAGTAGAAAAAGAAGAACGTGGCAGCAAAGGCGCTGCGCTAACAACGTTCATCTCTCTTGCTGGTAGTTACCTAGTTCTTATGCCAAATAACCCTCGTGCTGGCGGTATTTCTCGCCGTATCGAAGGTGACGAGCGCACTCAACTAAAAGCAGCATTAAGCACATTAGAATTGCCTCAAGGCATGGGTCTAATCGTACGTACTGCGGGTGTAGGCAAAAGCGCTGAAGAGCTGGAGTGGGACCTAAACGTACTGCTCAATCATTGGGGTGCGATCAAGCAAGCGTCGGATTCAAACCCTGCGCCATTCCTAATTCACCAAGAAAGTAACGTAATCGTACGTGCGATCCGTGATTATTTGCGTCGTGATATCGGCGAAATTCTGATCGACAGCAACACCATGTACGAACGCGCTCTAGACCATATCCGTCTAGTTCGTCCTGACTTCGTGAGCCGCGTTAAGAAGTACGATGGCGAAGTACCACTATTTAGCCACTACCAAATCGAAAGTCAGATCGAATCAGCGTTCCAACGTGAAGTTCGTCTGCCTTCTGGCGGCTCAATCGTTATCGACCCAACCGAAGCATTAACGTCTATCGATATCAACTCAGCACGCGCAACCAAGGGCGGCGATATCGAAGAAACAGCACTGAACACCAACTTAGAAGCAGCAGACGAAATTGCACGTCAGCTACGCCTACGTGACCTTGGTGGTCTAGTGGTTATCGACTTTATCGATATGACGCCAGTACGTCACCAGCGTGAAGTTGAAAACCGCCTACGTGACGCTGTTCGTATGGATCGTGCTCGCGTACAAATTGGCCGCATCTCTCGCTTTGGTCTACTTGAAATGTCGCGTCAGCGTCTAAGCCCATCGCTAGCGGAAGCAAGCCACCACATTTGTCCTCGTTGTACTGGTACTGGTGTGATTCGCGATAACGAATCACTTGCACTATCTGTATTGCGTTTGATTGAAGAAGAAGCACTAAAAGATAACACTGCGCAAGTTCTTGCCGTAGTACCAGTGCCAATCGCCTCATACTTACTGAACGAAAAACGTCGCTCTGTGAACCACATTGAGCGCAACCAAGAAGTGAAAATCACGGTTGTTCCTAACTCAGATATGGAAACGCCGCACTTTGAAGTGATTCGTGTTCGTGAAGGTGAAGAAGTCGATCTACTGTCATACCTACTTCCTAAGAAGCTAGAAGCAATGAAGGAAGCGGAAGGTAAAGAAACGACTGACGCTGAAATCAAACCGAAGAAAATTGAAGAACCAGCTCTAAAAGGTTTCGCTGCTCCGGCTCAGTCAGCTCCTGCTCCAGTAGCAAAAGCGCCAGCACCTAAAGCAAAACCTGCCGCAGAAAAAGACGAACAGCCTGGTATGTTCTCACGTTTCTTCAAAGCACTTGGCGATTTCATCTTCGGCTCAGCGAAACAAGAAGAAGCGAAGAAAGAAGAGTCTACTCAAAAAGACAAATCGAATCGTAATAACCGTAACCGTCGCAACAACCGCAACGATCGTGGCGACCAACGTCGTCGCAACAACCGTGATGGTAATCGCGATGCGAATCGTGAAAATAACCGCGATAACAACCGTGATGCAAATCGCGAAGGTGGTCGTGAAGATAAACGCGATAACAAGCGTGATAACAAGCGTAAACCAGTTCGTGATGATGCGAATCTTGAGCAAAGCCAAACTGAACGCAAGCAACGTAAACCTAAGCAAGACCGTCGTAACAAACGTGAAGACGTGAAGCCAAGTAAAGTTGCTGAAGAAGGTTTGAAACTAGCGGCTGAAGCACAAGGCGAAAAAGTTGAAGCTCCACGCGCTGAAGAAAAAGCAGCGAAGGTAAAAGAGCGCCGTCAACGTCGTAAACTGTCTAAGCAAGTGCGTGTGAAAGACCAGCAAGCACAAGCAGAGAAAGTTGAAGAGACTGTCGTTGATCAACCTGTCGTAATCGAAACTCCGGTACAAGCACCAGTTGTCGTTGAACCTGCAGTAGAGAGCCACGATAGTGACAATGATGCTCAAGAAGGCAAACAACGTCGTAACCGTCGTTCACCTCGCCACCTACGCGCAAGTGGTCAACGTCGTCGTCGCGGCCGTGACCGTCGTCCGAATCCATTCCGCCTACGTAAAGGTGGTGTAGCCTCTCCAGAGATGGCAATGGGTAAAGTGATGCCTCGCTACGATCTTGCGAAACCAGCACCTCGTTCACAACACGTGAAAGAAGCTGTAGTGGAAGCACCTGTCGTAACATCAGAAGCACTTGTTGTTGAGACTCCAGTAACTGCACTTGGTGGTTTCGCTTGTCCTGAAATGGCAATGGGTAAAGTTATTATTCGTCGTGAACCTGTTGTAGAACAAGCAGTGGTAGAGCCAACAGTTGAAGCTCCAGTTGCTGAAGTTGTCGCTCCAGTGGTTGAAGAAGCTGTCGTGACTGAAACTGCAGTAGCAACTCCAGCTGTAGAAGATACAGCGATTGTTGAAGCGGCAGTTGATGTGGCAGCTCAAGAACGTGTTGTTCAAGAAACTGTTGCAGAGCCAATCGTTGAGTCAGCGCCTGTGGTAACTGAAACTCAAATCGAGAAAGCAGTTAAAGCACATGCAAGCTCACCAATGGCAAAAGCACCGGGCACTCAAGAGCTAAAAGAAATCGAAATCAACGCAGCTCCAATGCGCGCTGAGCGCTACCAACCAAAAGGTGCTGGTAGCCAAGTCGCACGCAACCAAGCTGGCGCAGGTATGACAAAACCTTCAGCATCACTGATTGCCTAAGGCAAACGTGAAATGAAGCGAGTTCATACTCGATAAAACCAAAAGGCTGCTTATTCAAGCAGCCTTTTCTTTTAGGCTAAAGCAACAATCTCCACCCTCAAAGTGGCAACATATTTTTAGCATTTTTATTGGTTTACATCTGGCTCTTTGTTGAACTTAGTCACAATTTTCTGTACGATCCCACGCCTTGAACTAAATTCTGACCTAGTCGCTCTGCTCTTTTACTCTCCACTTTGCTCTAGTGACCGTTCAGAATAGTGATTAAATCTAACCTAACTGAGCAAACATGTTTGAATTTCCCCAATTTTCTAAGCACTCGGTAAAAAACGATGTGTTATCAGGTTTAACTGTCGCCCTAGCGCTAGTTCCTGAAGCTGTAGCCTTCGCCTTTGTTGCGGGTGTAGACCCGATGGTTGGTCTTTATGCGGCCTTTATCGTCGGTCTGGTAACCTCCATCTTTGGTGGCCGACCAGGTATGATTTCTGGTGCCACAGGTGCAATGGCTGTCGTCATGGTGAGCTTAGTGGCGACTCACGGCGTGCAATACTTGTTCGCGGCCATTCTTCTTGCCGGCATTCTGCAAATCACCGCAGGCCTTTTTAAACTGGGTAAGTTTATTCGCATGGTACCGCATCCTGTGATGATCGGTTTTGTGAATGGTCTGGCTATTGTTATTTTCCTAGCACAACTCGGTCAGTTTAAAGCGCCAGATCTTAGCGGTGATCTGACTTGGCTGCCGGGTGATCAAATGGCGCTGATGCTTGGCCTAGTTGCTTTGACTATGGCGATCATTCACTTTCTACCAAAGCTCACGACTGCCGTACCATCATCACTGGTTGCGATTGTTACGGTCACCGCGATTGTGGTCGGTTTTGATTTAGATACGCGTACTGTGGTTGATTTCCTGCGTACGATGTCAGGCAACGAAGCGGCAACGCTTGCTGGCACGCTACCGACCTTCTCAGTTCCAGAAGTTCCACTTACGCTTGAAACGCTGCAAATCATTTTGCCTTACGCAATTATTTTAGCGGCAATTGGTCTAATTGAGTCACTCCTTACTCTGACAGTGCTGGATGAGATGACCAATACTCGTGGTCAATCAAACCGTGAATGTATGGGTCAAGGTCTTGCAAACATTACCTGTTCAATGTTCGGTGCTATGGGTGGTTGTGCTATGATTGGTCAGTCAATGATCAACGTAAACTCAGGTGGCCGTGGGCGCCTATCTGGTATCGTCGCTGCGGTGATGCTATTGGTGTTTATTCTATTTGCATCATCGCTGATTGAAATGATCCCACTTGCAGCACTCGTCGGTGTGATGTTTATGGTGGTAATTGGCACCTTTGAATGGGCAACCTTCAAACTGGCTCGTCGCGTACCAAAACAAGACTTCTTTGTTATTGTACTGGTAACGGTAGTGACGGTACTGACTGACCTAGCTGTTGCAGTTGCCGTCGGCGTTATTGCTTCTGCATTGATGTTTGCTTGGGAACATGCAAAACACATTTACGCATCAAGCAAAATCAATAAAGACGGTTCAAAAGAGTACCAAGTCCATGGTCCTATCTTCTTTGGTAGCGCGGCAAATTTCCTTGAGTTGTTTAACGCACAAAACGATCCAAGTGAGGTGATTGTCGATTTTGCTCACTCTCGAGTCACTGACCACTCAGCAATCGAGGCGATTGAGACTCTCGCTGAGCGCTATGCTGCAGTAGGCAAAACCCTACATCTACGTCACCTGAGCCCAGATTGTCGCGCCCTACTACAAAAAGCAGGCAGTCTCGTGGAGATCAACGTCAAAGAAGACCCAAGCTACAAAGTCGCAACCGATGTTCTAGCTGGTTAACTAGCAGGCTAGCGCTTTGCTCAAATTTAAAAGGCTTCCCTCGGGAAGCCTTTTTTGCGTATGCGCTCTAGCGAAGTAAAAACAAAAAGCCCTGTGATATCACTGGGCTTTCTCAATTGGAGTTTGTCGCTAATAGTTAGCCGCGATTTGCGTTTTCTGGGCGCGACTTACGGTTTTGTGCTGGCTTACGTGCTGCCTGACCAGTTGGTTTGCCGCTATTGCTTGAGCGGTTGCCGCCATTGTTATCAGACGATTTCGCGCGGTTGGCTTGCCCGTTGCTATTGTTATTACCCTTACCTTGCGAATTATTTTTCCCAGTTTTTTTGTTAACAGGCTTGTTGGCAGGTTTGCCCTGTCCTTTTGGTTTGTCACCATTCGCATTTGGCTTTTTACCTTCGCTAGGTTTATCACCAAAGTGACGCTTATTTATACCCGCAGGCTTATTACCGCGAGCATTTTCACCAGAGCGTTGACCATCCGCATGATCAGTCTTTGGTTTCTTTGGCTTCTTCGGTTTTTTCGCTTTGATTGGACGCGTGTCAAGTACCGACTCAGGCAGCTCATTTACCGCCTTATAGCCTTCTAATTCAAGACGAGGCAGCACCTGCTGAATCAAACGTTCAATGCCAAATAGCTCAGCGACTTCTTCATTACACACCAAAGAAATTGCCTTACCCACTTCACCAGCACGACCGGTACGACCAATGCGGTGTACGTAGTCTTCAGAGACATTTGGCAACTCAAAGTTCACCACTTGTGGCAACTGAGGAATATCGATACCACGTGCCGCAATGTCTGTTGCCACCAACACACGCACTTCGCCTGATTTAAAATCAGCCAGAGCTTTGGTGCGTGCTCCTTGGCTCTTGTTACCGTGAATTGGCGCCGCCGTAATGCCTTCACCATTTAAGTAAAACGCCAGACGGTTAGCACCATGTTTAGTGCGACAAAACACCAAGGTTTGACGCCAATCGCCATCTTTGATCAGCTTAACCAACATTGGCGCCTTTTTGCGTTTGTCTGCTGGGTAAATAAATTGCTCGATAGTCTTAGCGGTCGAATTGGCAGGGTTCACTGAGATCTCAACAGGATTGTTTACCAGCCCTTTCGCCAGCTCACGAATTTCTTCGGAGAAGGTTGCCGAAAACAGCAAATTTTGGCGATTTTTAGGCAATATATTAAGAATTTTACGAATATCGCGAATAAAGCCCATATCTAACATACGGTCTGCTTCATCCAATACCAATACTTCTAGTTGGTCAAATTTCACTGCATTTTGATTGTACAGATCCATCAAACGGCCCGGCGTTGCCACCAGCACGTCGACACCACGAGTCAACTTCAGCATTTGTGGGTTGATTTTTACCCCGCCAAAGACCACGGCTGAATTTAGCTCAAGATAGCGACTGTAGTTATGCACGTTCTCATGTACTTGAGCTGCAAGTTCGCGTGTAGGCGTCAAGATAAGCGCACGAATATGATTGTTCTTAACACGTGAGCCATTGGATAAACGCTCAAGAATTGGCAAGGTAAAGCCCGCTGTTTACCGTCCCCGTCTGAGCTGCTGCCATAACGTCTTGACCTTCAAGAATCGCAGGAATTGCCTTTGCTTGAATTGGTGAAGGCGTCGTAGCCTGTTCTTTGATGGCTTTCAAAATTGGAGCAGAAAGAGCGAGTGAGGTAAAACCCATAAATTTGTTTCTCAATATAAAGTGGTTCATACCAAGCATAGCGACTAAGGCTAGCTTGGATTGAAAAGTGCGACATTCTGAGGCTTTTGCTTACTAGTCGCAACTATTGTTTCGCCAGCTGGAAGATAATCTCTCCCTAGGCAAGCGCAAAATAAAAAGGCCGGGATGTTGCCCAGCCTTTCCTTGTGCAGGATACTATTTCGACACTTGAATTACTTAATCAGTTTATCCAATTTCTGACCGAGTAGCTCCAAACGCCAGCCCTGCATCACATCTGGTCGCTTGTTTTCATCACGATTACGTTTCCACCCAACTAATGATGCTATTGAGTTGCTTCTTCGACGCTAAAAACTCGCCCGCTAAACCGCTGTTGTCAGACACTTTCTTTACTTCATCTTTCAGCACTTTGAATAACTGCTTATAACCCGGTTTGTCCATCAAACGCACAATTTTTTCCGGATACTGGTCCGCAGGGGTCATCTTCGCCGATTTTACTAGGCTAATAATACGAGCACTGTGACGTTGTAAAGAACGAGCATCAATGCCCGCTTGCTCCATCTGCTGACGATTTTGCATACCCATACGAGCAATAGTTAACAAATCTTGCTCTTTGAACACGAAATTCAATGCCAAATCACGGCGCAATGCTTCTTTATAACGCCAAGTTGCCAATGGCTTAAGAATGGCCAATTCGCGTGGTTTTAACTGCCATGCCCCTTTGATATCAAGGTAAGCATTCTCGGCATCCACGGTTTTGATACGCTTCGAGGCAATAAGTTGACACTCTTGCTGCACGGCTTGCCACCACCCCGCTTGCTCAACGGCTTGCAACAGTTTTTCGTAGAGTGGTTTGAGGTAGTAGACGTCAGCCGCTGCGTAATCCAACTGCTTTTGTGACAACGGACGCGCCATCCAGTCAGTGCGTGACTCACTTTTATCCAGTGAAACGCCTAGGTTAGCTTCAACTAGAGCCGCAAAACCCGTTGATAAACCATTGCCTAAAAATGCCGCCATAATTTGTGTATCAACCATAGGTTGTGGCAAACATTCAAAGCTATTGAAGAACACCTCTAGGTCTTCACCACATGCGTGTAAAACCTTCATGACTGAAGTATCTTTCAGTAGCTCAACAAACGCCGTCATATCTTCGATTTCGAGCGGGTCGATAAGAGATAGCGTTTCACCATCAAACAACTGAATTAAACCCAGCTGTGGGTAGTAAGTACGAGTGCGCACAAACTCAGTATCAAGCATTACTGCTTCTACCGTTCGCGCTCTTTTACACACAGCTTCAAGCTCTGCGCTTTGAGTA
The DNA here is from genome assembly GCF_009938165.1 of Vibrio taketomensis. Lineage (NCBI taxonomy): Bacteria > Pseudomonadati > Pseudomonadota > Gammaproteobacteria > Vibrionales > Vibrionaceae > Vibrio > Vibrio taketomensis. Next base: position 2,004,414 of record NZ_AP019649.1, read on the forward strand.
ATAATCTGGTAATTCACTTAATTCTCGCATTAAAAATGCCGGCATTGTCTGCCGGCATTCTATCATTATTTAACGTTCGCTGCTTGGCTTACTCAGCGTTACCTTCAGCAATCTTTGCTAAATTGGCATCGTTTTCTTCACGCAGTACTCGGCGAAGGATCTTACCGACGTTCGTCTTTGGAAGATCATCTTTAAACTCAACTAATTTAGGAATTTTGTAGCCAGTCAAATGTTGACGACAGTGAGCAATCACTTCTTCCTTGGTTAAGCTTGGATCGCGTTTCACCACATAAAGCTTCACAATCTCGCCTGATACTTCATGCGCTTGACCAATCGCAGCCACTTCAAGCACCTTGCCGTGTGTTGAAACCACATCTTCGATTTCATTTGGGTAAACGTTGAAGCCTGAAACAAGGATCATGTCTTTCTTGCGGTCAACGATGTATAGCAAACCTTCGTCATCAAACTTAACGATGTCACCCGTTGACAGCCAACCATCTTCTGTCAGTACTTCTTTGGTTGCTTCAGTGCGCTGCCAGTAACCTTGCATTACCTGAGGACCACGTACTTGTAGCTCACCTACTTCGGTATTTGGCAACACATTACCTTCTTCATCGACAATTCGAACGTCAGTCGATGGTACAGGCAAGCCAATCGCACCTGTATAGTCAACCAAATCGTAAGGATTACCCGTTACCAATGGAGAGCATTCCGTTAGGCCGTAACCTTCAAGTAGATGCACGCCTGTGATTTTCTTCCAACGTTCAGCAACACCACGCTGTACAGCCATGCCACCACCCACTGAAAGCTTCATCTTTGAGAAATCCAGCTCATGGAAGTCTTCATTGTTAACTAGTGCGTTAAATAGCGTGTTTACGCCAGTAATGGCTGTAAATGGGTACTTTTGTAGCTCTTTGATAAAGCCCGGAATATCACGAGGGTTGGTGATCAGCAAGTTGCGGCCACCCATCTCGATAAACAGCAGACAGTTCACAGTCAGAGCAAACACATGGTATAGCGGCAACGCAGTGACAACCAATTCACGGCCAGCTGACAATACCGGGCCATATGCGCCTTTTGCCTGCATGACGTTAGCGACCATGTTGCGATGCGTTAGGATTGCACCTTTCGCTACGCCCGTTGTACCACCTGTGTATTGCAAGAAAGCAATATCATCGCCGGTCATAAACGGTTTCACGTATTGTAGACGACGACCTTTATGCAATGCCTTACGCATTGAAATTGCACCAGGTAGGTCATATTTCGGTACCATGCCTTTTACGTACTTAACGACGAAATCAACAATCGTACCTTTGGCGCGTGGTAGCATTTGGCCAAGGCTAGTCAAAATGACGTGTTTAACTGGCGTGTTCTCAACGATTTGCTCAAGGGTATTAGCAAAGTTAGAAACGATGACAATCGCTTTGGCGCCCGAGTCATTCAATTGGTGCTCAAGCTCGCGTGGAGTGTAAAGCGGGTTCACGTTTACGGCGATAAGACCTGCGCGCAACACACCAAATAGTGCCACTGGGTATTGCAGTAGGTTTGGCATCATCAATGCCACACGGTCGCCTTTTTGTAGCTTAAGATCGTTTTGTAGGTACGCGGCAAAAGCACGGCTGCGCTCTTCCAGTTTTCGGAAGGTCATCACCGAACCCATGTTCATAAATGCAGGCTGATCAGCATATTTAACCACTGATTGCTCAAACATTTCCACTAATGATGGATACTGGTCTGGGTTGATGTGCTCAGGCACTTCACTTGGATAACGAGATAACCAAGGTTTATCCACGATACTACTCCTCGAATTAGACAAATATTGTATTTATTGTATTGCGACGTTTATGGCACGTCGTTCATGCAATATTACAACACAGGCTGAGTGTTCAAGCACCTAATGCTCAAACACTTGTTTAAATTTTGTTAACCAAAGCAAGAATTTCTAACGCCACTTGCTCTGGTTGCTCCAAATGGCAATGATGTCCACCATCCAAGACGACAACATCGGCTAATGTGTCGCTAACTTGCTGCAAGGAAGGGTAACCATTGCTCCCCAAGATAACGAGCTGAGGACAGACTATATGCTGTCGAATTTCATCAGCATGTGCAGGCGACATGCGGTAGAGTGAGTCACTTTGTAGTTTACGATCGTGGCGCAATTGCCAACCATGCTCTGCAGGTTGTGAACCTCGCTGTACAATGGGCGCAATTTGCTCCGCACTCACATGATTTAATTCCGCTCGACGCGCAATCATCTCATTAAGAGAGCTAAATTGACGAGCGGGTTTACTGCGTATTCGTCGGCGACTGGTAATGCCACCCCTCAGTCTTGAGAGCGAATACTCACTCGATTCCGCCAGCGGACCATTACCTTCGATCTGAATCAAAGCCGCAACTTGCTCAGGAAAGGCGGCACTATAGCAACTTGCAATCAAAGCACCAAGTGAATGTCCTACCAACAACAACTTGTTTGGCGAAAGAATCGCCAAAAACTGATGTAAATCGTCGATATAGTCATGGAAGGGATAATAATTACCAGCCTCTTTATGGCTAGACAAGCCATGCCCAGGTAAATCCACCGCACATTGATGTAACTTGGGATTTAGCTGATGTACCGCATGCATAGTGGTCGTAAAACTGGCGGCATTGTCCAACCAACCATGCAGGTAGACAATCGAGTAATCAGAGTCAGAAACACTCCCAAATTCCGTGGTGGCGATTGAAATATCCGCCAACTGACAACGACTTTCTCTTAGCATTATCGCGCTTACCTAACGTCTTTAATCACGCGCCCTTGGCGAGGCTGAAAGTGAATATCGTTACACGCAATACCATAGCATGGATAAAAATCACTATAGCGATCATAAATCACTACGCGCTCTTCAACGCGCCACAAACGAAAACCGGTGACATCCATCGTTGGAAACTGATACTGATATTCACCCACCTCTGAAGTTTCGCTGCCCGTAGCGTTACCCAGAACGGTAATTAAACGCCCATCCGCAAGCGCTACCGGATCAACAAAACCAGGGAAGTAAGCAACAAAGCGCCCAGTTGGCTCAAGGTCAATATCCGGCTTACCCGCAGAATCAATCGGTAAATTAACAATTTCGACTCGAGTTTTGTCAGCCAAATTGGTGACTTTCGCAATGACACCACCCAAGCGCACCTCAGGTTTAAGCTGTAGTTGGCTTTGCCAAACATTGTAATGAGTCACCAGATTAGGGTTATCTGAAGCTAACTGAGGGGGCAATGAAGAACATGCGTTCAAAAATAAAAGAATTGTGATGGCAACAACAGCCTTAAAACAACGAAGAATACCCATAACAACCATACCTTTTTGGGGTTATGTATCTATACCTAAGGAATCTCGAGATACTTGAATATATCTATAGTAGCTAGATATAGATATCGACACCAAGCAATTGCATTAGTTCTTCGCGCTTCGCTTGATTCATCACGCGCATGTATTCTTCCATCGCTTTGCGACTGCGCCCTTCGGGCAAATCGTATTGAATGTGCGCACGATGAATATCCGATTCTTGAACATGGCGAATAGTATGGGCGACAGCATTAGCCACCTTTGATGGTTGACTAACCTCTGACTTAGCGTTGGACTTACCAATACCTTTGTTCTTATTTATTCGGTTCGGTTTATTCGAACCAGGAATAATCGCCGGAGGTAAGCCGTTAATTGATGCCATACTCTTCGCCTATCATCTTGTTAAGTGGACACCTACAGCATAGATGCCCTCTATCGGATTATTCGCGGCCTGGTAGTTTTTTCCACGCAACGTTATCACGCAGGTAAACTGGGCTTGATTCTTCAACTGGTACCGTTTGGCCTTTTTGCAGCATTAACTTCGCTACTTGTACGATATCTTGTGAATCAGGATAAAGTACGTCGCCCTGAGTGCGGTTTAGCACTAGTGGTTGCAGCGCATCTGCGTATGCATCCCAACCTGTACCTGCCATTGTCCATGCTTGATCATCTGCCACTACTTGTTCGACAAGCGTTGCAGGTGCAATCACACACTCTTGATCGACAGCTAACCATTCGCCAGACTCTTGACGACGGTAACGTCCCCAGTATACCTCTTCCATACGCGCATCAATCGCCGCGGCGACGTGGGTTGCACCATGTAAGCGGAAAGAACCTTGCGCCATTGCTTCAAGGGTAGACACGCCGATCATTGGTAGATTGGCACCAAATGCTAAGCCTTGTGCAATACCGATGCCAATTCGAACACCAGTAAAGCTGCCCGGACCACGTCCGTATGCCAACGCATCCAATTCAGCAAGCGTTAAACCGGCTTCTTTTAGCACTTCATCAACCATTGGTAGCACTTTCTTGGTGTGATCACGTGGTGCAACTTCACTGCGAACATACACTTGGTCATCCACCAGCAATGCTACTGAACAGTTCTCAGTTGAAGTGTCTAAAGCAAGAATTTTTGTGCTCATTAAAATCTCTATTCTTGGTTGTGGTACCAATCAAAGTAATACTTTGATTATTGTTACTCATTGGTACTAGTTTCAGAAATCTCTCGAAGAAAATCTTCGATTACCCCTAAATCACGCGTACGTGGAATAGCGGGTAAACTGGCGAGAAATACCCCGCCATATTCGCGCGTGACTAAACGATTATCACATATGATCAGCACGCCTTTATCTTGTTGGTCTCGAATCAGTCGCCCAACCCCTTGCTTTAGGGTAATCACCGCATCAGGGATTTGAACTTGAGCAAACGGGTCGCCCCCACTCAATCGACAATCTTCGATCCGTGCTTTTAATAGCGGATCATCGGGTGCGGTAAACGGTAATTTATCGATAATAACACAGCTCAGTGTATCACCTCTAACATCAATCCCTTCCCAGAAGGCACCGGTTGCCACCAGCAACGCATTCCCAAGCGTCATAAACTCCGCCAGCGTTTTCTGTTTACTCGTCTCACCTTGCATTAACACGGGCACGGTGAGCACTTCACGAAATCGCTCGCCTAACTCTCGCATCATGCTATGTGAGGTACAAAGAAAGAAACAGCGCCCTTGGTTTTGTTCAATGACTGGCGCTAGCATGGTCACCAACTTATCCGCGAGACCGGCACTGTTGGGTTCGGGCAGATAACGAGGTACACACAGTCTCGCTTGTGTCTGATAATCAAACGGGCTTGGTAATGAAAACTGCGCTGCAGGCTTAAGCCCCAATCGTGAGGTGAAATGACCAAAATCATCGTTCACGGCCAATGTTGCGGAAGTAAAAATCCAAGTCCCCTGTTTGAGTTCAATCTGTTCATGAAACTTATCCGCCACACTAAGCGGTGTGATATGCAAACTAAAGTGACGTGGTGTCGTATCAAACCAGTATGAATAACCCGTAATCGATACGTCGCAGACTCGCTCAATGCGCGCTTTAATCGTATGCGCTCGCTCAAATGCCACATCAAGAATTTGGCTCCGACCTAGTGCAATTTTTAACACATCAATCGCGAAATCCAGAGCCTCTCGCACACGTTCAACTTCGCGAGCTATGGTCGGGGAATTAATCGCTTCACGCCAGTTACCACGAAAGCCTGGCTCACCCAAACAAATGCGTAGGTCACCCGCTGACTGCACTAATTTATCCGCCACTTTTTGCAGTTGGCGCATGTCTTTAGCTTCAGTGCGATAACCAATTTCAATATCTTTTGCAAGCTCTTGAATCTGACGACTCGAGACGCTTTGGCCAAAATACTGGCTGGCGATATCGGGTATTTGATGCGCCTCATCAAAGATGAAAACTTCCGCTTCAGGGATCAGCTCTCCGAACCCCGTCTCTTTGATGGCCAAATCCGCCATAAAGAGGTGATGGTTAACCACCACGACATCGGCATCTAATGCTTTTTTACGCGCTTTGAGTACAAAGCACTCGGTGTAATTTGGACACTCCTTACCAAGGCAATTATCATTGGTTGAAGTAATGGTTGGAATAACGGGACTATCTTCAGCAATCGCATCACATTCTCCCAAATCCCCCGTTTTACTCTCTGATGACCAAGCGCGCACTTTGACCAATTGAGTCAATAATGTTGGATCTGCATGAGTGGTATGGCTTTCCACCATTTGGCGCGTCAGGCGTTCGATGCATAGATAATTAGCCCGCCCTTTTAGTAGCGCCACTTGGCCGTAAAAGCCAAGTGCAGATGTCATCAAAGGTAAGTCACGATGGAATAGCTGCTCTTGCAGGTTTTTTGAACCGGTACTGATAATGGTCTTTTTGCCACTCAACAGCGCGGGCACTAAATAGGCAAAGGTTTTGCCTGTCCCTGTTCCGGCTTCGATCACAAGTTGAGCTTGGTCTTTAATCGCTTTGTGTACCGCTTCTGCCATATCAAGCTGTGCCTGACGAGGCTGAAAGCCGGGTATGGCTTTACCCAAAGCGCCATCTTGTGAAAAGGTTTTTGTGATCATTGAAGTGCAGCGGTGAGCGATTTTAAAGGGCGATTATAGCCTGTTTAAATACAAAAACGCGACTCTAAGCAGTCGCGTTTTGTCGATTGTTCATTTCGCTACAAATCATCAGCGTCGATTGAGGTAACGAGATAACCATGCTGGTCCCTCAAACTCACTTTGACTATCAATAATTGCTTTAGCTGCATCACTTGGCGACGCTTTCGATTCCCACATTTCACTTAAAATGGATTGGTCTAGCTGACAGTCACCTAGCAGACTGTTCACTCTTTCGCTGTATAGTTTACGGGCTAATAGTTCTTTATCCATAACAACCACCTTAAGACACTCAATGAGGAATGAAAACGACAACTGCTAATCCACTAAATGCAGATTATTGGTTGAATTCTGAATGATATTAGTTTAATTGTTAGCCTATTAATGAGGTTTAGCTCACTCTTATAAACCTCTGAAAAATTTCAGAATACGAAAAAAATAAATCACGGAAGTACGAACTAAATGGAAAAGAAAACACTGCTAACTCACTGTAGTGATGCCCCAGGGCTTATCTCTAAAATCACCAATATTTGTTATAAACACCAACTAAACATTATTCATAACAGTGAATACGTGGATAACTCTAGCGGTCACTTTTTTATGCGTACCGAGTTAGAAGGTTATTTCAACGACACGACTTTTTTGGCGGATTTAGATCACGCATTGCCAACGGGAGCCAAACGCAAATTGGTCGACTCAAGCCGCAAACGTGTGGTGATTTTAGTCACCAAAGAAGCACATTGTTTAGGCGATATTTTAATGAAAACTTACGATGGCAGCTTAGATATTGACATTGCCGCAGTGGTGGGTAATTACGATAAGTTGCAAGGTTTAACCGAGAAGTTTGATATCCCTTACCATCACGTGAGTCATGAGAATCTATCGCGCGAAGAGCACGAAGCGAAGCTATTGGCAGTCATTGAGCCGTATCAAGCGGACTATCTGGTACTGGCTAAATACATGCGCGTATTAACGCCAACTTTCGTGGAAAAATTCCATCACAAAATCATCAATATTCACCACAGTTTCTTGCCAGCATTTATTGGCGCGAAACCGTACCAACAAGCGTTTGATCGAGGTGTAAAGATCATCGGTGCGACCGCGCACTTTGTTACCAACGACTTAGATGAAGGGCCGATCATTAAGCAAGATGTGATTCCCGTTGATCACACCCTCACCGCAGCAGATATGGCACAAGCTGGTCGTGACGTTGAGAAAAACGTACTGAGCCGTGCGCTCACCAAAGTAGTGAACGATCGCGTATTTGTTTACGGCAACAAAACGGTGATTTTATAGTCGTGAATCAACACCAACGACGAAATTTGAACTGAAACGCTGGCTTAAATTTCGTCGTGGTGCTTCTACTGCATCTCACGCCATTTAGTAGCGTGACGATTATCCCATTCTTTCAATCACACGCGTATTTCCGCACTCTAACAGATACCCAACCTTCAGCGCCCTCACTATACTGACGCGCCAAGTCGACATCGACTTGATACCAAGAGAATTCAACTTGGTACTGACGTTAATAATAATGAGCAACAACATGAAAAAGACCTTTCTAATTGCCGCACTGTCTGCTGCACTTGCTTGCCCTGCATTGGCTGCAGAGCCGGTTGAGTTTCAAAAAATCCCTCAAATTATGCAGCAATTTGAGTCTGCTGAGCTGTATATCAAAAAAGCTCCGACGCTTGGTCGTCTACCAAAACAGCAAGAGCTAGGCATGGATTTCCCGACTTACGTCTCTGATGGTAAAGGGGGTTACAGCCTAGAAACCAATAATGTCATGACCGATAACGTCGTCATCGCCAGCATGAATAAGCCGATTGTAGGTGATGTGTATAACCAGTGGTTAGTACCGAAAAATGTATGGGTAGAAACATACGGGAACCTACCAACCAGTACTGAATTTAAGCCATTTAAACGCATTGCAACGATTAAAGCGATTAAGATTGATGATGCCACGCTAAAACTGCTTGGCTCAACTGACGGCAAAACCGCAATCATCAAAGTGAGCTGGGATGACAAAGGCATGAAAGTCTACAAAGATGGCTTCCTTGCTGACTACGAATACGGTATTGCACCGCAAGAGATGCAAGAAAACTACGAACTGGCAAAATAAGAGTTAATCGTTTCATTTCGCTAAAGACTCGTAGTAATCCAGATAAAGATAAGCCCCGATATTCGGGGCTTTATTCATCGTTTAAAAACACAACTCATCATAAATGTTAAAGCTTGAGCCCTAACTCTACACCTTGGCGAATTGCTCGCACTGCATCAAGTTCGCCGGCATGGTCCGCACCACCGATCACATGAAGCTTATCACCAAGTTGTGACCATTTATCTTCAAACGGCCTTACTGACTCTTGTCCGGCACAAATAACAATGCTGTCGGCATGAATCGTCATCGACTCACCCTCATACTTAATCTGAAGCCCCTGTTCGTCTATCGATTGGTACTCTACCCCACCAAGCAAATTCACCCCGCGCTTTTCTAACGTGCGTTTATGAATCCATCCCGTTGTTTTGCCGGGCCCTTTACCAACTCTACCTTTGCGTCGTTGGAACACCCACACCTCTTTGTCACTGGCTACATCTGGAAATGGGTAAAGTCCTCCGGGATGAGTGATCTCTTTATCAATACCCCATTCATGTAACCAATCATCAAGTTGCTGATGCTCAGGTTCGGTTATCATTGTCGCGACATCAATGCCTATCCCACCCGCTCCCACAATAGCGATTTTATCACCGAGATAAGTTTTCTCTTTAATCAGTGTTTGATAGTCCACCACTTTATTAGAATTGGCTAAGCCAGGAATATCGACGGAGCGAGGTTGGACCCCTGAAGCAATAATGACTTCATCATACTCTTTGAGTAGGTCAAAGTTCGCTTCTGTTTCTAAATGTAGTTTAACGCCGGTTTCATCGACTTGATTGGCGAAGTAGCGAATGGTTTCACGAAACTCTTCTTTACCCGGAATTTGCATCGCGAGACGGAATTGCCCACCGATGCGATCATTGCGCTCAAAGAGGTCTACTTGATGACCACGCTTTGCTAATGTGGTCGCACAAGCCAAACCCGCCGGACCGGCACCGACCACCGCAATATTCTTGCTCGCATGAGCCGGTTTCTCTACCAATTCGGTTTCGCGACACGCATAAGGGTTAACCAAACAACTGGCCGCTTTGCCTTTGAAGACGTTATCCAAACACGCTTGATTACAACCGATGCAGGTATTTATCAATTGCGACTTCTGCTGCTCTGCTTTGGCTACGAAATATGGATCTGCCAAAAACGGGCGAGCCATCGACACCATATCTGCTTGGCCTGCAGCCAAAATATCTTCTGCCTCTTGCGGCATATTAATGCGGTTACAGGTGATAATAGGAATTGAAACATGGGGACGAACTTTTTCCGTTACCCAAGTAAACGCACCGCGAGGTACCTGCGTTGCGATGGTTGGTATTCTCGCTTCATGCCAGCCGATACCCGTATTAAGTAATGTTACTCCCGCCTTTTCTAGCGCTTGAGCTAACTCAACCACCTCATCAAAAGTACTGCCCTGCTCAACCAAGTCGAGCATCGACAAGCGGAAAATAATAATGAACTGCTCACCAACTTCAGCGCGAATCGCTTTCACGATCTCTAGTGGAAAACGCATACGGTTTTGGTAGCTTCCACCCCAGTCATCGTAACGGGTATTCGTGCGCTGACAGATAAACTGGTTAATCAAATATCCCTCAGAGCCCATCACTTCTACCCCGTCATAGCCCGCTTGTTGGGCTAACGCGGCGCTATTGGCAAAGGCTTGAATGGTTTTGTTTATTTGACGATCGCTCATCGCACTCGGCGAAAAACGAGCAATGGGCGCTTTGATCGCAGAGGCGCTCTGAGCGAATGGATGCAGGGCGTAACGACCAGCATGTAAAAGTTGCAAGGCAATTTTCCCACCATGCTGATGTACCGCCTCAGTCACCACCTGATGCGCTTGCGCATGTTTAGGTTTACTGAACTCAGCACTAAACGGATGTAATCGTCCACGCAAGTTGGGTGAGAAACCACCCGTGACGATCAAACCTACGCCTCCTTTTGCACGCTCAGCATAGAATGCAGCGAGTTTATCTAAGCCTTGTTTATCCTCTTCCAACCCTGTATGCATCGAACCCATCAAAACGCGATTCTTCAACTGGGTGAAACCTAAATCTAATGGTTTAAGCAAATTTGAGTACATGGCAAACATCACTTTCATTATTGTCCTTGTGGTCTGACCAGATTATGACGAAGACAATCAAAAATCAAACTTCTGTTTACATTTTTGAAACATAACTCACTTTCTAACGTAGACAATTGTTTTACGCTTCTGATCCATAAACTTAATTGCCACCCAAATTGTACAAACGAACAAAAGACGACTCGAAGCCACTACCGAAAGAATGATGGGTTATAGTTTATGAACACTGGTCTCGCTCAATTTCAGGAATTCACGGTATCACTTAACGGTATTGTCACCGATTGAAAAATAAAGATTGTGGCGATATTCCTTAACATTCAGTAGGATGTGACTTAGAACACAACAACTCAAAGCAAGTACCGCGGGGAAACAATGAAAACCATTTTTAGATATATAGGGCTCTTCTTCAAAGGGATATGGCGGTTAATTACCTTTGTCCGCGTTGCTCTCGCTAACTTATTTTTCTTGCTACTGATTGCACTTATCTACTTTGCCTTTAGTAATGTAGATTCCGCTATCACACCACCAGCGCCAAAAGCGTCAGCCTTGATCCTAAATTTATCAGGGCCAATTGTGGAACAGTCTACTTACCACAACCCAATGGATTCGCTGACAGGCACCCTATTCGGGGATGACTTGCCACGTGAAAACGTGCTGTTTGATGTAGTAAGAAGTATTCGTCATGCGAAAAACGACAGCAACATCACGGGCATTGTCCTTGCTTTGCACGACATGCCAGAGACGAATTTGACCAAACTACGCTACATCGCCAAAGCGTTAAATGAATTCAAAGCATCCGGCAAACCTATTTATGCGGTTGGTGATTTCTACAATCAAAGCCAGTATTACCTTGCAAGCTACGCCGACAAAATTTTCCTCGCTCCAGATGGCGCGGTGATGATCAAAGGCTACAGCGCTTACAGCATGTACTACAAAACCTTACTTGAGAAACTGGACGTCAATACTCATGTATTCCGCGTTGGCACCTACAAATCTGCAATTGAGCCATTTATTCGCGATGACATGTCTAAAGAAGCTAAAGAAGCCAATGCTCGTTGGTTGGGACAACTTTGGGGGGCTTATGTCGATGATGTATCAACTAACCGTTCCGTTGATGCCAAGGTATTAAACCCAACCATGGACCAACTGCTCTCGCAACTGGAAAGTACCAATGGTGACCTTGCTGCGCTATCACTGCAATTGGGGCTAGTCGATCAACTCGCAACTCGCCAACAAGTTCGTGCTGAACTGATTGAAGCGTTTGGCCGCGATGGTGCCGACACTTACCCACATATTGGCTATTACGATTACCTAGCAAGCCTACCGAGTAATTTTGATATCAATAAACAAGATATCGCAGTGGTGGTTGCGAGTGGGGCAATTCTAGATGGAAGCCAACCTCGCGGTAAGGTTGGTGGCGATACTGTCGCTTCTCTGCTTCGTGAAGCTCGCAACGATAGCAAAGTCAAAGCCGTTGTTCTGCGTGTCGACAGCCCAGGAGGCAGCGCATTTGCCTCAGAAGTTATTCGCAATGAAATTGAAGCGTTAAAACAAGACGGCAAGCCTGTCGTGGTGTCGATGTCTAGTGTGGCTGCATCAGGCGGGTACTGGATTTCAATGAGTGCCGATCAAATTGTTGCTCAACCAACAACAATAACGGGTTCAATTGGCGTGTTTAGTGTAATTACCACCTTTGAAAAAGGACTCAATAACCTAGGCGTGTACACAGATGGAATTGGTACCTCTCCGCTTTCTGGTGTTGGTGTCACTACCGGTATTCCAGAACAGGCTGCAGAGGCCATTCAACTCGGTGTTAATCACGCATACAACCGCTTTATCACCTTGGTCAGTGACTCACGCAAACTTCCTATCAATAACATGGAAGAAATTGCTGAAGGACGTGTTTGGACAGGCCAAGACGCGATGAATCTGGGTTTAGTCGACAAAATGGGTGACTTTGACGATGCGTTAGCCCTTGCTGCAAAACTTGCCGACTTAGATAGTTACAATATTTACTGGGTCGAAGAGCCTCTGACGCCTGCTCAACAATTGATGCAAGACTTTATCAACCAAGTTAGTGTCAAACTTGGCCTTGATGTATCGTCATTGATTCCGGAAGCACTGCAACCAGCGGTTCAGCAAGTCAATCAAGATATGAACCTACTACAAAGCTTTAATGATCCGAAGGGGCACTACAGTTTCTGTTTAGCCTGTAATGTCGAATAATGGTCAGGCTGCTTAACGACTAAGACAAGAAATGGAGCCGATAATCTATCTGCTCCATTTTTTTATGCATTAGGACACGTGACAGCGTGACTATTTTTTCACCAATCACAACAATGCATTCGCTAAAAGCCTGACGAATCTTGGAGAGACTCGCATATAAAGGTGGGTTGGGGTTATAATTCCGGCCTCTGTTCCCCTATACACTACTGGTTTCAAGCAATGGCTAGAAAACACATTTACATCGCATACACTGGCGGTACCATTGGCATGCAGAAATCCCATGACCACGGCTACGTGCCGGTTGCTGGTTTTATGGAGAAGCAGTTAGCCAGCATGCCTGAGTTTCACCGCCCTGAAATGCCAGAGTACACCATTCATGAGTACGAACCACTCATCGACTCTTCTGACATGACGCCTGCAGATTGGCAACAGATCGCTGACGATATCCGTGATAACTATGATAAATACGACGGCTTCGTGATCCTGCATGGTACTGATACCATGGCTTACACCGCATCAGCGCTCTCATTCATGCTAGAAAATTTGGGCAAACCCGTCATCGTGACTGGTTCACAGATCCCTCTGGCAGAGCTCCGTTCAGACGGCCAAGCAAACTTGCTCAATGCACTGCACATCGCCGCGAACTACCCTATCAACGAAGTGACTTTGTTTTTCAATAACAAGTTGATGCGTGGCAACCGCAGCACCAAATCTCACGCAGACGGTTTTAATGCATTTACCTCGCCAAACCTGCCACCATTGCTCGAAGCGGGGATTAATATCCAAATCAGCAATGAAGTTAAAGTGGGTGAAGCGCCACAAGGTGAATTCAAAGTCCATGATATTACTCCGCAACCCATTGGAGTGATCACTATGTATCCGGGTATTTCTCACGAGGTGATCCGCAACACGCTATTACAACCCGTCAATGCGATGATTCTACTCACCTTTGGTGTGGGCAATGCGCCACAAAATCCAGAGTTACTTGCACACCTTAAAGATGCCTCAGAACGCGGTGTGATCGTCGTGAATCTGACTCAATGTTTAGCAGGTAAAGTCAATATGGGTGGATATGCAACAGGTTGCGCTCTTGCGGAAGCCGGCGTGATCAGTGGCTTTGATATGACTTCTGAAGCGGCATTGGCTAAGCTGCATTACCTGCTTAGCCAAGATTTAACATACGAGCAAGTCAAAGAAAAAATGCAGCAAGTGCTGCGCGGTGAGATGAGCCTTTAATCCTTGCCGTTCTATAACGTTAAAAGCCGACTCTAAAGTCGGCTTTTGTCTCACTAATGCTCGGTTCTAAGCTAGAATTTGTAACCGCCAGATAGCATAAAGATCCAAGGGTCGATATCGACATTCACATCCACATCAACACCACCTCTAATTTTGGCTTTAGTATCAATATCAGCATACCAAATAGAACCATTAATAAACCAGTCATCGTTCAGCATGTAGTCTAAACCGACATTCGCGGCAAGGCCCCACGAATCATCCAAAGAAAGCGTACCCAAACTGGTTTTTTCATCAAAGAAAACCGTGTAGTTGATACCCGCACCTACATAAGGGCGCAGCTTGCTCTGTGAATCACCAAAGTAGTATTCGACCATAAAGGTAGGAGGAAGGTGTTTCGTCTCGCCTACTTTTCCCATACCTTGCAGTGAAATATCATGTGTAAAAGGTGAAGCAGCTAGAACCTCAAAACTGATATTGTCTGTAAACATATAACCAAAGGTAAGACCGAGCTGAGTATTTGAGTCCACTTCAATTTTAGCGCCGGCGTTCATATCACTATCATCATTTGGCACGACTGAGGCGAGACCCGCTCGGACAATAAAATCGCCTTCTTGATGGGCGAATGCTTGAGCGGAGGTTAGAGCGGCGAGCACAGCGAGGCTGCAAATTGCTTTTTTCATTGTTATTTCCTTGTAGGGCTTACTTATTATTTACTTTGCTGTATGAACAACGGAAAGAAAGCACCACTGCTTAAAGTCGTCCATACATCACCAAAGCTTTATATTTGCGGCCAAGTTAACACATCAAATCGACATAAAATTGATTGAAATCAATTAGCAACACAAGGATTACATTTGAGATTTATTTATAACGTACAGGTCACTTCTCACTGCAAATTGCGGCGTTAATTTGTGACTCATTTTTTATGTGCGTCACACTTAAATGCCACTTTTCACACCAATAAAGTTAGTTTTGGCGGGATAAAAGATGATAGATACTTATTTTGATAAAACAAATATCTATCAGAATGATATTCGCATTAATGACAATGCGTGAACTATATAACTGAATAGCTAAACTACTGTTTACGGAACAATTGCAGCAACTTCCCGTCAGTTCGATACAAAATCAATGAAAATAGAATCAAACTACATCCAATTATCTTGTGCAATGACAGTTGCTCACCGTACCAAGCCACACTGAGCATGACCGTCCAGATCGGTTCTAGAATCATGATAAGTGCAGCATTAGCCGGCAAAATGTGTTTTTGTGCCGTGGTTTGCATCACATAGCGCAGCGCTGTTGCCAAGATTGTACTTGCGGCAAACCAGCGCCAAATAGAGGCATCAATTTGTACGGGTACGGTTTCAAATAGCGCACTAGCGGTTAGCCCTATCACACCAGTCACAAACAATTGAATACAGGTCAGAACCAGCACTGGCAACGTTTGTGAGAAC
Organism: Vibrio taketomensis; assembly: GCF_009938165.1. Classification (NCBI taxonomy): domain Bacteria; kingdom Pseudomonadati; phylum Pseudomonadota; class Gammaproteobacteria; order Vibrionales; family Vibrionaceae; genus Vibrio; species Vibrio taketomensis. The sequence continues at coordinate 2,020,050 of NZ_AP019649.1, forward strand.
TTGCTGTTGAAGTTGAAATGAATGGCTAAGACGACGGCATTAAACAAAAACCAAAGCTGGCTAGCTGAACTTTTCCATCCCCCCGTTAGCGATAAAAAAGCCAAACCGATAATCGCAATCGGCAGCGACACCCAGAAAACCCGCTTTGGACGCTGAGCAAACAAAACCCAAGCAACAAAAGGCACCATTAGCATCGATAGGCTAAGAATAAACGCACCTTCGCCTAGAGTATCACTAATTGAAATAGCATGAATCCAACTCATCAAAGCAGTAGCGAGTAAGCAACCCACTAATGCTGCCGAGCGAATATCACGCCAACTCGCACGTCTCAATGCACCATAGCAAAACGGTAGCAAACACAGTGAGGCAATAAAAAAGCGTAAACCAACAAAACCAAAGGGTGGCATGCCTTGGATCGTTTCTTTGGAAAAGATCCAGCCCAATGCCGATACTACGGTTCCTAGGATTAAAATGATGGCGGCTTTACGTTCGGATGTCACTGAATGTCTCTTTGTTATCTGTATTTGTATGGAATGGCGGCAAAATAGCGATAAACGGCTAATCATGTCGATCATGCCAGTTTGCCAATATTGGTGCGACTAACGGAATGTTCTGTTTATCACTTAATGGGAAAATCTCGCCATTCGTTGCAAGATAATATTACTGATTTAGGTTATTGCTCAATTAAACGACGAATCAACTTCGCGGGTGTGCCGCCATACAAACAATCAGGCTCAACATCTTTGGTCACTACTGAGTTAGCTGCAATCACTGAGCGGGCACCAATGGTGACGCCTTGGTTGATGACTACGTTACCACCAATCCACACATCATCTTCAACTACAATTGGTTTGCAAAACGTTTCCCAATTACGGCGACTTAAATGGTCCAATGAATGGCTTGCCGTGTAGAACTGAGCATTAGGACCAATCAGCACATGATTCCCAATCGTGATAGGTGCACCATCAAGAAAAGTTGCATTCATATTGATAAAGGTTTTATCACCAATCGATACCGTTTGCCCGAACTCACAAGAAAATGGCGAACGAATGATGCTGCCTACACCATAGTGCGCAAAGAGTTGCTTGTATAGCTCACCACGGCGCTCTTCATCGGTAGCATTGTTCAAGTCTGCCAACAGCAATGCAGCGCGATCACGTACCACGTTGATCGACGTATCGCCACCATCAAACGCTTCACCTGCGACCATTTTTTCAAACTCAGTCATTTTGAATCTCTTTATTTGGATTGTTTTTGCTACAAAAAAACCGGCTCGAAAGCCGGTTCTTCAATAGACGTTGCGATTAACCGCCAATGTACTCTGCGCCACCCATGTACTTCTGCAGTACGGTTGGGATACGGATACGACCGTCAGCTTCTTGGTTGTTCTCAAGAATAGCAACCATAGTACGACCTACAGCTAGACCAGAACCATTTAACGTGTGTACTAGCTCAGGTTTCTTCTCGCCTTTACGACGGAAACGCGCTTGCATACGACGAGCTTGGAAGTCCCACATGTTAGAACATGAAGAGATTTCACGGTAAGTTTCCTGTGCAGGAACCCATACTTCTAGGTCGTAAGTTTTGCGTGAACCGAAGCCCATATCGCCGGTACAAAGTACTACTTTACGGTATGGAAGCTCTAAAAGTTGAAGTACTTTCTCTGCGTGACCAGTTAGCTCTTCAAGCGCTGCCATTGAGTCTTCTGGTTTAGTGATTTGTACTAGTTCAACTTTATCGAACTGGTGCATACGAATTAGACCACGAGTGTCACGGCCGTAAGAACCCGCTTCTGAACGGAAACATGGTGTGTGCGCCGTCATCTTAAGTGGCAGATCGGCCTCTTCAGAAATCGTGTCACGTACTAGGTTCGTTACAGGCACTTCTGCAGTAGGAATTAGAGACAGTTTACGTGGCTCTTCATCGTTTACTTTTTCTACTAGCGGCTCTGTATGGAATAGATCTTTACCAAACTTAGGTAGCTGACCTGTACCAAATAGGCTGTCTGCGTTTACTAGGTAAGGTACGTACATCTCAGTGTAACCGTGCTCATCAGTATGTAGATCAAGCATGAACTGAGCGATTGCGCGGTGAAGGCGTGCGAACTGACCTTTCATTACGATAAAGCGAGCGCCAGTGATTTTCACTGCACTTGCAAAGTCTAGACCGCCGCCTAGTTCGCCTAGATCAACGTGGTCTTTTAGATCAAAATCGTAAGTTTTTGGCTCACCCCAACGAGAAATTTCTACGTTGTCGTTTTCATCTTTGCCATCTGGTACTTCATCAGCAGGGATGTTTGGTAGAGACATAGTGATCTCTTCCAATTTTGCCATTAGCTCATCAAGTTCTACTTTCTTAGCGTCTAGATCGCTACCAAGTGTACCGATTTGTTTCTTAACTTCTTCAGCACCCTCTTTATCGCCAGCCGCCATCAGTTGACCGATTTGCTTGGAGATCGAGTTACGCGTGGATTGTAAATTTTCAACTTCTACTTGAATGGACTTACGTTGTTCTTCAAGTGTACGGATTGTTTCCACGTCTAGCGTAAAGCCACGACGCGCCAGTTTAGCAGCTGTTTCTTCCAGCTCTGTACGAAGTAATTTAGAATCCAGCATTGTTAATCCTATGCTTTGAGTTGTGAAATTGCGTGCTCGCATCATGCGCGCACACTAAATAATTAACCGAACAAATGTATCCAAAAATTACGGCTTTTCATAGCGCTTTTGTGGGCTATTTGCGTCTAAATTAGCCAAGTAATCTAACTTTTCGCCAATTTTCGTTTCTAAGCCTCTATTCGTCGGCTGGTAGTAACGTGTTCCTAACATTTCTGGCGGTAAATACTGCTCGCCAGCCGCATATGCTCCCGGCTCATCATGGGCATATCGATACTCTGCGCCATAACCAAGATCTTTCATCAAACTGGTCGGTGCATTGCGTAAATGGTGCGGAACTTCGTATTCAGGAAGGTTATGCGCATCCGTTAGCGCTTGTTTCCAAGCGGTGTACACAGCATTACTTTTTGGTGCGCACGCCAAGTAAACAATCGCTTGCGCAATCGCACGCTCACCTTCAGCAGGGCCAACGCGAGTAAAGCAATCCCACGCAGAGAGCGCGACTTGCATCGCTCGTGGATCCGCATTACCTACATCTTCTGAAGCGATCGCTAACAAACGACGCGCGATGTACAAAGGATCACAACCAGCGGCAATCATACGTGCAGCCCAATACAAGGCAGCATCTGGGTTGGAGCCGCGAATTGATTTGTGTACAGCCGAGATTAGGTCGTACCAAATATCGCCTTTGTTATCAAAGCGTGAGACTTTTTCACCGGCTACTTCGGCTAATAACTGCAACGTAATTTGCTTTTCGCCTGCCTCGTTCTCTTCTGCCATATCATACAGAAGTTCGAGATAGTTCAGTGACATCCGCGCATCGCCGTTCACTAGTTCAGCCAGACGATCTAACGCATTATCAATAAAGTGAGCCGGTATTTTGCCCAAGCCACGTTCAGGATCGTTTATCGCTTGTTGCAACGCTTGATGAATATCTGCGGTTGCGAGCGAGGTTAGCTTGTAGACTCGCGCTCGTGACAGCAATGCATTGTTAAGCTCAAACGATGGATTTTCAGTCGTTGCACCGATAAAGGTGACTGTACCATCTTCGATATGAGGCAAAAATGCATCTTGCTGCGATTTATTAAAACGATGCACCTCGTCGACGAACAAAATGGTTCTTCGACCAGCAAGTTTATTTTCACGAGCACGCTCAATCGCCGCACGGATTTCTTTTACACCCGAGGTAACAGCTGACACCCGCTCTACTTCAGCATTGGCATAATTAGCCGCGACTTCAGCCAGTGTGGTTTTGCCGGTGCCTGGAGGCCCCCACAAAATCATTGAGTGAATATGGCCTGCTTCTAGCGCACGGCGTAGTGGCTTACCTTCGCCCAGAATATGCTGCTGACCAATATATTGGTCGAGTGTTTGTGGACGCATTCTTGCAGCAAGGGGACGAAAATCTTCGTCCCCTGAAAAATCAAACGAGTAATTACTCACTTGTTAATTCCTTTGGTCGTCAACCTCAACACCTTCAGGAATGTTAAAGGTGAACTGGTTCGCACTTGGTTTACTCAAATCAATATTTGAGAACTTAAACGCACTGGTTTGGCCATCTTGCTCAATTACACTGAAACCTTTGACCGCACCTTGCTTATCAATTTCCAACTTGAATTGACCTTGGTTACTATCCACTGCTGTCGGCGTTAATGTAAACACATCGCCCTTTTGTACAATGTTGTAGTTGTCCCAATCGCTAGCACGATTACGAGTAAGTAACACAAACGGAGTTTGTTCTGTTGCTTGTTCTTGCCAGTAAATACTGACTTGCTCAATAAACGGGCTGTAGTACCACAAGGTTTTGCCATCAGAAACCAATACATTTTCATCTGGTTGCGTGGTCGTCCAACGGAACAGGCTTGGGCGAGCAATTTCCACTTCACCTTGACCTTCCATCACCACCTCACCCTCTGGGCTCGTCACTTGTTGAGAAAAATCCGCACTAAAACCTTCTGTCAATTGTAAGCGGTCACTTAATTCTTGCTGCGGGCTTGCCCATACAGAAAAACTCGCCATTAACAGTACTAGTGTTTTTTTCATTATTTTCATTCCTGAATGCTTGGTACTAATCGGTTATAACCTTTTCTTAATTGAGTTATGACCGAATTAAGTCAACTTTGTTGCGATTATTTACCGCAACATAGCTTAAATTTTTTGCCGCTACCGCAAGTACATGGATCGTTACGACCCACCTCTTTGTACGGGTTTACGCTTTGTCCTTTCGCTCCAACCATCGCTTCGTCGGCAGCTTGTGCGACTTCATTAATCATTAAGTCTAGCTGGTCGATAAAATCCGCTAACGCCGGTGGTGTATCTATACCCGCTTGTTTCATCTCAGCTTGAGTCTGCTCTTCATCAATTGCGAGCATAAATGTAGTGAGCATTGCTTGTAGCATGCGCAACGTGCCATCACTAATATTGGTCTCAAGCCATTGAGATTCAACCGTAGGCCATAGCGACATAAATCCCTCAGCAAAGTCGGCAAGCTGTTCTACTTGCGAATCACCAGCAGTTAACGCCAACAGCGAATACTCGTTACGCTTAAGGAAGCTGTATTGGTGATTAATCTGTCCGACTACCAGCTTATTCAACTCCACAGCATTGTCGCCAAACACTTGTTCAAGCCAAGCTTCTGGTTGCAGAGGCTTAGTCGCCATATTGGCTGCCAAAGTGACACCTTCGATAAACATCGCAGATTCTGGGCATTGTGAGTCGGTCGTAGAGATAAGTTGGTAGTTCATGATGCTGTCTATCTAAAATACTTGGGCGGCGATTATACTTGCCTAGTAGATTCGGTCACTGACAAAGCATTGAATGATAAATTACATAGTGCCAGTTTAATTCGACTGCGATGAACGACAACTGAATGACACCCAAGCGATAACAAGCGACATAAATTTGACTGTATATTTTCACAAAATTAGTGCATTATTCTTTCGTTACATTTATTTACATCTATATTTTGCTGCTGGTCTTCTATGAAAAACAATAAAAACTCTGGTTTCACATTGATAGAGCTCGTAGTCGTCATTGTAATTTTGGCTGTGCTGGCGGTTGCAGCAATACCAAGATTCATGAGCTATCAACGTGATGCTCAACTTGCTCGTGCAGATGCTGCATTTGCAAGCTTTAAAAACTCGGTACAACTGTACCATTCAAAATGGCTCACTCAAGGTGAACCCAATGGCGTTGTCGCCTATGGTCAAGGGGATATTTACCCTTCAAAGGCTGGCTACCCAATCTCTGTAGATGAAGCGCCTCGTGTTCCAACCAGCGAAGATCAACCCACTATTCGCGGTGAAGATTGCGTGAAATTATGGAATGCACTGACTCAAACCGACCTCACCATTCGAGCTCAGCATGAAGGCAGTGGCCATGTATTACCATCAAACACGGACATTGTGAGTTGGTACACCGGTAACGACGAATGTTATTACTACTACACACCTAGTTTTACCATTGAAGAGAAACTACCGATTCTCTATTACTTGCCACAAACCGGTGAGTTGAGACAAACCAAAGAAGGTGCTTCAAGCGAATAGTGACATTTGCCAAGCATACCTCTAAAATCACGCCTCCCTAACTGGAGGCGTTTTTGTATGCGAGTTGTTTTGGGCCCTATGGAGGGCGTTTTGGATCACCTGATGCGTGAGATTCTCACAGATATCAATGACTACGATTTGTGCGTCACTGAATTTGTGCGCGTGGTCGACCAACGCTTACCCGAGCATGTATTTAAGCGTCTTTGCCCAGAGCTCGACCAAGGTTCACAAACCAAGTCTGGCGTGCCGGTGCATATACAGTTACTAGGCCAAGATCCACATTGGATGGCAGAAAATGCCGTCATGGCAGCAGAGCTTGGAGCACGAGGAATCGACCTAAACTTTGGTTGCCCGGCTAAGCTGGTTAACAAAAGTAAAGGCGGTGCCGCGCTATTACAACACCCTGAACTGATTCATCGCGTGGTTAAAGCATGCCGTGAGGCCGTCGATGAACGCATTCCTGTTACTGCAAAAATTCGTCTAGGCTGGGACAACCCTGATGATTGTTTTGAAATTGTGAGTGCGATTGAGTCTGCGGGCGCCAATGAGCTGACGGTTCATGCGCGCACCAAAGAAGGCGGTTACAAAGCAAGTGAAATCAAATGGGATTACATCAACCAAATTCGTCAACGCAGTTCGATTCCATTGATTGCTAATGGTGAGATCTGGAATTACCGAGATGGCCAAGCCTGTATTGAAACCACTGGTGTAGATTCGCTCATGGTTTGCCGAGGTGCATTTAACGTACCAAACCTTGGCAATGTAGTGAAGCACAACCATAGCGTGATGCCATGGAATGACGTAGTCGATCTACTTTTAGTTTACTCTCAATATGAGATCAAAGGCGATAAGGGGTTGTACTACCCTAACCGTGTCAAACAGTGGTTCGCCTACCTGCGTCAAGAATACCCACAAGCAGCAGAGCTATTTAGAGAAATTCGTACTTTTAATAAAGCCGCTCCGATCGTTGAACACCTACAGCGCTATCGCGATGCGCTTAAAGCTGCCTAAAAAAACAAAGCCCATCTCTATGATGGGCTTTATCGTTCCAGAGCTTGGTTTAACTCAGAAGCAAGCTATCGTCAGCCAACTCTTCACCGCGGACTTTGGAGAACATCTCAAGCAGATCTGGCACGCCCATGTTAGCACGCTCTTCTCCGGCTACATCCAGCACAATTTTGCCTTGATGCAGCATCACCGTACGATCGCCACATGCTAGGGCATCTTTCATCGAATGCGTGACCATCATTACCGTCAAGTTAAACTCTTTAACGATGCGATTGGTGAGATCAGTAACAAACGCAGCCATTCGCGGATCCAGCGCCGCAGTATGCTCATCAAGTAGCAACAGCTTACTGTCAGAAAGCGTCGCCATCACCAAACTAACCGCTTGGCGTTGCCCGCCAGACAACAAACCAATACTGTCTCCAAGACGGTCTTCAAGTCCTAAACCAAGAATACTAATCCGCTCTTGGAAGAGTTTGCGACGATTGCTCGACAGCGAGTGCTTCCAACCACGCCGTTTACCACGCATATACGCCAGCGCCATGTTCTCTTCAATGGTCAAAGCCCCACAAGTGCCCGCTAGTGGGTCTTGAAACACACGCGCACATTGCGTTGCTCGTTCAGCGACGGTTTGACGAGTAACATCCTGATCGTCGATTAATACCCGCCCACCGATCATTGGCGTTTCACCCGTCACCGCTCCAAGCAATGTAGACTTACCGGCACCATTTGAACCAATTACAGTCAAAAATTGGTGCTGCGGCACTTCAAGATTAATACTACGCAGTGCTCGATTTTCCAAAATGGTGCCCGGATTGAAAGTCACTTGAATATTTTCTAAACGTATCATGCGGACTCTCCTGTACGGCTAGCTGACGCTTTTCTTCCCTGTTCAACACGCTTTTTAGTCAGCATACGACTACGGAATCGAGGCGCTATAAGCGCAATCGCCACCAGCACCGCTGTGACTAAGTTGAGATCCGATGCTTGCAACCCAAACATGCCAGAACTTAATGCAAATGCGACGGCTAAACGATAAAGCACGGAGCCAATAATCACAGCTAAGACCGTTATCCATATTTTCCGCCCTGGGATCAGCGTTTGTCCGAGAATAACCGCCGCTAAAACCGACAACGATGGTGCCCGCTCCAGATGTCACGTCCGCAAAACTGTTTGTTTGTGCGAATAATGCACCGGCAAAGCCAACAAAGCCGTTAGAAAGAGAAAGACCAAAGAAAGTGTAAAATGAGGTACTTCCCCCTTGAGCTGAGACCATACGAGCATTGACACCCGTAGCTCGCAATCCCAAGCCAAAATCACTGTTGAGCAATCGCACCACAAACCAAGCCGAAATCAGCACTAAAATGCCAACCGCTAAAGGACGAATCAGCATAGGGTCGCCCAACGACTCAAATGGAGTAAGAATGGTCTCCTCACCGAGCAGCGCCAAATTAGGGCGCCCCATAATGCGAATATTGATGGAAAAAGCGGCGATCATGGTGAGAATTGAAGCAAGAAGGTGCAAAATACCACACCTCACGGCAAGAAACGCCGTCACCCAACCTGTCATAGCTGAAGCCACTATCGCTAGAGCGGTCGCGATCCAAGGATCAATACCTGCAACAATTGCTGTTGCCGCCACCGCAGCCCCCATAGGAAAGCTACCATCAACGGTTAAGTCTGGAAAATCGAGCACGCGAAACGTCAAATAAACACCCAGTGCAACTAAAGCGTACACAAGGCCAATTTCAAGCGCACCGAAAAAAGCAAAAGCAGTCATACAAACTCCCTGTCTGCTTGATTAAGGCAGCAAACGCTGCCTCAAATTAAAGAATGCTTACTCGATAACGCTTGTCGCGCGATCCAGAACCGATTGTGGAATTTCAACGCCGATTAATTGCGCGGTTTTTACGTTCACCGCAAGATCGGAACCTTTTGCGACACGTACATCCATTTCACCCGGTTGTTTACCTTCTAAAATGTCTGCAACGTAATCTGCGGTTTGTACGCCAACTGAATAGTAATCAAAACCAAGTGCCGCTAGTGCACCTTGGCGAACATAAGAGGTCGCTGCGCCTAATACGGGTTTCTTCGCTTGGTTCGCTGCAATCACCATGCCTTCAATGGCACTTGCAACTGTGTTATCGGTCGGTGCATAAAGCACGTCAGATTGAGCAGCGATAGCTTGAGTTGCAGATTGCACATCCGCACTCTTTAACGCCGTAGCTTCGATAACTTCGATACCATGTTTTTCTGCATGCATTTTTAGCAAATCCACCAGCACAACTGCGTTTGCTTCACCAGGGTTATAAACCACCCCTATGGATTTGACGTTTGGTAGAATTTCTTTAATGAGCGCGACGTGGTCGCCAATTGGTGAGAGATCTGATAAGCCGGTTACATTTTTACCCGGTTGTTCCCACTGCTTAACCAGTTTTGCTTCAACAGGGTCGGTGACGGCAGTAAACACCACAGGAATATCTCGAGTTGCGGAAACTAGCGCTTGCGCTGTTGGTGTCGCGATGCCAACGAGAACATCAGGTCTTTCGCCAACATATTGGCGAGCAATTTGAACCGCAATGGCTGGGTTTCCTTGCGCCGTCTTGTAATCAAATTCGAGGTTTTTTCCTTGCTCATAACCCTTAGCTGCTAAGCCATCATAGAGACCTTGTCGTACGGCATCCAATGCCGGGTGTTCAACAATCTGTGACACTGCGACTTTCGCAGTTTTCGCCATAATGCTATTGGAAGACAGAAGTGCCACACCTGCAAGAACGGCGGTTGCAATTACTTTGCTTGCTTTCATCTTAACCTTGATTAAGCAACTGTTTATTATAATGATTAACGTGTTGTGTTTGGTTACATTTTTATACCAATCAAGTTGGATATTTTTATTTACACTTCTGCACACAATTGTGTACAGATTAACCATTATTACCAATAAGTTACTTAAAAGGGAAGTAGCCTTTAGCCGCAAAGCACCAAAACAGATTAGATCTTTCGTGCTTGCAATAAAATATTGCGGGGTGTCATTTCACGCTGGCAAAACTCAGATAAAGTCACTTCATATCCGTTTTTTTGCAGATAAATTGACTTGTCTAATGCTAACCAAACTTCAATTCCACGTTTAAAGAGTTGCTGAACAAGGCTAATTCTTTCCATACGCCAGAATCGATCCATTCCCAGTTGCCAGTAATAGTCAAAATCACAATGTGGCAACGTGATAGATTTCTGTTCTGCAGCCCAAAGACAAAACGCTGAAAAGCCATCCGCTAATTGGGATTTTTTGATACTTGGAATGGGTAGATAGCGTGTATGTCCCATTTCTTCACGTAACAAAATGTCGAAAGCTAAGCGGTAACTCATTTCCAACATGCGATGACGTCGAACTCGCTCACCGCCAGTCACTAACTCTTGAAGTGGGATTCGCAGCTCAGCTTTACTCAATTTGAGTTTTGACTGACGTCCAAGATCAGACAGTGGTTGGTAGGCGTCAGCATGAATTAAGTGATAACAACAAGGTGAAATACTCAATGCGCTCAACTGGTGATGAACCGCTTTTTCAATTAACGTTACGTGTAAATCACCACAAGCATGTAACGCTACAGCGTGCTGCTGAGCGCAGAACACCTCGTCTGCTTCAACGCTAAACGCATCCCCCTGAATAAATGTCATAGGGAGTGATTGTCTATCAGCCTCACTCTGTCCCGCTTCACAAAGCGCATGTTGATATTCAAAACTCGTGACTTTCTGTCGACTTTGACTTGCCAATACTCGGCCTAAAAAACCTTTCCCAGAACACCACTCTAACCATTCATTACCTTGATGGTGTTGTAGAGCCGCCTCCCCCATCGCAACAATTTGTTCGAGTTTCCGCCCTGGCACTCCAGAATCGATACCTCGTGGTAACTCCAATCCATTGCGCTCACATACCGGCAAGGTTAACTGTTGAAGAAATGGATGTAATAGAGGGAAGAAAGGCTCAACCGCTTTACATAACGCTGAGAAATCTTGTTTATAGGATTCAATTTGTTCAATCGAGAGTTGGGATAACCACAGACAGAGTGGCTCAGCATCAGATAGCCAAGGTAACTGTTCAACTTGAGAAGCAAAGAAGGGTTCAAGACGCCAATAATTTTGGTGCTCGATTAGAAAATTATCAATATATCGGAATGTGGCTTGCATGCTTCTCTCTGAACTCACAACTCAATGAGGCGCTCATTCTAGAGAGAAGCATGGTATTTGAGTAGTAAATTAACGCACTGGCAGGTCAATATCTTTGAACATCTCTTCAATTTCAGCGTTAGATTTAAGTGACAAGGCTTGCTCTACTACTGGGCGCGTCAAATGCGGTGCAAAACGTTCCATAAAATCGAACATGTATGAACGTAAGAATGTGCCACGACGGAAGCCAATGCTTGTGGTACTCGCACCAAAGATATGGCTAGCATCAATCGCCACCAGATCATCATCTTGCGCTTTATCAATCGCCATGCTGGCAATCACACCAACGCCCATTCCCATGCGCACATAAGTTTTGATCACGTCTGCATCAGTAGCAGTAAAGACGACTCTAGGGCTTAAACCAACTTTATTAAAGGCCGTGTCAAGTTCTGAGCGACCAGTAAAACCAAAGACGTATGTGACAAGCGGGTATGCGGCTAAATCATCGATAGTGATATGACTCTTTTGAGCTAGTGCATGGTCTTTTGGCACCACTATTGAGCGATTCCAGTGGTAGCACGGCAACATAATCGCATCTTGATACAGGTGCAGAGCCTCAGTCGCAATCGCAAAGTTAGCCGTTCCTTTCGCAATCGCTTCAGACATCTGAGTTGGTGTACCTTGATGCATATGTAGTGAGACTTTTGGATAACGCGCGGTAAATCCTTTGATCACATCAGGTAACGCATAGCGTGCTTGGGTGTGGGTAGTTGAGATATTCAGCGTGCCCATTTCTGGATGAGTATGCTCCCCTGCAACTGCTTTAATGCTCTCAACGCGGGCGAGGATCTCTTGTGAGATACGAATGATGTCTTCACCTGCGGAGGTCACTTGGGTCAGATGTTTGCCGCTACGCTCAAAAATTTGAATCCCGAGTTCATCTTCCAATAAACGAACTTGCTTACTTATCCCTGGTTGTGAAGTGTATAAACTCTCTGCTGTCGCAGAAACGTTTAGGTTGTGATTCATAACTTCAACAATGTACTTCAGCTGTTGCAACTTCATTTTTGGCCTCGTAATCCCTTATCGAAATGCTGGCAGATATAACTAAGATATTGCCCATTTTAGAATGGTTAAATATTTAGCTATATATTTTATAATATTTAGTTATAACGCCAATTTAAGTAAAATGGTAGTTAAATTCACGATTTAGCTAAATCTGTTGGCCTAATTTGCGTTGACAAATATTATTTTTGTAACGTAAAGCGCAGTTTCTCGCTTGAATTCACTATTTCCATATTAATCGGAGTTTCAACAAGTAATAATGACTATCGATAGACGAATGATTTGCGCACACTATGGGAATATTAGGTGCCGTCAACCTAAAGAATCATGTATCCTTAGCGGCTAGCCGTAGTAAACATAAGATAACGGAATTTATGAATATTGGTTTAATTATTGCTCTGGTTGCAATCCTGTTGGTGCTGATTCTTGGCTATAACATCATTGTGCAATACAACGCAAAGATCGCGACCGCTCGTAAACAAGAGAGCGCTCGTTATATCGCGATTATTGATGCCACTGAAGAGTTAATCGGTCATGCTCACCACATGCCTTTCAGTAAAAACCTGTTGTTGTGTCTAAATAACCGTATTCTCGATGCAGTACAAAACATGTACGAGTTGGACCCTAAAAACAAACAACTCGAGCAACGCGTCGAACATGTAAAACAGCAAATCGAAAACCTTCGTGTTAACTTTCAGTCTGGTGAAAGTGCAGCCTTCAAGGTTCCAAACAGCGATAAACAAGCGATCGTCATGCTCAAATTAGTTAAGCGCTTACGTGACACCATTCGCAATGAACATAACAAAGGTCGCTTTGATACCGAGGCTTATGTAACGGAAAATGCACGACTCGAAGCAATTCAAGTACGTATTAACATCGAGAATGTTATTAAGCGCTCAAAAGATGCCATCGTTCGAGGTCAACCTGGTACGGCTATCCAACTGCTACGCAAAGGTCTGGATGTGCTTAGCACCAAGAGCGACCCATACTCGGCACAAGCTAAAGAGAAACTGCAAAAAATGTACGACGATATTGAGAAGCGTCGTCAAAACCAGTCTGCGTCTGAACAGCAACAAATGTTGGATAGACAGCGTGAAGAAGACATGGATGCACTCTTTGGTGAAAAGAAAAAATGGTAATATAGGCCATCGCGCCAACAGATTACTATCAAAGGTCGCCGCTGCGGCCTTTTTTATTACAAAGTAAAGTCATGCAACAATTAGAACAATATCAAGAACTACTCGCACCGATTAATCAGTTTCTCCAATGCCCTACCCCTGATGAGTGGCTAGCTGAAGCTCGTAAACCGGAAAACCTGCAAACCGTGCTGGTTGATCACCTACTATGTGAATTGAAAGCAGGTCAATCCGCAATGTACTTAATTCGTAAGTATGCCGTCGATAAAAGTAGCACGCACAACCTGCTGGATTGGTTTAAACCTTACGAGGATTTTGCCTACCGTGATATCGGCTCACTGGAAACTCTCAAAGGTAAAAGCAACATATCTAAAGCCATAATTGCCAAGTCGGATTCTCCATACAGCCAAGATTTGATTGATAGAATGGTATTGCTGATCAAAGAAGAACTGCATCACTTTTACCAAGTGCTAGAAATTATGCAAAGCCGTGGCATCGCTTACGAGCAGATCCCAGCCAGCCGATATGCAAAGGGCCTACTGTCAAACATGGCAACGCATGAACCGCAAACACTGATTGATAAGCTGATTGTTGGCGCCTATATCGAAGCGCGCTCATGTGAGCGCTTTGCCAAATTAGCACCATTCATGGAAGAAGACATCGCGAAGTTCTATATTTCGCTACTCCGTTCTGAAGCTCGTCACTATCAAGATTATCTTGTGCTAGCCAAGGAAATTGCTGGTAAAGATATCTCTGAGCGAGTGGCGATGTTTGGCCGCAAAGAAGCGGAGCTTATCTCGAGCCCAGATAGCGATTTTAAGTTCCATAGTGGAGTGCCGAAAAATCGGTAAGGTCTAAATAGGCAAAAGGTCCGCATAAGCGGACCTTTTTTGATTGTGCTTGAAGCAATTATGCTAAGCTAATGTCGCGTTAATCGCAGCTAGCACAGCTGCAGGATCCGCAGCTTGAGTGATTGGACGACCGATAACAAGATAATCAGAACCCGCTTGAATCGCTTCTACTGGAGTCATGATACGGCGCTGGTCACCTTGGTCAGAACCTGCTGGGCGAATTCCTGGCGTAATCAATTTAAACTCCTGACCTAGTTCAGCTTTCAACATTGAAGATTCATGTGCTGAACATACTACACCGTCAAGGCCGGCATTCTTGGTTAGAGAAGCTAAACGAATCACTTGATCTTTTGGTGCCATATCCAAGCCGATGCCCGCTAGGTCGCTTTGCTCCATACTGGTTAGTACCGTAACACCAATTAGCAGTGGACGATCTTTACCGTAAGGCTCAAGAATTTCACGCGATGCAGCCATCATGCGCTCACCGCCACTTGCGTGTACATTTACCATCCAAACGCCCATCTCAGCTGCTGCGCGCACTGCTTTTGAGCAAGTATTTGGAATGTCATGGAATTTAAGGTCTAAAAATACTGAGAAACCACGCTGATGCAGCTCTTTGACGAAATCAGGACCAAACAGCGTAAACATTTCTTTACCCACTTTAAGGCGGCATGACGCAGGGTCAATGCGATCCACAAAAGCAAGCGCGTCTGCGCGGTTATCATAATCCAGTGCTACGATGACTTTCTGGTCGATCATCTCATCTCCTAATTAACTTATTTTTATCAACGTTGTTTTGCTTAAAAAAATGCAGTTGCTATAAAACAACTGCATTGAAAAATATTCTATTCGCCGTCCAAACCACGGATCGGCTTAATCGTTCCCCAACCCTTACATGAAGGACAATGCCAATACATCGAGTGGGTAGAGAAGCCACACTTACGACAACGATAATGCGGTTTCACTTTCAACTGTTCACCAACCAATTTCTGCAAGGTTGCCAAACTCTCTTTGGCTCGTCCCTCTTCTGCATTCATAAGGTGGTAATCCATTAAACGGAAGAAGCCTTTCATGGTCGGATTTTTCACTAACTGGCGAGTCAATAACTCTTGTGCAGCACCGGAACCATCGTGTTTCGCAACCATTTGTGCCAGCATCAATTCTGCAGATACACCCGCTTTGTTCGCGATGCATTGACGCAGAAAATCCAGCATTTCATCTTCTTGATCAAGATGATGATAACACTCTGCAATAGTGGGTAAGACTTCACTAACAAAGTCGATATCTTGATCCAATACCATGCTCATGTATTTAATCGTGTGTAAGTAATCTTCAGATTCTAAATACAACTTACCCAATGCGATACTCGCTCGAACACACTTATTATCTTCAGACAATGCGCGTTTAAAGTGCGCCATCGCTCGTTTACGGTCACCATCAGCCTGCTCTTGCATCGCTAATTCACAATAGAAGTGAGCGATACTATTACGCATGCGCTTGCGGCCCAACTTAACCAGTTGTCCAGCGTACTCAATAGCCTTGTGCCATTCGCGCGTTTGTTGGTAGATAGAGACGAGTTGCTGTAATGCGGCCTCGCGGTGATCTGGCTCATCGACGAGTTGTTCGAAGATTTTTTCTGCGCGATCCAGAAAGCCTGATGCCATGTAGTCTTTAGCCAGCTGCTGAAGCGCGATATTCTTTTGCTCAAGGGTTAAACCAGAGCGAGAAATAAGATTTTGGTGAATTCGAATTGCACGATCAACTTCGCCGCGAGAACGGAACAAGTTACCCAAGGCTAAGTGCGTATCGATCGTGTCATTGTCAACTTGTAATAGTTCAATAAAGTGATCAACTGCCTTATCTGACTGATCAGACAAAAGCATATTCAGACCCATTACATATTGACGGGAGATTTGGTTGGAATGTTTCTGCTTGTCTTGTTGCGCACTGCGGTTACCCATGTACCATCCATAGGCAGCTGCAATCGGCAATAACAAGAAGAGTATTTCTAGCATTGAAAAAAAAGCCTACTAAATACGATTACGCTTTTGTTTGTTCAACTTCCGTTGCCGCAGGTGTCAATTTCTTAAGTTGCTTATTTAGCTTGCGAACTTGCATTTTTGACTTAAGGTGCAGGCTACCAAAGATAATCCACGCGATGACAAAACCTGAGACAAAAACCACACCCAAAAGCGTTGATAAATGGAAATCACCTTGCGCAAGTAGATAATTAAACGTCACAACTGCTTGATTTTGTGAGCCTAAAGCTAATGCAACTAGGAATAAAGCCAACACGATAACGATTTTTATAATTTTCATAGTCCATTACCCATCTTAAAATCGACAGCTAAGATTATGCAGGAAAACCTGCGAACACTCCATGCTTATCTGTGGTACTCAAAAGGCAAAGCCCTCTAGGTACTTTGCCTTTTTATTAACCAACTCACTGTATGACTTTATAGATCAGTGTTGCCACTGTTCGAATGAACATACAGCAAGGAATCAAATCTTAAAGATTTACGCGCTCACGTAGCTCTTTACCTGGTTTGAAATGTGGAACGTATTTACCTTCAAGTTCTACTTTCTCACCAGTTTTTGGATTACGTCCAACACGAGGTTCGCGGTAATGAAGTGAGAAACTGCCAAACCCACGAATCTCAATGCGCTCACCTTTCTCAAGTGTTGATGCCATGTGCTCAAGAATGTCTTTCACAGCATCTTCGACTTCTTTCGCTGAAAGATGAGTTTGCTCAGCGCAGAGTCTTTCAATCAATTCAGACTTAGTCATAGTTTCCCTCGTAGAGTAATTTATCACTGATTATAGTAACTAATACCAATTCCAACAAACACTTGCTACTAATTCTAGACAATATTTATACAACATGTACATTAATGAATCGCTTTCTTAATAACCAGTTGTAGAAATTGGTATGAGACCACAAAAATAAAAAAGGAGCCTTTCGGCTCCTTTTTGCTATAAGGGAATTAAATTATTCGCCTTTAGCTGCTTTGAAAGCGTCTGCCATAGCGTTACCGAATGCAGCGTCATCTTGTTTGTTGATAGATGCCATTGCTTCTTGCTCTTCAGCTTCGTCTTTAGCTTTGATAGATAGGTTGATTACGCGGTTTTTACGGTCAACGCCAGTAAATTTCGCTTCAACGCTGTCACCAACGCTTAGGATTAGAGTAGCGTCTTCTACGCGGTCACGTGCAGCTTCAGATGCACGGATGTAGCCTTCAACGCCTTCTTCTAGCTCAACAGTTGCGCCTTTAGCGTCTACTGCAGTTACAGTACCGTTAACTAGAACGCCTTTTTTCTTCTCAGCAACGTAAGCATTGAATGGGTCGTTTTCCATTTGCTTAACGCCTAGAGAGATGCGCTCACGCTCTGCGTCTACTGCTAGAACTACTGCAGAGATCTCGTCGCCTTTCTTGTACTCACGTACAGCTTCTTCGCCAGCAACATTCCAAGAAATGTCAGATAGGTGAACTAGACCGTCGATGCCGCCTTCTAGACCGATGAAGATACCGAAGTCAGTGATTGACTTGATCTTACCAGTAACTTTGTCGCCTTTAGCTTGCGCTTCAGCGAAAGACTGCCAAGGGTTAGCTTTGCACTGTTTTAGACCTAGAGAGATACGACGACGTTCTTCGTCGATCTCAAGAACCATAACCTCAACTTCGTCGCCAACATTAACAACTTTAGATGGGTGGATGTTCTTGTTAGTCCAATCCATTTCAGAAACGTGAACTAGACCTTCAACGCCTTCTTCGATTTCAACGAAGCAGCCGTAATCAGTTAGGTTAGTTACACGACCAGAAAGCTTGTGACCTTCTGGGTAACGTTTAGCGATTGCTACCCATGGATCTTCGCCTAGTTGCTTAAGACCTAGTGATACGCGAGTACGCTCACGGTCGAACTTAAGAACTTTAACTAGGATCTCGTCACCTACGTTAACGATTTCTGATGGGTGCTTAACGCGTTTCCATGCCATATCAGTGATATGTAGAAGACCGTCAACACCACCTAGATCAACGAATGCACCGTAGTCAGTAAGGTTCTTAACGATACCTTTAACTTCTGCGCCTTCTTGTAGGTTTTCTAGTAGTTCATCACGCTCTACGCTGTTTTCAGATTCGATAACTGCGCGACGAGAAACAACTACGTTGTTACGCTTCTGGTCAAGCTTGATAACTTTGAACTCAAGTTCTTTGTTTTCTAGGTGAGCTGTGTCACGGATAGGACGTACGTCTACTAGTGAACCTGGTAGGAACGCACGGATACCGTTAAGTTCAACAGTGAAACCGCCTTTAACTTTACCGTTGATGATACCAACAACAGTTTCAGCTTCTTCGTAAGCTTTCTCAAGAACGATCCAAGCTTCGTGACGTTTCGCTTTCTCACGAGAAAGTTGAGTTTCACCGAAACCGTCTTCTACTGCGTCTAGAGCAACATCAACTTCAGAACCAACTTCAACTTCAAGTTCGCCAGCAGCGTTCTTGAATTGTTCAGCAGGGATTGCAGACTCAGACTTAAGACCAGCGTCAACAAGAACGTAACCGTTCTCGATAGCTACTACAGTACCTTTAACGATAGTACCTTGTTGGAATTCAGTCTCGTTTAGAAACTCTTCAAAGAGTTGAGCAAAGATTCAGTCATTTATTTAATCTTCAATAAATTAAACGTCCACGGGTATCCTACCTCATGGGGTTATTAAATTCGCCAGTCATCATCCTTGCGACCAACGCTCTGAGCCGACCCCGTAAATTACGCAGTCAGTTTAGATTCAATATATTGTAGTGCTTTTTCGACTACTTCGTCGATACCCATCGACGTTGAGTCCAGCACTAACGCGTCCTCTGCAGGGCGTAGTGGCGCCACTGGGCGATTACGATCTCGGTCGTCTCGCTCTTGGATCTCGCTTAAAAGGTCAGCAAATTTAACATCTAACCCTTTATCTTGCAACTGTTTAAGGCGTCGCTGAGCACGTTCTTCTGCGCTAGCGTCAAGGAAGATTTTCACTTCTGCCTGAGGGAACACGACGGTACCCATGTCACGACCATCAGCAACCAGCCCTGCACCATCTGCAAAAGCACGTTGACGACGTAATAGCGCTTCACGAACTCGTGGTAGTGCAGCAACTTTAGAGGCAGCCATACCTGTTTGCTCTTTACGAAGCTCACCTGACACATCTTCGCCTTCAAGGATAACTTTAACTAAGTCCCCTTCCGCGATGAACTGTACGTCTAAGTGCGTGGCAAGCGCAACCAAAGCATCTTCTGATTCAAGATCAACGCCATGGTGGATCGCCGCAAGTGCAAGTACGCGATAAATTGCGCCCGAGTCCAGCAAGTGAAAACCTAGCTTGTTTGCTAGTTGCATACAAAGTGTGCCTTTACCTGCACCACTTGGTCCATCAACGGTAATAACCGGCGTATGAGAGGACATGAAATACTCCAAGTTGCTTACGTCAGAAGGTTTCTGACCTGACTTTTCGGCGTGAAATTATAGAGGTAAACGTAGCTAGGTTCTAGGAAAGATTTGATAAATATGCGGGAATAACTCCCTCAAGGTACGGCCACGACTTGAGGGAGTGTTCGATTACAACTCTATGCGAGCCAAATTTTTAGCCACTGTAGCTTCACCAATGCCTTTTACTTTGGCTAGGTCTTCAGCGGATTGAAACGGACCTTGCTGCTCACGGTATTCAACGATGGCTTGCGCTTTCTTTAAGCCAATCCCTTTGAGTAAATCTGCAATCTCTTGTGCTGAAGCTTGGTTTACATTAACCACAATTTCTATTCCAGCGTGTTTAGCGTTGTCGTTCGCTATCTCATTAGCAACCGCGAAAGTTGAAAATAGAGCAACAACGATAGCGAGCATAACTGCCTTAACGTTCATAGTTCATCCTTGTTTTTGAGTATCCAGAACTCACCATAACGAGCCAACAACACTTTGTTAATAGCAATAATGAGAAATAGAAAGGGCTGCAAACGCAGCCCTTTTTGACAGGAATATGAATTACATTTCCGCTTATTATTGTGTCACAGCGAAGTATTCAATATCCGTTGTTTGACGCCAAATACTAATCAAACCTTCAAGGTTTTGTTGTGCACTCATTTGTACAATCTGTTGAGCGATTTGCTCATTGTACATGGTGTTAAATACGTCAGCGACAGCATCAAGCTCAACGATAACAACATCACCATTTAATGACTTAGTTTGTGCATAGCCAACTTTGCCTTCAATTGGTTTTGGCATTGCAAATACTACGTTAGCCAACGGAGAGCTACGGTCAATAGTTTCAGCTTGACCAAATGCTAAACCGTTGTCAGCCAATACTTGTGTGTTACCTGCTTTGAGCTCATCCACAACTTTTGTTGCCAATGCCATTGCATTTTGCTCACCTTTCACACGAGATAGTTGAGCCACGACCTGCTCACGTACCTCAGTTAACGGCAGTACAGTCTCGTCACGAGTATCTTCTACTCGAACTACAACCACATGCTCTGGCGCAACTTCGATTACTTCTGAGTTCAGCCCGTCATCTTTTACTTCAGGGCTTAAGATCGCTTGCATTACTGCTGGCGTTTTTAGTAGCTCTGGAGCATCAGCTTGAGAGATAAAGTCGGTGGTAACAATTTGAGCGTTGATAGCTTTAGCTGCATCGTCCAGTGAGTCTGGGTATTCAAACGCCACTTTCTCTAGCTCACTTTGTAGCTCGTAGAACTTATCAACCGCTTTTTGATCGCGCAGCTCTTGCTTAATCGTCGCTGCTACTTCCGCATATGGTTTTGCAACCGCATCTTTAAGCTCATCTAACTTGATAATATGGTAACCAAAGTTAGTTTTTACTAGCGCAGATACATCACCTGGTTGTTTTAGTGCAAATGCAGCTTCTTCAAACTCAGGAGCCATTACACCGCGTTCAATCCAACCCAGTGAACCACCTTCTTCAGAACTACCCACATCTTCAGATTTCTCTTCTGCTAGCGTTGCGAAATCTGCACCTGCGTTTAATTCATCAAGAATCGCTTGTGCCTTTGCTTCATCATCACCTTGAATCAGAATATGGCTCACTTTACGTTGTTCTTCAGAAGAATACTTATCTAGGTGCTCTTGGTAATACTGCTTAGCTTGCTCATCACTGATTTCAATTGAGTTTTTAAGCTCATTTGCAGACAAATCGATGTAAGCCACTTTTGCTTGCTCAGGACGAGTGTAACGCTCTGAGTTGTCTTTGTAGTACTGCTCAATTTCAGCGTCAGTCAGTTCAACTTTTTCAGCAAAATCAGCTAATGCAAGATTGATGGTTTTCACTTCACGAGTTTGCATAATCAGCTTGCTTTGCTCAGCCACTTCACTTGGAAGAGCAAAATCACTTGCTTGAACAGCAGTCAGTAGCTGGTTACGTACTAAGTCGCGACGAATCAACTCAGCAAAGCTTTCCGGTGTGTAACCTGCACGGCGTAGTGAAGCTTGGTAGATTTCTGAATCAAATTTACCATCCACTTGAAACTCTGGCAGTGATAACAGCGTGGTGCGAACTTGCTTATCGCTCACACGTAGACCTAATTCCTGAGCGTGTAGCTGTAACAACGCATCATTAATCATTTGGTCCAACACTGATTTACGGAAAGACGCAACATAGCTTGGATCAGCTAATAGGTCCGAGAAATAATCGCCAAGCTGCGCTTGCATGCGATTACGTTGATTTTGGTATGCCTGCTCGAACTCACCACGACTGATTTCGATATTACCTACTTTCGCAGCAACGTTATTACCGCCACCACCGATGTAACTACTTACACCCGCAAATACGAAAGATAGAATAATCAGGCCTAGGATAATTTTAATCGCGATGCTATTCACGCCTTCGCGCAATCGATCCATCATACTTTTGTTACTCTCCGCGTACGACCCGTTACTGCCTCAGTAAGGCAACACGATGTTCATTAATAATTAAAAATTCAGTAGCGCGATAATATCAGAAGAAAAGCGCATCAGTATGATGCGCTGAAATTAAAAAGGTTCTAACAAACTACTAAAAAAGTAGCTGATTTAGATTAGTTACAAGCGTCTTTTAGTGCTTTACCAGCTTTGAATGAAGGCACTTTAGCTTCAGCGATTTTGATTTCTTCGCCAGTTTTAGGGTTACGGCCAGTACGTGCTGCACGAGTACGAACACTGAAAGTACCGAAGCCAACTAGAGCTACTTGGTCGCCAGTTTGTAGAGTGCCGCTTACTGCTTCGATGAATGCGTCTAGTGCACGGCCAGCTGCTGCTTTAGATAGATCTGAGTTTTCAGCAATTTTTCTACTAATTGAGTTTTGTTCACGGTTATTCCCCTTTAATGTCATCTGTAATTATTTTATAAGACGACTTTCGTTCCATTTCAATTTCAAATTCAGCTCAAACCCTTGTATAGCAAGGGGTCAAGCTACAGTGGCTAAAGTTAGCGTCCAAAAAAAACGCTGACAAGCACTTTTAAGCTAATCAGCGTAATCTTTTACTTATTTTTGCTGCACATCACTATTTTTCTACAGCAAACTCAACACCTGATGGGTCTCTTTCAAGCGCAACGCTCAGAACCTCATCAATCCACTGAACTGGTATCACTTTCAAGTCTGCGATCACGTTCTCAGGAATTTCTTCCAAATCACGTTCGTTGTCTTTCGGAATTAGTACCGTTTTGATACCGCCACGATGCGCTGCGAGTAATTTTTCTTTCAATCCACCGATTGGAAGTACCTCACCACGCAGAGTAATTTCACCGGTCATCGCCACTTCCGCTTTCACTGGGTTACCAGTTAGGCTCGAAACTAGCGCTGTACACATCGCGATACCTGCACTTGGACCATCTTTTGGCGTAGCGCCTTCAGGAACGTGCACGTGAATATCGCGCTTCTCGTAAAAATCAGGGTTGATGCCCAATTTTTCCGCACGAGTGCGAACGACTGTCATCGCAGCTTGAATCGACTCCTGCATCACATCGCCCAGTGAGCCGGTTTGGATTAGTTTACCCTTACCCAGCATCGACTCGGTTTCA
Organism: Vibrio taketomensis; assembly: GCF_009938165.1. Taxonomy (NCBI): domain Bacteria; kingdom Pseudomonadati; phylum Pseudomonadota; class Gammaproteobacteria; order Vibrionales; family Vibrionaceae; genus Vibrio; species Vibrio taketomensis. The sequence continues at coordinate 2,043,478 of NZ_AP019649.1, forward strand.
ATCGTTAGCAGATCGCCACCCACTTCAGTCCATGCAAGACCAGTCACTTGACCGATACGGTTGCTGTCGTCAGCTTTACCGTAATCGAAACGTTGAACCCCTAAGTACTCTTTTAGGTTTTCCATCGATACCGTTACTGATTTGATGTCTTTATCCAGCAGGATGTTCTTCACTGCTTTACGGCAGATCTTTGAAATCTCACGCTCTAGACTACGCACACCCGCTTCACGCGTGTAGTAACGGATAATGCCGATGATCGCTGAATCTTCGATCACAATTTCATGTGACTTAAGACCATTACGCTGTACTTGTTTGTCAACTAAGTGGCGTTTAGCAATATTCAGTTTCTCATCTTCGGTGTAACCCGATAGACGAATCACTTCCATACGGTCCAAAAGTGGACCAGGAATGTTCATTGAGTTCGACGTCGCAACAAACATTACATCCGACAGATCGTAATCCACTTCTAAGTAGTGATCGTTAAATGCATTGTTTTGCTCAGGGTCTAACACCTCAAGCAATGCCGACGCAGGATCGCCACGCATATCCGATGACATCTTGTCGATTTCATCCAAAAGGAACAGTGGGTTTTTCACGCCAACTTTTGACATCTTTTGAATTAACTTACCTGGCATAGAGCCAATATAAGTACGACGGTGACCACGGATTTCCGCTTCATCACGCACGCCACCCAGTGCCATGCGCACATATTGGCGACCAGTTGCTGACGCAATTGAACGACCAAGTGAAGTTTTACCCACACCTGGAGGACCAACAAGACAAAGAATTGGACCTTTAAGCTTATTGATACGGTTTTGTACCGCCAAATACTCAAGAATACGTTCTTTAAGCTCTATTGATTCGCAAGGTTCTTCTTAACTTTGCTACGCTTGCTCCAAGGCACGCCGAGCATCCAATCAATGTAACCTCGTACAACCGTTGCTTCCGCCGACATTGGCGACATCATTTTTAGCTTTTGTAGCTCTTGTTCGGTTTTCTTCTTGAGGCATTTTGACTCAGCAATTTTTTGCTTTAGCGCCTCAAATTCATCAACACCGTCTTCACCTTCACCAAGCTCTTTCTGAATCGCCTTCATCTGCTCATTCAGGTAGTACTCACGCTGAGATTTTTCCATCTGCTTTTTCACACGTGTGCGAATGCGTTTTTCTACTTGCAGAATATCGATTTCTGATTCCATTTGTCCCATTAGGAACTCAAGGCGCTCAGAAACATCCAGAATTTCTAACACTTTTTGCTTATCAACCAACTTCAACGGCATATGTGCCGCAATCGTATCAGCCAAACGAGCAGCTTCATCGATACCGTTTAATGAGGTCAGAACTTCTGGTGGGATCTTGTTGTTAAGCTTGATAAAGCCTTCGAACTGATTGATTGCGCTGCGAACAATCACTTCCTGCTCACGCTCATCTAGCTCATTAGTCACTAGATATTCAGCATCAGCCACAAAGAATTCGTTATCGAAAATTTCGTTGATTTGCGCGCGCTGCTGACCTTCAACCAACACCTTAACCGTGCCATCAGGTAACTTAAGCAACTGAAGAATCGTCGCGACAGTACCGACTTCAAATAGGTCATTTTTGGTTGGCTCGTCAGTTTCGGCTTCTTTTTGCGCCACCAACAGCACCTGCTTATTGGCATCCATTGCAGCTTCTAAACATGCAATCGATTTTTCACGACCAACAAACAATGGAATTACCATATGCGGGTAAACTACTACGTCTCGTAGAGGTAGTACGGGGATCTCGATACGTTCGGAACGTTCCAAGTTCATATTATTCTCTCTTCCGCTTAGTCTTATGAGCAGTATATGGGGCCTAATTGGTTGGAATCAATGGAGGAATAAAAAAGGAGGACTTAAAGCCTTTTGATAACGATTGTTATTTAGCGAGTTACGACTCAGCGCCTGCTGCTTGACTGTCTGAGTTGCTGTAAATCAGCAATGGTTCAGATTCGCCATTAATTACTGACTCATCAATCACAACTTTGCTTACGTTGTCCATTGATGGCAGTTCATACATGGTTTCAAGCAGAACAGCTTCTAAAATTGAACGTAGACCACGAGCGCCTGTCTTACGATCCATTGCTTTTTTCGCAATAGCGCGTAGTGCATCTTCGCGGAATTCAAGTTCAGAGTTTTCTAGCTCAAATAGCGCCGCATACTGTTTAGTCAGTGCATTCTTTGGTTCGCAAAGAATTTGAATTAGCGCTTCTTCATCCAGTTCAGTCAGCGTCGTCGTTACTGGTAGACGACCGATAAACTCTGGAATCAAACCGTATTTCACTAAATCTTCTGGTTCAACTTGAGTAAACAATTCACCGATTGTTTTGTTCTCGTCTTTTGAACGCACTTCAGCGCCAAAGCCGATACCAGCACCGGTTGCAACACGTTGATCAATTACTTTGTCTAGGCCAGCAAACGCGCCGCCACAGATAAATAAGATCTTCGATGTATCTACTTGCAAGAACTCTTGTTGCGGGTGCTTACGACCACCTTGTGGTGGAACAGAAGCAACCGTACCTTCGATCAGTTTTAGAAGCGCCTGCTGAACACCCTCACCCGACACATCACGTGTGATTGATGGGTTTTCAGCTTTACGAGAAATCTTGTCGATCTCATCAATGTAAACAATACCACGTTCTGCTTTCGCTACGTCGTAGTCACATTTTTGTAGCAGCTTCTGGATGATGTTCTCAACGTCTTCACCTACATAACCTGCTTCTGTCAGGGTCGTAGCATCCGCCATTGTGAAAGGAACATCTAGAAAACGCGCTAGGGTTTCAGCTAGCAAAGTTTTACCACTACCGGTTGGACCGATAAGTAGAATATTACTCTTGCCTAGCTCAACGCCTTCGCTCGTTGTATCACCATTACGTAAACGCTTGTAGTGGTTGTAAACGGCTACGGCTAGCACTTTTTTAGCGTAATCTTGGCCAATCACATAATCATCAAGGTGCTCACGAATCTCGCGTGGCGTAGGCAACGCTTCAGACTGTTTCTTAGGAAGCACATCTTTGATTTCTTCACGAATAATGTCGTTACAAAGGTCGACACACTCGTCACAAATGTAGACTGACGGGCCGGCGATCAGCTTGCGAACTTCGTGCTGGCTCTTACCGCAGAAAGAGCAGTACAGCAGTTTACTACTACCGCCCTCTTTGCTTTTATCTGTCATTCGCTAACCTCTTAGCCTTAAATCTATACGCTTTGAGTGTATATCAATTTAGGACAAAATACCCCTGTGAATTGTTCGAAAGCTCGCCTCAATTCAGCTAAATTACACTCAAAGCCAGTTTTATTAACCGCGGTGGGTTAATACTTCATCGATAATACCGTATTCAGCCGCTTGTGCTGCTGACATAAAGTTATCGCGGTCCGTATCGCGTTCAATCACTTCCATCGGCTGACCAGTATGCTCTGCAAGTAGAGTATTTAGTTTTTGTTTGATAGAAAGGATTTCTTGCGCGTGGATTTGAATATCTGACGCTTGGCCTTGGAAGCCACCTAGAGGTTGGTGAATCATTACACGTGCATTTGGCAGCGCAAAACGCTTACCTGGAGCACCACCAGCAAGTAGGAAAGCACCCATTGAACATGCTTGACCAGTACATAGCGTTGCAACATTTGGCTTAATAAATTGCATGGTATCGTAAATCGCCATACCTGCCGTTACGCTGCCACCTGGTGAGTTGATGTATAGGTAAATATCTTTATCTGGGTTTTCAGATTCAAGGAAAAGTAACTGCGCAACAATTAGGTTTGCCATGTTGTCTTCAACTTGACCGGTCAAGAAGATGATGCGTTCTTTAAGCAAGCGAGAATAAATATCGTAAGAACGTTCACCACGGGAAGTTTGTTCAACCACCATTGGCACGAGTGCATTCATGATTGTATTTTGGTCTTGGTAGCTCATATTCTGATGTCCCTAAAATAAATGGCCCGGATGATGTATATCATTCGGACCATTGTTAGCAGAATAGTTAACACTTAGTCAACTTTTCTACGCAAGATATTGCTTATTAAGCAGGTTGGTTCATTAGCTCGTTGAAGCCAACTTCTTTCTCAGAAACCTTTGCTTTAGCGATGATTGCGTCAATTGCTTGCTCTTCTAGAGCGATATTGCGCATGTTGTTCATCATCTGCTCGTTTTGCTCGTAGTAAGCAACAACTTCTGTTGGATCTTCGTAAGCAGTCGCCATCTCTTCGATTAGAGATTTCACTTTCGCGTCGTCAGCTTTTAGCTCTTCAGACTTGATCACTTCACCTAGTAGTAGACCTACAACTACGCGACGTTTAGCTTGCTCTTCGAATAGCTCACGTGGAAGCTGAGCTGCAGCTTCTGGGTTGCCACCGAAACGTTGAGCTGCTTGTTGACGAAGAACGTTGATTTCTTGGTCGATTAGCGCAGCTGGTACGTCGATGTTGTTTTCTTCAACTAGACCGTTGATTGCTTGCTCTTTGATGCGGTTCTTAACTGCTTGCTTAAGTTCACGCTCCATGTTCTTACGAACTTCAGCTTTAAGAGCGTCAACGCCGCCTTCAGCTACACCGAACTTTGCAACGAATTCTTCGTTCAGTTCTGGTAATTCACGCGCTTCAACTTTGTTTACTTTGATAGCAAACTTAGCCGCTTTACCTTTTAGGTTTTCAGCGTGGTAATCTTCTGGGAAAGTTACGTCGATTTCGAATTCCATACCTTTAGCTTTACCAGCGATACCGTCTTCGAAACCAGGGATCATGCGACCTGCGCCCATTTCTAGTGGGAAGTTCTCAGCTTTACCGCCTTCGAACTCAACACCGTCGATAGAGCCAACGAAGTCGATTGTTGCACGCTTACCAGCTTCTGCAGCTTCTTCAACTTCAGTCCAAGTAGCTTGTTGCTTACGTAGAGTTTCGATCATCTCTTCAACGTCAGCATCTTTCACTTCAGCTTGTGGTTTTTCTACAGCGATGTTCTCAAGACCTTTTAGTTCGATCTCTGGGTAAACTTCGAAAGTCGCAGTGAAAACTAGATCTTCGCCTTCTTTAGTTGCTACTGGAGCAAAAGTAGGTGCGCCTGCTGGGTTGATTTTTTCTTTAACGATCGCTTCGATGAAGTGACGTTGCATAACTTCGCCCATCACGTCTTGACGTACTGCTTTACCGTACATCTGCGCAACCATTTTTAGAGGCACTTTACCTTTACGGAAACCATCGAAACGACGGTTTTTAGCGATGTTGCGTAGTTCAGCAGTAACAGCGTCTTCGATGTTTGCAGCTGGAACAGTAATGTTTAGACGGCGCTCTAGGCCTTCTAGCGTTTCAACAGTAACTTGCATTATTCATTAACCTCAATACTGGCTCAGCCACGCTGAGCGTATGAGTTACCTAAGCTTAGCTTGGTAACTGCATCCTTGTTTGTACTCTACGAGCACCATTTAATTTCGAGCATCGACACCCCTTATTGGGCTGTCGAACTAATCAGCGATATCTTTTTCTCGTTATAAAAACGGTGAAAGGTATCTCCTATTAGTCTCAGGATATAGTTTTAGACGCAGCATTCTAGCGACCTTAACAACCAGTGTCGAGCCGAACCCCTGCTTACATTCACGAATATCCTAAATTCTCAACTAACTGCTAGAAAATTGACCATTACAACTTCTAACGATGTCAGAAATGGGGACATTAATGTGTTTTTCAAGAGAAACTAGCGTTTTTTTTGATTCAAGTAATAAAAGGAGATCCAAGTCCGGTTTTATCCTTCAATTTAGCAACCTATCACAACACATTAGTAACAAACGCGAAGGGTTGAAACCATCCGGATCTGGAGTATTCAACTGAGCGAGGGCTTAACTCTCGCAACACTGGCTCAAAGCGCTAAAGATCTCAGACAACAAAAAGGGCAGCGCCATCGTCGCTGATATGCGCTGCCCTTTCTTGATTTTTATGCTCGTTAGAAGAAGTATTCTAAGTTCACACCCCAGTTACGTCCGGCTTGAGTATCGATATCCTTCAAACCCTCATCCTCACCGCGCACATCAGTATACAACCAGTACTTCTCATCAAAGGCATTAAATAGACCAGCACGAATAGTCATATCCTTCATTGGACGGTAGTAAGCGGTTAGGTCAACAGTGCTATAAGAAGGCGCTGTAACGTTATCAATTTCTTGCCAGCTATCTTTTTTCGCAACGGCTTTGTAGTTGATAAGCGCACCAAAAACTTGGTCAGCTGAATCATAACCCACGCCGATATTGGTCGTCAGTGGCGCAATGGCATCTAACTCGCGACCGTTTTTCTTATCTTCACCATTGGTGTATGCAATACTAAATTTGCTATAGAAACCTTGAGGTCCAAATACCGTCGTCGCAAACTCTGCACCATAAATACGCGCTTTATCGATGTTTTGCATCGTAATCACGTCTTTGCCGCCTTGTTCACCTATCGTTGCTTGAGAGATAAAGTTATCGTAGTCGTTGTAATACGCGCTTAGCTCGTATTGCAGGCGCTGATTCTTACCTCTTAGACCGACTTCATACGAAAGGCTAGTCTCTGCTTTTAGGTCTGGATTCCCTTCAAAAATTGCCCCTTGGTCATACACATAGTACAAGTCATACACCGTTGGTGCTTTAAAGCCCTGACTGATTTGCGCGTAAGGGATCAGCATATCAGAAACACGATAAACCGCGCCCAAACGTCCGGTAAAGGCATCATTCTTGTTATCTACGTGTTCTACGTCATAACCATCGGTTGTTTCCGGTGCCGTTTTAAACGAGTCATAACGCATACCAGCCGTTAAAATTAGACGATCATCAAGCATAAAGATTTGGTCTTGCGCAAAAATACCCCACTGAGTCACTTTCGCATTTGGCAAGCCCGTGCTACCCGGTTTTGATGTACCATCAGGTACACCCGCTTGACCACTCTTGATAAAGAAATCGGTGTTTTCCAACGAAAAGTCATTACGCAGGAAACTCGCACCATAAGTTAATTGATGGTAGTGCGAATTGTAGCTGAGTAATTTATTAAATTGAGCGTCAAATTGGACCGAATCATCTTGAGCGATGCGTTGACGATTACGAATTCGATCATCATAGGCAGGCATGAACATATTGCCCGGGAAATTCGTCGTATCATAGTTATCAGATTTGCTCTCAGTTGTTTGGTAAGAGACCTTCCACAACAGTTCATCTGCAATCGCAGCATTCATTTTCCAATCATGCTCGAACCCGATACTCATACGTTGGTTATTATCTGCAATCGATGAATCGGTATAGACAAAGTTGGGCATCATCTCATTACCCTCTTCAGAGGCTAAGAATGAGTCATATTGATAGTCGTAATATTCAAAAATCAGCCCTAAACGGTGCGCTTCATTGGCTTGATAAAAGACTTTCGCTAAACCGTTATACAACTTGGAATCGGCTGGATCAGCGGCGCCACGATCTGGGCCAAGAATATCAGCACCATCACCATGGGTTTTATACTCATTACCATCTGCATAAGTGAACATGGTAATGGTTTCCCAGGCCCCTTTGCGCATTGCCCAGGTTAAGGTATTTTTAAACTCGTCGTTTACCGAAGCATAACTCGACTTAATACCAAAACGATTTTCATCCCCATCGGTGACCAAAACATCATCAGGATTTTTGGTGCGGAACAGCACTACACCACCCAAGGCATCAGAACCATAAAGGCTCGAAGATGGACCTTTATTTACTTCGATACCCGCCAGCATATCGGTTTCAATCGTGTTCGAATATTTACGTTGCTGACTCGCACCAGGATTATATGGCACAGGCTGCTGGATACCATCCACCATCACTTTTACACGGCTAGCATCTACACCACGAATATTAAAACCTGAAACACCAAAACGACCGCTGCCTTCAGCCTCTACACCAGGGGTATATTGCATCGTATCTTTAAGATTATTCGTCATGGTGTTATCAAGTTCTGAGCGCCCGATCACTTCAACAGAAGACGAAACATCTTCTATGTTCTGCTCAGTACGAGTCGCTGATACCACTACTTCATCAAAAGAGTAAACTTCTTCAGCCATAGCTGGAGTCGCGAGCAGCCCACCAATTACGAGGGCTAATTGAGTTTGCTTAAACATCTTTTATTCCATTTATATTCTACGGTGGCCTCGGATTATTTTGATTTATAAGACCTGATGGGTGCTCCATTACTTCGCTTTCTAGAATTACAATGGTTACTGTTTTTCCCCTTTGACATGCCCTTCTGTTAAGTGAACGAAATCGAGTAAATCATTACCCGAAATTTCGAATGCTTGGCCAAAACCTTTCACATAACGGCCAGATTTAGGATTCAAACGATACAAGTTGAAATCACCCAACTGGCTGAGGTTATCGATAATCTCACCAAAGCGCTGTTTTAGCGCGCCGACACCTTGCTGCCACTGCTCGCTATGTTTCTCAACTAGTTCAGCCTGTGTATCAAACGTCAGGCGTTTACGTGCATAAATTTGTTTCGCTTCGCTTTCGTCTTCCACCAGTAAAATGGAAACATTACGATTGGTTTTAAGGTTCTTACCGTGAGCGGCAATATCACTAACCAGAATGTAATAGCCTTGTTGGTCAAAGGCGAAAGGCGCATAAGTTGCATTGGGAACGCCGTTCTCACCAATCGTAGCTAGTTGCAGCGTTTGTCGTGAATCACGAAATTCTTGTACTTCCGGCTCTAGACGATTTTGCAGACGCTCTCGACGTACTTCGTCTCGTGTTGGTTCAATCTCTGTTGGCTGACTGTCTAATTTCATGCTGAAAACTCCTGTTTCATTTGAGCAAAGGCAGCGACTTGTTCTGGGAATAGTTGTCTTTTTTTGTCGCGGCCAAGATAAACTTTAAAAATGCACTCACCTTGCTGAGTGAAAAAACCAATGTAGTGACTTTCCATGCTACGAAATGGTTTGCTAACAAACGCGATATGAGCAACAAGATCAAGACGTAGATGACCATGCAACTCGCCTTCTTTACCCATCAAGTTATAAAAACCATGCGCTACTTTACCTTTTGGAAATCGCGCCTTGGCTTCAAAAATGGAACCAAAAGAGTGCACAATCGTCGTCACTTTGCCCCAATTTGGTAGTTGCTCAAGAATCGCTTGAGCATGCTCTCCATTTGATTTGGTCATCATCTCTGCTGGCAATGCAAAAGTAATCGCGCCTTCACTAAGGCCCAGTTGCTGCGACATTGTTGAAATAGGCACCGCAGAGTCCTCTGCCAACGCTGCATTCACTTTGCCTTTAACTTCACTTTCAGAATAAGTGGCGTACATACTCTCTCCTACTTTGCTTCGAGCTTAGGCTGAAACCAATCCAGCGCTATTTTGTTTTTGAATGATAGTAATAAGATTATTGGCCAAATTGACTGACCAAAACTGACCAGCGAGAGTCAAAGACACGGCTTGTGGTGAGATGCTGACTAATCCACGCTGCTGCCAAGCTTCAAACAATGGCATTAGACGCTCAAACCACTCGGTAAACTCATGTTTAAGAATCACACCTCGGTCAAAGGCGGCCTTAAATTGATTGTAGATCGGCGTCGGCGTCGCGTTTATAAACGCCATACCTACTGGAAAATGGTTCTGGCTAACAGATTCGATATACGCATCCATATCGCGATATTGCATCGCACTCACACCATTGAAATTACCACCTGCCCCTGCCCCGATAGGCAACACTTCGGCATTGGTTTTTGCTAGGCTGTTATAAATACTGCGCTCACGATTACCTGATGCCCAATGATTGACACTCAGGCGTCTCTGATGGTGCTTGGCCATGAACTCCACCCCCATCCGATACATCTCTGCTTTGGTCGCAGTATCAGCAGGTTGCGGCAGTTTTCCCTGCTCAACCAAGCGCTCCATTGGCAAATTTTGTAGATTCAATAATTGGTATAGGTCGACACCATCGACACCCGACTCTAAATATCCGTCTAAATCGCGCTGCCAAACCTCCAAGGTCTGGTACGGCAAGCCATACAATAAATCGATAACAACTGGCGCCGCGTTGTAACTCACCATTTTTTGTAACGTAGTGAGTACCACATCACCATCATCCAATCGCTTCGCTGCCCGGCGGACGTGTGAATCAAAACTCTGTACTCCGAGTGAAAAACGATTAAATCCACCTTCAAGCGCTGCCTCAAACTTTTGCTCATCAAAGCGATTCACCCGCCCTTCTAAGGTAATTTCACAATCCGGTGTTAATGGAAAGTATTGGCGAATGAGTTGCCCTAATGTACGAATCTGGTCTGCGCTCAAGTCAGTAGGCGTACCGCCACCAACATAAACAGCTTGAAATGGATAACTTTGCGTCCAGCGATAGGCGGCCTTTTTTTTCAGCTCAATAACCAACGCAGTGAAGTATTCAGCAATCAGTTGTTTGCTCGATGCGTATTGGAAAAAATTACAATAAGTGCAACGCACACGACAAAATGGAATATGGATATACAAACAACGCTGCGACTGATTCGCTTTGCTACTCAGCGCTGTTTCAATTTGAATTTGAGTTTGTGGCTTGGGAATCGGCATTGAACTGCCGCCGACGTGAGGTCCTTTTTTACCACTAAATGCAAAACGCAATGGGTCAGGCGAGTGTCTACCAATTAGGTTCTCGTCGGTTGAATCAAATGTTATTGGAGTCATGTCATACAGCTTGCTCGTAACAGGTTATTTCGAACTCACTGGCACGAAATATCTGATACAAGGCATTAATAATAGTTGTGTTGATAAATTGTGTTGACCGCCATCTTATATAAAGTTAATAATAATGCAAACGATATTTGATCTCATTCGCATTTAGTCGTTAAGCTATTAAAATATCATCTTTTATAATTTGCATTAAACCTCATGACTCAATTTCGTTATCTCATCGCTGGATTAATCGCCTGCCTAATTCAAGGTTATGCTTTGTCATTTGCACCGCAAGAAAAAGTGCTACAAGTGTCGATGAACCAAGGTCATCAGGGTATGCAAATTCAGTTGATGGCGAGCACTGCATCGAATCCAGAGACTAAACCTGAGCCTATTCCTCCTGTTCAAACAAGCAAAAGAAACAGCGAAATAACACCACAAAAAAAGAGTTCCGTCGCAGCTACCCATTCGGAAGTACCTAAGTCGGAAATCACCAAGCGTTCAAAAGCCAAAAGTAATCAGTCAACACCGCCACTTAAAAGGGCTAAAGATTCGACACAAATCACAAACTCTAACGTGAAGATCAAGCAAAAACCGACTCAACCACCAACACAGGTGGAGCAAAAGCAGAAAAGCAAAGAGCCCAAAAAAGAGAAAAAACGCGTTCAAGCAATAACAGAAAAAACGAAGCCAAAACAGCAACCAGAAAAGATCAAATCAGAAACAACCAATACGTCGGAAAACGCGACGATAAGTAATCAAAGCAGCCAGCCTATGCTGGTTAACAAGCCGCGCTTTAGCGCCAAACCAACCCCTGTGGAATACCCTCGCTTGGCACGTAAAAAAGGGCTTGAAGGCCGAGCGCTCATAGAAGTTTGGTTAGATAAGGATGGCAAACAAATCAAACAAAAGCTCATTCAGTCAAGTGGTCATGAGATTCTTGATACGCGAGCCCTTAACACCATCAAACAGTGGCAATTTTCGCGTCAAACAGCCAACGGACAAGCTATTGCACATCGTGTGCAAATACCTATTAATTTCAAATTGAAGTAGTAATAAGACATGGAAACTTTTAGCAATATTCAAACTCAATTAGGCATGATGACTTGGCCGTTAATCGTTATGTCATTCCTAACCCTAGCCATTCTGATTGAACGTACACTTTATATGCTGATCAATAGTCGTACACACACCACGACGATTTTAAAACGCATTCATCAACTCGATTTCAACCGCCCAGATGAAGTAAATCACTTTATTGAAACTGAGCTCAGTGGACGTCAACTGATGTTCCAATCTATGCGTATGCTGCTCAGTCATCGTCACTTTACAAAGCCATTGCGTGAAGAAGCGGTTGGAATTTGGCTGTTTCAAAAACGCCAACAATTCCGCTCGGGTATTCGCCTACTCTCAATTATTGGTGTGATCAGCCCATTAATTGGCCTACTGGGTACAGTTTTAGGCCTGATGGAGATGTTTAGAGGTATTACCGATACCTCTGGCGCAATTTCACCCGCCACACTGGCTGATGGCCTAGGACTGGCTATGACCACTACCGCCGCTGGACTAATTATTGCCCTACCTGCGATTACGGGTGCACAGCTACTTAGCATGTGGGTCGAAAAAACATTGGCAAAAATTGAATACACCCTGAATCATAGCAATTTGCACATTGAGGGGATTTCCGTCGACCCCTTTGGCAAAGACATACCTATCACTCAAGAGGTCGTGTGATGATTCAGTCGCAATCACGTTTCAATGACGAAGAATTTAAGCCAGACCTCACGCCGATGCTCGACATTATCTTTATCGTCATGGTGTTCCTGCTACTTACCGCTAATGTCAGTGTCAAAACACTCAACGTCGACATTCCCAAAACGCAGGAGAGTAGCGAATTATCGAGCCCAAACAAACCTGTCATTTCGGTGGGTATTTTGCTCGATGAAAAAGACAAGTGGGCGTTGGATGGCGAGATATTCAGTAATTGGAATGATTTCACGCAGGCGCTACTTAAAGCTCGCGCCAAATCACCCGAAAAACCAATAGTGATCGCGACAGATAAAAAAGCTGATGTCGAATCAATGCTCAATCTATTGGCATTCATGCAAAAACACCAAATTTCGGCCACGAACATTGTAATGGAAGAACAAAAATGAAAAAGCTTGTAATCACTTTGGGGCTGCTCGTTGCCTCTCTGCCTAGTTTTGCTAAAACGGAGCCAACTCCAAATCGAATTATTAGTGCTGGCTCAAGCATCACTGAGCTGATTGTTGCGCTTGGTGCGAAAGATCAATTAGTTGCACTGGATGTGACGAGTAAACATTTCAATACCGACGGCAAGCTACCTCAAGTTGGCTATCACCGCCAACTCTCCCCTGAGGGGTTAATGGCACTGATGCCGACTCACCTTATTGGTTCGAAAGAAATGGGGCCAGAAACAACATTGTCGCTACTAAAAAGTGGTGGTGTAACCGTTGAAACCGTGCCATCGGGTGATACTGAGCAAGACCTTTTCAAACGTATCGATACCATCGCGCAAATCACTCATACGCAGCCTAAAGCACAAGAGCTAAAAGCCTCATTAGAAACTAAGTTAGATACAATGCGTGAGCGTAAACTCGAGCGTGCACCAAAAACAATTTTTACCATGCTTAGCAAAGGTCGACCAGCCACTGTCGCCGGTGATAAAACCACCATTGACGCCATTATTTCTCTCGGGCGGCACCAACCCGGCTAAAGCTGAGCTTTCTTCCTATAAACAACTGTCTCAAGAGGCCATTGTTGACATGCAGCCGGAGTATATTTTGGTTTCCCAGCGCGACTGGGACAAATTAGGTGGTGAGCAAGGTATCATCAAAGAATATCCGCTATTTATGGCAACGCCTGCGGCGGTTAATCACCGTATCATTCCTGTGCAAGGTAGCGCGATTATTGGCGGCTTAGGCATTGAAAGTCTTGAGCTTGCAGATTCGCTTTATCAAAATTTTAGCCAATCCCAATAAATTGGCCGACATCAATGAATAGTTCTCGATTGTTTTCAGCTAAAACTCTTTGCGTTATTGCGGCATTAGGGTTATACGCCGCGACGGTTACCTCCATCACAGTTGGCCCGATGAACATCAGTTTTAGTGATAGCCTGCGCTCCCTGCTTCCGATCAGCAGCGGTGACCTTCCAAGCCATATCACCATGATCGTTCAGCAAGTGCGTATTCCTCGCACCCTACTTGCGATTGCTGTCGGTGGCATACTGGCGCTATGTGGCGCAGTGCTACAAGGGCTGTTTCGTAATCCATTGGCCGACCCTGGCATTATTGGGGTTTCTTCGGGGGCTTCACTAGGCGCCGCGGTTGCGATCGTACTGTTTGGCGGTTTAGCGGCTAGCTACCCACTGCTAATGGTGCTCGGTACAGTACCTGTATTTGCCTGCATAGGTGGCATTATCGTCACTTTTGTCGTTTACCAACTAGGGACGGGCAGCAACGGAACATCAGTCACCATGATGTTACTGGCAGGCGTTGCGATCTCTGCTCTTGCTGGGGCCGCACTGGGCCTACTCAACTACTTCGCGGATGACCAAGCACTGCGAGACCTATCACTCTGGACCATGGGCTCTTTGGCTGGTGCCAATGCGCATGGACTCTATCTGGCCTTTGCTACGCTAGTCGTGCTCTTTGTTAGTTATCTTCGTGATGCGGACAAGCTCAATGCCATGCTACTGGGTGAAGCAGAAGCTCGTCATATGGGCATCAATGTGCAAGCAGTCAAACGCCGTTTAATTGTATTGGCTGCTGCAGGAGTTGGGGTTACGGTCGCTTTAGCTGGCATTATTGGCTTTGTCGGATTAATTGTGCCGCACCTTGCTCGAATGATGATTGGCCCAAACTACCGTTCATTGTTACCCGTTAGTATGTTACTTGGCGCACTATTATTGTTAGTGGCGGATATGCTTGCACGCACGATTGTCGCTCCATTAGATATGCCTGTTGGCATTGTTACTGCGCTGATTGGCACCCCATTTTTTCTCTGGCTGTTGATCAAACAAAAAGGACGAATTTAATGCGCTCTGTCCTCATGACATCACGTAAAAAAAACGGATTACCGCAAATTGATAACTATCATGATGCTACTACCATCGAAGTAAACCAACTGACGGTTTCTATCGGCAAAAGAACCATCCTCAACGAACTTTCGTTTTCACTGGATCGAGGGCAATTTACTGCATTATTGGGACCAAACGGAACCGGTAAAAGCACCTTGCTCAAAGCCATTACCGATGAAATTACCTACAGTGGACACGTGAACATCTTTGGTCAGACGCGCCATGTTTGGCCCGCAGAAGAACTAGCTAAACACCTTGGTGTTCTACCTCAAAGCAGCTCACTCTCCTTTAACTTTGTCGCTAAAGAAGTCGTCGAACTAGGCGGTATTGGTTTGAGTATGTCTAACCAAGATTTGCAACAAGTCGTTGAACACAATATGCAGCAGACCGATGTACAACACTTGGCCCAGCGAGCGTACCCAACCCTATCCGGTGGTGAAAAGCAGCGCGTGCATCTATCGCGCGTATTAACGCAGCTAGAACAAAGCGGGAACAACACAATTTTGCTTCTCGATGAGCCAACATCAGCACTAGACTTACACCACCAGCACTCAACGCTCGCACTCGCAAAATCACTCGCCAAACGTGGGGCTACAGTGGTCGCAGTGTTGCATGACCTCAATCTTGCTTCGCAGTATGCCGATCGTATGATCATTTTAAGTAAAGGGAACATCGCTGTGGATGCTCCACCGAGCCAAGCAATGCAGGCTGAGATTATCGAGCAAGTTTATCAACACCAAGTCAGTGTGATACCTCATCCTGAACTTGGTCATCCGATTGTTATAGCCAATTAATGACTGTTCTCCCGAGCATCATGACATCTTAACGCCTTACGTACTTCGGACTACCGTTTGCCACCAGCGTTAAATTGGCGCTCAACGATTTCCTCACCCATACTGATAAAAAACGCCGTGGAGTAAACTTATGGGTGAGAAAATCAAAATTACCGTGATTCATGACACCGCCCTAATCGATGGCGTTTATCAATCTGAGTTGCGCTCAGGTGGTGACCGACGAAAAAATCGCCACATAAAGTGGCAATTCTACGAAAGAAGAAGCGGCCGAGACCCGCGCAACTCTCACTCTAAATCGATAAACGAAGCGATTTAGTACACCGCTCGCTGCGACTGACAAAAAGCGGCAATAATGCCAATGAATCAAACCAATGAAATCAGGCCTTTGAGTAGCATTCGGTACTTAAATTCTACGAGGAACAGCTGATCTCCATCGATTTACCCCACTCAGGAGGTAAATTGGCGTAGCTATGATGCTCAAGATGTTCTTCAAAAGGTGAAGCTAGCAAGGTTGCCAATGTTGCCACTTCGCTAAAGTCCCCTAGCTCTGCTTTCTCAATGGCTTGCTGCGCGAGATAATTTCTCAGCACATACTTGGGATTGACTTTACGCATTTGCGCGCAGCGCTGCTTAGCAGTAATTGGCATTCCCGTCTGATCTACTTCCTTATCTGCGCGTTCAAGGTAGCTTTGCAACCATTTTTTAGCGCCAGCTCGGTCAATAAACAGATCAATCAGCGGCGCTTCATCACCACTGTCTAAATTTGACAGTTCACGCATAAAGCGCGGATAGTCAACATGAGTGCGTTCAATAAAATCAAAGAAAGAGACAAAAAACTCGCCGTCTTCTTCGCACTTAGTATGCAGCCCCAGCTTGGCTCTCATCTGAGCGCTGTAATCATGCTGTAAGCGAGATTCAAACTGCGCCAATATTGTTTCAATGTCTGCGATATCAATCAGAGGCGATAAAGCATGTCCTAACGCACTAAGGTTCCACAGCGCAATAGAAGGTTGACGATTAAACGCATAACGGCCCTGATAATCTGAATGGTTACAGATATAGCTAGGATCGTAATCATCCAAAAAGGCAAACGGGCCATAATCAAAGGTTTGACCAAGAATCGACATATTGTCGGTATTCATCACTCCATGACAAAAGCCAACGGCTTGCCACTGAGCGATCATTGAGGCCGTGGCGGCAACAACTTGCTCGAACATCGCCGCGTATGGCTTGTCACTCAGTGCCAATTCAGGCCAATACCATTCGATCACTTTATCGGCAAGTAACTTAAGGTCATTCAATTGATTAGTATAGAAAAAATGTTCGAAGTGACCAAAGCGGATATGACTTTCTGTCATGCGCAACAATAACGCGCCCGACTCTTGTTTTTCACGGTATACCGGTGTGTCGCTGGTAAGCATACCCAAGGCTCGTGTAGTCGCAATACCCAAACCGGCCATGGCTTCGCTGCACAGATACTCACGGATTGTCGAACGAAGTACCGCTCGCCCATCCCCCATTCGCGAGTAAGGAGTTAACCCCGCCCCTTTAAGATGCAAATCAAATACACGACCATCTTGGGCGGTTAACTCGCATAGAAGTAAGCCCCGCCCATCACCTAAATCAGGATTGTAGACACCAAACTGATGCCCGGCGTATTTCATCGCCAAAGGAGCGAAATCTGGATGCGTTTTGTCACCAGAGAGTTGCTGTTTTAATACATCTAACGGCGCATTCGACGGTAAGCCCACATTTTTTGCAAGTTCACTATTCCACATCACCCATTGGCTGTTATCTAACGGCTGAGGCGAAACAAAAGTAAAAAAACTACTCGGCAACTGAGCAAAACGGGTGGAAAACTTAGGGGAAGAAAAATGTGCCATTAACAGTCCATAGATTTACTGAGTTAAGTATCAAACTAGCAACATACTATACAGACTTCAAGCGTGACCCATGACTAACAAGGGTAAAAGAGCGAGATGGGCTGTGTGGGCACTACAGGCGAGAAAAACATTAGAGCCCACAATCTGTTAAAGCGAGAAATTGGCTTTAAACAAAAAGGAAAACACCGAGAATGCCCACTAACGAAAATAGACATGTACGACTAATTACACCAAAATTCGAAGGTTGAATCATTTCTTGTTCTCTCATAGCTACTCCGTTAAATGTGACACCTTAATTACAATAATATGAAATTTCGGAAAATTCTCAATCGGTTTATGATGAACTTTTATGACAACAGGCTCACATGTTCAAAGCATTCAATGAAAGAAGGAGCAAACACCTCAAAAGATCATTAAACAAAATTAAATCATTTAATTTCAGTAATTTAAACCCAAAGAAAAACAATCTCACCCTAACACCGCATGAATTTTGTACTCTCTCGCACCTCTTCTCTCCGTATTAACTTAAAATAATATGGAAATAAGCCAATCAGGGACGAACTATGCGTAAACTAATGATTAGTGGGCTAATCATGTGCAGCTTTTCTGCGCTCGCCAACTACAGCAACTTTGCCTACAGCATTATTGACGATCAAGGGAATAAGTTAAGCGAAACCAATAACGTGATTAAAAACGCTATTGAACAGAATAACTTTCTTCCGCTCTCCTATAACAGCCAATTTAGCGATGCAGCCAGTGATTTGTTTAAGCAAGTTGATAAAATGGGACGCTTCGAACTCAATGCTTTCGCCTCACCTCAATTGATCAATGGTATCGAACAATTAGTCAAAGAATTTGCCTGTGCGACCTATCGTTTCCAAGCAAGAAAAGGGGAATCAGGGCAATGCAATGGTCTCGTCAGAGATGACACAAATAAAGAGGGGCAACCTTTTGTCTATGGTCAGTTTGTAGAAAAGCCTATGCTCATTTCCGTTAACAGCATTCGCCCCAATATGCCAGCCCGCAGCTACGACATTTATCTCCCTGCAGCCAAAGATTTTCCTTTGGAATATGCTTGGGGAGCTGCGCATGAGCTTGGTTCTTTTTTTGTACGCAAACGCGATCGAAAAGATACCGTGCTGACGGTCTACATTGATGGTTACAAACTGGATATAAACGGTGAACGTAGTGAACGATTGACAGATAAGCCCGAAATCGTATTTGTCGTTATTCCAAAAGCCTCTCGTATCGGTATTCAAGCTAATGAAAATGCTGCGGCCAAATTTGCTCTCGCCGATGCTGACTTCATCGTGCCACTTTACTAATGTCTTCAAAATAATAAAGCCCTCAAAGATGAGGGCTTTAGGTGTTCAAATAAGTTCAAGATACAGAATTCAGTCACTTGCTTACGACGAGCAAGTTTACTGAGGCATAGAAATTATTTCGGCTGTTTGGCAAGTGCTTGATCAATATCATCCGCGCTATGGCGCTCTGCCACTTGTTCCCACTCTTCGCCCCAAGCCTTATTGACAATACGTCCACGTTGTACAGGGTTTCGCTCAGCGATCTCTTGCGCCCAGCGTACTAAATGTGGGTAGCTCTGTACATCAAGAAACTCTGCTGCATCGTACAATTTACCTAACACCAAATTGCCATACCACGGCCAAATAGCGATATCCGCAATCGAATATTCTTCTCCAGCAAAATAGTGGTTATCAGCCAAATGATTATTGAGCAGATCTAACTGACGTTTGGTTTCCATCGTAAAACGGTTAATCGGGTATTCAAACTTCTCTGGCGCATAAGCATAGAAATGACCAAAGCCACCACCAAGATAAGGTGCACTACCTTGCAACCAAAACAACCAATTCATCGCCACAGTTTTAGCTGCGAGATCTTTCGGCAGTAATACGCCAAATTTTTCCGCCAAATAATGCAGTATATGGCCAGATTCAAACACGTTAATCGCAGGCGTCACAGACGTATCTACTAAGGCTGGAATTTTCGAATTAGGGTTAACCGCAACAAAGCCTGACGAAAATTGGTCACCGTCTCCAATACGAATCATATGCGCGTCATATTGGGCGTCTTGAATACCCAAAGCCAGCAATTCTTCAAGCATAATCGTCACTTTTTGCCCATTCGGCGTGCCCATTGAGTATAGTTGCAACGGATGCTCACCAACCGGCAGAGTTTGCTCATGTCTTGCCCCTGCCGTAGGACGGTTTATGCTGGCCCAAGTGCCCCCTGATTCGGCATCCATGGTCCATACTTTCGGTGGAACATATTCGCTAGTCATGACTACTCCTTATCTTTGAATTATCTCAGTGTCATCGCTTTCGATTGATTACTTTCATACAATGGTGGCGACCTTAGCAAAAAACAACAGTTATTTAACATTCTTATTTTGAAGCAAGATGAAGATGAATCTTTCAGAGTCATCCCGATTTGCCAGGTACCCTACCGTTACTTGGGTATATCAATTTTCTGTATTTTCCTATTTCTGCTTGACCCATCTACCTGTGTAGGGTTTAGTGTGCGACCCCATTTTGTTCTCAAGCGTTGAGGTTAGTATGTCTTTAGGATTCGATTTTGGTACCGCAAACTGTTGTGTGGCCCATTTGGTTGATGGTCAAATCTCCCCTATTCCACTGGTAGGTGACAGTGTCTACCTACCTTCAACGCTCTGTGCGCCCAATGCAGAATCCGTTTCTGAATATTTATTTCGTTGTCTCAACATCGAACCGAGCGATGAAACCAATCAGGCAGTGCTGCGCCGTGCGATTAAGATCAACCGCGAGGAAGGCCTTGATGTGCGTGCCAATGATGTCAAATTTGGTGATCAAGCATTAGCGCTCTATTTAGAAGACCCAAAGATGTCTACTTTGTAAAATCGCCGAAATCCTTCTTAGGGGCGATGGGGTTAAGAGACATGCAGCTTTCATTCTTTGAAGACTTAGTTTGCGCCATGATGAGCAACATCAAACGCAGAGCTGAATCTGCAACCAACAAAGAATTCAGTCAAACGGTGATCGGCAGACCTGTGAACTTCCTTGGCCGAGGCGGCGAAGCTTCAAATATTCAAGCGGTCAATATTCTGACTCGCGCCGCAAAACGAGCTGGCTTTAAAGACATTGAATACCAATATGAACCGGTAGCGGCAGGCTTAGACTTTGAGGCGACCCTGACCTTAGATAAGAAAGTCTTAGTGGTTGATATTGGCGGTGGTACAACTGACTGCTCAATGATTGAAATGGGCCCGACTTGGCGTGGCAAGCTGGAGCGAAAAGACTCATTACTCGCTCATACTGGTCAAATGGTTGGCGGTAACGATCTCGATATCTTCATTGCATTTAAATGTCTGATGACCGAATTTGGCCTAGGTTCAAAACTCAAAAGCGGGCTAGATCTGCCTTTGATTCAGTTTTGGAATGCGATTGCCATCAACGATGTTCAAGCGCAACGAGACTTTTACGCCCATGACAACCTTTCAATGCTACGTCAATTTCACAAAGACGCGATGCAGCCTGAGAAATTGGCGCGCCTAGTCAAGCTTCATCAAGAGACACTAGGCCATGGTGTTATCCATCAGGCAGAGCTCGCTAAGATCGCCATGTCTGAACATCAAAGCTATAACACTACCATCGATTTAGTCAGTGAAGTATTTAATGTACCCACTCATCGAGAAGCGGTTGATGCCGCAATTGAAAACCCGATGAACAAAATTCGTAGCCTCGTTCAAGAGGCAGTAGCACAAAGTGGCATTCAGCCGGACGTCATCTACATGACTGGTGGTTCATCACGCTCAAGAGCATTAACTGCAGCCGTCTCATCAGTGTTACCAAACACGGAAATTGTCAGTGGCAACTACTTTGGCTCAGTAACCGCAGGCCTAACCCACTGGGCAAATCTGATTTACCGCTAAGCTGAACTTCAAATATAAAGCCCTAAGTTACTGAAAATTCAGGGTTTTACCCCTCTAATTCATCATTAATTCGATAACAAAACCATTACCTCCATAGCCATCATTCGTTATCTCACTTAAGCCCTTACACATTTTTACCAGCTAAACACCGACATAACCACAATCAGCCCCAGCGCTGATTTATTCGTCATGATCACAAAAACTAAACGCTGTTTCAAAAAAATAGCGAGTTCTATCACGCCTCATTTTTATTTATATATGAGTAATATTGATCAAATATAAAAACAGATAAGCTTTCGGTATTACTTAGGAGTACCAACATGTTTATCAATTACAACAGCAATCCTGTCGATGCGAAGGCTTATGATAGTCAGCGTTTACGTGAAGAATTTCTGACCGAAGAATTATTTACCGCAGACAACATCAATATGATTTACAGTCATATTGACCGCGTCGTTGCGATTGGTGTGTCACCGACAACTGCCCCATTAAAACTTGATGATTACGTCGACCAAAAAGCATTTGGTACTGACTACTTCCTACAACGTCGAGAATTAGGCATTGTGAATCTGGGTGGGAAAGCTGAAGTACGTAGCAAAGATCAAACCTACCACTTAGAAAATCTTGATGCGCTTTATTTAGGTATGGGCGAACAGGAGATTGAGTTCACTTCTCTTGATACTAATGAACCAGCCATCCTCTACTGCTTGAGTGCTCCCGCTCATCATACGTTTCCATCACGTCTAATTACGCAAGAGCAAGCTAAACAAGTTGAGCTTGGTAGCTTAGATAATGCCAATGCTCGGGTAATTAACCAGTACCTACATCCGGATGTATTACCAACGTGTCAGTTATGTATGGGAATCACGCATCTACAACCAGGTAGCGTATGGAATACCATGCCAGCACATACGCATGAGCGCCGTATGGAAGTGTACCTCTACTTCAATATCAAACCATCACAAGTCGTGTTCCATTTCATGGGTGAACCAAGTGAAACTCGCCATATCGTCGTGCGTGACAAACAACTAGTGCTATCACCTAGTTGGTCAATCCATTCTGGTTGTGGCACTCAAAATTACAGCTTTATTTGGGGAATGCTTGGTGAAAACCAAACATTCGATGACATGGATTTTATCGATATGAATTCAATTCGTTAATTAAACCTCTGTTCCTACACTGGAGATAACAACAATGATTAGCCCTAAAAACCTAAAACTTGCAACCATCGCAACTGCTGTTACCGCTTCTCTTAGCTTTTCTACGATTGCAAATGCAGCCATTGAAATTAAGGCAGCATTTAACCAATCAGATAGCCACCCTCAGTATTTAGCATTGGAAGAATTTGGTAAGAAACTCAATCAAGAAACAGATGGTCGATACAAACTGACTGTGTATCCAAACTCTTTACTTGGCGATCAACGAGCAGCACTAGAATTGGTGCAAAACGGTGCGATTCAAATGGCAATGGTGGCAAACCCATTAGTCGAAAACTACGATGCTACATTCCGAGTGATTGGTATGCCATACATCTACACCGGTTCAGAGCATCAAGAAAAGGTCTTCACATCCGGTGCACTTGACGATCTATTCTCTTCAACACAAAAGTTCGGTTTCGAAGTCCTCACCGCATATACCGCAGGTGCTCGCAGCATGTACACCAAACAAGCTCCGGTAAATGGCTTTGCTGATATGAAAGGCCAAAAAATCCGTGTAATGCAATCAGATACTATGATCAAAATGCTCGATTGTATGGGTGGTACAGGCGTACCAATGAGCCAAGGCGAAGTGTACTCTGCAGTACAACAAGGAGTGTTAGATGGAGCAGAAAACAATGAAATTACTTATGCCGATTTGAAACAATACGAAGTCGCACCTTACTTCTCGGCAACTCGCCACTTAATGGTTCCTGACCTGCTTGTTGTGAGCAGCTACTTTACCTCAACTATGTCTGAAGAAGATCAAGCAACCCTAAGAAGACTGGCAAAAGAAAGCACACCTGTTGAATTTAAAATCTGGAATCAACACATAGAAAGTGCGAAAAAATCAGCAGAAGAAAAAGGGGCGAAATTCAATGAAGTCGATATCAAACCGTTCCAAGAAAGCTGTCAAAAACTACAAGAAGAGTTAATCACCACGCCAGCTCAAAAAGAACTATTCAACAAAATTGTAAGCCTGTCTTAACCTGAAAAAATGCCGAGGTTTGACATCTTTCAATGACGCCTCGGCCTTTTTGAGATCTTTACTATGTCTAATACTTCAAATAGCGTTTTCGACAAAATCGACGCCGTAAAACAATGGGTCGATAAAGTCATCGCTGCTGTTTTAATGTTTATCGTTGCAGCAATGACCTTACTTGTTACTTATCAGGTCGTGGTCCGTTACTTTTTCGGGAGCCCAAGCGCAGTCAGCGAAGTACTTTCACGCTATGCGTTTATCTGGCTTATTTTAATTGGCAGTGCTTATGTATTTGGCCTGCGCGAACATATGTCGATCAGTTTTATTAAGCAAAAATTCTCGGAAAAAGTACAAATTTTCCTAGAAATGTTCATTGAATTCTCAACGGCTGTTTTTGCCTTACTCGTGATGATTATTGGCGGGCACAGCAGCGCAATGCGCCAAATGTGGCAGATGGATTCTGCACTGCAAATTCCAATGGGCGTTATTTATGCGGCAATCCCAATCAGTGGCGGCCTTATTATTTTCTACTTTTTGTATCAGGAATTCGCCCTGCTACGTCGTCTAAAGCAATTAAAATAAGGATTCATTAAAATGGATGCAGCAACTTTTGCCGCGTTAATATTGTTTAGCGGCACCCTCTTTTTCTTAGTCATTGGCGCACCAATCAGTATCAGTGTCGGCATCTCCTCTTTTGCGGCAATGCTTTCTATTCTGCCTGCTCAAGGTGCTATGGTGACATCTGCACAACGTCTTTTCGTCGGTCTTGATTCTTTTGCGCTACTCGCCATCCCGTTTTTTATCTTAGCGGGTAACATCATGAACAATGGTGGCATAGCGATACGCTTGATAAATTTTTCTAAAATTTTTAGTGGTTTTCTACCTGGTTCTCTGGCTCAAACGACGGTTGTGTCAAACATGTTGTTTGGTTCAATCAGTGGTTCTGGTGTCGCCTCTGCGGCAGCTGTCGGTGGTATCATGGCCCCAATTCAAAAGAAGGAAGGCTACGACCCAGCATTTAGCACTGCCGTAAACATCGCCTCGGCGCCAACTGGTATGCTAATTCCACCAAGTAATACATTGATTGTTTATGCGACCGTTGCAGGAAGCGTCTCTGTTACTGCACTATTTATGGGTGGATATTTACCGGGAATCTTGTGGGGTCTAGGCGTAATGTTCGTTGCTGGCATCATGGCAAAGCGCCGTGGTTACACGATGAAACACTCAATGACGCTGGCCGATTGCTTTAAAGTCTCTATCGATGCTATTCCGAGCCTTTCACTGATTGTCATTGTTATTGGCGGCATTATTGGCGGTGTGTTTACCGCAACAGAAGCTTCTGCGATTGCCGTTGTTTATGCCTTAGTGTTGAGTTTGGCTTATCGTGCTCTGGATATCAAAAAGATACCAGAAATTCTGCTAAGTACCGCGAAAATGTCGGCAATTGTGATATTTATGCTGGCAACGTCGTCCATCATGTCGTGGGTAATGGCCTTTACTCAAATTCCAGCATTGATTGCAGACTCTCTCATCTCTTTAACTGATAACCCCATTATCATTCTACTCATCATCAACGTTGTATTGCTGTTTATCGGTACCTTTATGGACCCAACACCAGCAGTACTTATCTTTACGCCAATTTTCCTACCAATTTGTATGAACTTAGGCATGGATCCGGTTCAGTTTGGTATTATTTTGGTGTTTAACTTATCATTGGGTACGATAACACCTCCGGTAGGGCCAATTCTTTTTACCGGCTGTAAAGTGAGTGGTATTAGTATCGATGACGTGATTAAAACGCTACTACCATTCTTCTTGGTTATTTTTGTTGTGCTTATGCTGGTTACCTTTATCCCAGCAATATCAATGACGATCCCAGAAATGATGGGATTGATAAAATAACGATAAGTTGACCAAGCTCCTAAATCCGGAGCTTGGTCTTGTCACTTGCATGTTGTATCAGATAGAAAAAACGCATTGCACAACCACCACCTAAATATTAAAGCGACACACTGATTAAGAATGAACAACGAAAAGAAAATTGAGTATCGCGCACCGGCTCTCGAGAAAGGCTTAGAAATTCTCGAGTTGTTAGCTGCAGAGGAAGAACCTCAAACCAAAAAGCAAATTTCTGAAAAACTTGATCGCAGCATCAACGAAATTTTCCGCATGCTCTCTGTACTTGTCGACAAGCAATATATTGAGTTTGACTCTGAAACCTCAAGCTACTCTTTAACGCTAAAAATGTTTGCCCTTTCCAATCAACATCCACCGATTGCTCAACTACTTAAACGTGCTCAACCATTAATGGAAGAATTAAGCGTTAAACTCAATCAGTCTTGTCATTTGAGTCGCTATCAGAACGGAGAATTATTGGTCATCGCTCGTTCTGAGAGTCCATATAAAATGGGTTTCTGTCTAAGGCTGGGAGCGTCACTTGATATTTTTGGGTCAGGGTCTGGTGTCGCACTATTGAGCTACAGTAGCGAAGAACAACGTAAAAATATCATTTCTCGCTCGAATGCAACCGAAGATGAAGTGCAGAATACTTTAAAGTTGATCGATGAAACCTTAGAAAAAGGCTACTACTCAGGAGCAAGTCCACAGATTTCAGGGGTAACCAACATTAGTGTGGCTATTTTAGGTGTGCAGGGTGATGTATTGGCAACGTTAACCATTCCATACATGACATTGAACTCAGACACTGTACATCATCATATCGAAGATCTTGAGCATGCGCGCATTGAGCTTTTAAAAGTAGCGAAAAAACTTAATCAATACACCATTAAATAATTTCTGCTATTCAAATAAGCAGAAAGAGAATACTTCTTTCTGCTTATTTACTTAACCCACCCATTGTACTTTAAGCGTACAAAATAGAGTTGGGTGCGTTCACTTACTCTTGCTCGATACCACAATCATTGCAGCTTTGCAGGGCAATCTCATGCTCAAACACAGCCTTATCGTTACCTTCTGCTAGTAATTCAGCGATTTCATCCGCGACTTCTTGCTCATCTTCAGCTTCAACTTGACTTGCGAGTTCTTCTTCAGAGTAACCGTAGTAGTTCAGCAATAGGTAATCACGAGCTTCTTTTTTAGAACACGTTACGTTAACGGATAGATCAGCCTCAACTTCACCTCGTTCAATAATCGCTGCCAGTTGTGCTAGAACCTCATCTTTCATCTCCGCCGTTAGCCAACCTAAGTCAGTGTTCACGGTCGTTTTTTTGCAGTTAAAACATGGCAATTGATGAAAGTAGTATTGAAAGTTAGTCATGAGTCGTTTCTTCTGTGGATGTTGTACCAGCTGATTATCCGCCTTTTTGAGTAAAATGCTATCAATAATGACTGCATTATCCACTGCCTGGCTGCCATAGATTACATAACAAACTCGCACCTTAAAATAATTTATTCCGTCTCTATATTTACGGATAAATTTCATTATTAATGCCTATTTTTCTTGATTAACAATCATGATTACAGGCATCTATTTACAACGTCATTATCGATTCGATATTCACTCAATTCACTTAATTTGGCATTGATAACATCAAACTATTACCAACTGCCCTTGTTAAATCATTAACACAAACCCACAGCAATCAATACACTTTCCATACATTTATAAAACTTACTTTTGGGTAAATTCGTTACCAATATCAATTAAATAGAATTTTATTTTATAACGCTTGCCTGTACAAGCTTAGGTTGAGTATTAATCAAAATGTTATTAATTAGCCGAAATGGATTCTATATGGCGACACAAGTAAGTACTCAACAGCCAACTAAACGAAATTGGCTTGATAGCATCGAACGTTTGGGAAATAAAATCCCGGATATTACGATGTTATTTCTCTTCGCAACCCTAATTTGTATTTTGCTCTCAATGGGTTTATCTCAAATCCAGTTTGATTATGTACATCCTTTAACCCAAGAGCCGATTCAAGTTGTCAATTTATTTACCACCGAGCAGATGATGAATCTGCTTACTTCAATGGTAGGCAACTTTGTTAACTTCCCTCCACTTGGGATTGTTATTGTGGCTACATTAGGCATCGGTATTGCGGAAGGCTCTGGCTACATTACAACAGCTTTACGTAAACTATTAGCCGTTGTACCAATGAGTGCCGTAACACCTTCGGTAATCTTTATCGGCATTTTAGCTCACGTAGCCTCTGATTCTGCTTACGTTGTACTCATGCCGGTGTCTGCTTACATTTTCTATAAATCAGGTAAGCACCCACTCGCGGGTATTGCTGCTGGATTTGCTGGTCTTGCTGGCGGATTTACTGCTTCTTACACACCGTCCATTATCGATCCAATCCTAGCAGGCTTTACCGAGGGTGCGGCTCGCATACTCGATCCTGATTACGTGGTAAATGTACTTTGTAACTTCTTCTACTCATTTGGTTCAACATTCGCAGTTATCGCAACTTGTTGGTATATAACCGATAAAATTGTTGAACCACGTCTAAGTCGTACGCTTCCAGTTGACGTACCACAAGTTGAAGACAACAACACAGAACTAAGCGATAAGGAAAAACGCGCTTTCTCACTAGCAAACTGGACCTTACTCGGCTTTATCGTATTGCTTATCGCAATGATGGTACCTGAAAGCTCAATATTCCGCGCTCCAGACGGCTCATTAACCAGCCCTGCCGCCCCTGCGATGAAAACTATCGTACCGCTATTGCTGCTATTTTTTACCGCTCCAGGCTTAGTTTACGGCTTTGTTAGTGGCAAGTTCTCAACATCGAAAGATGTGACGAAATCCATGGAGAGCATCACTGGCTCACTCATTTCATTTATCGTTTTTGCCTTTTTCTGCGCGCAGTTCCTTTACTGTTTTGGTAATTCGAACATAGGCAGCTTGATTGCCCTCTCTGGTGCTGAAGGACTAAAAGCTTTAAATATGCCAGGTGAAATCACCATTTTTGGCGTCATTCTTCTCACCGCTTGTCTAAATATCATCATCACATCAGCGTCATCAAAATGGGCAATCCTTGCACCTGTTTTAGTCCCGATGCTAATGGCGGTTGGTATTTCGCCAGAACTAACGCAAGCAGCATTTCGTATCTCTGACAGTGCAGTTAACGTCAGCACTCCAATGTTTGCATTCTACCCACTGATTATCTCTTACATGCAGCGATACAGCAGTCAATCAGGTATTGGCACACTAGTTTCCATGATGCTGCCATACACAATTGGCCTACTCGTCGCATTGATGGCAATGTTGTACCTTTTCTGGGGCTTAGATATTCCTCTGGGCTTTAACAGTGGTTACACCTATTCGCTGTAAACAAGTTTGCTAACACACCATAGATTTCCCGCTTCTTTCACATCCAAGAAAGAAGCGGTAACTACGAGAATAAAGATGAAATCAATCAAAGAAAGCTTAATAAATAACTTTGTCCGCTATGCAGCGATCAGCAGTCAATCTGACGCTTCAGTCACTACTATTCCATCAAGCGAAGGACAAAGAACACTTGCGACTCTGTTATGCCAAGAGCTTAACCAAATGGGGATTAGTGAAACCCAGTTGCTTGATAACAGCATTGCTATTGCTCGTATTCCAGGCACAGTACCAAACGCAAAAACTATTGGTTTTGTCGCACATTTAGATACCGTCGATGTCGGACTTAGCCCAAATATCAATCCGCAGATCCTCCATTATTTAGGGGAACCACTGTGTTTAAACCAAGCACTAAATATCTTTATCGATGAAACAAGCCATCCAGAATTAGCCAATTATCGCAACCAAGACATTTTATTTAGTGATGGCACCAGTGTTCTCGGTGCCGACAATAAATCTGCGATTGCAATTATGATGACCCTAGCTGCCGATGTTATGCAAAATAATACGGAACATGGTGATATTTATTTGGCATTTGTTCCAGATGAAGAGATTGGTCTGCGCGGTTCAAAAGAATTATCGCTAGAGCACTTCCCCGTAGACTATTGCTACACCATCGATTGTTGTGAACGTGGTGAAGTAATTTATGAAACCTTTAATGCTGGTTCTGCAGTATTAGAGATTAAAGGTATTACCGCGCATCCGATGAGCGCTAAAAACGTATTGGTCAATCCAAACCTCATTGCGGCAGATTTTATCAGCCTTGTTCGTGATCATGGTTTACCGGAGCAGACAGAAGGTCGAGAGGGCTATTTCTGGGTCACTGACTTATCAGGCAATCAAAACGTGGCAAAAGTCTCAGTCGCCATTCGAGATTTTGACCAAGACAGTTATAACGCTCGCAAAGCCTATTTAGCATCTGTAGTTGAATTGCTTAAAAACAAACACCCACGAGCAGGAATAGAGCTTACGTTAACCGATGTCTACAGCAATATTGCTCAAGCAATGGGTGAAGATACCAGCGCACTATCTCGTCTCTATCAAGCACTAAAAACATTGGGCATTCCAGCAAAAACAATTGCAATGCGTGGCGGCACTGACGGTTCTGCACTTTCAGTAAAAGGCCTATTTACTCCTAATTTCTTTACTGGAGCACACAATTTCCATAGCCAATTCGAGTTTTTGCCACTGGATTCATTTGAAGACAGTTACTATGTGGCAAAACAACTCATTACGATGAAATAGTGCCTTCGACGCTTATGAAGACCGCCTGAAATGCGGTCTTTTTTATTTCGTCTTCTAACGAGAGTACATGCTAAGGATGTATTTGAAAGCAATCCAATACACATCTCGTAGACATAGATATTCGGTCACTCAAATCCTATGAACGTAAACCTATGAGATCTTACTTGTACACACTGTGTCATTGAATTTAGACTGTTTTTTCCCAATCTGTTGGTAGCACTCAAAGTAACCGAGGCGCTACATGTCAAAATAGCTCACATCATTAAGATTCAAACTTGATGATGTTTCATTTTCAATTGTTGAACCATCGGATCTTACGTCTAGAGATCTCGCTTCATTAGTTGACTAAATTGCTGTTATAACTGTTCTCCACAGAGTATTTATCGACGCTCATAACTATGCCGTATATTATGGAACAATAAGTCTTACCTGATTATAAAAATAAGGTTTTACATGCATATAAATAAACGTTGCTCCTTTGATAGTTGGCCGGTAGGTACACCAGAACGCTGCATTCATGGCTATTGGCAACTAGGCATGATGAGATTTCATACCTTTACTAGGGAATGCAGTAAAGAGTATCAAGATTCATATAACCGTATTAACCATGAACTGGGAGCTAGTGTGGCGTACATCGACCTCGCCTCACAGGGAGATGACTACAGATATAAATCGGAGGTTTTGGATATAATTCGCAGTAATGAGCAAACCTGGATTTGGTTTACGAGTTGCCATGCGCTTTTCGATATTTCTCTTGCTGGCTGGCTACGGTCTGTTCTCACTGCCTCGTATAACGTAGATCACATTCGAGCCACTTTTGTGTTCGATACCCCCGATCAATTCAACAACATCTGTCAAAATCATTCGGCACCATTGTACAAATCGACCATAGCTCTGGATCTTATAAAGAGCAATTAGCTTTGCCGAGGCCTTTGCGCTTTTCTATAGTTTGAAACTAATACGCATCCCCGAATACCTTGTTAGATGCTCTACCCTGTCGCATTAGAAATAATGCCCCTTTAACATGCGGTCCTAGCTAAAAAGTACTGGAGGATACGCTTAGCATACAGAGCAGCGACGTTTCTGGCAGAAACGTCCAATATCCAGCACTGCAACGTTTATGACTAAAACGTCCAACATCCAGCACCACAACGTTTATGACTGAAACGTCCAACATCCAGCACAACAACGTTTCTGGCAGAAACGTCCAATATCCAGCACTGCAACGTTTATGACTAAAACGTCCAACATCCAGCACCACAACGTTTATGACTGAAACTTCAACATCTAAACAACGACGTTTCTGGCAGAAACGTCCAATATCCAGCACTGCAACGTTTATGACTGAAACGTCCAACATCCAGCACAACAACGTTTATGATTGAAACATCCAACATCTAAACAACGACGTTTCTGACAGAAACGTCAATGCACTCATCAATTTAAGAACACGCTGTTTCAGAGCGCATTTAGAATACATTACCACATAGAAAATTATCCGATAGGATCTGCGCAATAAATATTTAAGCATCAGAAAGGCATAAACCAGCACAGTTAAAATAACAAAACCATTTAAGATAAATAAAAGTAGATTCACTCTCCGTAGATTGCATAAATTTCTATAATCTACATTTCCAATTAATCCATCATTGATTTCTTAATATTATTAATAGTATGCTCGTCAATTCCATATTCATAGTCAATATAAAATACTCTTTCTGCACACATACCTATAGTCGTTCGCATATCCCCTTCGAAGTCACCACAAACGTACCAACTCGCATTCAATAACGCTGCGTGCGTTCTAGTTGTTCTCAACCAATCAGTATCATCTAATCTAAGTCTAAATCTCAAGTCTATGAAAGGAGCAAGTTGATCATCATTGAAAATACCGCATTCGATAAGTAACTCACGTGGGTATGATTGAGGATCTGTCGGATACAACAGAGCATCAACTGATTTTGCTAGTTCTACTAGCATTCTAGCGCTTTTATAGTCTGCTGTTATATTTAACAACGTCTGCTTAATGCTTATAAATTTATGCTTAGAGAAAGCAGACTTCACACCTTCGTTACTATTAATATATGCACGCGAGTATAAAATGGTTCTTGGATCAAAATATAAAACTTTCAAAAATACCTCCTGCAATCATTAAACTGTTACAATTAAAATTACATTAATTCTGAAATATAACCTCAACATCAAATAAATTATACTTCAGTGTTAAAAATAATATGAATACAATCTCAATTTAATTAATCTCGGTATTTATTTTGTACTAATTTGTATGACCAATCACCGTAGATGCTCTGCTCCATAGAACCTTCACGCGTAAGTTAATCAGTGGATAGTGATGTTAATGTTTGCAATCCTTTCTAACCTGTTCTGACAGCAAGAAAAATGGCAAAATACTTCCTCGGGTTAACTATAACATGATGACCTACTGGACTAAGTGCATTAAGACGTTTATGGAATTTAGAGGATAGATTACTTATGAAAGATTTAGTCGCTGAGATAGAACAACTAGATAAAGGCGAGCTTTATGAATTTCGCATCGACAACGTTACCCTACAGGATTTTAGAGCAGAGTTTTTACTAACTATCGTGGCCTCTCATAAGAACCTCGTTTTGAGTCGTTGGCGAGTTACTTGTAGTCAATGCCTAAGTATTGTGATCGACCGTTCCGAAGTTCCACGCGACTTTGACCTGAAGTACGATATTTTGTTACTCGGGAAATCAGCGATTAAAGGTTCGCGTTTCAGCGCAACCAAATTGGGCGTTCTTGTGTAACATTCCAACAGGCTGAGAAGATAGCGCCACTTGGTACATTCATCATCCAAGCCTCCCACAAGCTACCTTGCAAAATAAAAACTTTCTGCCTCAAGGTGAAAAGAGTTAACTCATATTCAAATGCATTAACGACTATTAACGCTCACGTAGTTAAAAATTGCAGTATTGGGGCAAAAGAAAATGGACAAACAAGGTAGACGCATTCATTCGAAACTTCCCTTCACATGTAGCTCTTGTTGTCACACACCATCTTCCTTCTAAAGATTTTGCTAAGTCAGAGAATGCAAGCAGCCCTTATGCCCAATATTATCATGTGGGCTAACTAGGAGGACTAAAAATCAAAGCGTTCTACCTTTGATTTTACTAGAGCCGAACCTTGTTCATTAATTTCATACGTTCATTTTAATTGAACAATATTTAAACACGAACAAACCAAAACGTTTTCACAAACTGACTTATTTAAGAAAGAGCCGTTGATGGATGTTCTTAGCAGAGAGATGAAGAGTGGCTCTAAGTTCACAAATGAAGAGGTTTCGATCTTTATCAAACTACCTGCACAATGATTTTAGGAGGCATGATGCATATAAATTGAAGCGAACTCATTTGGCGATTTGTTATTGCACCTCATTAGAACATTTTAATCTATGTAGCTAGGAATAAGGCCGCATAAAATAATAGAAGGACGTGGGTTCAGTTTCCTTATTAAGGGGAATGTAATGTAACACAAGAAGTGACACCGCACCCAAAATACGAACTTAATGCATTAATTTTTAACATATCTAACCAAAAACACCCCCAACAACTCCACAAGTATGTACTCGACCATAATTCATATTATTTACCTTGATCAACAGAGCAATTTCTAGCATGCTATGCATGTAGTCACCAAAATTGCTAACAGCGTGCCCTCCAGTCAACAATCAGCAATAACACTACACCAATCAAAATCACCCCAGACATTGATATTTCTAAACTATGGCGCCGAGGCTGGAGAATTAGCATTAGGAAATAAACATGTCCAAAGTACTGTTATCTAACCCTCACGACCTTAATCAAATTAAAGATTGGGCTAGAACGCTTAAAAACATTCTTAACCATCACGGTATCGACAAAGTATCACGTACTACCATTCTTAACGTCGTAGCGAAAAGCCTCGGTTACACCGAATGGGCTTATCTAGTTCAATACAATAAAAGCCGAGTTTGGTTTACTGACGTAAATGCTGAGATAAATTATCAACTCAACGAAATATTGACTAACCTGAGCATTATCTATTGTATAGATATCCATAGGAACTCTACTATTCATAATGATATTATCTTTCATCTTCGTAGCAATGGATTAACCACAACACTGAACGTAGATGAACATAATACCGAACGTTCAGTACAAATGTTGCTGGTGCCAAGTAATCAAGAAAACTACTATGAGATTATTCCATTTGTCGGTGAATTAGATCTTGTCATGAGACTGGAATACTTCTCGCTACAATCCCCTTTATTCGGTCATTCCATAAAACCTAACGTACCTCTCTCACGAGAAAAAAATATATCGCGCTTTCCACCAAGCTACCCTTACACAAAACACTCAATGAAATACTGCCAAATGGCTACGCATTTATCGCACACAGTAAATATCAATATACTGGTTTTGATTATGTACTCGAAAAAGACCTAGATATTCCAGAAAACATAGTAAGGGCTAAACTTTTGAGTTAACTTTCATGAACCCAAATGCCATTATCTACCAGTTCAAAAGACAAAGCTCAACGTATTGAAGTTAGCAACGTTACTGAACACATTGAAACAACATTAAAATCAACGTACGTTTAAATTCTCGCACATACCAACATTTAATTGAAATATTCCAACTTGAGGGACGGGAGACTTTATATTTAAACTTTGAGCACTACACGTTACCCATTGGCAAAGACCTCAGAGCCTCAACGGGACAACATTCTTAGAAAGATGTGATAATGTCATAAAGAACGCTTTGCTTACTAGACCTCCGTCTATATAACTCAGGCGGTACTTACCGCCTGATGCATCTACTTCGAATCACAAACTCTTGTGGTATTAGAATCTGTTTAAATATATCGGGGATTTAAAGCCTATATCTCTTCTCAGCCAATTCAACATCGCTTGTAGCGTTGCTACGTCATTATATACAGTTCCAGACTGAACCTGATTAAGGCGAGTCGAGATGAAGCTATTGATACGCTCTCTGGCTTGAGGGCTAGTTGATAAGTCTCTGACTTGATATGAAAAATGAATTGACTCAGACGCTCTAGACGATAACGAGAAGTACCTAAATAGCTCTTATGATTCTGAGCTTTAACTTGCACATAGAAATCAATACAAATAGGTATAAGTGTATTTAATGAGGGTGGAGCTTGATGGAAATTACTTGTTGTGAAGGCTTTCACGTTTTCATGGCACAGTCCTAACGGTATTTTCTGGGAAGACTGTGTCGAGGTGAGGAATGGCACGCCCTGCAGGATTCGAACCTGCGACCACATCCTTAGAAGGGACGTGCTCTATCCAGCTGAGCTAAGGGCGCGCTACAGGGACAGGATTATACGAGTTAGAACGCTTAACACAAGGGATTTTAGTAACATTCTGATCTGAATGGCTAAAAAAAGTGCATATTAATGTTAGTAGTATTAGAATACGCCAAGGCAAACGTTTGCTTATAGATGTTCGTCAAATTTTTTGCGACAATGCAACGCGTATTTCTCGCCATTCAATTGTGAAGGAAAGTCATGACAGCTCAAAACATAGATGGGACCTTGATATCGCAAACAGTGCGATCTGAAGTTGCAGCACGAGTAAAAGCGCGCAAGGAAGCAGGCTTACGTGCACCGGGCTTAGCAGTAGTACTTGTAGGAGAGGATCCTGCATCACAAGTGTATGTTGGCAGCAAGCGCAGAGCATGTGAAGAAGTCGGATTCGTATCTAAATCCTTCGACCTACCAGTTAGCACCAGCGAAACCGAACTACTTAGCTTAATTGATGAGTTAAACGGTGATGATGAGATCGATGGTATTCTGGTTCAACTGCCTTTACCTGCAGGAATCGACACGACATTGGTGTTAGAACGAATTCATCCTGAAAAAGACGTTGACGGTTTCCACCCATATAACGTCGGCCGCCTTGCGCAACGTATTCCAAAACTACGCTCATGCACACCTAAGGGTATTATCACCCTACTCGACCGTTACAACATTGAACTACGCGGTAAGCACGCTGTCATTGTGGGTGCTTCTAATATCGTAGGTCGCCCGATGACACTTGAGCTATTGCTAGCAGGTTGCACAACAACAACATGTCACCGCTTTACGAAAGATCTCGAAAATCACGTTCGTCAGGCTGATGTAGTCGTTGTGGCAGTAGGTAAACCTAACTTTATTCCTGGAGAATGGATTAAGAAAGGCGCTGTAGTCGTTGATGTCGGTATTAACCGTTTAGACACAGGCAAGCTTGTTGGCGACGTTGAATATGCCAAGGCAAAAGAGAACGCGAGCTTTATCACCCCTGTTCCTGGTGGTGTAGGTCCAATGACCGTCGCGAGTCTCATTGAAAACACCATGCTGGCTTGTGAGCAATTCCATACGGATAAATAAGCAAATCCGTTAACGCTAGACGATCTCTAGCGACGAGATAAAGAAAGGGCTGACGATAATCGTCAGCCCTTTTTGTTTTAATTCGAAGATTTGGTTTACGGTTAGCTTTGAGTGCATGAACTTCAACTCTTGAAGTGAAGCGCTAGCTAAACGTCCAATATCTCGCTTCTTAAAGCGAAGCTTGGCGCTCTTAAAGGCTGAGGATCACGCCCGCTAGTGATGCGCTCATTAAGTTCGCCATTACACCTGCTGCAATAGCACGGAAGCCAAACTTAGAAATAAACGTGCGTTTCTCTGGCACTAAGCTGCCTAGACCACCAATAAGCATCGCCATACTTGAGATGTTAGCAAAGCCACATAGAGCGAAAGTTACAATCGCTTGTGAGTGCTCACTTAGTAGTGGTTTCACTTCGATAAGCTGAATAAACGCCACAAACTCGTTTACTACGATCTTGTTACCAATCAAAGAACCCGCAACCGTCGCTTCGCTCCATGGCACGCCCAATAGCCAAGCTACAGGTGCAAATACATAGCCTAGGATAAGTTCAAAGCTAAGATTAAAACCGAACAAGCCACCAAACCAACCTAGTAAACCGTTTAACAGTGCAATAACACTGACAAACGCTAGCAGTGTTGCACCTACGGCTACCGCAATACGTAGACCTGACATTGCGCCATCAGCCAAGGCTTCAACCACGTTGGTCGCTTTTGGCATGTCTTCGTCTTCAAGTAGCACTTCTGGTTTTACTTCTTCGCTTTCTGGCATCATGATTTTTGCCATTAGCAAACCAGCTGGTGCTGACATAAATGCCGCTGCAATTAGGTAGTTAAGCTCTACACCCAGTGATGCATAGCCAACCAAAGTACCACCAGCTACCGATGCAAGGCCACATGTCATCACCGTAAAGAACTGTGAATCTGTCATGTGTTTTAGGTAAGGACGAACCACAAGCGGCGCTTCAATCATACCCACAAAGATGTTTGCCGTTGCCGATAAAGATTCAGCACGACCAATACGCAGTAGCTTTTGCAGTGCACCACCAATTAGGTTGATCACTTTTGGCATCAAACCGATATGGTACAAACCTGAAATCAGTGCAGAGAAGAAAACAATGATACCCAGTACGTTAATTGCAAAGGTGAAGCCATTTGTCGCGAGACCACCAAAAAGAAACGCAATGCCTTCTTGGCCGTAGTTAATTAGGTTCGATACTGCGCCCGTCACGCTGTTTAATGCATCTTTACCAGCTGGCACGTAAAGTACAAGTAACGCGAAAGACACCTGCAGAGCAAACGCGATTGATACCGTGGTAATTAATATTCTTTCTATTTGTAGAAAGTAGCCAAGCCGTGACAAAAATCGCCACAATACCAAGGATTGAGTTCATAAAATGAATCCGACAAAAGGAGGGATAAAAGATTGGCGCCGCATAATAACGGCGAAAAAATGAGATGCAAGTCACACTTGTTACAGAGTTGTGGATTTAACTGTCTAATTAATAGTCACAAATGTAACTTTCTGTTTTTATGAAGATAAACGTTTGCTTAATTCTATTATTTCCAAATGGAAAGATATTTCTGGTTTGGGAAATAATAATTAACCGTTTGGCCGATTGATATAAGGTGCTAGCTGAGCATCCCAGTGACAAGGAGAACCAATCTTATTACGAATAAACTCGATCACTGCTGAGGTCTTTTTCGGCATATAGTGGCGGCTTGGGTAAACCGCATAAAATGGCATAATTTGACTCGCACGCCATTCAGGCAAAAGCTGAATCAGTTGTCCTTGCTTAAACTCATCACGAATCAAATACGTCGCTAAATAAGCAATTCCCCACCCGGCAACAGCGGCATCTCGCACGGCCTCCGCTAAATCAACCGAATAGTTACCACTCACTTTCACCGCCAGTTGTTGCTCTGAATTGCTAAAGCTCCAGTTGGTATAGTCACGCTCCCAACTGCGATAAATTAAACAGTTATGCTCAGCAAGTTCATGAGGATGAGTTGGAGCCGCATGATGCACCAGATAATCAGGAGAAGCCGCGACGACAAACTGACAGTCAGCAATACGTTGAGCAACGTAGCCTTCAGAAAGATGCTCGTTGCTGGTGATCCAAAGATCTAATCCTTCTTCCAGCATATCGACTTTATAGTCAAACAAATGTACTTCAACTTGAAGTTCAGGGTAGAGTTCGCGTAGTTCCTCAATCGCAGGAATAATGTGTAACGTACCAAAAGATTGAGACAGCCCAATTTTGACCAATCCCTCCACTTCATCGCGCTGACTCTCGATTTCGGTTTGAGCCTCATCAATGGTTAAAACAATCTGCTGGCAATGGCGATAAAATCGCTCCCCGGCTTCGGTTGCAGTGAAGGTACGCGTCGTCCTTTGCACCAGCTTCATACCTAGAGATTGTTCTAGTAAAGCAAGTTGCTTACTGACGTGCGAAACCGAAACCCCAAGGCTTTTTGCAGCCAACGTGAAGTTCTTATGTTTGAGTAGCGCGGCGAAGACCACCATTTGTGCAGCACGTTCTGAAAGCACAATATCTCCTAGGAAAGAAAAAGGGCTCAATGAGCCCCTTTAGTATACGTGTTGATATTCAACTTAATCTAGCATAATGCGGTCAGCCAAATGACTTACCGCTAAAGCAAAGTAGTAAGAGCGATTCCACTTCATGAGTACGTTGTAGTTGTTATACACCAGGTATATGCGTCCATCGGCTTTATCCGGCGCAGTTAACCAAGCATCAACATCCACTTTTGGCAGCGGTTTGCCATCATAACGTGTAATACCCAGCGCATTCCATTCTGCCAAGGTTTTCTCTTTACCTTGTACTCGCCCTTCAAGGTTCATATCAAAGCCTTTTGGCAGCTTCACTTGGCGTCCCCAAGTGTAACTGTCATCCCAACCGGATTGACTTAGGTAATTGGCCGTAGAGGCAAACACATCCGCTTCTGTATCCCAGATGTCTTTCTTACCATCACCATTGCCGTCTGCGGCAAAGTTTATGAATGAGCTCGGCATAAACTGACATTGCCCCATAGCACCAGCCCATGAGCCTTTCATATCTTCAACTTGGATATGCCCTTGATCGAGAATGGTCAGTGCTGACATGAGCTCACCACGGAAAAACTCTTCGCGGCGACCTTCGTAAGCCATGGTTGAAAGGGCATCGATAACGCTGTAGTTACCCGTGAAGCGACCGAAATTACTTTCAATACCCCACAGCGCAACAATAAATCTTGGCTGTACCCCGTATTGTTCACCAATACGCGTTAATTCCGCTTGATGCTTTTTATACAGATCTTTTGCTTGTTTTACCTTCCAGTCTGGTACTGCTTTAGGAATATACTCATCTAAAGTCAGACGTTTTTCTGGCTGGTTGCGGTCGGCTTTTACCGCTCGTGGTTTGTATGTCACATCAACAAACGCTTGATCAACAATCGCTTGAGAAATGCCTTTATTTAGCGCTTCAGTTTTTAAACCCTGCACGTATTGGTCAAAATCTTTATCTTGCGCGAATGCGGTGGAGCTTAAGCTTAACCCCAGAATTAATGGCAATATTTTTTTCACTGCGGCCCTCCTTGAGTGAGACGTCATTCTGATTTTAGACGGGCTTTTTGTTCTTTGTACTCTTCTAATAGATTCTTTGGTGGCGGCGGCAATTGCAAGAAAAAACCTTGCTCATTAATCGACTGTTTCACTTTTTCTATATCGACTTGTGCTAACGTGCGCCCTGCCAGGTTCACCATCATGACCATCACTGGTTTACCAAACATTTGCATCAATTGATCAGGAACCTGCGAAAAATCGTCTTTTTTCGGCAAATATAGGTAAGCACCTTCTTTTTTCGAGCTTTTGTAAATTGCACAAAGCATAGCAAGCCTTTAATCCATCTAACCTAGAGAACAAGTGTATTTTTGCTTTTTTTCTAGCAAAACACTCAATTGACAGCAAGATAACTTGCTGAGCGTATTGTGGGAATATAACATGAGACCCCTACTCGCAGGCAACGTGATTTCTGCGACAGAGTATTCAAACGAGGTCCAAAGTAAAATATGTCACATACCGCAGATCTAAAAGGCAGTAGTTTTACTTTGTCAGTTTTGCACCTTTCTGACAATAATGTCGAAAAAAGTATCCATTTTCTACAAGAAAAGGTTGAACACGCACCAGCTTTCTTTGCGTCAGCGCCAGTAGTAATCAATGTCTCTTTGGTTGAAGGTGATATTGATTTCGTTGCTTTAAAACAAGGCATATCAGATGTGGGCATGATCCCTGTTGGTATTACTGGTAGCAAAGACAAACGTGCGCAAAATCTGGCTCGCGAAGCCGGCTTTGCCATCATGTCGGCAAGTAAATCACCAGCGCAAGCTCCAGCAATGCTTGGCCCGACTAAAGTGGTTCGAACGCCAGTACGCTCAGGGCAACAGATCTATGCTAAAGATGCAGATTTGGTGGTACTTAGCCATGTTAGCGAAGGTGCAGAAGTGATCGCCGATGGCTCAATTCATATTCATGGCACGCTACGTGGCCGTGCAATTGCAGGCGCAAGCGGTAATACTGGTGCGGTGATTATTTGTAACAAACTCAACGCAGAATTGATGTCTATTGCTGGTCATTATTGGCTGACAGAGCAATTTGCTGAAGAATTTTGGCAACAAAAAGTTTTATTTAGTTTGGAAGATAACTCGCTCAAGTTCGAGTTGTTGACGATTTAAAAACACAAGGAATTTAGAATGGCACGAATTATTGTTGTCACGTCAGGTAAAGGTGGCGTAGGCAAGACAACTTCCAGCGCTGCAATTGCCTCTGGTCTTGCATTAAAAGGTAAAAAGACCGCAGTGATTGATTTTGATATCGGTCTACGTAACCTTGATCTCATTATGGGCTGTGAACGCCGCGTTGTTTATGATTTCGTTAACGTTATCAACGGTGAAGCGACACTTAACCAAGCACTAATCAAAGATAAGCGCACTGATAATCTGTTTATCCTTCCAGCATCTCAAACTCGCGATAAAGACGCACTAACCAAAGATGGTGTAAAGCGCGTACTGGATGAATTAGATGAAATGGGCTTTGAGTTCATCATTTGTGACTCACCTGCCGGTATCGAGCAAGGTGCGCTTATGGCGCTATACTTTGCTGACGAAGCGATCGTCACCACCAACCCTGAAGTGTCATCAGTTCGCGACTCTGACCGAATTCTTGGTATTCTTGATTCAAAATCTATTCGTGCAGAGCAAGGCCTTGAGCCAGTTAAGCAGCACCTGCTACTAACTCGTTACAACCCAGCTCGTGTGAACCTTGGCGAAATGCTAAGCGTGGAAGACGTTGAAGAAATTCTACACATTTCTCTTCTAGGCGTGATTCCAGAAAGCCAAGCAGTACTGAATGCGTCAAACAAAGGTGTACCAGTTATTTTTGACGAACAGTCAGATGCTGGCCAAGCTTATGAAGATACAGTAAATCGTCTACTTGGCGATCAAGTTGACTTCCGCTTCCTAACTGAGCAGAAGAAAGGGATTTTCAAACGACTATTTGGAGGCTAATAAGGCATGTCATTATTGGAATTTTTCCGCCCACAAAAGAAGACATCAGCGAATTTGGCAAAGGAACGCCTGCAGATCATCGTTGCCGAACGCCGCAGCCATGACGATCCTGCACCGTCATACTTGCCACAACTAAAAGAAGATATTCTTAAGGTGATCAGCAAGTACGTCGCGGTAGACCCATCAATGGTCGAGTTGTCATTTGAACACAAAGATGATGATATTTCAGTGCTAGAGCTGAATGTAAAATTACCAGACGAAGAGAAGTAAGCGACAACGCTAACGACAACGTTGATTAAAAGGTTGATGTGCAAGCATCAGCCTTTTTTGTTAGCTGGAGATACCGATTTGAGAATGTTCTCTACACGCCAGTTAGCCATATAAGAAAGCCATCCACTTGCTCACCCTAGATGCAACCAAGCCTTAGTTTTTTACCCAAGCTCACCAAACAGTCAAGCTTTTAAAAGACCACACTCAATAAGAAAGCCCGGTCTAGTTGGGGAAGCGAGCCATCATCCCTAGTCCAAGCTTCACTTTATGTCCCTACGCTCAGCACATAAAAAAAGCCCCCGTCTTTCGACGAGGGCTTAGCACTTTTTCCCGAATTAAGAGTCCGTGCTAGCGAAAACTTAATTCATAACGAGCGGTTGATTAAGCGTTAGCTTTCTCTTTCTTACCCTTGCCCGCTGCTTCTTGGTCTGCTTTCTTCTTGATTACAGTAGTACCTTCGAAAGTTTCACCTTCAACGAAAGCTTTACCGTAGAAAGAAGATAGTAGAACTTCTTTTAGCTCAGTGATTAGAGGGTAGCGTGGGTTCGCACCAGTACATTGGTCATCGAACGCTTCTACTGATAGCTCATCAACTTTCGCTAGGAAGTCAGCTTCGTTTACGCCAGCAGCTTGGATAGACAGTGGGATGTCTAGGTCACCTTTTAGCTCTTCCAACCATGCAAGTAGACGTTCAATCTTCTGAGCAGTGCGGTCACCAGCTTGGCTTAGGCCTAGGTGGTCAGCAACTTCAGCGTAACGACGACGTGCTTGTGGACGGTCGTATTGAGAGAACGCAGTTTGTTTCGTTGGGTTGTCATTCGCGTTGTAACGTACCACGTTAGAGATTAGTAGTGCGTTAGCCAAACCGTGTGGTAGGTGGAACTCAGCACCTAGTTTGTGTGCCATTGAGTGACAAACACCTAGGAATGCGTTCGCAAATGCCATACCAGCGATGGTTGCCGCGTTGTGTACTTTCTCACGAGCGATTGGGTCTTTAGCACCGTTCGCGTAGCTTGAAGGTAGGTACTCTTTTAGCATCTTAAGTGCTTGTAGAGCCTGACCGTCAGAGTATTCGTTCGCTAGAACTGATACGTAAGCTTCTAGAGCGTGAGTTACTGCATCGTAACCACCGAATGCTGTTAGAGACTTAGGCATGTTCATCACTAGGTTCGCATCTACGATCGCCATGTTAGGAGTTAGTTCGTAGTCAGCTAGTGGGTATTTAGCGCCAGTTTCGTCGTCAGTAACAACCGCGAATGGTGTAACTTCTGAACCAGTACCTGAAGTTGTAGTGATACATACAAGCTCAGCTTTTTGACCCATTTTAGGGAACTTGTAGATACGTTTACGGATGTCCATAAAGCGCATTGCTAGTTCTTCAAAGTGAGTTTCTGGGTGCTCGTACATTACCCACATGATCTTAGCAGCATCCATTGGTGAACCACCACCTAGCGCTAGGATTACGTCAGGTTGGAAGCTTTGCATTGCTTCAGCACCTTTCTTAACTACAGATAGCGTTGGGTCAGCTTCAACGTCAAAGAACGTTTGAACTTCCATACCTTGAGCTTTCAGTAGTTGAACTACGTCGTCTGCGTAACCGTTGTTGAATAGGAAACGGTCAGTAACTAGGAATGCGCGTTTCTTACCTTCTAGGTCGCCAAGAGCGATTGGAAGGCTACCACGACGGAAGTAGATTGACTTAGGTAGTTTGTGCCACAACATATTTTCAGCTCGCTTCGCAACAGTTTTCTTGTTGATTAGGTGCTTAGGACCAACGTTTTCAGAGATAGAGTTACCACCCCATGAACCACAACCTAGCGTTAGTGATGGTGCAACGTTAAAGTTGTATAGGTCACCGATACCGCCGTGAGTTGTTGGAATGTTGATAAGAATACGAGCCGTCTTCATCTTGTCGCCGAAGTAACGGATACGGTCAGCGTTAACGTCTTGGTTAGTGTATAGGCCAGATGTGTGACCGATACCGCCGATTTCTACCATTGTTACTGCTTGAGCAACTGCGTCTTCGAAGTTGTCAGCGCGGAACAGACCTAGAGTTGGAGATAGTTTCTCGTGAGCAAATGCGTCGTCGTAAGAAACTTTACCTAGACCTTCACCAACTAGAACTTTCGTATCAGCAGGAACTTTCACACCCGCCATTTCAGCGATTGCAGCAGCTGGTTGACCTACGATTTTCGCGTTTAGTGCGCCATCGATAAGTAGAACTTTACGAACTTTGTCCGCTTCAGCTTTGCTTAGTACGTATGCTTTGTGAGAAGCGAAACGCTCTTTCACTTCGTCGTATACAGAATCAACAACGATTGCAGCCTGCTCAGACGCACAAACTACGCCGTTATCGAACGTTTTAGACATTAGGATAGAAGCTACAGCACGTTTGATGTCTGCAGTTTCATCGATAACAACTGGAACGTTACCTGCACCTACACCGATCGCTGGTTTACCAGAAGAGTAAGCTGCTTTAACCATGCCTGGACCACCAGTTGCAAGGATAAGCGCGATGCCATCGTGCTTCATAAGAGCGTTAGAAAGCTCAACTGAAGGTTGGTCAATCCAACCGATGA
Source organism: Vibrio taketomensis (assembly GCF_009938165.1). Taxonomy (NCBI): domain Bacteria; kingdom Pseudomonadati; phylum Pseudomonadota; class Gammaproteobacteria; order Vibrionales; family Vibrionaceae; genus Vibrio; species Vibrio taketomensis. Next base: position 2,088,429 of record NZ_AP019649.1, read on the forward strand.
TGTCTTTTGGTGCACCTGCTGCTACTGCTGCATCTAGAACCAGTTTAGCTGCATCATTAGTAGAGTTTTTAGCGCGTGGGTGTGGAGAGAAGATGATACCGTTACGAGTCTTCAGAGAGATTAGAGATTTGAAGATCGCTGTTGAAGTTGGGTTAGTTGTTGGAACGATACCGCAGATGATACCTACAGGCTCAGCGATAGTCATTGTGCCTAGGTTGTCGTCTTCTTCAAGAACGCCACAAGTTTTCTCATCTTTGTATTTGTTGTAAATGAACTCAGACGCGAAGTGGTTCTTAATTACTTTATCTTCAACAATACCCATGCCAGATTCTGCTACCGCTTGTTGCGCTAGAGGAATACGAGCTTGGTTAGCTGCTAGAGAAGCTGCGCGGAAGATTTTGTCTACTTGCTCTTGAGAGTATGTAGCAAATTCAGCTTGAGCCGCTTTTACGCGTTCAACTAGCGCATCTAATTCAGCTAAGTTAGTTACAGGCATAAGGAAATCTCCTAAATTTAATAAATATTAAAAACTTTTATTAAGTGCATTGTGATTTCGAACTTGAGCCAGATTTACGACTCGTTTACAACGTTCTTAGTAAATTGCTTTCAGGACTGAGTATATTATTTCAAGTTGTGAAAAAATTGACCTAGATCAGTTCTGACAATCTAATTACCCCAAAGTGGTGCCATAGCCGTCAAATAAAACTAAACAACTGTATTAAAGACATTTTCGCAAAACAAATTATGCTCAAAAAGAAGCAAACGAACCACTATCTTCCACAAAACACAACAAACTGTAAAAAAGTTTCATTTTTTCGCCACACACTTTCATGAAACCCGCATTTTATGTGCTCCAAGGAGTATATCTGAGGCACATAATCTCTCTACAATTCGTCATATTTTTTGTTAAAAGTGTGCGAATGTTAACGTTTGTGCAGCCACTGACGATTTCAAGGGACGATAGCGCGATTTTTTTCGTCAATAACTTCCACAAAAAGCATCAATGATAAGATTTTCTCACTCAAAGCCTCCTTTATACGTTAGTTTTTTTCATTCGTTTACTTTGTCGTAATGCACTACATTATGCGCGAATTTCTATCCCACTTGTTTTCAACACTGTGAATCTTTGAGTGCCACTATGCAGACTATCGAGTTCGCTATTTTCCTACAGTTCTTCTTAGGACTGGTTGCTGCGGTTAACCCACTTGGCATCATGCCAATATTTGTTTCTTTGACCGGTCACATGACCCAAGAAGAAAAGCGCAAAACGGCGCTTACAGCGCACGTTGCGGTTGCAAGTATTTTGATCATTTCATTAATTGGTGGTCAGGTACTGTTGGACATGTTCAGCATTTCGCTCGACTCATTCCGCGTTGTTGGCGGCTTATTAATCTTGAGTATCGCTTTTTCAATGATGAGCGGTAAGTTGGGTGAAGATAAACAGAACAACCAAGAGAAAACTGAATACATCAGCCGTGAACAGATTGGTGTCGTACCACTGGCTATGCCTTTACTTGCTGGCCCAGGTGCGATCAGTTCAACCATTGTATATGGTGCACGCTACCCTACCCTTATGGATACCGCGGGTATCATCGTAACTATCATTGCATTCTGTCTATGCTCTTGGGCGCTGTTCCGTTCAGCACCATTGATTGTGCGTTTCTTGGGTCAAACGGGCATTAACATCATTACTCGTATCATGGGTTTGATTTTAGGTGCTCTGGGCATTGAATTCGTTGCCAATGGTCTACGTGGGCTTTTCCCTGCATTGATGGGTTAATCCACTGACTATATATAGTGGCTAACGACTCTCTCAGTTAGCCTCACCCCCTCTTTCTGGTATGATGTGGCATATAGATAAATCCAATATGACACATCATGCCTAAATCATCACTTAAGCATCAGTTATACGTCATTATTTTTGGTACACACACGCCTGCTGGACGTGCCTTTGATATTGCACTGATCATCGCTATCTTAACTTCACTCGTGATCCTTGTTTTGGAATCACTTCCATCCGTTATGGTTGAGTGGAGCACGCAACTTCGTTATTGCGAATATTTCTTTACCGGGGTGTTTACGCTCGAGTATTTGCTGCGCCTATACTGTTCACCTAAACCAAAGTCTTATGCCTCCAGCTTTTATGGTGTCATTGACTTGTTGGCGATTCTGCCAACCTATATCGCAATTTTCTTTCCATCTGTTGCGTTTATGGGCGTGGTACGTCTCCTTCGAGTTATGCGCATCTTTCGCGTACTTAAACTGGTTCGCTACCTACAAGATTCAAATGTCCTATTGCGCTCGTTATTGATGGCGAAACGCAAAATTTTCATCTTTTTCTCAACCGTTGCAATCTTAGTAACGATTCTAGGTTCGTTGATTTATGTTATTGAAGGACCGGCCAATGGATTTACCAGCATTCCACAAAGTATTTACTGGGCTATTGTGACCATTACTACGGTTGGATATGGCGATTTGGTTCCACAAACACCATTAGGAAAAGGCATCGCCTCTCTCACGATGTTGCTGGGTTATTCGATTCTTGCGGTACCAACCGGCATCATTACCGCTGAGCTAAACAATGAAATGAAATCGCATCGATCTTTGGTGAAGTGTCCAAATTGCTCTAAAGCTGGGCATGAATCTGATGCACTCCACTGTAAGCATTGTGGCAGTGAACTTGCTGACCCTGATCATCGGGTCACAGCTCCAGAATAGCGGCTGAGACAATCAAACGACTTGAGATAGCAAAAGAGCTCCATATAGGAGCTCTTTTAAATTGATGACTATCTGATCAGTAGCTATTTTTCTTAAGCTGTGCGCAGTGTTCGGTTAGAGGTGTAATATTCGCTTTTGCTTCTGCCCATGCAGTCTCTTTATCACCGTTACAAATCGCATCGATCATTGGCTTATGGCTCAAAGCACTTTGTGTTACATCATAATCTTCATGAGTCATGCACAAATAACTTTGTAATTGATTCGCGATCTGGCTGTAGGCTTTTTCCATCCGTTTGCTACCGCTCACTTCAACGACACAACGATGTAATCTAAAATCGGCATCGCAGATTGCTTGAATATCACTCGGTACCGCTGCACAAAGCTCATAATACTCTTTATAAATGGATTGCAGTTTTTGTTTATCCTGTTCAGAAGCTCTTTCTGCCGCCATCGCTGCCGCTTGGCTCTCCAAGGCTACACGCAGATGATATAGCTCCCACAGATCCTCTTCATCTAAAGAGAAAATGTGCCAGCCAGCATAAGGCTTTTGCACGACTAAACCTTCATGCGAGAGTGTGTTCAATGCCATACGCACGGTACTGCGTGATAACTCTAAATCTTTCGCAAGCGTACTCTCGACAATTTTTTCACCCTGGTCCATCTCGCCCTTGACGATTTTGTCTCTCAGGTAATCTGTTGCTTGCTCTTCTAGGCTCTGTTTATTGATCTTCATTATTACAAACTGTCTTTTATTTCCGCGAATGCTTGAAAGTGTCAAAGCTCAAGCATGCCTTCCATGTTCAGCTGAAACTGACACTATGATAGCAAATCCTCAGCAAGCATCGAACAATTAGCTTTGGAATAGCGACGATTTGCTCTAAATCTATGCAACCTGTTTACAATTTGATTCTCAAACCAACAAAAAGGCCGCAGACAATGCTGCAGCCTCTCAAGATTAGCTTGGTTTAAGTCAGTGTAATTACTGTTTTTCAGCCAAAATAATGCGCAATGTACGGCGTAATGGCTCCGCTGCACCCCACAATAATTGGTCACCGACGGTGAAAGCATTAAGGAAATCATCCCCCATTGCCATCTTACGTAAACGTCCAACTGGAATTGACAAGGTACCGGTTACTTTCGCTGGAGAAAGCTCTTGTGCGGTAATATCGCGCTCATTTGGAATCACTTTAACCCAATCATTGTGCGTCGCGATGATTTCTTCAATTTCATCCATTGGTACATTTTGTTTCAGCTTGATTGTCAGTGCTTGAGAATGACAACGCATTGCGCCAATACGTACACATGTGCCATCAATCGGCACTGGAGAGTGTTGCAAACCTAAAATCTTGTTCGCCTCAACGCCAGCTTTCCACTCTTCTTTGCTCTGTCCATTGTCACGTTTAACATCGATCCAAGGGATCAAAGAGCCCGCTAATGGCACGCCAAACTTATCGGTTGGGAAAGAGCTGCTGCGCATGGTTTCAGCGACTTTTCTATCAATATCTAGAATAGAACTTGCAGGATTTGCCAGCTCTGAACTTACCGCATCATTGATCACACCCATTTGTGAAATCAACTCACGCATGTTTTGCGCGCCAGCGCCCGATGCCGCTTGATAGGTCATTGCGCTCGTCCATTCAACAAGACCTTTTTCAAATAGACCACCTAAGCCCATTAACATCAAACTTACGGTACAGTTACCACCGACAAACGTATTTGTGCCTGCGTGAATACCTTGTTGAATTTGAGCGTGGTTCACCGGATCAAGGGTAATGATTGAATCTTGCGCCATGCGTAGGGTTGATGCCGCGTCAATCCAGTAGCCTTTCCAACCTGCTTGACGCAGTTTAGGGAAAACTTCTTCCGTGTAGCTACCGCCTTGACAAGTAATTACGGCATCCAGTTGTTTTAAGCTTTCAATATCAAAAGCGTCTTGCAGATCACCGGCGTCTTTACCAAAGAAAGGGGCAGGAATACCGATTTGCGATGTGCTGTAAAAAACCGGTTCAATAAGGTCGAAATCGCCTTCTTCTACCATTCGCTGCATCAGCACAGAGCCAACCATGCCGCGCCACCCAACTAGACCTACTCTCATTTATTTACTCTCCATGTAATCAAAAGGAATACTCAAATTATCTCTTTGCCAGTGTGATTGCCGTTTGGCGTGTAAACTCAGCCCTAGCAGAGAACATTTGGCTATTTCTTCTTCCATATTTCATTTTTCGCACAAAATCTCAAGCTAAAAATTGTACTTTATTGGGTTATTTTTAAATTTATGTTGTTACAAGGCATTTTACTTGGTTTTTTACTTACGCTTTCGTTAAAAATGGATAAACAAATGCCAGCCTATTGAAAATCATCACTAGCACATCAACAACGAACTTCAAACAACAAACAACCCCAAGACAACTATAATCCAACCAATTTAACCATCAATTAACCACTTGGAAGCTTAAATTTACGAAAATCGCACAAATTCTCGAAATTTTCCTTCGACTCATGTATTGTCGCTCAGCTTTTAAAATGGAATTAACACTCGATTCCTCACCATTACCCTGTTATTGCATAAAAATAGTAATTTTTGCTAATTGATATCAATATTGACGTTAAGCTCGAGTTTTACCTTAAAACTTGATGTCTAGGTGAGTAATCTCCGGTTTAAGTACGCAAAGAGACCCGCTATGACGCAACCTACCCCTCGTTTACCAAGTATGACGCAAGTCATTGTTGCACTTGGTTTATTTTTATTAATGGCCTTTTCATTTACCGCACAATTAAATCTACCCATTCAGCTTGCGCTGTACATTGGTTGGTTCATTATCATCGTGCTGGGTTTGAGACTAGGGCATCAGTACAAAGAGTTAGAGCAAGCGGCATTAAACGGAGTTTCCAATGGTTTAGGCGCGGTATTGATTTTACTCGCGGTAGGCGCATTAGTCGGAACTTGGATTTCAGGCGGCATTGTACCAACCATCATTTATTATGGGTTGAAAGCCATTCACCCTTCTATTTTCCTGCTTGCAACCATGGTGATTTGCTCGTTAACAGCACTTGCGACCGGAACCTCTTGGGGCGCCGCCGGTACCGCTGGTATTGCAATGATGGGCATAGGTCAAGGGCTTGGTGTTCCTGCACCTGTCACGGCTGGCGCGATTCTATCTGGCTGCTACTTTGGTGATAAAATGTCACCACTTTCAGATTCTGTGATTCTTGCGTCTTCAATGTCAAACGTTGAAGTCATGGAACACATCAAAGGAATGCTACCCATTGCGTTAATTAGCTACATAATTACCGCAATTCTATTTACTCTATTTGGTCTGCACTACGCTGGTAACGTTGACATGTCTCAAGTGCAAAGCGTTATCGAATCAATGGAGCAGCAGTTCTACATTACACCACTGTCATTTGTACCTGTGATTGCTGTATTGGTACTGCTCGCAATGCGCATGCCTTCATTCCCTGTGATTAGCTTTGGCTCGCTACTTGGCATTATTTGGGCCGTAACGGTGCAAGATATTCAATTCATCACGGCATTTCGCACCGCATGGGAACCATACTCCGTTATTTCTGGCGTCGATTTTATTGATGCGATCCTAAATCGTGGCGGCATGTCATCAATGCTAGGCTCGGTAGCGGTTATCGTATTTGGTTTAGGTTTTGGTGGTCTACTCGATAAAGTCGGTGTACTGGAAACTATCGCGAAGCTGTTTGAGCGCCGCGTTAAAAACGCGGGTTCTCTTGCGACCTCAACCATTGCAACCGCATTTATGGGCAACGTGTTTGGCTCTGCAATGTATGTATCATTGATTCTAACGCCAAAAATCTGTGCGAAAAACTACGACCGTTTAGGCTTTAAACGTAAAAACCTCTCTCGTAACGCAGAGTTTGGCGGCACACTGACATCAGGTATGGTGCCTTGGAGTGACAACGGTATCTATATGGCGAGCATTCTTGGTGTCGCTACGCTTTCGTATGCACCATTTATGTGGTTAAGCTTTGTATGTATTCTCGTGACCATCCTGTGCTCATACATGGGTTGGTTCGTCGACCGCTGTGAACCGCAAGCTGAATCGGCCTCGGAAGATTCTTCTAAAATGAAGCAGCAAACTGCATAGTCAAGACATCCAATACAACAGAGCGCCTCGGCGCTCTTTGTTTTTTTCTGCTGACTGTAGAGCAACGATTAGGATGCGATTGAGTCCGTGTTTATTGAAGTATGTTCGGATTCACCGCGAATAAACGCTTTCGCTTCGAGAATTGCTTGGTTAAGGCACAATTCCAAATCAGCTAACAAAAGGGTAACTTGCTCACTGTCTTTCGCCAATGCCGTTTCCAAGCGACCAGCGACATCCCTTAACTGATAAGCCCCCAAGTTTCCCCCTACCCCTTTTAAGCTATGTGCTCGGCGAATGGCTTCTTCTGGAGACTGATGCTGCAAACGTGCAATCTCAGCCGAATCGTCTTGATGATCGTTAACAAACACTTCCAATAGCATGCACAGCGATTCACGATCGCCACCTAAACAATCCATCATCACACTAAAATCAATTTGAGGCGCTGCAGTGAATGATCTTTGGGGCGCTGTATTTTTCGGCAAAGGCAAATCCAACGTCTCGGGCTGAGCATCCATTACTTGCTCTGAGTGACTATCTTCCAACTCAATGGTCTCCGCTTGATCTTTATTTGCCGATTGTTTTCCTACAACCGGCTCAGCGTTTTCTAAGTTGATTTGATCATTTCGTTGCCACTCTTGAGTTGAATTTTCTTTGCTTTGGGTGCGGATTGCCATATGCATCATGCCCAGAAGCCCAAGCATAACGACACCACTGAACAAAATGCCAATGAGCACCATTTTCTTCAGCGCCGCCTGACTTTGTTGTACAACGTTTTGTAACTCTTTGTACACTGAGTTACTGATCAGCCGTTCGACAATGTATCCACCTTGAGCAAAACTCCCCATTACACGTGAGGTTTGCGCGAGCATTGTTTGTAGTGTGATTTTATCTGCATCCACTAACGAATTGGACTGAATAAATAGTTCATCCAAATGTTTGTAAGCTTTTGAATTGGTGGAATAGGATGAAAAAAGCGCTTCAAACAGATAAGTACTAAGTTGAAAGTAATAAACTTCAATCTCTGGGCGAGATTGATACGCCAAGCGTTTGGCTTGAATCTCTGTCAGCAATTCACTTAAAGCCAACTCATTGTTCACTAACGCCTGACTTTGCTCAATAAAGCGATCCGTCGTAAACAATAACTGCTCGATGTCTGGCTGCAACCACCCCACCGACGAATGCTGCGCTAACTGATCGCGTTGTTGTTGTAAGCTCGCTAACAACTCAACTTGCTGATCTCTCATATTTGAACGATAGGCCGATTCAAAAAATAGACTGCTACGAAATTCATCTACCTTGTCACTGACTTTCTGTATCTGCACGGTTCGTTGCTCGAGTGATTGGTAGTTGACCATCATACCAATGATCACAACTAGCCAAACAACAACAATGCACCAACCCAGTTTAAAATGTCGCTTGTCCATATGATGTAAATCTTTCTTAACTTGTTATTAACTAGGATATACATAAATGTGCAGATAAAAGAACAGCATGACTATTTTGTCGACTTAAGCTTGTTCTATCTCGCTATATAATCAAATAACTCCCTATTTCAGGTTTTCAGAGTACAGATTACTTGGGACATACAAAAAAGCCCTACTAATCAGCAGGGCTTTCGAAACAAAAGTGTTTAGCGATTACGCGTTAACTGGTCACGTAAATTTGGTGGCGTACCTTTGATGGTCAATGTATCTGTTTCTGGATCGTAAAAAACACGCTCACCCAAAAGCAAACTATCAAAACTTAAGTTCAGACCACCACCAGCACCAACATATTTAGTTAGTTTACGCATGGCAGTGCGGTCAGCAGGGAAGCTCTCTTCCAACTCGTAACCACGGTCTTGAGTGTAATCTAAAAAGCTCGAGCCATCTTGAGCGGCAGGCAATTCGCCTGAAAGCTCTTTAACGTAAACTTCATCGCCAGATTTAAGCTGATCGTTGCAATAATCGTAGACTTGTTTCTTGTAGTTATTTGTCTCAGATTTATCCAATTGTGAATCCGCGCAGTAATCCTCAACCGCCTGCATTAACACTTGGTTTTGTTGCTTGGTATCCAAGCCGACTTCTGCCTGTAGGAAATCTAAAAAGAAATCTGCAACTTTGCGACCAACACGGCCTTTGATGTAAGCAAGGTAGCGATTTGAATCTTTGTCTGTTTGGTAGCTCGATAAATCGATACGTGCCGCGATATCCATTTTGCTGAGATCAAGGTATTCAGTAGCACTAATTTCTAGGCCTTCTGTCACTTTCAAACTCTCATTGGATGGAATAATACCGACAAATAGAAAATCGGTGGCAAGAGATTGATACTCAGCAAACACTAAAATACCCTCGTCAGCGAATGGGTACTTACTGAGTTCTGCTTTCAGACGATTTGCGCTAAGTTGTGAGAAATCATAGAAATCGCGCTCATTTTTGTGCAGTTCTTTCAACCACACCTGAAATTCACTGTCAGACTTAAATGAACCAAAGCCCTTACCGGCTTTTGAGTTGAATACACGATGTAGCTCGGCGACTAGGTTTTCTGTTGAGCTATCGTTAGCTAACGCTTCTGCGCGAAAGTTAACAACCAACTCATCAGAATCGTTTTTTCGCAATTGATGTAAAATTACGTTTGATAGGTAAAGGCTCATGTTAAATTTATCGTCGTTATAGGATTCAGTTGCTCGGCATTGTAGGTTATCATAAGCCGCTTTACTATTGTTCATTAGAGTCTTTATGCCGATTACATCTAAATACAGCGACGAAAAATACGAAAACATTCTGACGGAAGTTGCAGCCGTGCTAGAAAAGCATGGTGCAGGTCCAGATTTAGCACTAATGATCGCTGGCAACATTGCAACTAACGTAATTAACGAGCGCGTGGGTGTAACCCAACGTAAAGCAATTGCAGAAAAATTTGCCCAAGCGCTACTGTCTTCTATCGACGACAAAGCACACTAATTTAAAACCGGATAATAGAACTATTCATGGTAGATAACGGAAATACATACGCAGAGCGGGTTTCGCGTTTAGTTGGTTGGGGTCACTGGTTTGCCTTCTTCAACATTATCGCCGCCATGCTCATCGGTACCCGATATATCACGCAATCGCCTTGGCCTGAGACGTTACTCGGTCAATTGTATTTAGCGGTTTCTTGGGTTGGCCACTTTGGCTTCTTAGTGTTCGCCGTCTATCTTCTGGTTCTATTTCCGTTAACCTTTGTGGTGCCGTCACGTAAGTTATTCCGCTTACTGACGGTTTGTTTAACCACATTAGGTCTAACTTTATTATTGATTGATACTCAAGCTTATCAGTCAATCAACCTGCATTTAAATCCTGTTGTTTGGGAAGTACTGTTTACCGATAGCGGTGAACATACAAATGGCGTCAGTGCCGATCTTCAGCATCTATTCGTCGTTTTACCTTTGATCTTTTTGGTAGAACTGGCGCTCTCTGAATGGGTTTGGCGTAAACAACGTAAACTGTCGCACAAACACATCGGTCGCCCAATTGCAGGCGTATTCTTCCTCTGCTTTATTTCCAGTCATCTTATTTATGTCTGGGCCGATGCGTATTTCTACAATCCGATTACGTCTCAGCAATCTAACTTCCCTCTGTCTTACCCAATGACAGCTAAGTCCTTTATGGAAAAGCACGGTTTACTAGACAGACAAGAGTACTTAGAACGTCAACAAGCTAACCTTGGTGAAGCGGAATTAGTGCGCTACCCGATTGAAAAGCTTGAATTTAGTCGTCGTTCAAACCCGCTGAATATTTTAGTAGTAAGTGTTAACAACTGGCGTGCCGATGCACTAAACGCATCAAATATGCCAAAAACATTCGCCTATTCAATGGATAACTTGAGCTTCAATAATCATTTCAGTTCGAGTAACGACAGTAGCGGCATCTTTGGTTTGCTTTACGGCTTACCAACCAGCTACGCAAGCAGCATTAAAGCGCAAAAATCACTACCAATCGTGTTAGAAACGCTACAGAACAACGACTATCAAATTGGTCTTTTCAGTGGTGATAATTTTAGCGACCCTCTATACAAAGATATCGTATTCCAAGGGCTAACAACGACTAAAATTGATGACAAACCAAATGAATCTGGTGACCAAGCCGCGATTTCGGCATGGAGTAATTGGGTTCAAACGCAAAGTAAGCAACCTTGGTTTAGCTTTATCGAGCTGACCACATTAGATGACTTTAGTGATTACAAGAATAAATCTGGTAACACCATCGATGATCTGAAAGCGAACTACATCCAATCTGTAAAAAGTGCAGATGAGCAGCTTGCGAGTATCTACAAAACCATTGATGAACTTGGACTCGCAGATTCAACCGTGGTAGTGATTACTTCAAACCATGGTACTGAATTCAACGAGACTAAAACCAACAGCTGGGGCTCAAGCTCTAACTACAGCCGTTACCAACTTGAAGTTCCAATGATTATTCATTGGCCAGGTAAACTTGCCGGACAGTACAACCATCGCACTAGCCACTTGGATCTGTCAGTAACGTTATTACAAGATTTGATGGGCGTGTCATCAAACCCTACGGACTTTAGTAGTGGCCGAAATCTATTTGACGAGCGTACTCGAAAATGGATTTTAGCGGGTGATTATCATGAACTGGCATTAATCACCAATAAAAACACAACTGTGATTGATAAGTACGGTAACTACAAATTGTATGACAGCAATTACCATCGCTTAGCTGATGAAAACCCTGCGTTACCAGTCATTATGCAAGGTCTAACTGAACTACAGCGCTTCTACACAAAAAGCCAATAAATCAGGTGGTTAAATTTGACGCTCAGCGATTTTGGCGTTAGATTAGTTTCATCGGACTGTAGCGCAGCTTGGTAGCGCACCGTCATGGGGTGTCGGGGGTCGGAGGTTCAAATCCTCTCAGTCCGACCATACACCAGTTAAAAAAAGAGAGCTTATGCTCTCTTTTTTCGTATTGTTAAGCTTAACTTTCTTACATAAATCCGAGCTAATGCATCATTTTTCGACCAACTCAAAAAAATATGCGCAAAACAGCTCACAAATAAAGCAAACAGTACTTTGAGGGGTTTACAATATTTCAAGACCTCTATATTATGCGCTTCAACAACGGAGATGGCTGAGTGGTTGAAAGCACCGTCTTGAAACCGGCATACGTTAATAGCGTATCTAGGGTTCAAATCCCTATCTCTCCGCCACATTCAGAAGCTCGCAAAGAAATTTGCGGGCTTTCGTCGTTTTGAATCTACAAATTATGAAATCGAAAGATTGAACTAGGCATCCCGGATTTTCTCGTTTTAGAAACCATATAAGGGATTTGAAATCCCTAGTCGTGACGACCACAGCACTCAGCCACATTCAGAAAGCCTGCAAAGAAATTTGCAGGCTTTCGTCGTTCTGAATCTAAACATTACGAAATCGAAAAACTGAACTAGGCGTCCCCGGGTTTTCTCGTTTTAGACACCATAAAGGGATTTGAAATCCCTAGTCGTGCGCAACCTAAGATCAGCCGTCTCCACACTTAGTCACATTTATATCGCCTACAAAGCATCTTTTCTCAGCTTAGTCCCCATACTTGTGGCCAAACCCAGCATTAAATTCACAATTTTATGAATGAGACATTGCTTCACAATATTTTATTCGATTTTTACTGAATAACCACTCTTTGCACCAACATCCCAATATTGAATTCGCTTTTCGCTAAACTGTTGCGAGATCAATGGTTTTCACGCAATTTGCAGATCAGATACCTTCCTAAATCAATCCTAATAAAAGGTGTGATCATGAAAACCAATAAGTCGCTTACGGCCTTATTAATCACTTCCGCATTATCGCTAGGTTTGGCTCAGCCAGCTTTTGCTCATGAATATACGTTATCTGTCGAAGACGCGCAGCGTTACGGGATCAGCGTGCCTACCATTAAGGTAAATTACGACGTACTACCGTATCAGCACATTTTGTATGGCTTCCAGCTGCATGTTGAGCTAGAAGGTGCAACGTTAAATACAACTAACGTAAACACGCTAAAAGCGGCAACCACAATTTCTACTCATAACGTTGTTCGTCCTTACCGCGCTAGCTCAAACACGATTAGCTACCGTATTTCGGGTGAGTTTGACCATCGCGCGGTAAACTTTATTGATTTCACCCTCGATAAGAGTGTCCTTTCTACTGACCATGATTTAAGTATTCGCATTCCGGTGGACATTGATGTCACACCGCCAGATACCCCACATGCACTTGCCAATACAATTGCGACCCTAAATATTGATAGTGTAAATGCAGACGACTTCCTGATTGAATCCGATCGTACACTCTATAAAATCACCCTCAGCGAAGGTGAGTTTTTGCCAGGTTTTTGCCAGATCCTATCGCACCAAGTAGCGTAGAGGGTTGGTCCGCATCTGGAAAACGACCAAAAACTCAGTTGAATTTATTGTTGAAGGCGGATTCCACGAGCCAATCGTAGGTAACTGGAATTTTGAATTAGAGCCAAGTACCACAACCTTAAATAAAACACTTTATATCAGCACGCCTATTCATCATTAAGCGCCGTTATTCGCTATTGAAAAGCACTCTTTTAGAGTGCTTTTTATTTTTAAAATCAGCCTTATAGAACACTATTCAACCTAACGAACTCGCATTTATGTAAAAACGAACACAAATAAAGCAAACAGTTAAATTAGGGGTTTACAACATTTCAAGACCTCTATATTATGCGCTTCAACAACGGAGAGATGGCTGAGTGGTTGAAAGCACCGGTCTTGAAAACCGGCATACGTTAATAGCGTATCTAGGGTTCAAATCCCTATCTCTCCGCCACATTCAGAAAGCCTGCAAAGAAATTTGCAGGCTTTCGTCGTTTTCGAGCACTATAAATTTATAAGGCCCCACACTCAACCACATTCAGAACACCGTCAAGTTCGGTTTGCTCTCTCGTTAGAAGAATACAGACGAAAAAAGCCCGCTTATAAAAGCAGGCTTTAGAGGATTAAGCCAGTTAGCGGTTAACCGTGGTTATGAAACCAGTCTAGCTTTTCATGCAACGATGTCACACTGCCAACCACTATCAAAGCTGGGCTTTGTGCTTGTTTCGCCATAGTTGGCAATTCAGACAACTCTCCACGGAAAACACGTTGCTCACGGCGGGTACCATTTTCAATGATCGCACACGGCATATCCGCAGCCAAACCATGGGTAATGAGTTTATCTGCAATGTAGCCGCTCTGTTTAAGCCCCATATAGAATACCAAGGTTGAATTAGACTGCGCCGCTGATTGCCAATCAATTTCTTTGCCATCTTTTTGTACATGACCAGTAATAAACTGCACGGCTTGAGCGTGATCTCGGTGCGTGAGGGGAATACCTGCATAAGCAGTCGCCCCAGCGGCTGCCGTAATACCGGGTACCACCTCAAAGCGAATACCTTGCTCAGCTAAGGTCTCTAACTCTTCTCCACCACGACCAAAAATAAACGAATCACCGCCTTTTAGACGTACTACTCGTTTAGCCTCTAGTGCTTTATCAACCAGAATTTGGTTAATCTGATCTTGCGGCACACAGTGATAATCTAACTTCTTGCCGACATAAATCATTTCAGCTTTGTCGTTAGCTAGCGCCAATATTTCTGCCGAGACTAATCGGTCATAAACAACCACATCTGCTTGCTGAATCACTTTGTACCCTTTAACGGTCAGAAGTTCTGGATCGCCAGGTCCTGCCCCTACTAAAGAAACAAAACCTTGGGCTAAACCTGGGATCAGAGAAGTCAGTTTAGTTGTCATAACCGTGCCTATCGAAAATTTGAATATAAGAAGAAGCTCTACCCAGAACTACTTTTATACTCAAACTGCCCCACCTTTTCAGCAGGGCAATCAGCAAATTATTTGCTTAATACAGGTGCAGCATCCATGTTCGATTCATTATCAATGCCTTTGGCTGTTTTAGCATGTGTCAGGTAAAGCGGCACACATGTTAGTAGCAATCCACCCACGATATTGCCAAGAATGGTTGGGATCAGGTTGTAATTAAGCCATGTAGCAATGCCAAAATCAGCGCCCAACATCATGCCAAGCGGGAACAGGAACATGTTGACGACTGCGTGTTCAAATACCAACGCGAAGAAGATAAAAATAGGCAACCACATAGCAGCAATCTTGCCAGCGACACTGCGAGCCGTCATGTTACCAATCACCCCTAAACACACCATCAGGTTACACAAAATGCCGCGCACAAAGCAGGTGATCCAGCCATCCATACCTAAATTTTCAAAACCCACGGTGCGTGCCGTTGATACTTTAATGAAAGTTTGACCCACTGCATTAGGCTCAACACTAAAATTCATGGTCAAAGATAGGGCAATAAGAAAAGCCACCAGCAGTGAACCAATAAGGTTACCCAAGCCAACTAGCCCCCAGCAACGAAGCACGCGTCCCCATGTAATGCCCGGACGGTTATCAAATTTGGCCAGCGGCGCTAAACCAAATACGCCTGTCACCAAGTCATAGCCCATTAAGCTTAAGATACAAAAACCAACAGGGAAGACTAATGCACCTACAATGCCGATCCCTGTTTGCGTGATGGCCGTAATGGCGACAACAACCGCGAGTGACAAAATAATGCCTGCCATCGTTCCACGCAGGATAAGATCACGCGTCGATGTGCGCACTTTCGCCTCGCCTGTCGCTATCATGGTTTGGACAAATTCAGCTGGTTTTAAATAAGACATCATGTCTCTCCAAAAGTAATTAAAATCAAATAGTGAAAGGCTCCCTGCTCTATCCCGTTCCCCCGCAAGAACAGGAAGCCTTTAAGCTATTTAATCTCCTGGATTAACCTGCAATCTCAACGTCACCGTTCGTCACTCGCGTTTGATAGGACTGAACGTTAAAACGCTCGTCTTCCATGCATTGACCTGTTGCGAGATTGAAACGCTGCTTCTTGAGTGGGCTTGCCACCCAAAGTTCGCCTTGGTGCTCACAAATCAAACCGCGAGATAACACGTTCGATTGGAAGAAAGGGTCCGTATTGCTAATCGCAAATACGTGTTCAGCTTCTGAAGGGCGAAATACCGCAACTTGCTGACCATTCACCAGTGCACAAACACCAGTGCCTGGTACGATGCTGCTGATGTGACAGATTTTTTTAAATGACATAATCGACCTACCTTAATCCGCAATCGCTACATGAAGAATGTCGCCTTTCGCTTCAGGATGTTTTTCCGTAAAAGTCGCAGGGCGATGTTGTTCGCGCTCTTGTACAAACACCACATTGTCATCGCGTTTTTCAGAGTTAATGAAGTGCGCAAAGCGAGTCAGTTGTGATTCATCATTGATGGTTGCTGTCCACTCACATTCAAACTCATCAACCAATTTGGCAACATCCGCTTCTAGTTGCACGTTGATGCCGAGTTTGTCGTTAACAATGACTTCACGTAGATAGTCAACGCCACCTTCCATGTTTTCCATCCAAACAGAAGTGCGTTGCAGTGGCGCAGCAGTACGGATGTAGAACATCATGAAACGGTCGATGTACTTGATTAGTGTTTCTTTGTCTAGATCGCTGGCTAGCAGGTCTGCGTGACGAGGTTTCATACCACCGTTACCACATACGTACATGTTCCAACCTGCGTCAGTGGCGATGATACCAAGGTCTTTACCTTGTGCTTCTGCGCACTCACGAGTACAGCCAGACACACCGAACTTCATCTTATGAGGGGTGCGAATGCCTTTGTAACGGTTCTCGATGTAAGAACCTAGACCAACAGAATCTTGAACGCCGTAACGACACCACGTTGAACCAACACAAGTTTTCGCCATACGAAGTGCTTTTGCGTATGCTTGACCTGTTTCGAAACCCGCGTCGATAAGCTTGCGCCAGATCTCTGGAAGATCGTCTTTTTGAGCACCAAATAGACCGATACGCTGAGCGCCGGTGACTTTGGTGTATAGACTGTACTCTTCCGCCACTTTCGCCAGCGCACCAAGAGCTTGAGGTGTCACTTCCCCCCCAGCCATGCGTGGGATAACGGAGTAAGTGCCGTCTTTTTGGATGTTACCTAGGAAGTTATCGTTGGTGTCGTGCAGCTTAACCAGTTGTGGCTTAAGAATGTGTTCACCCCAGCAAGAAGCTAAGATAGAACCCACGAGTGGTTTACACACTTCGCAGCCATAACCTTTTCCGTATTTCTCTAGAAGCTCATCAAAGGTTTTGATCTCTTCAATACGAATTAGGTGGAATAGCTCTTGGCGTGAATAAGCAAAGTGCTCACACACATCGTTTTTCACTTCGATGCCTGACTTTGCAAGCTCGGCATTAAGCACTGACGTCACCAGTGGAATACAGCCACCACAACCAGTACCTGCGCCAGTCACTGCTTTGATGTCTGCCAAGGTATGGTTACCATCCGCCACGGCCTGAGCAATCTTGCCTTTCGTCACATCAAAACATGAACAGATAACGGCGGTTTCCGGCAACGCATCAGCGCCAAGTGCTGGTTTTTCAGCCCCTGCGTGAGCAGGAAGAATCAATGCGTCAGGGTGCTCTGGTAAGTCGATTTCATTCAGCATCAACTGCAGTAAGTCACCATAGTCTGCTGTGTCGCCAACCATCACTGCGCCCAACAGTTTTTTGTTGTCTGCAGAAACAATCAGGCGTTTGTACACCTCTTGCTCTTCGTTCTGATATACGTAGCTCTTACAACCTTCGGTGCGGCCATTAGCATCACCAATTGAGCCCACTTTTACACCCAGAAGTTTCAGCTTGGCAGACATATCTGCACCTTCAAACTTACTCTCATTGTTACCAAGTAAGTGGTCAACGGCTACGGTCGCCATTTTGTAACCTGGCGCAACCAAACCGTAGAACATGCCATTCCAAGACGCACACTCACCAATCGCATAGATATCTTGATCTGACGTTTGGCAATGGTCGTTAATGGCAATGCCACCGCGAGGTGCGATCTCTAGTTCCATTTGGCGAGCAAGCTTATCTTGTGGGCGAATACCCGCAGAGAACACTACAAAATCGGTCTCAATTTCGCTCCCGTCAGCAAAACGCATCACGTTGCGCGCATCTTTGCCTTCAGGTGCAATTTCTAGCGTGTTTTTGCTGGTATGAACATTGACACCCATGCGCTCGATTTTTTGGCGAAGCTGGTTACCACCCGCTAAATCAAGCTGCTCAGCCATTAGCTTGGGTGCAAACTCAACAACGTGAGTTTCCATGCCTAGCGCTTTCAATGCACCAGCGGCTTCAAGACCAAGTAGGCCCCCACCAATCACCACCCCTGACTTGCTTTTTTTCGCTGTCGCTTCAATTGCTTTTAGGTCTTCAATGGTGCGGTACACAAAGCAATCTTTGCTTTCATTGCCTTTGATAGGCGGAACAAACGGATAAGAGCCTGTCGCGAGGATCAGTTTGTCGTATTGAATTTCACGACCAGAAGAGGAGTAAACAATGCGGTTCTGGCGATTGATATTAATCGCACGCTCACCTAGCAATACTTGAATGCCGTGTTTCTCGTAGAAGCCTTCTTTAACTAAAGAAAGTTCTTGAGCGGTATGATGGGAGAAGTAAGAAGAGAGGTGGACACGGTCATAAGCGACACGTGGTTCCTCACAGAAGACCGTTACTTCAAAGTTTGAAATATCGGTTTTCTCAACTAGATCTTCGATATAGCGGTGTCCCACCATGCCATTACCGACGATCACTAGCTTGAGCTTGCTCATAATCAATTCCAGTCTTTATTTCGTATCTAAAGCGGATTTTTAATTATGAAGAAAAATTAATACATGATGTAAATCAATTACAGTTTCAAACTACCCTAAAGTGGTAGACGTAGTTAAATGGGTTAAACCTCTTAGTAATCGAGCATTTTACAGTAATTAAATTACATAAATGGTCATTTGATTACTAATAAGTACAACAAACCTAAAGCAAAGTGGGTTGAATCACATCGCTATTTTCTGGATAAAAGAGGCAACCAATGGCTGCCTCTTTGACTTATTTCCAAGTTTGAACCTTGCGGTTAGTAACGTAACTTCAAGGCAAGAATCAGGCCCAATCCCAATTCTTTTTTACCCACGCACTACAACCTGACATGGGCAGAACGTGAATTAATTTACGCGGTACTTCGCGATGATCTCTTCATCAAGCTCAACACCCAATCCTGGAGTGTTTGGTACTGCTACGTAACCATCTTCAAATGCGATTTGGTTTTTCACTAGTGACGTAAACAGTGGGCTTGTGCTTTGCGAGTACTCAATTAGGTCGCCGTGTTCACGAGACGCTAGGAAGTGTACCGTTGCTGCGATCAGAATACCGGTTGAGAAACCGTGTGGAACAAGCTTCATACCAGCCATGTGTGCCATATCGTAGATCTTCACCATTTCAGTGATACCACCACAACGAGTTACATCTGGTTGAACAAAGTCTGCACCTGATTTTTCAATAAAGTTAGCGAACTCGTAACGCGTTGTTAGTGTCTCGCCACCAGCCAGTTTTTGTGTCGTAGATTGAGAAACCTTACGGTAACCCGCTAATACGTCATCTGTGATTGGCTCTTCAATCCATAGTAGGTTGAATTCTTCTAGTTTCTTCGCCATCTCAATCGTGTGGCCAGCTGTGCGCCATGCACTTGCTAGGTCGATAGCAATTTCAACGTCTTTGTTGATTGCACGTGCTGTTTCACACACTGTTTTAATGATTTCGTAGTCAGTTTCAGCGTTCTTACCTAGAGGACCACCACCAAATTTCAAAGAAGTGAAACCTTGAGCTAGCAATTCAGTTGTGCGAGCTACGTTCTCTTCTTTTACTGCTGACGGGATAAACGTACCGTACGCGCGGATCTTCTCACGGAATTTACCGCCAAGAAGTTGCCATACTGGTACTTTGTAGAATTGGCCTGCGATATCCCAAAGCGCCATATCGATTGCAGAGATAGCGTGGATCATTGTCGAGCGACGACCAGCGTAGTGCGTGCCGTTGTACATTTTGGTGTATAGACGTTCGATTTCTAGTGGGTTTTCACCGATTAGAAGACGCTCTAGACCTTGAGAAGAACCGTGGCTTTGCGTTGCTTTAATGCACGCTTCGATCATCATTGGTGAGCTGTCAGATTCACCCACACCAGTAATACCTGCGTTAGTATGAACGCGAATGAGTACGCCATCTTCACCCCATTCACATGCTTCATCTAGCGCAGGAACACGTAGGTGGATGACTTCAACTTCTGTAATTTTTAGTTCGTTAAATAGCATTGTACTTCTCTACTATTAGCAATAATTCAATTGATACCCGAGCCTACCCCTACGCTGTAGGCGCAACGAGATTAGGGAGGCTCAGATAAATTATTCTTTCAGGGCGAATCAAATTGTGGAGCGATTTGATTTGGGGGATTTAGCTGCCAGACTTGATGCTGACAGCTAATTTATAGCTTTCTGCTTTGGATTAAGCGCTTGCTTTTTCTGCAACAGGCTTTTTCGTAAAGCGGTCACCAACAGTGTAGATACATAGCGCGATAACTACCGTTACTACACCACCTAGTTTTTGCATTGTCATTACTTCGCCTAGTAGGAAGTAAGCTACGATCATTGCAAATAGTGGTAGAACGTTTAGTGCCATTGTTGTGATAACGGCGTCTTGAGTTTTCAGTGTCGCTACTTCCCATAGAGCGTATGCGATACCTGAACACAGTAGACCAAGCGCTAGAATACTGCCGATGTGCTTACCGTTTTCAACCAATACTGAAGCTGAAGCGAAGTCTGCACCAGTAACGATACCAAGAACAAGTAGAGCCACTGTTGCTGCACCGAATTGGTAGAAACAGCTGGAGAATGTGTCGTAACGTGAGTTTAGGTCTGAACCAAATTTACCAAGAATGTAGTTGTAAGTTACGAAACCAAGTACGCCGAATAGTGCGAACAGGTGGCCTAGGTTAAGACCTTGAATCTTGTTCGATGGGTCGTAAGCAATCACGCCAGCACCTACCAATGAAAGCATTACAGCAAATACTTTTGGTGCTGATGGTTTGATTTTATCAATCACAAATACCGCTAGCATCGTTAGGAACGGAGCCATACCGTTGATCACGCCAATCTCACCCGATGAAGTGTATTCGTAAGCTAGAATAGTAAAGTAGAAGAATACCGCTTGAGCAGAAACGCCCGCAGCTGCCAAAAGAAAACCGTCTTTTTTGCTTTGGATTTTCTTCAGCGTATGTTTCTTAGAAAACATGAATAAAACAACGAAACCTAGTGTTGCAATCGCGTAACGCGCAACCGCTAGTACAACAGGATCCAGTTTACCCGCTAGTACACCACCTAGAGGAAAAGATGCACCCCAAAGGGCAGCACAAACAAGGGCAATTGTTAGACCTAATGATTTATTTGGAGCAGGTTTACTCATTTTTATTATCTCGAATAAAAGCGCAGTTCAGCGCCTTTTCAATATAAGGGCACAAAATTGGGTTTAAACCAAGCTACTTGCTATAGGGCTGCAAGTAGCTCGAGAAAATTATTGTGGGCAAATACCGATAACGTGTTCTAGACGTTGGTCTTTTTGGTATAGAGAAGCGTACGCATAGCCCACACCTTCTAAGTTAGTCGGTTCACCATTTGCAACATCAAACACGCGCTTAACGATTTTGTTCGAAACGTTATCGATAGTGTCTGTTGCATCCATGATTCCACAAGCGTTGATATCCATATCAGCCGTGATTAGTGAGCTGTTACCAGACACACGAATCACTGGAACGATTGAGTTGTTAAAACCTGCTGCACCCGCAGTCCAGATGATAAGCTGACAACCTAGTGATGCAAAGTGCATCGCTGCGCCGCCACAAAGCATGGTGGTTTCGGTTAGGTAGAAACCAGGTGTAGTTGGTTTTTCACGGTGAATGTGGTTGATGCGCAAACAATCTTGAATTGGGCGCGTACCCGTCTTGTGCATTGCACCTTGTGATTTTTCGTCGATAGTCGTTAGACCGCCAACACTATTACCGATAGACATAGTCTCTGTGCCTTCGATTACGTGCCAACGCTTTAGATCTTCTGCGATTAGACGTTCAATTTTCTCACCCACTTCAGGTGTCACTGAACGCTCTTTTAGGATCTCTTCACAACCCAATAGCTCAAGCAGTTCGCCCGCCATTGTCGTTGCACCCATGTCAACGAGTTTGTCTGAAGCCGCACCAACAGATGGGTTAGACGCTAGACCACTTGATGTGTCAGAACCACCACATTTGATACCGATACGCAGTGCAGAAACTGGCGCATCTACACGTTCTACGCTGTCTGCGTATACTTTGAGTTCTTTCGCTAACTCAACGCCATCTTTGATCGTTTCGATAGTGCCTTTGTTTTTAATTACCGTTAGCGTATGAACTGGCAGGCCTTCTTTGCGCACTGGCTCAGCAATCATTTCAGGGTCGATTGAACCACAACCCATTGCAATCACGAGTACGCCAGCAATATTCGGGTTTGTTGCTGTATGGATGATCGTGTCGATCATCTCTTCGTTACCACCGTACATACAGGTGTAGTGGTTTGTTACAACAACTGAATCATCAATCTCTTTGCTGATGTTACGTGCGATACCTTCACAACATTCATCAATAGCAACAATCAATACGCTGTTACGAATACCAAATGTACCGTTTGGACGTGGGTAACCTTTAAATGTCGCAGTCATTATTGTTCGATCCCCATTTGTTTAATGATTTCTTCGATAATTGCTTCAGGAATGTCTAGGCGTTCGCTGCGAACGTTTTGGACATGAACAAGTTGACCTAGCGGAATTTCAACAATCGACTTACCGATAGAGTGACCACATTTCATAATGTGTTCGTCATTTGCGATGTCACCCAGCGCAATCTTGTTACCAAAAGTGATCTTTTGTAGCGCTTTGATCTCTGCGATTACTTCGTTATCTGCTGAAATAATCTCAACTAATTCGTGTTTTGCTACGTCACCAAGTAGGGTTGCTACATTGTCCGTAGGAGAAAGTTTTATTGCTTTCATTGTATATTCTCTGTCTTATCGTTAAACAGTTAATTGTCCATTGTCCGACAATCGACATTATACTGATAAACAAACGACAAAATATGACTAAAGTCACAACTTGGTGTAATATTTTTGAATATTCTGAAATGACTCAATCAAATGAATCTGAAAAATGAAGATAAATAAACAGAGCCTAGAAGACCAAGCAACTGAATTTATTAAAGATATGATCGTCAGCGGGCAGCTTTCACAAGGCGAAAAGATCGTTGAAAGTTCTTTATCAAAATCACTAGAAATTTCACGTAGTACCCTGCGTATGGCCCTCAACACTCTCGCTCATGAAGGTCTCGTGGTACAAAAGCCGTATGTTGGCTGGCAAGTTTTCACTTTGTCTAATGAAGATTTGTGGGAGCTTTACCATATGCGCGTAGCAATTGAATCAGAAGCCGCTGTCATGGCAGCAGAAAGAGCGACCGCGGAAGATAAACTCGCACTACGTCAGGTGTATGAAGAATTCTGCCAAGTTTGTGCTGAAGGTCCGCTGGACATCGTCTCCGTATGTAAGAAAGATTTTGATTTACATAGGAAAGTTGTTGAGATCAGTAAAAGTCCTAAGTTTCTAAAAATGTACGATCAGATCGCTAACCTACTCAGAAGTTATATTGAATTGACTCATCATGACTACGAGCTGTCGCAAAGTGCAATCAGTCATAAAGGGATTGTAGAAGCGATTATTTGTGGCGATGGCGAACGAGCACGCCAAGAATCGACTCACAATATCACGATCTTTTCCGATTTAGGCCACGCGATTCCTCAAGCCTAAGCTTATCCAGGGTAAGTCACTACTTACATTGTGTGACTTACCCGATCTACTTTCTTTAAGTTATTCAACAACTCAGAGTCATATCTAGTGTAAACTACAAGCAACACTGGTTAGTTTATGCAGTGCAAACCGTTCATTATTAAAACCTACCCAAACGTGATGCATATCACTACAATAGCGCCCTTTTGCGATATTCACTGTTGTAGTTGTCATGACGTCCTCTGATTTAAGATTTTTCCTTACCCGCACTTCTTTGCTGGCGCTGATCTTCACTGCGTTATTTGGGCTTATGTTCTTTTACCACTCAACCCAGGAGTTAGAGACAGCCAAAAGCAATATTGAGGTTGAACAAAAAGCGCTGCTGGAAGGAAAGAAAAACTACATCGAGTGGGTGATTGGGTCGGTGGTGAAAGAGACGGCCCTGCTCGCCGATTTACTTGGCCAGCAAAAAATCTACAAAACCGATACGGAGTTTGATCTCGAAACAAAAAGCCAACTACTCGAACATACAAGCGATGCGTTGTTGGCAATGAGTCAACGCAAAGAGATCTATGATCAAATCCGTTATTTAGATCTTAATGGTAATGAAATCGTTCGCATCAACTTTAATGATGGACACGCGACAATCGTGCCTGAAGCACAACTGCAAAACAAAGCTCATCGTTACTATTTCCAAAATTCGATATCACTCTCTTGTAATCAAGTTTACGTTTCTCCAATCGATTTAAACATCGAACATGGCATGATAGAAATCCCGTACAAGCCAACCATTCGAATGGCAACTCCGGTCTATGATGAACAAGGAGTTAAACGTGGCGTCGTTATTATCAATTATTTAGCGGGTTACCTTATGGATGGCTTGCGACTATTCAACCTAAATAGTGGCACCAACTATATGTTGATCAATCATGATGGGTATTTCCTGTTCAACGACCTAAAGCCGGATTTAGAATTTGCCTTTATGTTTGAAGGCAAGCAAGCAGAAACAATCTATCGTCAATTTCCGACGTTAGCTGAGCAAATCAAGTCCACCATTTCAGGACAGTTCGAATCGGACAACGGCATTATGACCATCGAATCGGTCGGTGCGGTCGACCGTATTAATCCATATTGTTTTCAAGATTTTCATGTTTCAAACAATGACACAACGGCTTGGAAATTAGTTTCTTTTGCTAATTTTAATCATCGTATCGACCTTCAACATCCTTCGAGCACACATCGAAACCTCATTATTTTTGGTGTGTTAATGAGCTTAGTGTTGGCATTGAGTATTGCAACTTACCAACTGCGTTTACATCGCGATGATCGCCGTATTCATTATCTTGCGCATTACGATAGTCTCACAGGTTTATACAATCGAGGGGCTTTTCAAGCAAAATATCAGGCAGTCATTGAGCAATCTCTGCATAACCGCACACCACTTTGCTTGATGTTTATCGATATGGATGACTTCAAATCGATCAATGACAATTTCGGTCATTTGAATGGGGATAAAGCGCTAAAACATGTCGCCGATGCGATTAAGCACGTTTTTGATGACGATGTCGTTGCAGGACGAATTGGTGGGGATGAGTTTGCCGTACTCTTGCACAATACTAAGCATTTAGAGCAGATAAAATTGTACGCAGATCAACTACTCGCTGCGATTCGCCTACCAATCAAAATTGACGAAGCCAATGAAATACAAGTGAGTACCAGTATCGGTGGCCATTTTTGCGCGGGCGCTTGCTGCGCAGAAGATGAATTGATTCATCATGCTGATACCGCCATGTACCAAGCGAAACACGGTGGCAAAAACCGTGTGGTTATTATGGATTGCCAGAATAAGTAATCAACACCGTTATATTTGGCAGCGACTATCAAATGCCGCTTGCAAAAGCTGCATGTGAATGGGCACCAATGCTTGATGCTCGCTGCGATAACCGCCACCAACCACACATGCAATTGGAATGGCTTTACGCTGTGCGAGTTGCAACATAAAGCGATCGCGCTGGTAAATGCCTTGGGTTGAAACATTGAAGTAACCCAGTTCATCATCGCAATGAATATCAACGCCTGCATCGTACAAAATCAAATCTGGCTGATGCAGGTTTACGGCGGTTTCCACTACCGAGTAAAAATGGTCTAGAAATATCTCGTCACTGGTTTCTCTCGGCAAAGCGATATCAATATCGGAGTCAGGTTTCTTGGCTGGAAAGTTCTTATCGCAATGGAATGAAAGCGTGATGATGTCATCATATCTGGCACACATGGTTGCGGTGCCATCACCGTGGTGAACATCGCTATCAACAATCAATACCTTATCAATACGATCAAACTGCAACGCTTTTCTCGCGGCTAAAACCAAATCATTCACTAAACAAAACCCCGAACCAAAATCATGATGGGCATGGTGATAGCCGCCACTTAAATGGATCGCAACGCCGTGTTCTAGCGCCAACTCGGCAGCGAAACAAGTGCCGCCAGCAGACGTTAATGTGCGCTCGATAAGCTTCTCACTCCAAGGAAAGCCAATACGGCGCATTTTTGCTGCTGGTAACTGCCCTGCAAATAATGGCTCAATATAGTCCGCCGCATGCACCGCCTTCACTTCATCGCTCGATAGTGGTGCCGGAGAAAAAAGTGAAAACGCCTGCTGCCATTGAAGATCACTGTCTCGTAGCTCACACACGGCCTGATACAACAATCGGTATTTATTGATTGGATAACGATGCTCCGGTGGCAAGGGAAGTTGTGAGTATATGTCGTGATAGATCAGTGGGATCATTACTGTGCTTGCGTTGATATGAATAGGTTTATGTTAACAGCTTGCTATGATGCGACACAAAAAATTTCCGACTAAACGTGTCGTGAGCAATTCAATAAAATCTACTATCATCAGCTTGAAATTTCACTGCCTACAACCAGACTTATAATGCTTTTACTCAATAGCGGAGAATAACTCATGGCAGATAAACATCTGGTAAATTTCAGCGAAGCACATGAATTAAATTACTGTTTGCGAAGCGCAGGAAAACGTCAAACCCAAGCCAATCGAGACGCATTGATTGACTTGGGTAGACAAGTGAAAAGCGAACTAGGTAAACGTGTATTGACGCAAAATGATGTACGTGGTGCGATTGCCGACCATGACAACCTCTTTGATTAGCAATAGCTAGGCGACGTAATGATGTCGTCGCCTAATACACTTCCCTACCCTTTTGATTTCTTCGCAGCCGTTTTGTTGTAACTGCGCTTTTTACGTTTATACGCAGGGCGTTCTACTTTTGGCAAATAACGTAGCGATTCTGGTACCTCACCTTGCTTTACTTGCGTCATCAATTGCTCAATACGAGTTTGTAACGCCGCCATAAAGGGTTGGTAAGCCTGATTACGCTCAGCCATACCCTGCAACTGGTGCTCCCAATTCGCCGTCATATCTGGATAAGTCGACTCATTAGGCAAGGCATGGATCAAACCTCTGCCCGCTGCCGAGCTCAAAATACTTTTGCCTTGTCGAGTCAAAAGCTGGCGCTTAAATAGCGTATCTAAAATACCAGCCCGGGTTGCTTCAGTGCCCAAGCCGTCAGTATCGCGCAGAATTTTTTTCAGCTCTTTGTCTTCCACAAAGCGCGCAATGCCGGTCATCGCTTGTAGTAACGTCGCTTCGGTAAAGTGTTTCGGCGGTTCAGTCTGGTGCTGTTTGATTTCGCCCTCACGGCAAGTGAGCACACTCAGCCAGTGGCGGCGCGTTATCTACCCCGACATCTTCATCATCAGTTTTGCCCATCAACGCTTTCCAACCTGCTGCGACCAATTGACGACCTTTCGCGATAAAGACTCCGCCAGCAATATCAAATACCAACTTCGCTTCCGCATAAACCGCTGCAGGATAAAATTGCATGAGGTACTGTCTGGCAATCAATTGATAAACCTTCATCTCATTGGCAGACAGTGCGTTAACCGCCGCCTGTTTAGGCGTCGGAATGATCGCATGGTGCGCATCAACTTTTTTATCATTCCATGCTTTAGATTTTCGGGTTAAATCTGCGCCACTCACCGCCGCTTGCATCTCTTTGGCATTATTGACAATCGCTTGGCAGACACTACTCGCTTGAGCAAAATGCTCACTTGGCAGATAGCGACAGTCCGAACGTGGATAAGTAATCAATTTGTGTTTTTCATACAGCGACTGACACGTATCCAACACTTGCTGCGCACTCATGGCATAACGTTTTGCGGCATCGATTTGTAAGGCAGAAAGTGAATAAGGCAAAGGCGCCGCTTGTTTGGTTTGCTTCTGCTCTGACTCCACCACTTTAGCTGGTTGATTGGCAATGCGGTGAGCAACGTTTTCCACCAGCTTGCGATTGAGCACTCGCCCCTCTTCATCTTGCCATGGCTTGCAAGCTTCACTCGGTTGCCACTTAGCGCGAATATCAAAATGACCAAACTCACCTTGATAAGGAATGAGCGCATGCAGCGAAAAGTAATCACGAGGCATGAAATTCTCAATGTCTTCATCACGGCGCACCACAAGACCAAGCACTGGTGTTTGCACTCGTCCAACAGAGAGTACCCCTTGGTAACCCGCTTTTTGTCCAAGTAAGGTATAAGCGCGTGACATGTTCATGCCATACAGCCAATCGGCACGTGAGCGAGCGAGCGCTGACACCGACAGAGGAACAAACTCGCGGTTACTGCGCATAGAATTCAACGCACGTTTCACCGCTGGTAAGTTCAAATCGCTGATCAACAAACGTTGGGCATTTTGTTTTTTGGCTTGGCTGACTTTGCAGTAGTCCAATACTTCATCCACCAGCAGTTGCCCTTCTCTATCAGGGTCTCCGGCATGGACAATTTGCTCACTCTCTTTGAGCAGCTTTTTGACTACCGAGAGCTGTTTACTGGCTGATTTTCTTGGGCGTAGTTGCCATTGCTGCGGCACGATTGGCAAATCATTGAGATTCCACTTTTTATAGCGTTCATCGTAAACATCAGGCTCAACTTGCTCGAGCAAATGGCCAATACACCAAGTCACTACATCACCGTTACCACAGCGAATAAAGCCTTGATCGTTTTTTTTCGGTCCGGGCAATGCCGCAGCTATCGCACGACCTAAACTTGGTTTTTCAGCAATAAATAAACGGGACATAGTCAATTCAGCACAAATAAATAAGGCCACATTATGCAATGTGGCCTTAGAAACTCAAGAAAAACTGTAAATTTAAACAGTATTTTGCGTTACTCTGCGTCGCTTTGTGCGCGAGCTGCTGCTTCTTTGATTAGAGGTTGAAGTTCGCCTTTTTGGAACATTTCAAGAATGATGTCACAACCACCGATTAGCTCACCTTCAATCCATAGTTGTGGGAAAGTAGGCCATTGTGCGTAAGCTGGAAGTTCTGCACGGATATCAGGGTTTTGTAGAATGTCTACGTAGGCAAATTTTTCACCACAAGCCATTAGAGCTTGAGCCGCTTGAGAAGAGAAACCGCAGCTAGGTAGTTTAGGCGAACCCTTCATATAAAGAAGGATTGAGTTCTCTGCGATTTGCTGTTTGATTTTTTCAATAGTTTCCATTGCTTCCCTCTGATGGAGTTACTGCAAATTATCAGCGCATTTTAAACTATTGCTCAAGAATAAAAGCACATAAAATTGCGGTTATTGACCAATTATTGTTACGATACTTTAACACAAAGTAACCAAAGGTCTGTATTGTCAGCAAATCCTAGCTCAAACCAGATGGTGTATGGCTAAGCCGACTTTTTCATGCCCATTTTGCTGCATTTCGCAGCAAAAGCCGCACTTTTTGTGTGTCTAAATAAGTGGTTAGAAACGACTTTTTTACCAAACAATTTACTTATGCGTGTTTTTGATCACGCAAAAACTTGCTAGACTAGGCAGCAAGTCAGTCAATTTGACAGTGATTCGCAAGGCCGCGAATCTTTAAAACAATAACATTTGGAAGAAATTGAAGAGAGTTCTCTTTCTACATATATGGAGAAACGAGCAATGGCATTTGAACTACCAGCTCTGCCTTATGCGAAAGACGCATTAGAACCACACATTTCAGCAGAAACTCTAGATTACCACCACGGTAAACACCACAACACTTACGTGGTTAAACTGAACGGTCTAATCCCAGGTACTGAATTTGAAGGCAAATCTCTAGAAGAGATCATCAAAACTTCAACTGGCGGCGTATTTAACAACGCAGCGCAAATCTGGAACCACACTTTCTACTGGCACTGTCTAGCGCCAAATGCAGGTGGCGAACCAACTGGCGCAGTTGCTGAGGCTATCAATGCAGCATTCGGTTCTTTCGAAGAATTCAAAGCGAAGTTCACTGACGCAGCAATCAACAACTTCGGTTCTTCTTGGACTTGGCTGGTGAAGAAAGCTGACGGTTCTCTAGACATCGTTAACACTTCAAACGCAGCAACTCCACTAACTGAAGCAGGCGTAACTCCGCTTCTAACTGTTGACCTGTGGGAACACGCTTACTACATCGACTACCGTAACCTACGTCCAGACTACATGAACGGTTTCTGGGCTCTAGTTAACTGGGATTTCGTTGCTGAAAACCTAGCTAAATAATTAGTGCGGTAAGCCAATTGTTCAAAAAGCCTGCAACTAGCAGGCTTTTTTTGTATCTATTGCTAATTTGCTTAAAGTTATTCGATAGTTAGCCGCTAATAGAGGCATCAAAGTAACAGAACCTGATGCAATGCAAGTCGAAGCAATTAACAACATCAATGCGATAACCGAACTTCAGTTCGGCATGGGGATTAACCATGCTGTGCACGAAGGGCGTCGTGCTGATTTTGCGCTGCTGCTATCGATGTTTTCTAATGACGTTCGTGACAATACACCCGTTGAACAAATTGAGACGGTAGAGATCACTGATAGTTCACTGCGTCAGCGTTTTGCGCTACCCGAACCTCAAGTACTCAAATCAGATCAGAGTTCTTACCAAATTTCAGCCTTACAGGCCCATCAATTCCATCATGGTGGACTGGCAAGCGCAAAACTCGCTCACTACCTTATTCCCGAAGCGCTCGTTTACTTACCTGAAGCCACTCATGATCTGCCGGAAGATGTGTACCACAACTTATCAATTCATCAACAACGCCAGCTTGGGGAAAAACAGCCCAAGAAACTGATGCCATTTGATCTTTACAATCAATTAGTTGAAGCACAGCGCAGTTATCAAATTCGAGCACAAGCCTAGCGCATGTTCACTTACCGCTCTGTACTAGCACATATTTTTTACCACAAAATGTCGCTTACCTAGATTGTGAATTAACGCAAAAAATGAACATTCAACCTAAGTAATTCACAACTTATTTGATGTTATTCACATCTAAATAACAATTAATCTACCATTCTATGTGGACAGATTTTCTGGCAACGTAAATGGAGAAAGTATGAAAATAGACAACGCAGTAGTCTTAGTCACCTCTGCCGGTTCTAGAGTTGGAGGCACCCTCGCAACTCACTTTTCTTCGTTGGGGGCCAAAGTAATCCTCTGTGATACCGATAAACGTCTATTGAATGAAACGTATGAGCGCTGCGCGTTATTAAATTCAGATACCTATCGCTTTGATGTTGAGGACTATTCTATTGCGTCTATCAAGCAACTCTTCGAGTTGATTGAACATCAGCTTCAGTGCAGCCCTGATATCTTGATCAATACGTTAACCTCTAAAGCCGTGCCTAATATTTTTGACCATGCGGCATACGACATGTTTTCGTTAAATCTAACCTCCCTAGCAAGCGCTCTGTTTGGATTTGGCCAAGCGACGGCACAACGTATGCGAGCAGAAAATAAGTGCGGAGTGATAGTGAACGTGATTGGTTACACCAACTACGAAGATATGGCAGGATTTGATAATGCCTCATCATTTGTTTCAGGGTTTACCCAAAGTTGGGCCAAAGAACTGACACCATTCAACATTCGTGTCGGAGGTGTGATTCCAAGTGGCGAAGCAAATGGACAAAATTGGTCAGAGATTCAAGATGAAGTGATTCGCAATACCGAATACATCATCTCGAATGAGTATTTTAGCGGTCGCGTAATGGCGGCTTAATTGGTGACGCTGATTGGCGTAATACGGCTTCAGCCGCTTCTTCTAGTAAATCCAGCACCAACTCAAAACCACGCTCACCACCATAATAGGGATCAGGGATTTCTTGTTGTTCTGATCCACCAAAACTTAAATAAAGTTTCAGCTTGTGTTGATACTGATTTGGACATATCGCCTTTAAATCGCGCAGATTATCTCGATCTGCCGCTAAAATCAGATCGAAATATTCGAAGTCGTTTGCTTCAACTTGTCGTGAACGAATCCCTTTGAATGAATACCCGCGGCGCTCACCAGCTTGACGTGAACGCTCATCAGGTGGGTTGCCTTGGTGATAACCGATGGTTCCCGCTGAGTCCACTTCAACGTCTATCCCCATCTGTTGTGCCTTGGCACGTAACACCGCTTCACCGGTCGGAGAGCGACAAATATTGCCCATACACACCACCAGTATTTTCTTCATCCTTGCACCTGCGAGATTGTTTGTTATTCACCGTTTTATCTTAGCGTGATATGCCCTCGGCTAAAATGCGGCATGGAAGAAAATTAGGGATTGCCAATAAAAAAGGGATTGAGTATTCGCTCAATCCCTTTTTTCATTTAGTGATGCTTAAAGCGTCCCACCAATTCTACTGCTCGCAATTGAGCCAAGGCTTTGGTCAATTCCAGCTGTGCTTGCTCAAAGCTCACACTGCCCACTTGAGCGTGGTTGATGTTGTCTAATGCCATTTGGCGAGCGGCTTCAGCACGAGCTTGGTCAATCTCTTCACCATGCAGTGCGGTATCCGCTAGCACCATCACCGTATCTGGCTGTACTTCCAGCATGCCACCTGAAATATACAAGATAGTTGGCTCTTGCTTTAGATCGGTCACAAAGCTGGCAATGCCTGGTTTAACGTTACTGATCAGTGGTGAGTGACCAGGACGAATCCCTAACTCACCACTCGCACCAGAAATCGCTAAGGCATGGGCTGGACCAGAAAAGATCGTACCTTCTGCACTTACAATTTGTAGTTCAAAGGTATTCTCACTTACTGCTATCGCCATATGAACTCCTCAGCCGTTATAGTGATTTGGCTTTTTCTAGCACTTCATCGATTGAACCGCAGTACAAGAAAGCTTGTTCTGGAATGTCATCGTATTGACCTGCTAGCAGACCTTTAAAGCCAGCAATGGTATCTTTAAGTGGTACGAACACACCTTTTTGACCAGTGAATACTTCCGCTACGTGGTATGGCTGAGTGAGGAAACGTTCCACTTTACGTGCACGTGACACCAACTGTTTATCTTCTTCAGATAATTCATCCATACCTAAAATCGCAATGATGTCTTTTAGCTCTTTGTAGCGTTGCAGTGTCATCTGTACGTTTTGCGCGACTTCGTAGTGCTCTTGACCCACAATCAGCGGATCCAATTGACGTGATGTAGAATCTAATGGGTCAATCGCAGGGTATAGACCGAGTGCGGCAATGTTACGTGATAACACCACAGTTGCATCTAAGTGAGCAAACGTTGTCGCTGGTGATGGGTCTGTTAAGTCATCCGCAGGTACATATACTGCTTGAATCGAAGTGATAGAACCCGTTCTGGTTGAAGTGATACGCTCTTGAAGCACACCCATCTCTTCAGCCAATGTTGGTTGATAACCTACCGCTGATGGCATACGACCTAGCAGTGCCGATACTTCTGTCCCTGCAAGGGTGTAACGATAAATATTGTCGATAAACAACAGTACGTCACGACCTTCATCACGAAAACGCTCAGCCATCGTTAAACCTGTTAGCGCAACGCGTAGACGGTTACCCGGTGGCTCGTTCATTTGGCCGTAAACCATGGCAACTTTATCCAGCACGCCTGCTTCTTTCATCTCAAAGTAGAAGTCGTTACCTTCACGAGTACGTTCACCAACACCGGTAAATACAGATAGACCCGAGTGAGCTTTCGCAATGTTATTGATAAGCTCCATCATGTTTACGGTTTTACCCACACCTGCACCACCGAACAGACCGATCTTACCGCCTTTAGCAAATGGACAGATAAGGTCGATAACTTTCACGCCAGTTTCTAAAAGCTCAGTGCTGTTCGCTTGCTCTTCATAGCTTGGGGCCGGGCGGTGAATACCATAACTGAGTTTTTCACCAATTGGGCCGCATTCATCGATTGGTTCACCCAATACGTTCATAATGCGACCAAGGGTTTCTTCGCCCACAGGCACAGTGATTGGCTCGCCAGTTGCGCGTACCGCAAGACCACGGCGTAAGCCGTCTGATGAACCCATTACTATGCAGCGTACGATGCCACCACCTAGTTGTTGTTGCACTTCTAAAACCAGTGCTGAAAACTCTTCATCCACCAAGCGCAGCGCATCATACACACGCGGGCCAGTGTTATTCTCAAATTCTACGTCAACGACAGCGCCGATGATTTTTACAATTTTACCGATACTCATTCTTAACCTCGGAATGTTCTTTATACCGCTTGTGCGCCGGATACGATTTCACTCAATTCTTGAGTGATGGCCGCTTGTCTCGCTTTGTTATAAACCAAACGCAGATCATCAATCAGTTGGCCTGCATTATCGGTGGCTGCTTTCATCGCAACCATACGAGAGGCTTGCTCGCATGCGACGTTTTCCACCGTACCTTGGTACACTTGAGACTCGATATAGCGTTGAATTAGATCATCCAAAATCACTCGTGGATCTTGTTCGTAGATATAATCCCAACGCGATGATTTCTTCGCATCGCTATCCAAATCGTCTTTTGGATAAGGCAATAGCTGCTTGATTATCGGTGCTTGAACAATGGTGTTTTCAAACTCATTGAACGCAATGTATAAGCGGTCAATTTCACCTTGTTTGTAGTAATCAAGCATCGCCTGAACCGTGCCCAGTAGATCTTCCAATTTAGGTTGATCACCTAAACCAGAAGTCTGAGCAACCACATGAGTCAAGCCATGGAAAAAGCTAATCGCTTTTGATCCAATCAAGGTGGTGTCAACCTCCACCCCTTTTGCTCGCCATTGCTGCATCTCGCTGAGCACTCGCTTAAATAAGTTAATATTCAAGCCACCACATAGACCACGGTCTGATGAGATGATGATATAAGCGACACGCTTCACTTCTCGTTCCATAAGAAATGGATGACTGTATTCAAGCGTACCAGCCGATACGTGGCTGATCACTCGACGCATACCTGCTGCATAAGGACGGGTCTTTTCCATATTGTCCTGTACCTTACGCATTTTGCTGGCGGCTACCATTTGCATCGCACTAGTGATCTTTTGCGTACTGTTAATACTGGCGATCTTCGTGCGAATCTCTTTTGTATTTGCCATAAAAAGCTCCGCTCTTATCTATTCGAGGATGACGCAATTACCAAGATTGCAATGCAACAAACTCTTCTAACAGCTTGGTAAGCTCGGCTTCGATTTGTTGGTTAAAGTCACCAGTGGCATTAATGTCTGCCATCAGTTGTGCGAAGTTCGATTTTGCGTAAGCAATAAGACCTTCTTCAAATGCACCCACTTTTGCCAACTCCACACCATTTAGGTAACCGCGCTCAGCAGCAAAAATCACCGCTGCTTGCTCTGCCACTGACATTGGTGCGTATTGTTTTTGCTTCATCAATTCGGTGACACGTTCACCGTGGTCGATTTGACGGCGAGTCGCTTCATCGAGATCGGAAGAGAACTGAGCAAACGCAGCCAATTCACGGTATTGAGCCAACGCAGTACGAATACCACCAGACAGTTTTTTGATGATCTTAGTTTGCGCAGCACCACCCACACGAGATACCGAAATACCTGGGTCAACCGCTGGACGTAGGCCTGAGTTAAACAGCTGAGTTTGCAAGAAGATCTGACCATCGGTAATCGAAATTACGTTAGTTGGTACAAACGCTGAAACGTCACCTGCTTGAGTTTCGATAATTGGCAATGCAGTCAATGAGCCAGTTTTGCCTTTGACTTCACCATTGGTGAAACGCTCAACATAAGCTTCATTTACACGTGCAGCACGTTCTAGTAGGCGAGAGTGCAAGTAGAATACATCACCAGGGAAAGCTTCACGGCCCGGTGGGCGTTTTAGTAGTAGTGAGATTTGACGGTAAGCAACGGCTTGTTTTGATAAATCATCATAAACAATCAGTGCATCTTCACCACGGTCACGGAAGTATTCACCCATGGTGCAACCTGCGTAAGGCGCTAAGTATTGTAACGCGGCTGATTCTGATGCTGATGCCACAACCACAATGGTATTTTCTAGTGCGCCATGCTCTGCGAGTTTGCGAACTACGTTAGCGATAGTTGAAGCTTTTTGACCAATAGCGACATAGATAGCTTTTACGCCAGAGTCTTTTTGGTTAATGATGGCATCAATCGCCATCGCTGTTTTACCAGTTTGGCGGTCACCGATGATCAACTCACGTTGACCACGGCCAATTGGTACCATTGAGTCAACGGCTTTGTAGCCAGTTTGAATTGGGGTATCAACCGATTTACGATCAATTACCCCAGGTGCGATAATTTCAACCGCGTTGTATTGTTTTGCGTTGATTTCACCAAGACCATCAATTGGTTGACCTAGCGTGTTCACCACACGGCCTAGCAATTCTGGGCCAACTGGCACTTCCAAAATGCGGCCAGTACCAGTAACTTTCATCCCTTCACTCAAGTCTGCATAAGGGCCCATCACCACCGCACCCACTGAGTGGCGTTCAAGGTTAAGTGCCAATGCATAACGATTGTCAGGCAATTCAATCATTTCGCCTTGCATCACATCAACAAGGCCATTAATGGTAATAATACCGTCGCAAATCGACACGATAGTGCCTTCATTGCGTGCTTGCGTACTAATGTCGAACGTTTCAATACGTTGTCTAATTAGATCGCTAATTTCTGTTGAATTTAGTTGCATCTTAAATACCTACTACACGTGCAAGTTAGTCGCTAAACGTTGAATTGAGGTCTGTAGAGAGCCATCAATCACTAACTCGCCGGCTTTAATTACCATGCCACCGATAAGATTTCGGTCGATTTTTCTCGCGAGGCTGATGTGACGATCAAATTTCTTCTCTAGCGCTTCGAGCAACTCTTCATACTGCTCATCATCTAAAGGCTCAGAGGTATATACCGTCACATCCAGACGCAAATCATTGTCATCTTTTAATTGAGTAAAAATCTCGGTAACACTACGCATGACGATTAAGCGCTGGTTTTCAGCCATCAGCTTGAGCAAATTCTGCATGTGCGAATCAATAAAGCCGTCACATACCGAGAACAGTAAGTGGAGGAAGTTATCCGTTTCGGATTTGCCACCCTGCTCCAATGCTTTCACTTGAGTCTCTAAACTTGGCTGCTCCATTACGTTGGCAACTAAATTTAGTCCTGCCATCCATTCGTCAAGTGCGTCATTTTCTTTTGCAAAATCAAAAGCCGCTTTGGCATATGGGTAAGCAATGGTTTGAATATCTGACATGTTGCTTCCCTTTTGCTTTAGATTTGCTTGATCATCTGGTCAACAAGATGACGGTTTGATTCCGTATCTAAATTTTTGCTGATCAGCTTTTGTGCACTTTGAATAACCAGATCCGCCATTTCCGCTTTCAGCTCTTGGCGTAGACGGTTACGTTCCGCCTCAATCTCGATATCACCTTGGGCAATAATGCGCGCTTTCTCTTCTTCAGCTTCTTTTACTGATTCATCGATAATCTGCGCTCGGCGTTTCTGCCCTTGCTCAATCAATTGGTTAACGTCTTTTTTGGCTTGCTCAATCATTTGCTCGCAATTTGCTCGAGTTAACGCCAGCTCTTTAGCCGCGTCTTCGGTATGACGTAAGCCTTGTGCGATCTCTTGTTGGCGTTCATCAAGCAATTTGACTAGCGGTGGCCATACATACTTCATGCAAAGCCAAACAAAAATCGCAAAGGATATAGCTTGACCAAGCATTGTTGCGTTTAAGTTCATCTCGCCCCCCTAATTAACGGACAGTTCTACTATTTCGATCTCGTTAAGGACAATTACGCAACTGCGAAGATGATGTATAAACCAATACCAACACCAATCATTGGAACCGCATCCACCAAGCCCATCATGATAAAGAACTGAGTACGTAGCATTGGGGTTAAATCAGGTTGACGAGCAACACCTTCTAAATATTTACCTGCTAGATTACCGATACCGGAAGCAGCACCAGCTGCACCTAAACCAATTAATAGTGCACCAGCAACATAAAGAACGGCACTTACAATATCCATAAATAACTCCGATATA
Source organism: Vibrio taketomensis (assembly GCF_009938165.1). Lineage (NCBI taxonomy): Bacteria > Pseudomonadati > Pseudomonadota > Gammaproteobacteria > Vibrionales > Vibrionaceae > Vibrio > Vibrio taketomensis. The sequence goes on from NZ_AP019649.1 coordinate 2,126,411, forward strand.
TTTTGTATATAACTTAAAAATAGAAAACTTTAAATATTAATGATGTTCTTCAACGGCCATTGCCAAATAAACAACGGTAAGAACCATAAATATAAATGCTTGCAAACAAACGATCAGGATGTGGAATAAAGCCCATGGAACACTTAATGCCCACTGCATCCACCACGGCATTAATGCGATCAGGATAAATATCATTTCCCCTGCATACATATTGCCGAATAATCGCAAACCCAATGAGATAGGTTTAGAAATTAGTGTTACAAGTTCCAGAATAAAATTCACTGGGTAAAGTAACGGATGTTGAAATGGTTGTGTGGTTAACTCTTTAATAAAGCCCACTAACCCTTTTGCTTTCAGCGTGTAGAAAATCACTAAGAAAAATACGCCTAAAGCCATCGACATCGTCACATTGACATCTGCTGAAGGAAGATCTCTGAAATGTTCAAAGCCTAAACTACGAGCAAGAGTAGGAACAAAATCAACTGGGATTAAATCGATTGTGTTCATCAGTAGCACCCAGACAAAGATGGTGAGTGCCATAGGGCCGATTAACTTATCTTTTGATTGGAAGATCTCACCGACTAGGTTGTTTACAAACTCAAACACAACTTCAATGAAGCATTGCAAACGACCTGGTACACCACGCGTCCCCTTGGATACCGCGTATCTAAATACCCCAATAAAAAGAAAGCCAAGTATCCAAACCATGAACATGGAGTCCATGTTTAATGCCCAAAAACCTGTCCCCTTAGTTAGAAATGTTAGATGGTGTTCAATATACTCATGGGCGGTCTGTACACTCTCCACCTATGCCTCCTTAGCATCATCATCGAGTACTTGTTTGTATAGAAGTGGTGCAACAAAATACCCGAGGAACGTAATGGCATAACTGATTAGTATCACGACATTTCGCATTTTGAAAAAGTGGAAAACGAGTGCAAACGAAATCACCGTATATACTAGTTTCACACTTCCGCTCAATTGCATTAAATCTTTAAGATCAACATTCGGTCTGTATTTAGCCTTGCGGCTAGCAACAAACATCCCAAACATGCCTGGAATAATTGCTAAAAATACACCAATGAATGCAGACTCAATATTTAACTCTCTATGAAATGAAGACAATAGTTCAAATGCAATTGCAAACAGACCGAAGGTCAATTGGCATAACATTATTTTCCTCATGGCTAATAATATATCTTTAGCAGTACTCTCTTCATAGCTATACCTTTTAGTTTTAATTTATTTATCCAACGACAAAATAACTAATGAATATAATTATTCGCAGCACTCTTCTGTTGCGAAAATTAAACTACTCCTAATTTCAAAATATGGAAATTGCAAAATCGAGCTTTATCATTCCATTTATGAGCGGATAATTATTCAAATACGAAACCATCAATTGCTCAAAACAAACGCTAACTTATATCAATATTTATTTTTCAATAAGTTAGATAAGAACAAGAGGTTTAACTTAGTAATAAATTAGTTAATTAAAACCTATCAATCACGAGTATTTCTTCGAAACTATTGATGTTAAGCAGCTCACTTTTTGCTCATTTCATTATTTAAAATTAACTTTCCATTGTTCAGTTGTTATGCAATCAAGCATTCTCAAAGGATTGATTGTGCAATTCACCTAGTGTATATGGGTTTTTATCCACACCTCATTGCTCTATTATGTAACTAAGCCAATGAGTCAAAAGGAATTCCCATGTCTACTGAAGACAACAAACAAGCCCAACACAAAGCTCGCCAAGAGAAAGTAAAGCAGCAAGTAGACGCTAAAATTGCCGCAGCTACCGAAGAAAAAGGCCTACTATTGGTCATTACTGGTAATGGTAAAGGCAAGTCCACATCTGGATTTGGCACCATTGCAAGGGCCGTAGGTCATGGCCTCAAATGCTCTGTTGCTCAATTTATTAAAGGCACTTGGGATAATGGTGAGCGTAACCTTTTGGAGAAACTTGGGGTTGAGTTTCAAGTGATGGCGACAGGCTTTACTTGGGAAACGCAAAATAAAGCCGCAGATACCGAAGCAGCGCAACTAGTATGGCAAGAGTGCAAACGCATGCTGCAAGATGACAGCATTGATGTGATTCTTTTTGATGAATTAACGTATATGGTGACTTACGGCTACATTGACTTAGACGAAGTGGTTGAAGCTCTCAATAATCGTCCGGCAATGCAATCTGTGGTGATCACTGGCCGTGCCGCTCATCGAACGCTAATTGAAATGGCGGATACCGTGTCAGAGGTAAGAAATGTTAAGCATGCCTTTGAATCTGGCGTCAAAGCACTAAAAGGTGTCGACTGGTAATTCTTGGACATAAAAAAGCCCGCTCATATAGCGGGCTTTGTCTTATCAACGAATTAGTTAAATAGATTTTTCAACAAGCCATCAACGGCTTTTTTCGTCTTCTCGTCTTTGATCTTATCGGTCAGTTTCTCAACGCCGCGATCGATCTCTTTTTGCGCTTTTTGCTTAAGCACATCATCTAACACCACTTTGAATTTAGGATTAGACCACGCACCTGAGACATTAACTGGGATAGTCAGATCTTTCAGTTCATCAATGTCTTTACCGCCTTGACCTTCTAAAGAACCAACAATTGACGTGCTAATCGTGAAGTCGACGGTCTCATTGATATAGTTGGCATCACCCTTACCACGAATACGCAATAGTGGTGATTGTGCATGCAAGTTGTCGGTCGTTACGACGCCATTTTTCAGATTTAAGGTCGCCGTCATTGCACTGAAATCAGTCTTCTTGACGTTGTCTTGCCCTTCCAGTTTTTGGCCTTTGATTTTGGCGTAAGTCTCACGAATAAGTTGAGCTACGTTAATGCCATTAACCGCTCCATCCGCAAAGTTGATTTTGATGGTACCTGCGAGGTTTTTCTTCATGGCGGTCGGCGCTAGGCCCTTACCCGTCACGTTCACATCAATATTACCCGTGCCTTCTAATTTGTCCATCTGCGCAACGTCAGTGAGTAAAGGAAGCACCTTCACACCGGTGATGGATTTCTTCGCACTGTAAGTCGCCGGTGAATGACGTGCATCCAAAGTTGCAGTGGCTTTAATTGAACCATCGTAAAGGTTTGAGCTAAACGACGATAACGTCACTAAACCACGATCAACACTGAATTTCGCTTGCACATTTTGCATGCGAGCATTGGCAGCTTTGAACTTATCAATAGTGATTGCACCAGTCACATCCAATCCTTGCAAAGCAGACAAATCTGGCTCTTGCTCCGTGGCTTTAACTGCTGTGTTTTCACTACCTGTTTGCTTGCTCGCCTCTGATGGTTCCGCTTTACTTGTTTCATCCGCTTTCGCGTTTAAACCCAAGAACTCATCTAGATCAATATTAGGACTATGCAGATTAAATGCGATTTGCGGAATATCCGCCAACGTCACATCCAACTTACCATCAAACTCCAGTGCATTGGCGGTGAGTTTCTCTAGTACAAAGCTCAGGTGATTCTTGGTTAGATTAAACTCAAGATCCGATGCCATATCGACGTTCATTGGCGATTGTGGCAAAGCTGCACCTTCGAAAGTCGCGTCCAAAGTCAACTGTTGCATCGACACCTGCGAGATTGCTTTATCAACGGTGAGCTCAGCGCCACCTTTAACATCTAGCGCTAAATCTGCGGCTTTGCCTTTCACTGCGTACTTAAGAGTATTGGGTTTATCGAATTCAAATGTCGCTAGCTCAATACTCGCTGCGTCGATTTTGTTCGTCGCATCACTGTAGCTGGCATCAAACTTTACATTACGCAGTGCGTAATCACTAAAGCCCGACGCCAACTTCAATTCTGCCGTACCTTGAGCGGCAAATTTCTGCAGATTAGTTTCACCTTTAAGAGCAAAATCCGCTTTACTCCACGCATCAAGTGCAAACTCAGTGAGCGTTAATGACACATCATAAAGTTTGGTGTGAGTGCCCGCTTTATCATCTTGAATATCAAGCAATGCATTGGTAATCGATACCCCTGCCAGATTTATTGACCACGCGGATGCCGCTGAATCCGAACTTGTTGTCTCTGATGATGCGGTTTTCGATTGTGATTCAGTGGTGGTAGAACTGTCTTGCGCCGCTTTAGATTGGTTTTGCGTTAACGCATCAAGGTTCTTTGCACCATCCTTGCGAGTCTCAATATAAAACTCAGCACCATCAAGCGTAATATTACCAATATCAAGTTGCTGACTAAACAGTGGCATCACCGATACATCAATACCAACTTGATCGACTTTGAATAAATCTGGCTGGCTAAAACCTTGTGGGTTTTTTAATTCAGTTTTACCAAGAGTAAAACCAAGCGATGGGAAGAATTGCCAATTGATATCCCCTTCAATCACCAAGTCCAAACCGGTTTGTTGTTTGGCTTGTTCAACGATCAAAGGCTTAAATTGATTAGGATTAACGAGTAGCACGAGTGCTAAGACTACGGCAATGATTGCCACTACCGGAATAGCGATAAATAACGCGAGTTTCTTCATCAGCAGAGTCCTTGCTTAATAGCTAAAAAGCTATTTAGTTGAGTAAAGATTACTCAAAGTATACTCAACTGACATCGAGATACTTGGGCGTACTTTACATAAAAAGAAAGTGGCACCTAAAGTGCCACTTATCTAGAGAAAAATAAAGTCTCGCCAGCAATATTACTGTTAAGATTTCGAAGCTTAGCAATATGAGCTTTCAATACATCAATAGCGATACGGTTTTTACCACCACGCGGTACGATGATATCTGCGTATTGCTTAGATGGCTCGATGAACTGCATGAACATTGGACGAACGGTTTCTTGGTACTGTTTTAATACCGATTCCATCGTACGACCACGCTCTTCAACATCACGCTTAACACGACGTAGTAGACAGATATCAAGTGGGGTATCCATAAACACGGTTGCGTGACAAAGCTTACGAAGACGTGGATCGGTAAGCAGCAAAATACCTTCAAGAATGATCACTTTTTTCGGTGTCATTGTTGTGGTGTTGGTAGTACGAGTATGCTCTGAGTAGCTGTACTCTGGCACTTCAACCGCTTCACCTTTTACTAGCTTTTCTAGGTGATCACACAATAGATCGTGATCCAGTGCGCTCGGGTGGTCGTAGTTGGTTTTTACACGCTCTTCCATGCTCAAATGCGTTTGATCGTTGTAGTAGCAATCTTCCGTAATTACACCAATTTGATGATCGCCTACCTTCTCGCGAAGTTCATTGTAAATAGTGCTAGCGATTAGGCTTTTTCCTGAAGCTGACGCGCCAGCAATACCGACGATTACACATTGATTATTATCAGACATTATTCTTGCACCCGATGAGATGAATTGGTTGGTGATCTGTGGCCTGCTAAAAGTTTGGCATGGAAAGGCTAGCAGAGCCAAATTAAACTGCCTGATTATAGGGAGATCGCCCGCCATATACCAGAAAGTAATCGGCTAAATTTACATTCGAAACGAAATAGAATAAGAAAACAGCAAGCAAACGTTTAGCCAGCATAAAACTGGCTAAACACTATATGCCATGAGGCTTATAACATTGTAATGTTAATTGCATCTGGTTGAACATCACCACGCCAATAGAGTCTTGCGCAAACGGCTTCTGCCAACTCCAAGTATTGATTGGTGTGTTCCGAATCCGGTCTCGATGCGACGGTCGGACAGCCTGCATCGATGTCTTCACGCAAATGAATATCGAGCGGAATTTGCCCTAATAGGTCTAAATTGTATTCAGCCGACATTTTTTCGGCGCCGCCAGTACCAAAAATGTGCTCATGATGACCACAGTTGCTGCAAATGTGATAACTCATGTTTTCCACCAATCCCACCAGCGGAATACCCACCTTGTCAAACATGGCAACGCCTTTCCGAGCATCAGCAAGCGCCAAATCTTGCGGTGTAGTGACAATCACAGCACCAGTGACGGGAATTTGCTGCGCGAGACTCAATTGAATATCGCCCGTGCCCGGCGGCATATCAATGACAAGGTAATCTAGATTTGGCCAGTCGGTTTCATTGAGTAATTGCGCCAACGCTTTTGATGCCATTGGACCACGCCAAATAGTCGCTTCATCTTTTGACACTAAATACCCAATAGAATGGGTATAAATGCCATGCGCTTCCACTGGCTGCATCCACTTATTGTCACGCACTTCTGGCTGAGCATGCACTTTACCAATCATCATAGGTACTGATGGGCCATAAATATCGGCGTCAAGTAGACCCACTTTGGCTCCACTCGCGGCAATCGCGAGCACCAAGTTGACTGAAGTCGTTGATTTGCCCACGCCACCTTTAGCAGAGGTAACCGCAATGATATTTTTAACCCCTTTAACCGCACTACCGGTGTGATTTACCAAGGTTTTTACTTGCACGCTAATTTGGTATTTGAATGGCGCAACCGCTTGGTTTTGCTGCTGCGCTTGAATCCACGCATCGATATCTTTGACTAGGTGGTTAGCAGCAAAAGGAATTTGAATTGCGAAGAAGCCTTCGGCATCAACCGAGACCAGACCTGGGGTTGAAGCCCAGTTTTGAATGAGAGAATGATGCTCATATTGGCTTAGCCAAGAGCAAAAATCTTGCTTGGAATGAAACTGACGCATAGGTCCTCCTTTATCAATACCATCCTAGCACTCCAAGCGTGGATACAGAACCCTGAAAAAACTACGGGAATGCCAGTTTGTCTTCTTGGAGTCGTTGTTTGAATCAGGTAGTATTACTCTCTATTTTTTGTACCTATCGAGATAAGCGAATATTAAGTATGGCAAACGATCCAAGAAAACTTTTGGTAACTTGTGCCCTTCCGTACGCTAACGGTTCGATTCACCTAGGTCACATGCTTGAACACATTCAAGCTGACATTTGGGTTCGTTACCAACGCCTACGCGGCAACACTGTAAACTTCATTTGTGCTGACGACGCTCACGGCACGCCAATTATGCTTAAAGCTCAACAGATGGGTATCTCTCCAGAAGAGATGATCGCAGCCGTAAGCGAAGAGCACCAAAAAGACTTCGCTGGTTTTGACATCAGCTTTGACAACTACCATAGCACGCACTCGCAAGAGAACCGTGAACTGGCATCTCATATTTACCTTGAGCTGAAGAAAAACGGTTTTATCTCAAGCCGTACTATCTCTCAGCTATTTGACCCAGAAAAAGAGATGTTCCTACCGGATCGTTTCGTAAAAGGTACTTGCCCGAAATGTAAGGCCGAAGACCAATACGGCGATAACTGTGATAACTGTGGTGAAACATACAGCCCAACTGAACTGATCAATCCAAAATCAGCTGTGTCTGGCGCAACACCAATCATGAAAGATTCTGAGCACTTCTTCTTCGACCTGCCTCAGTTTGAAAGCATGCTAAAAGAGTGGACTCGCTCTGGCTCGCTACAAGCTGAAACAGCAAACAAGATGCAAGAGTGGTTTGAATCTGGCCTACAACAATGGGATATCTCACGTGATGCGCCATACTTTGGCTTTGAGATCCCAGGTGAAGAGAACAAGTTCTTCTACGTATGGCTAGACGCACCTGTTGGTTACATGGCGTCATTTAAGAACCTATGTGACAAAACTGAAGGTCTAGACTTTGACGAATACTGGAAGAAAGACAGCACCACTGAGCTGTACCACTTCATCGGTAAAGACATCGTTTACTTCCACAGCCTATTTTGGCCTGCAATGCTAGAAGGCAGCGGCTTCCGTAAACCAAACAACGTGTTCGTACACGGTTACGTAACCGTAAACGGTGCGAAAATGTCTAAGTCTAAAGGTACGTTTGTAAAAGCAAGCACTTACCTAAACCACCTAGACCCTGAGTGCCTACGTTACTACTACGCAGCAAAACTAAACAGCCGCATCGATGACCTAGACCTTAACCTTGAAGACTTCTCTCAACGTGTAAACGCGGACGTAGTAAACAAGATTGTTAACCTAGCTTCTCGTAACGCTGGCTTCATCACTAAGCGTTTTGAAGGTCAACTAGCTGAAAACTTTGCAGAGCCTGAGCTATACAACGAATTTGTTGCAGCAGCAGAGCGTATTGCTGAACTATACGAAGCGCGTGAATTTGGTCGTGCGATTCGTGAAATCACAGCGCTAGCTGACAAAGCTAACCAATACGTTGATGAAAAAGCACCGTGGGTTGTAGCGAAAGAAGAAGGTAAAGATCAAGAACTGCAGGAAATCTGCTCGGTAGGTATCAACCTATTCCGCGTTCTGATGACTTACTTGAAACCTGTAATGCCTGCACTTGCGGCACGCACTGAAGCATTCCTAAACCAAGAACTAACTTGGGAAGGCATTGCAACACCGCTAACGGCACACAACATTACCGCATTCAAAGCGCTATTTAACCGTATCGATCCTAAAAACATCGAAGCGATGATTGAAGCATCAAAAGAAGATGCAGCAGCAGAAATGGCAGCGAAAGAGAAAGCAGAAGCAGCGAAAACAGAAACTGAACTAAGCAAAGATCCAATTGCAGCAGAAATCGAGTTTGATGATTTCGCTAAAGTTGACCTTCGTATTGCGAAGATCGTTTCATGTGAAGCTGTGCCAAAAGCGGACAAACTACTGAAATTCCAGTTGGATATCGGTGGTGAAATGCGCCAAGTATTCTCAGGCATCAAAGCGGCATACAATCCAGAAGACCTAGTAGGCAAGCTGACTGTTGTCGTAGCAAACCTAAAACCTCGTAAAATGAAGTTTGGTATGTCTGAAGGTATGATCCTAGCAGCTGGCCCTGGTGGTGCTGACCTATGGCTACTTGAGCCACATGAAGGTGCACAACCTGGTATGCGTGTAATGTAAGCGATTCGCTTTTATTACCCAAGCTTTACCAAAATCCTCGCTTCGGCGGGGATTTTTTGTATCTATTTCAAACGCATACTCCCTGAGATGGTGAAACATTGCACCAAAACAGCGCAATCACTGCAATAATGAAAACTTAACTCATTGATATGAAACAACTTTAAACTTGGCATTAAAGCTGCTCTGGTTTTAAAAACACCTAGAAACTGGGGGAACCGTTATGTTTGTTGCATTATCAATGTCAGTATCTATCGTTATTCTTTGTTTGCTCTACTACTACTCCAAACAGCGCTCACAATCACAAGAGCGAAACTATCAGCAAATCATCTCGTTGCGATTGATTATGGAGCTATGCCGACAACATCGCGCCTTGACGCACCAAGCGATGGTCTCTGATGATTTTTCAAAACCAGATGAGGTTTTACACGTTGAGCAGCAGTTACAAAAGCAAACCAGTGATCTGATCACTTTGGCCAGTTTTGATCACAAATCATTGTTTCGCATTCTCCAAATGAAAACAGCCGCGCTAGGTCAAGATTGGCAACAACGTAGTTTTGCTCGCAACCAAAGAACACACGGTACCGCCATTCGCCACTGCATGTTTCTTATCGACGATATAGCCCTTGCATGGCTAGTTGAATCTGGGCGCGAAGACTTAAGCGATGAATACCATTTAAATTGGCAACAAGTGTTGGATAGCATGGAAATCTTGACGCAACTGCGCATTTGCATTCAAGAGAAGGGGCATCGCAATGAGGAACTGCGGATAAAGTACTATGCCGACAAAATTCGTCATAAACTTCAGCAACTCAGCCTTATCAGCCCACTAACAATCCAATCACCGCTCGGGTTACAAACCCAAGCCAAGATTGATCTCCTCATCAGTATCCAAAACCTTAAGTTCACGACTCAACAACTGTATGCTTTAACTACGGATATCTCACAGTTAATCGCGCAAGTGTATGACGATATGTTATCTGACATAACAGAAAGCCTATACCAACCATTGCCAGCAGTCGGAGCGATGCCCTGCGAGAACTCCTTCCATATGGGGTGAATCGATACCCCAATGGGTTTTATCGCTGTTGGTCATGGGCATTCTCTGATAGAGTCGCCGACAATAATCTTCTCCCCCGTCGTAACCTTTCGGCGGCTGAATAGCTAATTAGGATTCCCTTTGACTAACAATGAAATTTTGCGTCGCATTCAGCACGCACTAAACCTTAAAAACGCTCAAATTATCAAAGCTTTTGAACAAGCTGAGGTGAAAGTTGCTCATGACCAACTGCAAAACTGGCTAAAGAGTGAGAGTGAAAAATCTTTCGCAAAAATGAAAGATAAAGAGTTAGCACTGTTCCTAAACGGCTTTATCAACGTTAAACGTGGCAAAAAAGACGGTGAGCAACCAAAGCCTGAGCAGCAACTGACTAACAATATGATCTTTATGAAGCTGCGTATTGCGTTGGATATGAAAAATGAAGATGTACTTGATGCTCTTGAACTGATGGGTGTTAGCCTAAGCAAGTATGAAATTGGCGCTTATTTCCGCAAGCCAAACAATAAGAACTACAAAGCGTGTAGCGATGAGTTGCTTTGCGATTTTCTAAACGGCGTACAATTTACTCAACGTCCTGATTCTGAAGAATACGCTGGATAACAAACAAAAATCCCCCAGCTTAATAAAAGCTTGGGGGATTTTTTTATCTCAATATCAATTAAAGCATTTTACGTGCTGCTTCAACCACGACTTTGATAGAGCGAGCTTCGGTTTCTTTTAGTGTCGCGTGATCTGGAATCTCTTTTTGGGTACGGTTGATAATCACGCCCGCCACACAACCCGCTTTAAGACCAGAGCTTGCACACATCGTCAGTAGTGTTGCTGATTCCATTTCAAAGTTCAGCACGCCCATATCTTGCCATTCTTGCATTGAACCTTGGAAACGCTTAACCACACGACCGGTGAAGGTGTCATAGCGCTCTTGACCCGGGTAGAAAGTATCGCTTGAAGCGGTGACGCCCATGTGCACAGTTGCGCCTGATTCTTCTACCGCTGCTTTCATTGCTGTTGCGACTGAGAAATCTGCCACTGCTGGGAATTCCATTGGTGCAAAATGCAAACTTGCACCATCTAAACGAACTGAGCCCGTAGTGACAATCATATCGCCAACATTTACATGTGGTTGAATTGCACCAGTGGTACCAACACGTAAGAAAGTACGCACACCAAGCTGAGCAAGTTCTTCTACTGCAATTGATGTTGAAGGGCCACCGATACCAGTCGAACATACTACCACCGGTTTGCCATCTAGCTCTGCACGGTAAAGCGTGTATTCACGGTGACTCGCTAGAAATACTGGATTTTCCATCTCCTCAGCGATTTTTTGTACTCGCGCAGGATCGCCAGGAATAATCGCCAACGTTGCACCAGCAAGATCAGCTTCAGTAACGCCTAAATGGAATACAGCTTGAGACATAGGAAACTCCTTGGTTTATCGAGCTCTTAATTATCGAATTATTAATCGGGGCTCGTTGTAAAAATTTATTGGGTACTGAGTTAATTTAACTAAGTTACTTAGTTGATATGGTGACACAAATCACAACCTAAAAAGCAATGACATCTTAACTTGCAGATAAAACCGTTTGGCATCACATTTCAATGTAAGGCAAATACATCACTTTGCATAAAGAATAGCCACGAAACGTGGCTATGAAGAAATTTTTACCGATTAAAGTTTAGACGCTGATTGACACTAACCTTGTTTACTCTTGAATTTAAGTAATCGCAGTGCGTTCAGTGTCACGATTGCCGTTGCTCCACTGTCTGCCAGCACGGCGACCCAAAGACCGGTAATACCAAGTAAACTGGTGACTAAAAATACACCCTTGAGGCCAAGTGCCAACGCGATGTTTTGACGAATGTTGTTGAGTGTTGCACGTGACAATTCAATCATCGCTGCTAACTCAACCAAACGGTTATGGGTAATCGCGGCATCAGCGGTTTCTAACGCGACATCCGTACCGCCTCCCATTGCAATGCCAATGCTCGCCGCTTTCATTGCAGGCGCATCATTGATGCCATCACCCACCATCGCCACATTACGCTGCGCAGATAGTTGCTCGACGTAATGCACTTTATCTTGCGGTAACAGGCTTGCTTGATAGTCGATATCAATTTTAGAACTGATTGCAGCCGCACTTCTCGGGTTGTCACCGGTTAACATGATTGAGCTGATACCCAGCGTTTTCAGCGCTTGAACAGCCTTTTGAGCATCCTCACGCAACGTATCTTGCCACGCAATCAAACCCAGCACTTGGCTTTGCTTTAGCGCAACCACTACAGTTTTGCCTTGGTCTTCTAGCTCAACGACTTGCTGTGCTAACTCATTTTCAAGAGAGAATTCCAACTTGCTTGGAGCCAACACTCGGTATAGTTCTCCCTCGATAAAGCCTTGCACACCACTGCCAACCAATGCTTGTTTTTCAGTCGCTTCAGGTAACTCAAGCTCAAGATCTTGCGCATACTTCACCAATGAAGTCGCAAGTGGGTGACTGGACCCCACTTCGATTGCAGCGATATAGCGCACCACATCATGCTCATGTTCCGCGTGTACCGCGATAACATCCGTCACCTCAGGCTTGCCTTTGGTGAGCGTGCCGGTTTTATCAAATGCCACCGTTTCTACATGGCCAAGTTGCTCTAGAGCTGCGCCCCCCTTGATCAAAGCGCCGCGACGAGCGGCCGCAGCAAGACCAGACGTAATCGCTGCCGGTGTCGAAATCACCAACGCACAAGGACAAGCAATAAGCAGCATCGCGAGTCCTCGATACACCCAGGTTTCCCAAGGCTGAGCAAACAATAGTGGCGGTGTAATGATGACGAGCAACGAGACCAACATCATTAATGGCGTGTACCAACGGCTAAAGCGATCTAAAAATCGCTCCAGCGGAGCTTTACGCGATTCAGCCTCTTCGATCAAATGCAGAATTCTATCGATCGCGTTCTCACCTTGTTTAGAGGTAATGGTAAGTTGAACTACTTTATCTACCACGACTGCGCCAGCCATCACCGGCTCATTGGTAAAACGTTCTACCGGAATAGATTCACCAGTCAGAGCACTTTCATCGAAACTTGCCCCGGTCGATATAATTCGGCCATCAGCCGGTAGACGTGCGCCGGGTGCAACTTCAATTACATCGCCTTGGTTAAGTTCACTGGCTGCAACGTCGACTCGCTTGCCATCGACCACTTTGGTCGCGGTTTCTGGTACCAGCTCCATTAAAGCTTGTACCCCACTACGGGCTCTCGATGCCGCAAAAGCCTCTAAGCGTTCACCAACTAAAAACAGTAGCAATACCATCGCAGCTTCAACGCTTTCACCTAAATACAGAGCACCAATTGCCGCCACACTCATCAAGGTTTCGATCGCAAATGGCGTGCCTGATTTAGCAAGAGAAATCGCTTTTTTGGCAATAGGGTATAAACCCACTAAACAGGTGAGAACAAATAGCCATTCACTGATTTGTGGAAGATAAGGTTTGATCATCGCCGCCACGGCCATAGCTGAAGCGATCGCTATGATTTGGCTATTTTGTTTGATAATCGACGACCAGCCAGTCGCTTGAGGTGCCGACGATTTTTGATCTGGGGAACTAAAGGTAAAACCTGTATCCAAAATGGTTTGTTCAACCAAACTGGCAACCGCATTGTCATTCGATTTCACAATCAATTTCTCGGTGGCAAACAGTACTTTTGCTTCACTGATGCCTTTAATTTTTTTGACTGCTGTTTCGACTTTACGTGCACAGGACGGACAGTCCATGCCGTTTATTTTCCAACTGTAGTTAAATAAAGAAGACGCCTGAGCGGAGTCACCTTCCTCATCATTTAAATCTGCACCACCACTGCAACTTGAACTGCTGCAGCAGTCACTACTGGTTGATTCAACCGATGCCATACGAATACTGTTGAACTTAGGGCTAGCGCAAGATGTGGATTGAGATGGGTTTATTGCTGCCTTATTTGAACGGCACGCTTCATGTTTAGTGCACATAATTGATTCTCCTATCAAAGATAGTCACTTCAGTCTATGTGCTAAGCATAAACCTTGGAGTACACTCCAAGGTCAAGCAGTTAATTAGATATTTCTTTGCTCAAAGCTTCTTTGTTGGCAGCAACATCTTCAATTAACACCGCGTCATGGGTACAAAACGGGGTGGTATTAAGACTCGCAATCGCAGGATCTTTAGGCTCCAACTCCATCGCTTCTCCTTGCATTAGGTCTCGAATATGTTTTCGTAATACCCAAAGTGCGATCAATCCAAACACAACCGTTCCGACTGCTTGACCATATAACACTCCGAGCGCACCAAACCAACTGGCACCAAGGTGCACAAAAGGTAAGGTACCCAACGTGGCTTTACCCAAGTTCAACGCCGTTGAATACAGTGGCTTACCCAAATTATTAAAGGATGTATTGGCAACAAACTGCATGCCATTAAAAATAAAGCTGATGGCAACAAACGAGCAGAAAGTGCCTACGATAAGAGCCGCATCGCCAGTCAAACTAAAGCCGCTGATGATCAAGCCTTGAACTAAGTAAAGGATGATGCACACGGTTATGGTGTATACCGTCGTCACGATCAGTGAGTTATTCAGCGTTTCTTTGACCCGATCAAAACGCTCAGCACCAAAATTCTGGCCGATAATCGGGCCAACAGCGCCAGAAAGCGCAAAGATCACCGCAAAACACACCGGCGTTAAACGCCCAATGACAGCGAAACCAGCAACAAAATCTTCACCAAATTTGGCAATCGAAGAAGTAACAATCGCATTACCAATTGGAGTTGCGATATTAGTGATAATCGCTGGCACCGCGATCGTGAGAATGGCTTTTGCATTGCAGCGCCACGCAAACCATGACGGCATCGCAACTAAGTTATGAATTTTGACTAATGGGTAAAGTGAGAAAGCGAATACCGTAATTCTTGCCACCACCGAAGCTGCCGCCGCCCCTTCTACGTTCCATTTAAAGACAAAAATAAACAGTGGATCCAGCACAGCATTGACAATACCACCAGCGAGCGTTGCCCACATCGAGCGTTTTGCATCGCCAGCAGCGCGCAGCCCCGCCCCGGCTGCCATTCCTAACGCCAAAATCGGACCGCTGGGAATTAATATTTCCAAATAAGCTTGAGCTCGCTCTGCCACGTACCCCTGCGCACCTATCGCGGCGAGAAGTTGGGGAATTGAGTTGTACATGACGATACTCACCACACAGCTAATTGCAAAGGCAGTGAGTAATGTGCTCGCACTTAATGATCTGGCATAGGTAAACTGCTTACTGCCAATCGCTTTAGAAACCAAAGCGCCCATAGCAATTGAAGTACCAATGGAAATTGAAGTAGAAAAGAAAACCAGTGTGCCAGCAAAGCCGACAGCGGCGGCCAACTCAACCTGACCAAGCATACTGATAAACAGCATATCGAGCAGATCGACCACAAACAGAGCCATCAAACCTACCGACCCCGCACCAGACATGACCAGAATGTGTCGCATGGTCGAACCTTGAATAAATTTGGCACTTTGGTCGCTCATGGCTAATCCTTTTCTCCTATATCACAGCAAAAATAAAAGGCGCCTAAGCGCCTTTTGACCTGAATTTTCAATCAGACTGGATGTTTAAAACATTCATCGATATTTTTCGCAATCGCACGCAACACATCTTTACGTGTAATAATGCCAACCAGTTTACCATTCTCAAGAACTGGATATACCTTAGGTTTGCCTACTTGCATCATCTCAGCCAGTTCAATGATGGTCATATCTGGTGTCACTGTCAGCACGTCAGGGTACATACAATCACTGACAATGTGCGTGTCTTGGCAGTAGTAACTAACCTTAATCAGTTTATCAAGTAAGTCTTGGCCAGAGAGAAATCCAATGACTTCCTTGTTCTCGTTTACCACAGGACCACCAAGATAATCAGAGCCCATCACTTTATCCAACGCCGCGCTGAGTGACATTTCTGGTGTGAAAGTTACCGCTTGCAGTTTCATGTAGTCTCTTACTCTTAACGATTCCATGTTCGTCTCCTTGTTGGTGCAACTGACTTTGGCACCTTGCCTAAAATCTTTGCTTACTGTAAGTGTCGCCTAATTTCTTGATTTTACTAAATGGTAACCACCAATTTTTGTAATGGATTTTGTCTTTTACTTAACAAACCTTACACAAAGACCAAAAAGACCACTGGTTTTGCCCGTGGTCTTAGGATTTGATTTGAGAAAATTACTTCTGCCAGCGCTCTGCTGCCTTGGTATCTGAGTCACGAGAATCAACCCAGCGAGTCGCTTCCGTGGTACGCTCTTTTTTCCAAAACGGTGCTTTAGTTTTCAGGTAATCCATCACGAATTCGCAGGCTTCAAACGCCGCGCCACGATGGGCACTTGCGACACCAACAAACACGATTTGATCGCCTGTCGTCATGTCACCTACGCGGTGAATAACTCTGATCGCTTCTAGAGGCCAACGTTGCTCAGCTTCATCACAAATCTCAGCCAGTGCTTTTTCTGTCATACCTGGGTAATGCTCAAGTGACAAACCGACCACATCATCGCCAAGGTTCATATCACGAACTTTACCGACAAAAGTAACGATAGCGCCAGAAGCATTGCTCTGTGCCAACGCTTGGTACTCATCACCAACGTTGAAATCTTCAACTTGTACTAATACACGCGGATCCATCTTACCCTCCGGTAACCGGTGGGAAGAAAGCAACTTCATCACCAGCCGTTAGCGGGTGAGTCAACGGAACAATAGATTGATTAACCGCCGCTAGTAGACGACCAGGATCCAAGGCAAGATCCCACTTACCTTCTTGCGCCGCTAAATGAGCACGCAACTGTTCAACTGTTGCAAACTCGTCTTCAAGTTGCACTTCATCGGTCTCAACCAGTTCACGAGTTTGGGCAAAGAATAAAACTTTAATCACGCTTCCACCTTAAAGTGTCCTGATTTACCACCCAGTTTCTCAAGCAGGCGAACCTGACTGATCACCATATCTTTCTGTACCGCTTTGCACATGTCGTAAATCGTCAGTGCCGCAACAGAAGCTGCCGTTAGCGCTTCCATTTCGACACCGGTTTTACCTGCTAGTTTACATACCGATTCAATACGCACGTAGTTTTCCACTTCGTTTGCTTCAAGCTGAACTTCTACTTTCGATAGCAACAAAGGATGACAAAGTGGGATCAAATCCCATGTTTTCTTCGCTGCTTGAATGCCTGCAATACGCGCCGTGGCAAACACATCACCTTTGTGATGCTGACCTGACATGATTAGTTGCAGTGTTTCTGGTGCCATATGAACAAAAGCTTCAGCGCGCGCTTCACGTACTGTTTCTGCTTTGCCCGATACATCCACCATGTTCGCTTCGCCCGAAGCGTTGATATGGGTAAACTGGCTCATGAGTGCTCCGCGTTATCGCTCAGCGATTAAACTGAAAGGTGTGGCATAAAGTTACAAGGACGGTGGCTCGCATCTAGCTGCTGCTTGATGATCTTAGTCCAACCTGTACGACATGCACCGGTAGAACCTGGCATTGCAAAAATAACAGTATGGTTAGCAAAACCCGCAATAGCGCGAGATTGAATGGTTGATGTACCGATTTCTTCATAAGAAACTTGGCGGAACAACTCACCAAAACCTTCTACTTCTTTGTCAAATAGTGGACGCAGTGCTTCTGGCGTGCTGTCACGTGAAGTAAAGCCTGTACCACCAGTAATCATGATTGCTTGAACACTTTCATCAGCAATCCATTGAGAAACGATTGCACGAATTTTATACATATCATCAATAACAATCTGTTTCGCTACCACGTTATGACCCGCTTCTTGAGCGTTCTCTACAAGGTAGCGGCCTGATGTATCGTTTTCTTCAGTACGCGTGTCAGACACAGTTAGAACTGCGATGTTTGCTGGTTGGAACTTGCTTTCTGCATGACCCATTTGCTCACCTACCTGTTGTGATTAGTTATGTGTCGAACTATGTCGACTAATAATTTTTGATAAAGAGTGTGCGATTAACCGCCAATTGACGCCAAATGTGGGGTCATACCTGTATTGCCATCTTGTAAGAAGTGGCTAACAGATTTGGTCTGTAACTGCTCTTGAATTCGTTGAATAAGTTGCGGCTCTTGCTCATCTTGCTGTAACAAGTCACGCAGCTCTACGCCGTGATCGCCGAACAAGCATAGATGAAGCTTACCCATCGCCGATACACGTAGACGGTTACAGCTTTCGCAGAAGCCTTTTTCATACGGCATGATCAACCCAATTTCACCCTGATAGTCAGGATGAACAAACACTTGTGCAGGGCCATCATTTTTTTCACGAATTTTGAGTAGCCAGCCATTGGCGATCAATTGATTGCGGATTTGAACCCCAGAAACATGATGATTCTTAAATAAATCATCCATCTCACCAGTTTGCATCAGCTCGATAAAACGTAACTGAATTGGTCGGTCTTTAATCCAATCAAGAAATAACGGCAATTGGTGTGAGTTCAAGTCTTTCATCAATACAACATTGACTTTGACTTGCGAATAACCAATCTCAAGTGCACGTTCGATACCCGCCATTACTTGATTGAACTTGTTTTCACCGGTGATTTGATGGAAAAGACGTGGGTCAAGACTGTCCACACTCACATTGATATGCGTCAAACCAGCTTGTTGCCATTCGGCGACTTGCTTTTCCATGCGGTAGCCATTGGTGGTCATTGCAACTTTGCGAATACCATTGGTGTTGGCTACGGTTTCGATGATCTGGGTAAAGTCTTTGCGTAGACTAGGCTCACCACCTGTAATACGAACTTTGCTAGTACCACAGTCGGCGAAAGCTCGCACGACACGTTCGATTTCAGGCAGTGATAAAAAGGACGAGTTTTTCTGCCCCGAAGGCTTGTAGCCATCAGGTAAACAATATGTACATTTAAAGTTACATACATCTGTAACAGAGAGACGCAAGTAGTAAAACTTGCGATGGAATTTATCTTCTAATTGTTGCGCCACGGAACACCTTTCCAAACACGGGAGGCACAATCATTTCCAATTATGCCCTTGTGACATCATGTCACTGGCTCACAAAGCCTATTCAGTCATTGAACTTAGCCTCGATGAGCTCGGAGTTATGGCAACCGTTTTGTACTCTTTTGTCATTCATTGACGAGCCAAACAGCAGCTTGCGAATAAAATACTTAAAAATGGTAAGGATTCCACCCTTGAGCGGAAAAAAAACCAGTTTTCACGTAAATTCGCTTAAGTGTAAGTATCCAAATTAAGCAAATTATCTTAGATTGTAGCTGATAACACGCAAAACTAGAAAATACAATGACTATCTACTCTACAAAAAAAATCGTCGCGATTGGCGGCGGACATGGCTTAGGACGTATGCTTGCAGCGCTAAAAGATTTTGGCTCTAACGCAACTGGCATCGTCACCACAACCGATAATGGTGGTTCTACCGGGCGTATTCGTCACTGTCAGGGCGGTATCGCATGGGGTGACACGCGTAACTGTGTTAACCAGCTCATTACCGAACCATCAATCAGCTCAATGATGTTTGAGTACCGCTTCAAGGGCTCTGGTGAACTTGATGGTCACAACCTTGGCAATCTAATGTTGACGGCGCTAGATAACCTTTCAGTGCGACCACTCGATGCCATTAATCTAATTCGCAGCATGCTAAAAGTGGATGTCAACATCGTGCCGATGTCAGAGCACCCATCTGATTTAAAAGCCCTTTCTCTTGATGGCAAATGGGTTACGGGTGAAACTAGCGTTGACGAAATGGAAGCCGATCTACAACGCTTAGATCTAGAACCGGAAGTACCTGCTACTAGAGAGGGAGTTCAAGCGATTGAACAGGCGGATCTGATTATTTTAGGTCCAGGAAGCTTTCTCACCAGCGTTATGCCGCCATTATTGCTGCCCGAAGTTGGCCGTGCGATTGCCAACAACCATAAGGCTAAAATTGTATTTGTCGAAAACTTGTCTCCTGAGCACGGCCCGGCAGGCCGAATGGATTTGAGACAAAAATTGGAATGGTGTGAGCGCGCTTGTCGAGGTCGTAAGCTCGACGTGGTTCTTGGTAACGACGCTCATGACGATCTAAATGAATGGAATTGTGTGCAAGCAGACTTGGCTTCGCAAAACCGTGATTGGCGACATGACCGCAATAAACTCAAAGCCGCCATTATCAACTTACTCAGCAAATAACGCATTCGGCACAAACCCCTGAGATTTGTGCCGATGTTTTAATGTTTAGACAGTAACTCTGCGTATTGTTGCTGAGTTTGAGACAACAAACTCAGCATTTGTTCTTTGTGCACCGAGCTATCGAGAAAAAGACCTGCTTTCCCCGCCCCGTCATAATCTACTGCCAAGGCTCTCAATGCTTCTGCTCCAAAGCTAGCGGCACTGCTTTTCAACGCATGACTGATCTCTTTTAGGTAGGCATCTTGGTCTACCTCGGCTTGGTTTAGCTTCTGCGTGTATTGATTCAATTCACCAAGAAAGATATCCAATAATATTGGCAAATTATCGTCACCTATCTCTTGTCTCAATCTATCAATTTGTTGTTGATTGATAATATTCATAACAACCTTCTTATAGTTGCTTGTCATTCCAGGCTTGCAATTTTCGGTAAATCGTCGATGGGCTGACATCTAAATAGCCCGCAGCTTTTGGAATGTTGCCATCACAAGCTTGAATGGCTTGCTCAATAGCACGCTTTTCCGTCATCCACAGTGGGAAGATATCATGTACCGACAAAACTTCCTTCTCTAGCAATGAAGGTGCCATACTCTCGCACACTGGAATATTTAGCGGCGGTGGCAGCATATCGAGCATGATTTCTTTGCCATTATTGAGCACCACCACATTACGCAAAACGTTTTGCAATTGACGCACGTTCCCCGGCCACTCAAAGCGAGAAAAGCGATCGACAACTTCAGGCGAGAGGCGCACAAAGTCCTTGCCCTCTTCTTTCGACATAAAGCCAAGTAGCGAGTAGGCAATTTCAATTACATCTTCACCACGTTCACGCAACGGCGGCAAATGCAATGGAATAACGTATAAACGATAGTACAAGTCTTCACGAAAACGGCCTTCTTGCACTTCCTTCCATGGGTCACGGTTAGTTGCACAAACAAAACGCACATCAACGCTTTTCATCTTAGATGAGCCGACTTTTTGGAAAGTACCAGTTTGAATAAAGCGCAGTAATTTGGTTTGCAGATCCAAATCCATTTCACACAATTCATCAAGGAACAGCGTACCACCATCAGCAAGTTCAGCCGCGCCTTGACGATCCGTTGCGGCACCAGTAAACGCACCTTTTACGTGTCCAAACAATTCACTCTCAATCAGGTCTTTGGGAATCGCTGCACAGTTAATGGCAATAAACGGTTTATCACCACGCTTACTCGTTGCGTGAATTGCCTCCGCACATACTTCTTTACCGGTACCACTCTCACCAGTAATGAAAATACTGGCTTTACTGGTTGCTGCTGAGTCAATGGTGCGATACACCGCCTGCATCATTTGGCTACTGCCGATGAAACCTTGATAGCCTTGGTTGAGGCCTTCTTCTGTTTTGAGTTTGGTCGCTTTACGAATTGCATTATTGACCGTAACCCTGAGGCGATCTGCCTCACATGGCTTAATCAAAAAGTCTTGAGCACCGTGACGCATCGCTTCAACGGCGGTGTCGATCGAACCGTGAGCGGTCATGAAAATAACCGGAACATCCGGATTTTGCTGTTTAACTTCAAATAACACGTCCATACCCGTCATATCAGGTAGGCGTAAATCGAGCAAAATCAGATCTGGGGTGCGAAAAGAGAGACTTTCAATAGCATCACGGCCCGTGCCGACGATGTTAATGTCGATGCCTAGCGGCGTAAGATAAGAACGGTAGAGCGCCGCAACGGAAGCGGTATCCTCAACCATCAGTAAATATTTATTTTTATGTTGAGCGGTGTTGCGCTGCATAATCTAGCCAATATTTCTGTTGCATTTTATACCAATAATTGCATTGCGCATTGCATTTTGCAAATACCCTAATGAAATTTAGCTAACTAGCTCTGAATTTCTGGCACTTATCGCTACAAAAAGCTGGCACGATTACTGCTGTGTGTATAGTGACCCTAACGGGTCACCTAGCCAACTGACGTTGTTAGTGAACCTAGTATTCACAAATGACAGCCAATAGAGTGTTTCTATTGGCTATTTTTTTGCCTATTACTTTTCACGCTATGCCGAGGTGAACGCTAACACTCATTAGCGCTCACACAACAACAACGAGCCTCTAGCTATTCGTAATAAACTGCGCTCTTAGCTTCTCTATCTCATCACGCTTCGCTGCAGCCAATTCAAATTCAAGATTCTGAGCATGCTGATACATTTGCGCTTCCAGCTTACTGATCTCTTTATCCAATTGTTGGGGTGTTAGTACATGATAATCTTGAGAAGGCTCAGCCACTTTAGAAAGTGATACCGTTTTATTACTACGCTGCTTACGACCTTTCGCGATATCACCCAGCTCCATAATATCTTTGATATTACGTTTAAGAGCTTGTGGTTCAATACCTTGCTCTTGGTTGTAAGCATGTTGTTTCTCTCGACGACGGTTAGTCTCATCCATCGCTCGCTTCATCGAGCCGGTGATTCGATCGCCATAAAGAATCGCTTTACCATTAATATTACGCGCAGCACGACCAATGGTCTGAATGAGCGAGCGCTCCGAACGCAAGAAGCCTTCTTTATCCGCGTCCAAAATCGCGACCAGCGATACCTCTGGCATATCCAAGCCTTCTCGCAATAAGTTAATGCCTACTAACACATCAAACTCACCCAAACGTAGGTCACGAATGATCTCAACTCGCTCAACGGTATCGATATCGGAGTGCAAATAGCGCACACGTACATCGTGCTCTGTCAGGTACTCTGTTAAGTCTTCGGCCATACGTTTAGTAAGTGTCGTCACCAACACGCGCTCATCTTTAGCCGTTCGGATGCGGATTTCAGACAACAAATCATCAACCTGAGTCGCTACTGGTCGCACTTCAAGTTCAGGATCGAGTAGACCCGTTGGGCGCACAACTTGATCGGCAATCTCGCCTGCGGATTTTTCCAGTTCATAGTTGCCTGGCGTAGCAGAAACGAAGATAGTTTGTGGTGCTAACGCTTCAAATTCATCAAATTTTAGTGGGCGGTTGTCTAACGCAGATGGTAGACGGAAACCATATTCCACCAGTGTTTCTTTGCGTGAGCGGTCACCTTTAAACATCGCACCAATCTGCGGCACGGTTACGTGCGATTCATCAATGATCAATAAACCATCTGCGGGCAAGTAATCAAACAATGTTGGAGGCGGCTCCCCCTCACTGCGACCACTTAGGTAACGCGAGTAGTTTTCAATGCCTGAACAGAAACCCAATTCATTCATCATCTCGATATCGAATTGAGTGCGCTGACTGATACGCTGCTCTTCGAGCAATTTGTTATTGTCGAGCAGATACTGTTTACGCTGTTCGAGTTCGACTTTGATCTCTTCTACCGCTTCAAGAATTCGCTCACGAGGCGTAACGTAGTGCGTTTTCGGATAGATGGTATAACGAGGTAAATCACGCTGTTTAACGACACCAGTCAATGGGTCAAACACACTGATGCAATCAATCTCGTCATCGAACATCTCAATGCGTACCGCATCTTGGTCTGATTCCGCAGGGAAGATATCAATCACTTCCCCGCGCACACGAAACTGACCACGCTCAAAAGCCACGTCATTACGGCTATATTGCAACTCAGCTAAGCGGCGCAGAATATCGCGCTGGTCCATCACATCACCACGGCGAACGTGTAACATCATCTTGAGGTAAGACTGCGGATCACCCAAGCCGTAAATAGCCGAAACCGATGCAACAATAATGGCATCTTTGCGCTCTAGTAATGCTTTGGTTGCTGACAAACGCATTTGCTCAATATGAGCATTCACTGACGCATCTTTTTCAATAAAGGTATCAGTGGTTGGCACATAAGCTTCGGGTTGGTAGTAATCGTAGTAAGAAACAAAGTACTCAACCGCATTATTAGGAAAGAAGGCTTTCATCTCACCATACAGCTGCGCCGCTAGGGTTTTATTGGGAGCCAACAGAATGGCCGGGCGCTGAGCTGTGGCAATAACATTAGCAAGGGTAAATGTTTTACCTGAGCCGGTTACCCCCAACAACGTTTGATGAGCCAAACCCGCATCTAATCCTTCAAGTAGTTGATGGATAGCGGTCGGTTGGTCTCCTGACGGTTTATACTCTGAGACGAGATCATACAATTTGCTCATAGTATCCTCTGAATCTTACTGAATTGATGCCTATTCTGCCTGTATATATATACATGCTCAAGATTTATATAGCCGTGTCATTGCCTTGATTTCTGCATTTGAAAATCACCTGAGTATATTTACGTTCGTTCGGGTTGGATATGTCGATCGATGTTTTTTTATTCTACTGGTAATAGTTCTAGATCCTGCCCATATAAACTGATATTATTCCTGCCCCTTGAGAGTTATCACCCCCTCAAATCCATTAAGCATATTCCACAGCTTATGCACAAATTTTGATTTTTTGTGTATTTTCCTTGTACGATCCTTTTTTCATATTTCGTCATTTATTAGATCAAAATCTCTTTTAACCACTTGCTATCACAAGCTTTATCTAAAGATCTTTTTCACGATAAGTTTAAGCGTATTGCACAGTGATTAATCCATTTTTTGGGTTATCAAAGCACAATTAACATACTTATCCACAATTTTAGTGGATAACTAAATTAAGCCCTGTCGTGATAAGGGTTTAGCATCTAACAAACGCTGATTAAAATCCAATATGGTAAAAAGCACATAGACTCATCTAAAGACTGGATACGCTATCTCACTAAATTTAATGAATTTATCGAATTTTACTATTGACACACAAATCGTGGATGGATAATATTCGCAGCGCTTAATGCAATTCCTCCTTAGCTCAGTTGGTAGAGCGACGGACTGTTAATCCGCAGGTCGCTGGTTCGAGCCCAGCAGGAGGAGCCAAATTCCAAGAAAAAGCCGTGTCATTTGACGCGGCTTTTTCTTTTTCTAAGCACTGAGATTCAACTTGCGTGCACAATAAGCTTTCACTTTCTATCGTCAAAGCTATATACCGACAAATAAATAGAGGCGCTCAATGAGCGCCTCTATTGCTTTAAACCATTTCAACCCAGCTGTGATTAAATCACAAAGCCTGCGAAAATGAAGCCAAAGATAATACTGAACACTAGGCTCAGTAGACCTGGAATCATAAAGCTGTGGTTGAAGATGTACTTACCAATCTTAGTTGTACCTGTGCGGTCAAAGTCAATTGACGCAATGATTGGACCGTAGTTTGGAATAAAGAAGTAACCATTCACCGCTACGAACGTTGCAATAATCACTTCTGGTGGCAAACCAAGCATAATACCTACCGGAACTAGTACAGCTGTCGTTGCACCTTGGCTGTTTACCATCACAGATAGACCGAATAGCGCGAAAGCAAATGTCCATGGCGCAACTTCCACCATACCAGACACGGCTTCTTTAACCATCGCGTCGTGACCTGCAATAAATGTGTCACCTAGCCATGCAATACCGAAAATCGCCACGATTGCACGCATACCTGCGTGGAATACTGAACCTTGAGTAATTGCATTGCCATCTGGTTTACAGATAAGAATGATCAGCGCACCAATTGCCAACATGATGATTTCAATAGTATGTGCCATACCCATTGGTGAACCATCGAAGTTAGGGCGTAGGAATGGGAAAGCACCCATGATTACAACCGCTAACGCGCCGAACAGGAATAGACCAACCGCGGTTTTTGCTTCTGGACGAATTTCAATTTCTTCAACTTGAACTTCTTGTTCCATCTCAGCACGGAATACTGGATCTTGCATGCGGCGTTGGTATTCTGGATCGTCTTTTAGCTCTTTACCTAGCTTGTTCACAATCACACAAGCAGCCGCAAGACCTAGGAACGTACCAGGAATTGTCACCATTAGTACGTCAGCTAGCGTAATACCTTGAGGCTCAAGGAATGCAACCAAAGCAACCACTGCAGCTGCAATTGGGCTTGCTACGATAGCAAACTGAGACGCGATAACCGCCATACCTAGTGGACGCTCAGGACGAATACCGCTACGACGGCTTACTTCAGCAATTACAGGTAGAACAGAGTAAGCAACGTGACCAGTACCCGCTAGGAAAGTAAATGACCAAGTCACTAGAGGTGCGATAAAAGTAATGTGGCGAGGATTCTTACGTAAAATGTTTGAAGCCACTTTGATTAGATAATCTAGACCACCAGCAGCCTGCATTGCTGCAGCGGCAGCAACTACTGCCATGATCATTAGCATTACGTCGATTGGCGGGCTAGTTGGCTTTAGACCGAAGACAAAGCTAAGAATCGCAAGACCGACACCACCTAGAACACCCAGACCGATACCGCCAATACGAGCACCGACTAGGATACAGGCTAGAACAATTAAAAATTCTACAAAAAACACATCAAACTCCTTGATGACAACGTTAATTAAAATTACCTAGCAGAATGATAATCTGTTTACTAGCACGTTTATCAACACAAGGTCACATAAGAATCACCCAAGCTCAAAGCATCGAAAAAAGTGCTTACTAACTCGCGCAATTTCAGCTGATTGTTAAAAATGCATTTAAATCTGGTAAAAACAAAGCGCATAAATTTTGTGTCGAATTTTTACCCATCAAATACGCAAACGTTTTTCATCCCTTTATTACGCATTTTGCGTATAATTTTTAATCAATGACCTAAAACCTTATCTTCCTTATTGTTATTGACTAAGCAAAGCAGGATAATGTCGGGATCGAATTTCTTAACTAAATAACTATGACCGAATATCTGTTGTTGTTGGTCGGCACTGTGCTGGTTAACAACTTTGTACTGGTGAAGTTCTTGGGCTTATGTCCATTTATGGGCGTTTCTAAAAAATTAGAAACGGCGATTGGTATGGGGTTAGCAACCACCTTTGTGCTGACTCTCGCCTCAGTGTGTGCGTACCTTGTTGAAAGCTACGTGTTAGAGCCTTTAGGGTTGCAGTACTTGCGCACTATGAGTTTTATTTTGGTGATTGCTGTCGTGGTTCAGTTCACCGAGATGGTGGTTCATAAAACCAGCCCGACTCTCTATCGTCTTCTGGGAATCTTCTTACCCCTCATCACCACTAACTGTGCTGTGTTGGGTGTTGCCCTGCTTAACATCAATGAAAACCATAACTTTATCCAATCGATCATTTATGGTTTTGGTGCCGCGGTTGGCTTCTCTTTGGTATTGATACTGTTTGCCGCAATGCGTGAGCGCATCACCGTAGCTGATGTGCCGGCACCGTTTAAAGGCGCTTCAATTGCGATGATTACGGCCGGATTAATGTCTCTTGCCTTTATGGGCTTTACTGGTTTGGTGAAACTATAATGAGTTCTATCGTTATTGCCATTATCGCCATTGCCGCATTAGCTGCCGTGTTTGGCGCCATTCTTGGCTTTGCCTCCATTCGTTTTAAAGTTGAAGGCGATCCTATTGTCGATCAAATCGATAATATTCTGCCACAAACCCAATGTGGTCAATGTGGCTACCCAGGTTGCCGCCCTTACGCTGAAGCCATCGCGAATGGTGACGCTATCAACAAATGCCCTCCTGGTGGTCAAGCGACCATCGAGAAGTTGGCAGATTTAATGGGTGTCGAAGCCACCGCATCAGCGCATAACCTCGATGAAGCCGTCAAAAAAGTCGCCTTTATTCATGAAGATATGTGTATTGGTTGCACCAAATGTATTCAAGCTTGCCCTGTTGATGCGATTGTTGGCGGAACCAAAGCAGTTCACACCGTCATTAAGGATGAATGTACCGGTTGTGATTTATGTGTGGCACCGTGCCCTACAGACTGTATTGAAATGATCCCTGTAGCGACGACTACAGCGAATTGGAAGTGGCAATTGAACGCCATTCCTGTTGTTGATATTACCGATTCTGCCTCCGAGCAGAAAAGCGTGAATTAAGGACTGGTATGTTGTCATTAATCGAACAAATTAAATCTGGCGCACTTTGGGACTTCCCCGGTGGTGTTCATCCGCCAGAGAATAAACTGCAGTCACTCAATACACCAATCGCTCGTGCATCAATTGCGCACGAATTGGTGCTACCGGTAAAACAGCATATCGGCCAACCTGGTAACTTGATTGTTAGTGTCGGTGAACGCGTACTTAAAGGTCAGCCTTTAACTAAGTACGACACCAGCTTTATGCTACCCATCCATGCGCCAACATCCGGCACAATCACGGCGATTGAACCTCGCACTACGGCGCACCCATCTGGTCTTTCTGAGTTATGTATTGTTATTCAACCAGACTCAAAAGAAGAATGGATTGAGCGCAATGTGATTGAGGATTACCAAAGCCTCACTCCAGAAGCTCTGATTGAGATCATTCGCCAAGCTGGTATTTCCGGTATGGGTGGCGCAGGCTTTCCTACCGCAAAAAAAATCCAATCAGGCTTGGGGCGTACCGAGATTTTGATTGTTAACGCAGCAGAATGTGAACCGTACATCACAGCTGATGATGTACTTATGCAGCACTACGCAAATGCCATTGTGCAAGGCATCGAGATTGTTGAACACATTCTCAAACCTAAGCTCACCATCATTGGCATTGAGGACAACAAACCTCAAGCAATTAAAGCACTAGAGCAAGCTGCAGAGCACAAAGATATCGTCATTCGTGTTATCCCGACCAAATACCCTTCTGGCGGCGAAAAGCAATTAATTAAAGTACTGACGAACAAAGAAGTGCCAAACACTGGCATTCCTGCTGACATTGGTTTAATGGTGCAAAACGTCGGCTCTCTGTACGCAATTCAACGAGCGGTACTCCACGGCGAGCCTTTGATTGAACGTATTGTCACTCTGACTGGTAACACCTTCGCCCAACCGCAAAACGTTTGGACGTTGATTGGTACCCCGGTTCAATCATTGCTGGACGAGTTCAACTACAGCGCGGATAAAAAAGCACCGCGTTTGATCATGGGCGGCCCAATGATGGGCTTTACCTTGCCACATACTAATGTGCCAATCACCAAAACTGCGAACTGCATTTTGGCGCCAACCTCTCGTGAAATCTCGGTGGATTCCTACGAAATGGCCTGTATTCGCTGCGGTCAGTGTGCGGAAGCGTGTCCGGCTTCCCTACTTCCACAGCAATTGCAATGGCATGCCAAAGCGCAAGAGTTCGATAAATGCGAACAGCTCAATCTTAAAGACTGTATTGAATGTGGTGCGTGTGCTTTTGTTTGTCCTAGTGAAATTCCACTGGTTAAGTACTACCGCCAAGCCAAAGCCGAGATCCGTATTCGTAAAGAAGAAGCAGAAGCTTCAGATCGCGCTAAGGTTCGCTTTGAAAACAAAAAAGCGCGCCTAGAACGAGATAAAGCCGAACGTGAAAACCGCTTCAAAAAAGCCGCGGATGATCGTCGTAAAGAGATGAAAGATTCGGGTGGCGATGATGCGATTGCCGCTGCCATTGCGCGCGTTAAAGCTCAGCAAGCGGATAAACCGCAAGAGACAGGGGCGAAACCAGCCGTTGCGGCAGCAATTGCTCGTGCTAAAGCCAAACAAGCGGCAGCTATGCAGCAAGGTCAGGCCGAGCCAGATAACAGTGAAATGGCAAAACTGCGCGAAGAACGCAAGCGTCAAGCACGTGAACGCAAAGCAGAAAAGTCTTCTGAGCCTGAGTCAAACGACAAAAAAGACGCCGTTGCAGCGGCAATAGCCCGCGCGAAAGCGAAAAAAGAGCAGCAAGCCAATGCAAGCGATGCACCAGCGGGCGACGACAAAAAAGCTGCAGTAGCAGCAGCCATTGCACGAGCTAAAGCACGCAAAGCTGAGCAAGTAGCTGATGCAGACCAAGCTGAAGCCGTAACAAGCACTACGTCAGCCGATGAAGATCCGAAAAAAGCAGCGGTTGCGGCAGCGATTGCTCGCGCCAAAGCACGCAAGGCTGAGCAAGCAGCAAGCACAGAGCAATCTGAAGCCGTAACAAGCACTACGGCAACCGATGAAGATCCGAAAAAAGCAGCGGTAGCGGCAGCGATTGCGCGCGCTAAAGCACGCAAGGCTGAACAAGCATCTGATGCTGGTCAAGCTGAAGTCGTTGCAAGCTCTACAGCAACTGATGAAGATCCAAAAAAGGCGGCAGTAGCGGCAGCGATTGCTCGTGCCAAAGCACGTAAAGCGGCACAACAAGCTCAAGCGAGTGAGTCAGCAACATCAGATGACAGCAAAGCGAGTCCATCTACAGAAAGCGCATCAATAGAGAGCGCTCAAGTAGAAGAAGATCCGAAAAAAGCAGCGGTTGCAGCAGCGATCGCTCGCGCTAAAGCTCGTAAAGCACAACAAGAACAACAAAAACAATCTGAGGAGAAAGAGTAGTGGCCTTCTTTATTGCCAGCTCACCCCATGCGCATAGCCGCAGAAGCACTCCTGATCTTATGAAATGGGTGGCAATTTGCGCCCTACCAGGTCTGATTGCCCAAACCTACTTTTTTGGTTGGGGGACTTTAATTCAGCTTATTTTGGCCATTATTGTTGCCTTAAGCTTAGAAGCTTTTGTAATGGTATTGCGCAAACGTCCACCGATGTCAGCACTGCGTGACAACAGCGCATTAGTAACGGCATGGTTATTAGCGATTGCGATTCCACCATTATCACCTTGGTGGGTGGTTGTGATTGGCCTAATCTTCGCCATCATTATTGCTAAACATCTGTACGGCGGCATCGGTCAAAATCCGTTTAACCCGGCGATGATTGCTTATGTGGTATTACTGATCTCATTCCCAGTACAAATGACGAGCTGGATCTCTCCTATTGAACTGCAGGCATCACCAGTCGGCTTTGTAGATGCCCTCTCGTTGATCTTCTCCGGCTTTAATGTTGAAGGTCTATCGCTACAGCAAATTCGCTCTGGTATTGATGGTGTCACCATGGCGACCCCACTTGATGGCTTTAAAACCGCATTAATGGCTGGTCATACAGCCCGTGAAGCATTAGCACAACCGCAGTTTGGCGCAATCGCAGGTCTAGGTTGGCAATGGGTAAACCTTGCGTATCTGATTGGCGGTTTACTACTGATTAAATTACGCGTGATTAGCTGGCATATTCCAGTCAGCTTTTTAGCCAGCTTAGTGGTAATAAGTGGTCTGTTTATGCTTTTGACACCCGATCAAACAGCGTCGCCACTGATCCACCTGTTCTCTGGTGCAACTATGTTGGGTGCATTCTTTATCGCGACCGATCCGGTTTCAGCCTCTACTACAGTGAAAGGTCGTCTGATTTTCGGTGCCTTTATTGGTGCAATGGTGTTTATTATTCGTAGTTGGGGCGGCTTCCCTGATGGCGTTGCATTCGCAGTATTGCTCGCCAACATGTGTGTGCCACTTATCGATTACTACACCAAACCACGTACTTACGGACACTGAGGTTGAGATGTTAAACGCTATTAGAAAAAATGGTCTGGTGTTAGCTATCTTCGCCTGTGCTTCAACAGGTCTAGTCGCATTAACGCAGTACTTAACCCAAGATCAGATTACTAAACAAGAGCAAAAGCAGTTGCTTTCAGTTTTGAACCAAGTAATCCCACAAAAGCTGCATGACAATGTTTTGTATGAAGCTTGTACATTGGTGCAAGACCCGGCACTTGGTACAGAGATGCCAATGCCAGCCTACATCGCCACCAAACAAGGTCAACCAACAGCAATGGCCCTAGAAGCGATTGCACCTGATGGCTATAACGGTGCGATCAAGGTGATTGTCGGCATCGATGCCAACGGCACCGTTACCGGTACCCGCGTACTTTCACACCAAGAAACTCCCGGGTTGGGCGACAAAATCGATATTCGTGTTAGCGACTGGATTCTCAGCTTCACTGGTAAAAATCTGACTGATGAGAATGAATCAAGCTGGCATGTACGTAAAGACGGCGGTCAATTTGACCAATTTACGGGTGCAACTATCACGCCTCGCGCTGTGGTTAAATCTGTAAAAAATACCGTGCAATACTTCAACCAAAATCGTGACCATTTGCTCACGCAAGCTTACGATTGTGGAGAAAACTAATGGTCGATAAAAAGAAGCTATTTAAGGATGGTATGTGGGATAACAACCCAGCACTGGTTCAGTTGCTCGGTTTGTGTCCACTGCTTGCCGTTTCTTCAACCGTGACCAACGCACTTGGCCTTGGCGTGGCAACGCTATTGGTACTTGTGGGTTCAAACATTACTGTATCGCTGGTTCGAGACTACGTACCAAAAGACGTCCGTATTCCGGTATTTGTAATGATCATTGCTTCATTAGTAACGTGCGTACAATTACTGATGAATGCCTACGCATACGGTCTTTACCTATCATTGGGTATCTTTATTCCGTTGATCGTAACCAACTGTATCATTATCGGCCGTGCCGAAGCCTTTGCTTCAAAAAATGATCCTCTACCAGCTGCGTTAGATGGTTTTTGGATGGGACTTGGCATGACGAGCGTGCTGGTAGTATTGGGCTCAATGCGCGAAATCATCGGCAATGGCACCTTGTTCGATGGTGCGGACTTACTGCTAGGCGAATGGGCGAAAGTCTTGCGTATCGAAATTTTCCACTTCGACAGCAGCTTCCTGCTCGCTCTACTGCCACCGGGAGCCTTTATTGGTGTCGGCTTTCTGATTGCACTAAAACACGTTATCGACAAAAAACTCGATCAGCGTCAGCCAAAACAAGAAAAGCCAACAATTGAACGCGCCCGCGTGACCATTAATATAAAAGCTCACCCTAGTAGTGAGCTTTTTATTACTTAAAATTGATTCCTAAAACAAAAAATACACTGAAAAGCAGCCAACAAATGAATAATACCAAACGCGTTGAAATCCTCACTCGATTGAGAGATAACAACCCTAATCCACAGACGGAGCTCAACTGGAGCACGCCATTTGAGCTATTAATTGCCGTCCTGCTCTCAGCGCAAGCAACCGATGTTAGCGTCAATAAGGCCACGGACAAACTCTACCCAGTAGCTAACACGCCACAGGCAATACTCGAACTTGGTGTCGAAGGCGTCAAAGAGTACATCAAAACCATTGGCCTATTTAACTCCAAAGCGGAGAACGTGATTAAGACATGTAAAATCTTGATCGAAAAGCATGGTGGTGAAATCCCAGAGGATCGCGAAGCGTTAGAAGCGCTGCCAGGTGTTGGGCGTAAAACTGCCAATGTAGTACTCAATACTGCCTTTGGCTGGCCTACTATTGCCGTTGATACACACATTTTCCGCGTATCGAACCGCACCAAATTTGCTGTGGGTAAAAATGTCGATCAAGTAGAAGAAAAACTGCTAAAAGTCGTACCAAAAGAATTCAAAGTTGATGTTCACCACTGGTTGATTCTGCACGGACGTTACACCTGTGTTGCTCGTAAGCCTCGCTGTGGTAGCTGCATTATTGAAGATTTGTGTGAATATAAAGAAAAAACAGATATTTAGATAAGAATCATGCCTGTAATATCGATTTATGATAGATTCAGCATGGTATAAAACACGGGAGTAAACAATGTCAAACGGACGCATCCTACACACCATGCTACGCGTGGGTGACCTAGATAAATCAATCCAATTTTACACTGACGTAATGGGTATGAACCTGCTGCGCCAAAACGAAAATACCGAATACAAATACACACTCGCTTTCCTAGGCTATGGTGACGAGTCGCAAGGCGCCGTCATCGAACTGACCTATAACTGGGGAACAACCGAATACGACCTAGGCAGTGCATTCGGTCACATCGCAATTGGCGTTGATGATATTTACAGCACTTGTGATGCAATCAAAGCCGCTGGCGGCAACGTAACACGTGAACCAGGTCCGGTTAAAGGCGGTTCTACGCACATCGCTTTTGTCAAAGACCCTGATGGCTACATGATTGAACTGATTCAAAACTCATCAGCATCAGCAGGCCTTGAAGGTTAAGCATCATTTTAGGCAGCAAAGCTGCCCTTTATTTATGTTTTACATGATAATAATTATCATTTAGAATTCATTCATCACAAATTGGATTGAGAATTGAGATGATGGATATTTCTGAGTGGGAAAAACACACCTTACTGGCTGACATTGCTTTGCAAGAGCGCGATCATTTACGCAGTGTTTTGCATTATCAACAAGCGCTCAATGCGAGTGATCACCTCGCTATCTGTGATGATATTGAAGTCGAAGAGCGCCTACTTATCTCTGTCATCTCATGCCATAACCTCGCCTCATTTTGGCGTACGATTGGTGATAACCAATACGAGTTGAAATACTTAAAACTGGCCTCTGAAAAAGTATTAACTCTCGTTCCTCAATGCCCCAATACCCACTGTGATGCCTTTGTGACTTCAATGGGGTGTTGCAAAAAAGCGCTAATTGAATTTATGAAACGCCACCCAGACGCCAAAATTGCTCGTATGGTGCAAGATATTGATACCGCAACAAGCTGCAACTTAATCGCCAAATTCAAGCTCAACTAGCGTCAAAATACAGGTCTATTCAGTCGTTCAAGCGCACAAAAACCAGCCATGTGGCTGGTTTTTTTTTCAATTTAAATCTGTGTTCGTCCAAGTGAAATCACGACTCTTCGGTTTTTATCTTTACCGAGCGGTGACGCATTGTCAGCAATTGGACGACGCTTACCATAACCTTGAACTTGAATACGATCTTCCGGCAAACCTATCGACTTAAAGTAATCGCGCAATACATCCGCTCGCTGTTCAGACAACGCTTGACTCGTACTCTTGCTGTCTTCTGAACCGGAGTAGGTTGACACCAACACAAGGTCAATATCTTGATTGTAACGGATATACTCAGCGATTTGCGCGAGGCGTTTTTGTGATGCTTTATTCAGCTGAACACTTGAACGGTCATAGTGCAATATCGTGAATGATATATCCTCAAAATTGTATGGCAACAAGTTGGCGATACAATCACTGAATACGTTGTATTTAGGTTGAAACAATACCGAAGATAACGCGACTTCAACCCGCTCATCCGAACTCTGCCACTCTTGATAGCTAAACGTCGGATAGCGCCCTTTTTCTAGCTCACTCAAAATACTCCAAGCGGTTTGCCCTCCGATATAACCATCAAACTGCTTAAAAAAGCGAATATTGGTCATTCGATTCGCGCTATCACCAGGACGCCATGCAGGCGGCATTGACACGAGAGAAACGTCGCGAGTTTCCCCCATAGGTCGTTTCATTTTCAGCTCAAAATCTAAATTGATTTTTTTGCTCGCGTTTGAGGTAAAAACAGCTTCACCGAAATTAGGGATAGGATGAACAAGCTGGCATTGTAACGGCGTATTCGACGTCATTTGCCACTGGGATTGTGTGGGCGAGGCACCATAATGCTTGCCCATCGCCCAAGTACTTGAGCTAAATAGAGCAATGGTCATCGCTACACTTTTAACAACCCGATTCTTCATTAAGCATTTTCTCTAGAATTGTTCATCTGCGGCATAATATTGCCGAACGTCATCACTATAATGACTTTGCCTCATTAAACTAGCAAAAATCCAGCCAACTTTATCGTATTTGATTCGATTGATACCAGCGCTTATGCCCTTATTCTGACAAGCATCTTCAGTGACAACTGATTAGTATGAAAAGGAATTAACGAAATACGTGGGTCACATCGCAAGCCTGAGTGGTGAATATTCATACGCTTAAAATGGAAATTAATGTTGATTGGTATTGCATCAATAATCTGCAATAATGCAATCCTTGTCACACTAATTAAAATCAATATGACTTTAGAAAATGAAGCCTTGACGTTAAAAAGTCGCTTTCGCGGGTATTTCCCGGTAGTGATTGATGTCGAAACCGCAGGGTTTAATGCCCAAACAGATGCACTTTTGGAAATTTGTGCTGTTACGCTACAAATGGATGAACATGGCGATCTCCATCCTGCATCAACACTTCATTTTCATATTGAGCCCTTTGAAGGGGCAAATCTAGTTAAAGAAGCTTTAGACTTTATTGGTATTCGTGACCCATTTAGCCCGCTACGTGGTGCAATTCCTGAGTCTGAAGCGTTAAAAGAGATATACAAGCTTGTGCGAAAAGAGCAAAAAGCGGCCGACTGTAGCCGTGCAATTATCGTGGCTCACAACGCAACGTTTGACCATAGCTTTGTTATGGCAGCAAGTGAACGCAGCAAGCTAAAACGAGTCCCTTTTCATCCCTTTGCAACGTTTGATACTGCCACTTTAAGTGGTCTTGCTTACGGCCAAACCGTTCTAGCCAAAGCATGTAAAACAGCAGGAATGGAATTCGACAATAAGGAAGCCCACTCTGCACTATACGATACACAAAAAACCGCAGAGCTATTTTGTGGAATCGTTAATAAATGGAAAGCACTTGGTGGCTGGCCTTTAGTTGACGAAGAAACTGAACAAACACAACAATAAACGCAAACATAACAAACGAGTACACTATGAATCCTGTTGTAATATCTGTATGTATCATGCTGATACTTGCCCTAATGCGGGTCAACGTCGTGGTTGCACTGACGTTAAGTGCCATCATTGGTGGTTTAGTTGCTGGCATGAGCTTAAATGACTCAATTGCCGCTTTTGAAAGTGGTTTAGGTGGCGGTGCAACTATCGCACTGAGCTATGCGATGTTGGGTACCTTTGCGGTAGCCATTTCTCGTTCTGGTATCACGGATCTACTTGCTAATAGCGTGATTAAACGCCTACATGGTAAAGAAAATAGCACTGCAACAACGGGGCTAAAATATGGCTTACTGTTTTCGCTAGTTCTAGTCACGATGTCGTCACAAAACGTTATTCCAGTGCATATCGCCTTTATTCCTATTCTTATTCCGCCTCTATTGGGTGTATTTGCCAAGTTAAAACTCGACCGCCGTATGGTAGCCTGTGTTCTTACTTTTGGCTTGATTACTCCATACATGGTTCTGCCTATTGGTTTTGGTGGCATTTTCCTCAACAACATCCTATTGAAAAACTTGCATGACAACGGTCTGGATGTCACGGCAGCGCAAGTGCCAACCGCAATGTTATTACCTGCTGCCGGCATGATCTTTGGTTTGTTAGTAGCGGTATTCTTTAGCTACCGTAAACCGCGTGAATATGCAGTAACTAGCCACACTGAAGAACCTCAACCAATTAAAAACATTGATAAAAAAAATGTCATTGTTGCCGCGTTGGGTATCTGTGCCGCACTAGGTGTGCAGTTAACGACGGGTTCTATGATTGTCGGTGCATTAGCTGGCTTTATGGTATTCACCTTCGGTGGCGTTATTGCGTGGAAAGAAACGCATGATGTGTTCACGAAAGGTGTACACATGATGGCAATGATCGGCTTTATCATGATCTCAGCGGCAGGCTTTGCAGCCGTAATGAAGCAAACTGGTGGTGTTGAAACCCTAGTAAGTGCGCTTTCAACTAGCATCGGTGATAATAAGCCGCTAGCCGCGTTGCTAATGCTTGTTGTCGGTCTATTGGTCACTATGGGTATCGGTTCTTCGTTCTCAACTATTCCAATTATTGCCACCATCTACGTACCGCTATCACTGGCGTTTGGTTTCTCTCCAATGGCAACGATCGCACTTGTTGGTACAGCAGCAGCGCTGGGTGATGCAGGCTCTCCGGCCTCAGACTCCACTTTAGGTCCAACATCGGGTCTGAATGCTGATGGACAACACGAACATATTTGGGAAACGGTTGTTCCTACCTTTATTCACTACAACCTGCCGCTGATTGCGTTTGGCTGGATTGCAGCGATGGTGCTTTAATAGCAATACCCCGATTTGAACCAATAAAAAAAGCTGACACATGTGTCAGCTTTTTTTTAACCGTCTAACTTATAGATGTTTTTCAAGCATCACTGAAATAACCTTAGCAAGGTCTTTTAGTGTGTCTTCATCAACAGGTTTACCTTTAGAGTCCGTTAAGTTGATTGAGGTACGGTTACCTAAATCACCTAACATAAAGGTATAAGTGCTGTAGTTAAGCTCGATTGGTTTAACACCCACCTCTTCCCAGAAATCATCACCTGGTTTCGAGTATTTAACTTTGATCGTACCTTGAGATTGAATGCGTTCTTCAATGGTGAATCCCATTTCAGGTAGCGCTTTAGGTAGACGTGGCCAAAGTACATCGTAAGGGGTACGTGCGATAATCACAGGTAAACCAGAGCGGTCGGTACCCATTGTAATTGGGATTTGTTTAACACGCTCGTTTGCTTTACGCTCCGCTTCTTGACGCAAATCGAGGTCGTAACGAGAGGTCAATAGGTTCGCCATCACCGCGCTGTAGCGCTCTTTATTGGTAAAGGTAACAGACTTACTGTCATTGCCTTCGCGCCAGTCGATCATCGATAATTTAATCATTTGGCGACCGTTACTCATTCCACGAGTGATTTCATAACGCGCACCTAGCGGTAACGATTCATCTTCAGAGATCCAAGTAACCCAATCGGTTTCAATACGATTGTCATCTTGAGAACGCACATCGATGCCACGTTCACTAAGAAGAGTCTTGGCCATTTGCCACACTTTATCTGCTTCGTCTTTTCTTAGCAGCCAAATCGTAACGTTACCATCGCCTCTTTCGATGCGCGCGCCAGGAACAAGTTCAAGTACCTGTCTTGGTGGACGAATATCAACAGCCGTACCCACACCACCGGCGAATTCACCTTGTGGAATATTGTAATTTGGGTAGAACTGAGGCTTAGAGCCTTCAAGTGACTGCCATTCAACCGGCGGAGGTGTATTCAAATAGTCGAAATCATTATCCGCTTGACGACGTCTTTCAGCACCGCCGGAGCATGCACTTAATACAAAAACAGCTAGTGCACTAACGACTAGCTGGGGTGACAACTTCATTGAAACTCCTGATAAATAAATGCTGAAGCGTAACGCTCCAGCAATCCTTAAACTTACTTAGTAGATGCCTGCATCTTTCATCGCACTTAGGACAATCGGCTCTGCTGCAGTAGAAAGCTCTGTCATCGGCAAGCGCAATCCACCAAACTCAATTAGACCCATTTTATGTGCAGCCCATTTTACTGGAATTGGGCTTGATTCAACGAATAGGTTTTTATGCAAAGACATCAAGCGTTGGTTGATCACTTCTGCTTCTTCGTAACGACCTTCTTTGGCAAGACGGAACATCGTTGCCATATCTTCTGCAGCTAGGTTATTTGTTACCGAAATAACACCGTGACCACCTAAACGAACAAAATCTAGACCTGTCGCATCATCACCACTTAGTAAGATAAAATCTTCGCCACAAAGTTCACGATGTTTTGCAACTCGAGTTAAATCACCGGTCGCATCTTTAAGCGCAACAATGTTCTCGATTTCAGCTAAACGACCGACTGTTTCAGGTTGAAGGTCTACACCAGTACGACCTGGTACATTATACAAAATCTGTGGAATATCGGTTTCCGCGGCAATCGCTTTGTAGTGCTGGTACATGCCTTCTTGAGTTGGCTTGTTGTAATAAGGCGTCACACTCAAACAACCCACGATACCTGAGTTATTGAGTAAGCGGCTGAATGTAATACATTCATGCGTTGCATTCGCGCCTGCACCTGCAATCACTGGAATGCGACCTTCAGCAAATTCAACCGTCTTATGGACCACTTTAACATGCTCTTCAATCGTTAGAGTTGCAGACTCACCTGTTGTTCCTACAGCAACAATACCATCGCTACCTGCAGCCACGTGAAAATCAACCAGCTTCTTCAGGCTAACGTAATCCACTTCGCCGTCTGAGGTAAATGGGGTAATAAGTGCAACGATACTTCCTGAAAACATGTCATTCTCCGATAATTTGATACTTTCTGCATGGTACTGTAAGGCGAGGAATAAAGACAAGCTCTTAAGCGAGCATAAATCCCCGTTTTGTTTGAATATCTGAGCCTAATTCCTTTCGAGCAACAGAATTAAGATCTATGTCATGTTGTCCCTAGCTTTCCCGAGCAATAATTTCTGGGAGTAAATCAGGAATTAATGCATCTTGAAGTCAATTGGGTATGTGCTAGAGTAGCCTTCAATAATCAAAACAAAAGTGAAGTGATAGTATGATTCAACATCTGGTAGTTAATGCCGTTGGCAGTGATCGTCCTGGTGTGTGCAACCAAATAGTACGACTTGTAACACAAGCTGGTTGCAATATTGTCGATAGCCGCATCGCTCTATTCGGTAATGAGTTTACCCTTATCATGCTATTGTCCGGTGGCAATGCCTCTATTACGCGAGTCGAAACGACTCTGCCTTTACTCGGTCAAGAGCTCAACTTGATCACCATGATGAAGCGCACCGCGAAACATGCCCATCACGACAACACCTTTACCATTGAAGCGTTTGTTGAATCCGACGACAAACCGGGGCTAACCGAGAAATTCACGCAATTTTTCGCTGACAAAGATATCGGTATTTCTTCACTGAGCGCACAAACGATAGACAAAGCCAAACTCGGCACTGAGCACGACCAATTTCAAATCGGTTTGTCTGCTCTCGTCGATTCAGAGTTCAACCTGATGCAATTACAAGAAGAATTCGCAGATCTTTGCCGTCAGTTGAACGTGGTTGGTTCTCTCAACTTTATAAAAAGCAGCCAATAAAAAAGGAATCCTCATGAACACGCTGACCGCGGGCTCTCCAGCTCCAAATTTCGCCTTACCCGATCAAGATGGCAATATTGTTAAGTTAGAAGATTTTGCTGGTAAAAAAGTACTGTTCTATTTCTACCCTAAAGCCATGACTCCCGGTTGTACCGTTCAGGCACAAGGTCTTCGTGACACAAAAACAGAACTCGATGCACACAATGTCGTCACTTTAGGCGTCAGTATTGATCCTGTGAAACGTCTGGGTAAATTTATCGAACGTGACAACCTTAACTTCACCCTACTTTCTGATGAAGATCATGCTGTTGCAGAACAGTTTGGAGTGTGGGGCGAGAAAAAGTTCATGGGTAAAGTGTACGATGGTCTTCACCGTATCAGCTTCTTAATTGATGAGAATGGTAACATTGAACATGTGTTCAATAAGTTCAAAACCAAAGATCATCATCAAGTGGTACTTGATTACCTAAATAGCAAATAACACCCTGAATAAGATAAAAAACGCCAGCAAATTCGCTGGCGTTTTTTGGTTTAACTACACAATAAACCGGTTCAGTATTTCATCTTGCTGACGCACACTTTCGGTTTGATGCGACATCGCTTCACTACTTTGTTGAGCCGCATCAGAAACCACCGTCGAAAGATCTTTAATACGCAACGTATTGTTATTGATCTCTTCAGCGACCAAGCTTTGCTCTTCAGCTGCAGAGGCTATCTGCATATTCATATCAGTAATACTTTGAATAATTGTACGAATCGCTTGCAGTGAATCATTCGCTTGTAGAGCCTTCTCTACTGCCATATCTGCGGTTAACTTGCTTTCATTCATCGCTGAAGAAACCGCAGCAGCCCCGGATTGTAGCTGTTCAATCATGCCACGAATTTCTGTCGTTGACTGTTGCGTGCGCTGCGCCAGTGTACGAACTTCATCTGCGACCACGGCAAAACCGCGACCTGAATCACCAGCTCGCGCCGCTTCAATTGCAGCATTGAGTGCCAACAAGTTGGTTTGGTCTGCAATATCATTAATCACTTTCAATATGGTTTCGATATTATTGGTTGCCGATTCTAGTCCTGCGACCTCCTCAACCGCTTGATCCACACGCATTGATAATTGATTAATCGCTTGAGTCGTATCATCGACCACTTGTGAACCTTGATTGGTTACGTCCTCTGCATCTCTGACTGCCGATGCGGCACCTTGAGCATTGTTTGCTACATCCGATGCCGTGACCGACATTTCATGCATTGCAGTTGCCAATTGCTCCAGCTCTTGAAGCTGGCTCGCCATTGCTTGTGATGCTTGATACGCATTAACCTGAGATTGCTCAGTGCCCACTAAAATACTCGCGCCAATATCTTTTGATTGAATAATTTGTAGCTGTAAGTTCTCAGTAAACGTATTAAAACCTTTGGCTAACTGAGAAAACTCCGCGTCGGTATTGGTATCAAGACGTTTAGTCAAATCGCCTTGGCCAGAGGCCACATCTTGAATTGCCTCATTCAGCGCATTCAGTGGACGCATTAAGAACTTGATGAGTAATGACAAGCCTAAAACACTTAGTGCCAATGCGATCAATGCATACACAATCGTACTATTGCGCATCTCATCAACCGTTTTTAACACCACTGATTCATCGACTACCGAGCCAACATACCAGCCTTCGGAAGCCACTTTAGTGAAACGAACTAGGTAAGTTTGACCATCTTTTTCAAACCGCTGTTCCCCCTCTCGCACTATCGCTTGAGGTAAGTAACTACTAATCGACTTGCCATTATATTGAGCATTAGGGTGTGCAATGGTGGTGCCATCTGGAGCTACGATAAATAAGTAACCTGCGTTAAACAAGTTAGTTTGGTTGACGATTTCAGCCAGCGCTGACAGCTCCATATCGTAAAATACCACGCCAAGAAACTGCCCTTTGCTGCGCATTGGCATCGCGATAGAAATCACCACATGATTGGTTGCAGAGTCCACATAAGGCTCAGTCACAATCAAATCACCTTTCGACTTTGCTTCCTGATACCATGGACGGGTACGAGCCTCGTAGCTTGAATCGACTTCCCATCCATCGTCATTCTCCACCACACTACCATCGGTTTCGTAGCCCGCACCAACCACAATGTATTGGTTTTTCACTGTCGACGTTTCAAGTACCGAAGAAACATAGTCGCGATCCATCGGATTAAGCTCGATCATCTGCGTCGTCGCTTGCGCAAGTTTACGACTACCTTCCATCTCAGCACTTACCGTTCGGCTTAGCTCGTGCTCAATATCATTTAAGCTAGTGCTCACTAATTGTTCTACTTCTGCTTTAACTAGCATCGATTGCTGCACCGACAATAGCACTACAGTAACGAAGAGCAGTGCCGATGAAGCGGCAACAATTTTCTGGCTGAACTTCATTCTTACCTCACAATAAAACAGCAACTGTCGCTTTATCGGCTAACCCCCGCTTTTATTTACCTTTTGCTACATTATTATTTTCACTCAGTGAGAATTAGCGATGAATTTGTTATTTTGATCACAAAAAAAGCCAACCTCGTGAGGCTGGCTTTCCAATGTATCGTGGCAAAAGAGCAAATCAGTCTGCGGCGGGAGCGGATTCGCCCTCATCTAATCCCGGCAATGCATTCCACACGGCTTTAACTAAGGTCGCAAGTGGGATAGCGAAAAATACTCCCCAAAAGCCCCACAAACCGCCAAACACCAATACCGCCACAATGATGGCCACCGGGTGAAGGTTAACCGCCTCAGAGAACAGGATTGGCACTAACACGTTACCGTCTAAAGCTTGAATAATGCCGTAGGCAATCAATAGGTAGTAGAACTCCGATGATAATCCCCACTGGAACAAACCGACCATTGCCACGGGTACTGTCACCGCTGCGGCACCGATATAAGGGATCAGTACAGAGAAACCAACCAGTACGGCAAGCAGTGCTGAATAGCGTAAATCGAGAATTGCGAACGTCACGTAACTCACGCCGCCCACAATCAGAATCTCCATGACTTTACCGCGAATGTAGTTTGAGATTTGTTCGTTCATCTCATCCCAAACTTTGGTTGCCAATTTACGATTGCGCGGCAACATACCACTCGCCATGGCAATCATTTCTTGCTTATCTTTCAACAAGAAGAACACCAACAACGGAACTAAAATT
This sequence comes from Vibrio taketomensis, assembly GCF_009938165.1. NCBI lineage: Bacteria > Pseudomonadati > Pseudomonadota > Gammaproteobacteria > Vibrionales > Vibrionaceae > Vibrio > Vibrio taketomensis. Next base: position 2,170,217 of record NZ_AP019649.1, read on the forward strand.
AGATACACCGCCAATGTCGCCAAACTCACTAACGAAGCGAGTGAACCTTTAACCACACTTTCGCCAACGCTGATCATTTGGTTTTTCGCATTCGTTACCAAAGATTCAACAATCTCAAAACTGGCAAGTTCTGGGTATTTCTTCGGTAGTTCCACCAGCGTGTGCTGCAAGCCGTTATACATGTTTGGGATGTCATTAACCAAGTTGCCAACCTGAGTCCAAATAGTCGGAACTAAACCAAACAAGGCGATCAACGCCAAACTAAAGAAAGTGAGTAAAGCCACGACGACAGATAGTGTGCGTGGAATGCCTAATTGGGTGAGCTTAGACACTGGCCACTCAAGTAAGTAGGCCAAAACGATGGCAACCAGAAGTGGTGCGATCAAATTGCCGAAAAAGTAAATGGTCACGAAGCCCACCAGCAGAATCGCGACTAAGCTCACTGCATGTGGGTCTGAAAAACGTCGCTTATACCAACGACTCACCATATCAAACATCTAAGACGTTCCCTTTAGTCACGTTCAACGAGTAGTGCTTACCAACATCAATACAATCTACTTGACACCCATGTTGGCGAAGAAAGCGCATGATATCTAACTTAGAGCTAATATCTACTACTAATATGGTTAATGTTGCGTTTTCCTCTAAAGCCTTAACATGACGCTTAGCCAGCAATAAGGCCATCGGGCAACGTTGCTGCCGCAGATCTAGCTGTTCCATTTTGTTGATTCGCCAAGTCGTCCATATTGATCCCATTGTATACTTAACTGATGCTGAGATGCGAATTTCTAACCTCAACACTTACCTGACTTTTAAATAAAAGTGAGGCGCTAGAACAACTTTATTTAGTTGCGTTGAAACGCTTGCATCAATAAAGTGTCTATACCTATGTCATTTCTGTCGCTCCCCATATATGCGAGCGGCAACGATTTGAGATTACTTGGCATATTTCATGGAATTAGGAAGTTACCCTGTCAATTATGTTTAAACAGACGCGTTCACTCATCGCCCTTTGTATTGCTGCCACACTCAGTGTTCCACCAACACCGGTCATGGCTAACCCCATTGAATTACCGGATATTGGCACTGCGGCAAGTAGCACTTTGACCATCGATCAAGAGCTACAGTATGGTGACGCTTACATGCGCATGCTCAGAAATCGCGCGCCCATCGTTAACGATCCTGTTTTAGTGGAATATGTCGACACTCTCGGCCATCGTCTGGTCGCCAATGCCGATGACGTGAAAACGCCCTTTACCTTTTTTATGATTCGCGATCGCAATATTAACGCCTTTGCCTTTTTTGGTGGCTACGTCGCGATTCACACTGGCCTATTTCTCCATGCAAAAACTGAAAGTGAGCTCGCGTCTGTATTGGCGCACGAAATCGCTCACGTTACGCAACGTCACTTAGCTCGAAGCATGGAAGAACAGGCCAAGCGTTCTCCAGCCACGTTAGCTGCGCTCGCAGGTTCTCTTCTGCTCGCCATTGCTGCTCCAGAAGCGGGGCTTGCCGCTATTACCGCTACTACCGCAGGTAACATGCAAGGGCAAATAAACTATACTCGAAGCAATGAGAAAGAGGCTGACCGCTTCGGCATTGCCACGCTATCTAAAGCGGGCTTCGATGTGACGGCTATGCCGCGCTTTTTTGGCCGATTAGCGGATGAATATCGCTATGTGACCACACCACCACCGATGCTACTTACGCACCCGTTACCACAAGACCGAATTACCGACAGCCGAGTTCGAGCTCAAAGCTACCCTCACTTACGAGTCGACGAATCACTGGATTATCACTTAGCGCGCTCGCGAATCGTTGCGCGTTATGCAGGAATCAAAGCCGATGCGGCTTTAGATTGGTTCAACCGTCGCGAATCTAAGGTCTCTAACACAATTAAACCTGCAATGTCTTATGGTAAAGCACTGGTTTATTTAGATAACAATCAACTCAGCGAAGCGAAAACGCTGCTTGAGCCACTATTACAACAAGATAAACAAAACCGCTTCTATTTAGACGCGATGACCGATCTCTACATCGCTTTAAAACAGCCAGAAAAAGCGGTGACGCTGCTTGAGCAAGCCCTGAAATCTGAGCCCCACAACCCAGTGCTGACGATTAATTACGCTAACAGCCTGCTCAATGAGGACAAACTGTCTCAAGCGATTCGTGTTTTACAACGCTACACTCACGACAATCCGAATGATGTCAATGGCTGGTCACTGCTCTCAGAAGCCAATGCCAAAGTGGGGAATGGCGAAGAAGAGTTAGCCGCTCGAGCAGAAATTATGGCACTACGAGCCAACTGGAATAAAGCCATTCAATATTACACTCAAGCAAGCCAAATGGTTGAGCTGGGTAGCCTAGAACAAGCCCGATACGATGCACGTATCGACCAATTGATGGTCATGCGTGATCGCTTTATGGCACTACAATAACAATTAGGAGAATTTCTATGTCAGTCGTGATTTATCACAATCCACGTTGCTCAAAAAGTCGTGAGACTCTTGCCTTAGTCGAAGCACAAGGCATTGAACTACAAGTAGTCAAATACCTTGAGACACCATTGTCAGTCACTGAACTTAAACAGCTATTTAGTCAACTTGAGCTCGCTGATGTACGTGCGATGATGCGCACGAAAGAAGCCATCTACAAAGAATTGGAATTAGCACAAGCCTCTGACGACGCATTGTTTGAAGCAATGGCTGCGACCCCTATTCTTATTGAGCGCCCAATCGTAGTTGCCAATGGCAAAGCTAAACATGGTCGCCCACCAGAGCAAGTTCTAGAAATATTATGATCTGTAAGCTAATTGTTCTTTATTACAGCCGCCATGGCTCAACCAGAGCACTAGCCCGCCAAATCGCACGAGGGATAGAGTCTATCCCTCATTGTGAGGCGATACTGCGCACAGTCGACGATTTTCAATCTAACGATAACGCGCCCACCGATCCGATTATCACACTCGAAGAGCTCAAACAATGTGATGGTTTAGCGATGGGGAGTCCAGTATGGTTTGGCAATATGGCGGCGCCACTGAAACACTTTTGGGATCAAACGTCAGGGCTTTGGCTCAGTGGTGATCTTATCGATAAACCCGCTTGCGTATTTACCTCATCATCAAGTTTGCATGGAGGACAAGAAACCACATTACAAAGTATGAAACTGCCACTGTTTCATCATGGCATGTTGGTTATGGGTATCCCCTACTCTCATCCTGAATTGCATACGACTCAAAGTGGCGGCACGCCATATGGCGCTACACATGTCGCTCATACAGGCAATGTCACGCTATCCAGCGAGGAAAGTGAGTTAGCTCGGCAGTTAGGAAAACGCCTCGCTACAACCGCGAGAAAATTAATCAAGGAGTGATTATGCCAACTGAAGATTCAGACAAGCTGCTAAAAGGAATGTCACCGACCACTAAATCATTTCGCCTTTTGGCGCTATGTGGCAATTTAGCGCTTTTGGCTTGGGTTGCGATTTGGCAATTGTCGCTTTCCCCTCACCCACATATCAATAGTACAACTTTAGCCATTGCTTGGTGTATTCCATTGCTACTGCCACTACCCGGGATTTTAGCGGGTAAGCCCTACACTCATGCTTGGGCTAATTTCATTTTAATGCTCTATTTCCTGCATGCTCTGACCATTCTCTACATCGATGGTGGTGAGCGTTTACTCGCACTTATAGAATTGCTACTCACCAGTGCAGCCTTTATCGGCAATATTCTCTACGCTCGTGCAAGAGGCAAAGAGCTTGGCCTCAAACTTAGACGCTTATCAGAAGTCGAGAAGAAAGAGAAAGCAAGGTTTGAAAAATAGCCCGTAAAGCAAAAAAAGGTCTAGCACCGCTAGACCTTTCTTGTTCACTGTTTTGATTAAGCATCAATATCAGCAGCAGGTACTTCAACTTCTGCCGGCTGCGTCTGTGATGGGTCAGCAGATTCTTGAGCTGGCGCCACGTATTTATCGCTATGCCACTCAAACATCAAAGTTGGCTTAACTTCCACTGGCTTAGAAGCCACCTGTTCGATAATTTGTGGTAATGCTTGCTCTGCCGAGTTTTCAGCGGCCGGTTGATTTGCTGGTTGTCCCGCCAAATCGACGATCGGAGCTGGCACTGGTATTGCCGGAACCTCTGGTTTTGCGACTTCAACCGCAATAGGTGTTACTTCTTTCATTCTGGCCACTTGTTGCTCAAACTGCTCTGGTGTTGCTAACAAGTGCACCAAAAAGGTCACTTCATTACCCTGAATTTTTTGGATTTCTAAAGACGCGACCGAGTTTAGTTGCTGAAGCTTGCGTTCTAGAATGAAGAAATCAACCGCATTTTCTAAAGAGGTAAAGCGCGCGGTTAACGACTCCGAAGACTCACTCGACACATAAACGCTGCTTTGTTTAGCGAAGTAGTCGCTAACGTGGTTAATCATTTTTTCGACGGCATCGTCACCATTGTTGTTACCAGACAATGGCGCTTGGCGAGTCACACCAATCGTTTTTGGCGCTTGGTCATACAAAGCCCAACGTAGGTTGTTATTACTCGCGCGGACTAATAAAACCGCATCAACCGGATAACGTTGACTCACTTGACCGACAGGTAGAGCAAATCCACCCCATAGCTCAGAAACATTGGCTCCTGTAACGTCTTCAAAGTCGCCAACAGGAATAGTGATAGGTAAGCCTCGTAATTGAGCTTGTTGCTTTAAACGCTCTAGTGACTTTGAGTCGCTATGTTCCCAAGCAATTGCGCGCTCTGCTGGCGTTTCTTCAACAAACCATACTAATACGTTGGAGCGTTGCGCTGGCCATGTAGGAAGTTGAGCTTGAGTTAACAATGCATCGATTTGCGGGCCATTGAACTTAACTTTCAACGTTGGCTGTTGATCTTTCTGACCATAGCTTAATTGAGCAATATATTGAGAACTTTGTTTCAACGCTTTTTGAACGATCGGATTCGTCAACGCATCCTCTGTACCAGAGGCGCGTACAATCACCTCTTCCATACCGCTCATGCGAGCCTGAACTTCTGGCTCTTTTGCATTTTGATCCAACACGATTTCGGTTTGATACAAATCCACATTTGTCAAAGCTAAAGCAGGGAAACCAATCAGTCCCAATGCGAGTAACAATAAAGAGCGCATATATTTCCTAGAGTCAGTTACAGCGAGTATAGGCAACGATGATAAGCAACTTCTCAATAGTGAGCAACACAGCTCGCGTGAATTCGTGAAAAAAGCAAGATCATAGTTTTTATGTTCTATCCAGTTTGATTCACTACAAATATGAGGTCTGATACTAATTCTATAAACCTAAGTTTTAGATCTCACACACAATTCTATCAACAATTGATCTAGTTCAGATTGTAAACATTTGTTGGAGTGATAGAATCCCGCGAATTTTTTGTCTGAGCCATTAATTTGCCGATTTTGTCATCTCGAAAAATTCGGTGAAATTTGGATTAATGCCACTATAAAGGAATAAAACAATGAAAAATGCCATTCAAGGCGCTCAAATGCTGTTCGTCGCATTTGGTGCTCTGGTACTGGTTCCTCTTCTCACGGGACTGGATCCAAACGTTGCACTATTTGGTGCAGGTATCGGTACTCTCGTTTTCCAAGTTATTACTCGTCGTTCTGTTCCTATCTTCCTTGCTTCCTCTTTTGCCTTTATCGCTCCTATTCTTGTTGGTGTTCAAGCTTGGGGTATTCCTGCCACTATGGGTGGTTTGATGGTCGCTGGCATGGTTTACGTGGCACTGGGTGGTTTAATTAAACTGCGTGGTGTGGGCATCGTACATAAAATCCTACCTCCTGTTGTCGTTGGCCCTGTAATCATGGTGATCGGTCTAGGTCTAGCGCAAAACGCGGTTAGTATGGCGGTTGGTATGGCTGGTGGCGAACAAGTTATTGAGAGAAGCACAGCGCTAATAATCTCTTTTGCATCGCTACTGACCACCGTATTTATTAGCGTATTTACTCGTGGCTTCTTAAAACTAATGCCAATCCTTGGCGGTATTGTTGTCGGCTACGTACTCAGCCTGTTCTACGGTATCGTCGACTTCACACCAGTACAGCAAGCGGCATGGTTTGCCCTACCTGCGTTCGTCATGCCAGAATTTAACATCAATGCAATTCTATTTATGATTCCAGTGGCGATTGCACCTGCGGTTGAGCACGTGGGCGATATGCTGGCAATCTCGAACGTAACGGGTAAAGATTACCTGAAAAAACCAGGCCTACACCGCACAATCACTGGTGACGGGGTGGCGACAATTGTCGCATCAATGGTCGGTGCTCCGCCAAACACGACTTACTCAGAAGTGACCGGGGCGGTAATGCTAACGAAGCAATTCAACCCTGTGATCATGACATGGACTGCAATTACAGCGATTACACTGTCTTTGGTTGGTAAACTAGGCGCATTGCTACAAACGATTCCACTGCCAGTAATGGGTGGCATCATGATCCTACTGTTTGGTTCTATCGCAACGGTTGGTCTAAATACGCTAATCAAAAACCACGTTGACCTACACAAGTCTCGCAACCTAGTGATCGTTGCTATCACGCTAGTATTTGGTATCGGTGGCATGGCGTTTGGCATTGGTGACTTTAGCCTTCAAGGCATCAGTCTATGTGGTATCGTGGCTATCGTTCTAAACCTAATCCTTCCACAAGATCTTGGCGAAAATCACGTCGTTGATAACGCACAAATGGAAGAAGACGTAAAATAAGTCAGAGACTTAACGTTTAAGATATGAATACAAGATCGCTTCGCAACGGAATATGAAATGTTGCAAAGCAAGCGACATTGCTAACTTCCTAAGTAAAAAGGGTGACGATAATCGTCACCCTTTTTTCATTTCATCAGTAAGACGCAAGCGATCTTCGATGCTCTGTGCTCACGATTCTCAGATCTCGCTCTTACAGGCACAAATCCACAAATTGACCACGCGTTAATGCCGCCAAATCTTGTGGTGCAAGCTCAATCTCTAAACCACGGCGTCCGGCGCTAACCATCATAGTGCTCAGCTCTAACGCGCTGGAATGGATAAAGGTTGGCAACGCTTTCTTTTGCCCTAGAGGGCTAATACCACCCACTACATAACCCGTCGTTTTTTGTGCAATGTCAGGATTCGCCATTTCCGCCTTTTTGGCTTTAGCCGCTTTTGCCGCCAGTTTCAAATTGAGTTTGTGCTCAACAGGCAGCACCGCTACCGCAAGATTTTTGGCCTCACCGTTTAGGCAAAATAGCAAAGTCTTAAACACTTGCTTTGGATCTTGGCCAAGCGCTTCCGCAGCTTCTAAACCATAACTCTCTGCGCGTGGATCATGTTCATATTGATGGATGGTGTGAGCGACTTTCTTCTTTTTCGCCGCGTTAATTGCAGGTGTCATAATACTTCCTATCACCAATCAGGATAAACCACTGCTCGATGTCTCTCACGAGCAATAACTTATAGTGATGAGTGTCGTTAAATACAAAAGCGGCACCAATTGGTGCCGCTCTAGTTAATGCGATCTATGACATTGAGTCAATAGCGATTACTTGTAAACAATTTCGCCTTTTGGTGCGAATTTGTTCACATCAACTGGGCTGTTCGCTTCTAGGTAGTCTTTCAATACTTCAGCATCCACAAAACCTGTGTTTACGTAACCAGGGTGAGTCGATACTTTAGGGTAACCGTCACCACCAGCAGCGTTAAAACTTGGCACTGTAAAGCGGTATGTCTTATCCATATCTAGTGCTTTGCCGTCGATTTTCACGTCAGACACTTTGCCGTTTGCTACCGTCATTGAGATACCAGCAAATTGTGCGTAAGCGCCTGAATCAACTGGCTTAGTCGCTACTACATTTAGGTAGTCTAGAACTTCTTTACCTGACATATCCACGTAAGTCACGATGTTGCCAAATGGTTGTACCGTCAGAACTTCTTTGTAAGTAACGTCGCCCGCGTCGATAGAATCACGCACACCACCAGAGTTCATTACCGCAAAGTCTGCTTTTGCACGAGTCATATGAGAAGTTGCGATTAGACGACCTAGGTTGGTTTGTTCAAAACGAACGATGTTACGGTCACCTTCAAGTTTGCCGTTAGTTTCCGCAATCTTAACGTTTAGCTGATCTTGGCCTTTTTCTTGGAATGGACGTAGGAATTCCACCATTTCTTGGTCTTTCGCGATTTCATCTTCAATAAATACGCGCTTGCTCTCGCCGTCCACTTTGATTTTTTTCTTCAAGTTTACAGGGATCAGATCGTAGCTCACCATGTTTAGCTCACCATTGCGGAATTCAAAGTCCGCACGACCTACGTATTTACCCCATTCGTATGCTTGAACGATATGTGTTCCATTTTGAATGTCTGGTTTACATTCATCAGATGGCTGGAAGTTTTTCTTGATAACGTTTGGCGCTTCCATACACACAGGCTCTTGTGAGTGGCCACCAACGATCATATCTAGATCACCTTCATTTAGGTAACGAGCTAGCGCCACATCGCCCGGAGCATTGACACCGCGGTTTCCATTTTCGTAGTGACCCATGTGCGTCACTGCAAAGATAAGGTCTGGTTTTTCAGTTTGGTGTAGCTCAGCAATCAGCTTTTTCGCTTCTTCTTTTGGATCACGGAAGTCGATGCCACCGATGAACTCTGGGTTACCAATTTTTTGCGTGTCTTCGGTAGTTAGGCCGATAACCGCAATCTTTAGACCCTGCTTTTCAAACATTTGGTATGGCTGGAACATACGTTTGCCAGTTTTCTTATCGTAGATGTTTGCTGAAAGCATTGGGAAGTTGGCCCACTCTTTCTGTTTCATCAATACGTCTAGTGGGTTATCAAACTCATGGTTACCCAGCGCCATTGCATCGTAACCAATTTTGCTCATACCTTTAAAATCAGGTTCTGCATCTTGTAGATCTGACTCTGGTACACCCGTGTTAATGTCGCCACCAGATAGAAGCAATACGCTACCGCCATCAGCTTTAATCTCAGTGCGTAGCTGATCAATCAAAGTCTTGCGAGCAGCCATACCATACTCACCGTATTGGTTTTCCCAGAAACGACCATGATGGTCATTGGTGTGAAGTACGGTGAGTTTGTACGTCTTGTCTGCTTCCCAGTTGTTTTCTGTTGTGGTTGCACAACCAGCTAGCGTTGCAAGAATTGCGGCACTCAGTGCCGTTTTTACGATAAGGCGTTGCGTCATAGTCATACCTTTAAACTTATAGAATCCACTGCCAGTTACTCTCCTGTTGATGTTATGTCACGTTAACTCGCTTGCGGTTACGTGTTGTCGGAGAGTAAAACTCGACACAGTCTAAATTAATCCAATTTATTGAACATTTGGTTTTCATGTTAATGCAACATCGATCACTATATTTTTAACCATAAAGTGCAACAAAAGCGAAGACTTACATTTGGTTGAACAAAAGATCACAAGCAAACGTTTAACTACTAACGAAATGATAACTGCAGCGCGGTCTACAGTCGCGATAGTTCGGGAAATTCACGCATAAAAAAAGCTGCCATTCGGCAGCTCTTGAGATTGTGCGTTATCTCGATTAACGAATATCGATGTGCGCAAAGCTCTTGATCAAATCATCAAGGTCTTTCATCTGTTTTAGGAACGGCTCTAGTTTGTCTAGAGGCAATGCTGAAGGACCATCACAACGCGCCTGATCTGGGTTTGGATGCGCTTCAATGAATAGACCTGCAATACCCGTCGCTAAACCTGCTTTTGCTAGTTCAACGGTTTGCTCACGGCGACCACCTGATGCTGCACCTGATGGATCACGCATTTGTAGCGAGTGAGTCACATCAAAGATGATTGGGCTACCGTTTGATGCTTGTTTCATCACACCAAAACCAAGCATATCTACAACTAGGTTATCGTAACCGTGGCAAGAACCACGCTCACATAGAATCACGTTATGGTTACCGCATTCAGCAAATTTCTCAACGATATTGCCTACTTGACCAGGGCTCATAAATTGAGGTTTTTTAACGTTAATTACCGCGCCTGTTTTGGCCATTGCTTCAACAAGGTCAGTTTGACGAGCAAGGAAAGCTGGCAATTGAATCACGTCAACCACGTCAGCCACTGGTTGTGCTTGTGCTTCCGTGTGTACGTCAGTAATGATTTTCACGCCAAAAGTATCTTTTAGCTCTTGGAAAATCTTCATACCCTCTTCTAGACCAGGACCACGGTAAGAATGCACTGAACTGCGGTTTGCTTTGTCAAAAGACGCTTTAAATACGTAAGGGATGCCTAGCTTTTCCGTAACCTTTACGTAGTGCTCACAAATCTGCATTGCTAGATCGCGAGACTCTAGAACGTTCATACCAGCAAATAAGGTAAACGGCTTGTCGTTAGCAACTGGAATATCACCAACATGAACGATTTTCTGTTCCATCTTCTTCTCTCTATAATCAACTCAGTACCAGCATACGGGCGGTACTTAGTGCAACGTAACCTGAGTTTTACTCATGGCTCGTACTTGATTTTTCAATAGGTCAGCAGCCGGATCTTCCGGACACTGGTCAATAAAATACTGATAATCTAACAAAGCCATCTGATGACAGTCTAGCTGCTGATAGATAAAGCCGCGATCTCGAATTTCATACGGATCGTCTGGAGCAAACGTAAGAGCTAAGTCGCTACAGCGCAAAGCCAGTGTATAGCGCTCTTCTCGCAATAATGCACTTTTGATCAGCGCTAACCAACGACCAATTACGGTAGGATGATCCGCCACTTTTAAATGCTTCGGTTTCAACTGTGCGAATGGCCCTTTTTGGCCAACGAGCCACGCTCGAAGAGTGTGCTCCGAAATGTACTCACCATTAAAGGGATTCACATATTGAACCGGATGATCAGGCCAATGCAACACAACCACAAACTGGGTTGGAAAGGTAATGCCTTCAATTGGAAAACCCAATTGTTTGCCAAAATAGAGCAGCAATGCCCCTAAGCTGACAGGTATCCCCTTACGACGCTCGATGACCTTATCTAAAAACGCATTCGCAGAATCAAAGTAGGCATCCTTATCACCCTGGAAGCCCCACTGATGATAAAACAGGCGTAAAAAAGCATCAAAACGCTGTTGAGGATGCGTTTCATAAACCAGCGCCAATTCCGCTTCCTGCAACATTTGTTGCATTTGCGCTGTAGCCCAATCCACTTGAGTTTCAGGATCAATCGCTTGGTTTAGAATCAACGCGCCTTCAGCAAGTTCAATCGCGTCAAAATTTTCATCAAACCACTGTTGCATCACTTCTCATCCAATCAAAATAGTAGCGGAGTTTTCGTAATCGCAATTTTACCGGCCATCATCAGCCAGCCTAATGCACCTAAAAAGGCAAAGATGCGTAACAGGTTATTTTTTGCCAGCTTTAACGCAAAGAAGCCAAGGGCAATGTACGCTAATACGCAAGTTAACTTTGACGGTAGCCAAGGCGCTGCTGACCACGGAATAAACAGCACAATCAGTGCAACACCCGATAATAGCAATGCCGTATCGTTAATATGTGGAAATACCTTAAGAAACTTATTCTCTCTTAGCGGTGAGTTCGCCATTAACAAGACAAAACGTACCGATAGCAAGGTGGCACTTAATGCAATGGTCAGTAAATGAAAATGTTTCAGTCCTTCGTACATCTCTTCGCTCTCTTATTATTTCGTGTAACGGCCTAAAGTTACTCGGTCGTTATGTCCGTAATCTTGGAAAGTTTCGACTTCTTGATAGCCAAAATCGTGGAAAATTGTGCGCACTGCAACGCCTTGGTCGTAACCATGCTCAAACAGCAACCAACCGTCATCCTGCAAAAAACCACGTGCGATATCGGTAATATGACGAATATCCGCCAAACCATTATCGGCCGCAACTAACGCACTCAGCGGTTCAAAACGAACATCGCCTTGCGTCAAATGTGGGTCGTTTTCTTCAATATACGGAGGGTTTGAGACGATAACAGCAAACTGCGTACCAGCTTTGAGCGGTTCAAACCAACTGCCTGCTAGAAAGCTCGCATTTTTGATACCTAAACGCTGAGCATTACGAGTGGCGAGTTGCTGGGCATCTGGCATCAAGTCGATACCGAACACCTTACGTGCTGGCAATTCTGATGCTAATGCCAGTGCGATTGCCCCCGTGCCTGTACCTAAATCTAAAATATCGCCGTCGCTGGTCAACGCTTTATCCAGCGCAAGCTCTACGAGACGTTCAGTATCAGGACGTGGGATGAGTGTGGTTGGCGACACCTCTAAAGGCATCGACCAAAATTCACGCTCACCGACAATATAAGCCACTGGCTCACCCGTTAAACGACGCGCCAGTAGTGATTCAAACGGAACAAGTTCTTGCTCACTTAACTCTTTTTCCGGCCAAGTCAGCAAAAATGATCGCGGTTTGTTCAACGCGTGGCAAAGTAACACTGCAGCATCAAGAGACGGCGAATCACTGCCGCTCTCTTGAAGTTGTAACGTGGCACGCTTAAGTGTGTTTTCCACACTGTTTGACGCAGCCATGAAGTTAGTTGTTCTCTGCTAGAGCCGCTAGCTGGTCTGCTTGGTGTTCTTGAATTACAGGTTCAATCAAGCTCGCTAGGTCGCCTTCCATCACTTCGTTTAGGCGGTAAACCGTCAAGTTGATGCGATGATCAGAAACACGACCTTGTGGGTAGTTGTAAGTACGGATACGGTCACTACGGTCACCTGAACCTAGTAGGTTACGACGAGTATCTGACACTTCAGCTGCGCGGCGCGCTTCTTCTGCTTGCACGATACGCGCTGCTAGCACGGCCATTGCTTTCGCTTTGTTCTTATGTTGCGAACGCTCATCTTGACACTCTACGACTGTACCCGTTGGTAAGTGAGTAATACGGATTGCAGAATCGGTCGTGTTAACGTGCTGACCACCCGCGCCCGATGAACGGAACGTATCGATTTTCAGATCTGAAGCTTTAATTTCTGGCAGTTCCGCTTCTGGAATTTCTGGCATGATTGCAACCGTACAAGCAGAGGTATGCACACGGCCTTGAGATTCAGTTTCAGGCACACGTTGCACGCGGTGACCGCCTGACTCAAATTTCAATACACCGTAAACACCATCACCACTCACTTTCGCGATCATTTCTTTATAACCGCCTTGCTCAGATTCGTTGCAGCTCATCACTTCGATGCGCCAGCCTTTCTTCTCAGCAAATTTCGAGTACATACGGAACAAGTTACCAGCAAAAATACCGGCTTCATCACCGCCCGCACCGGCACGAATTTCTAGGAAACAGTTACGATCATCGTTTGGATCTTTTGGTAGCAATAGAATTTGCAGCTCGTCGTTCAAACGCTCAATTTCTTCTTTTGCTTCTTTGATTTCTTCCTGAGCCATTTCACGCATTTCTGCGTCGTCTTCTTTTGCCATCTCTTCGGCAGCTTCAAGGTTTTCTTCAGCCTGCTGATAAGCTTGGAAGCACTTAGTGACTTCTTCTAATTGAGAGTACTCTTTTGATAGCGCACGAAATTTGTCTTGATCACTAATGACACTTGGGTCACCAAGTAGGTGTTGCACTTCTTCATAACGTTCTACTAACGTTTCTAGCTTAATACGAATAGAGGCTTTCATATATTTAACTCAGGGTTTTAGTTATAGCGGGTCATCTAGACCCAAACTTTGTCTAATGAGGGCAAGCTTTGCGGGCTCACCTTGCTCTGCTGCCACTTGCAGGGCGCGTGTTGGGGCATGAATTAGTCGGTTAGTGAGTTTGTTGCTTAACTCCACTAAGACTTTTTCTGGATCACCACCAGCAGCAAGAGCTTGAATACTTTTATTTAGCAGATCCTCTCGGATCTCATTGGCATTTTGGCGAAATTCACGAATGCTATCGACACTTTGTAGTGAGCGCAGCCAAGTCATAAAGGCAGCACTTTCTTCACTCACGATCGCTTCGGCTTGAATCGCTTCAACTTTACGTTGTTCGATGTTGCTATCAATAATCGATTGCAAATCATCCACGCTATACAAGTAAGCGTCATTAATCTCACCGACTTGCGCTTCAATATCGCGTGGTACGGCAATATCGACTAATAGCATAGGTTGGAAACGTCGCTGTTTCAGTGCACTTTCTACCATACCCTTACCAATAATAGGCAAAGGGCTCGCCGTTGAACTTATCACGATATCTGCACGTGATAAGTGCTCTGGGATTTCTGGCAGACTGATCACTTCCGCACCAAATTGATCCGCGAGTAATTGCGCACGTTCTTTCGTTCGGTTTGCGACAATCATATTGGCACAACCATTCGCAGCTAAATGTTTTGCTACCAGTTCAATCGTCTCACCCGCACCAACTAACAGCACGGTGGATTGTTGAAGTGATTCAAAAATGTGTTTGGCTAATGTACATGCGGCATAAGCTACCGACACTGCATTACCGCCAATATCGGTCTCGGTGCGTACGCGTTTCGCCACGGAAAATGTTTTTTGAAACCATTTTTCCATCGTGGCATTGACTGCCTCACTAGCACGAGAGTCAGCAAAGGCTTGCTTTACCTGACCTAATATTTGCGGTTCACCAAGAACCAAAGAGTCCAGACCACAAGCAACGCGCATTAAATGGCGAATAGCAGCCTGCTCTTCATGAATGTAAATGCTGGGTTTCAGTTCTTCGGCATTAACTTGATGAAACTGTGCGAGCCAATCAATCAGCTTGTTTTTACTTGCGGTTTTCACATCGCAATAAATTTCAGTGCGATTACAAGTAGAAACAATAACACCACCGCTAACCAATTGGTTTTGCGATAATTGTTGCAGTGCCAAAGGTAGCTTATCCGGCCCGAACGCAACTTTCTCGCGCAGTTCTACTGAGGCCGTATTATGATTGATACCAAGAGCAAGCAATGACATGTATTGTGGGTTCTCTGATTCTTGAAGAATTAAAACAGGGACGGAATTTTACTTGATGCCCCCCATGAATAAAAGGGGATCACCCAACTGTTTTCAATTAACGCCAGTGATTATGCATAATATCGCAGGTAAAATAAGATTCTAGCAATCAATTTGAATAGTACTGTTGAACGCTGATTTTCTCGCATAAATAAGGGTAACCAGTCGTTTCAGTGTTATAGTAACCGCCATTCTCCGTGCCAATTAAGGAAATCTACTCGCCATGGTTTTGCGACTCCCCTTAAAACTCATTTGTCTTACGTTTTCACTTTTGTTACTCAATGGTTGTAGCTCAATAGAAGACAGTTACACCAGTGTCGAGTGGCAAGCTCATCAGCAAAGACTTGAGCAAATTGAGCGTTATTCAGCGGCAGGAAAACTTGGTTACATTTCCCCCCAGCAAAGAGAATCTCTCAGTTTTCATTGGCAGCAAGCACCTGAAAACCAAGAACTGCGTTTATCTACCTTTTTAGGCCAGACCGTGCTGAATTTGAGCGTTGATGCAACCGGTGCGAAAGTAAAAACTTATGAAGATGATGTGTATACCGATGTGAGTGCCGACCGATTGATTTCACGTCTTACGGGTCTGAATATTCCAGTTGAACAACTCAATGACTGGCTACTTGGTAAACCTACCAACGCCGACAGCTTTACCGTTAACGAGAGAGAAACCTTAGCCTCGCTAACCAAAACCATTAACGGACAAACATGGCAACTGTTTTACTCGAGCTATCAAGACGTGCAGTTTTTAGGTTCGACCTTGCCTGTCCCACACAAATTGAAATTAAAACAGAACGACACCACCATTAATTTGGTCATTTCTAAGTGGACCTTTAAGTAATGATTCGCGAAACCACGCATTGGCCTTCACCCGCCAAACTCAACCT
The DNA here is from genome assembly GCF_009938165.1 of Vibrio taketomensis. Classification (NCBI taxonomy): domain Bacteria; kingdom Pseudomonadati; phylum Pseudomonadota; class Gammaproteobacteria; order Vibrionales; family Vibrionaceae; genus Vibrio; species Vibrio taketomensis. The sequence goes on from NZ_AP019649.1 coordinate 2,186,040, forward strand.
CTTTCTCTACATCACCGGACGTCGTGCCAACGGTTATCACGAACTGCAAACTATATTCCAATTTTTGGATCATGGTGATGATCTGACCATCACCGCTAACGACAGCGGCGATATCACCCTAACACCTGAGATCCCTGGGGTAGCGCTCGAAGAGAATCTTATCTGGCGTGCAGCTGTCGCCTTGCAACAGTTTACCGGTTGTCAATTTGGCGCAGATATTCAACTCAACAAGATTTTGCCGATGGGCGGTGGCATTGGTGGCGGTTCATCGAATGCTGCAACTGTGCTCGTTGCTCTCAATTATTTATGGCAAACCAATTGCAGCGAAGATCAATTGGCAGAGATTGGACTAAAATTGGGCGCTGACGTACCCGTATTTGTTCGTGGTCATGCAGCGTTTGCTGAAGGTGTTGGTGAGGAGATAAGCAAGGTTGAACCAGAAGAAAAATGGTACTTGGTCGTAAGACCAAATGTAAGCATTGCAACAGTCGATATTTTTACCCACCCGGATTTAACTCGAAACACGCCAAAACGCCCATTATCCGTGCTTCTTAAGAGCGATTACGGAAACGATTGCGAAAAAATTGTGCGATTGCTTTATCCAGAGGTTGATAAGCAACTTTCATGGCTGCTACAATACGCGCCGTCAAGACTGACAGGTACAGGATCATGCGTATTTGCCGAATTTTCGAGCGAAAACGGCGCGAGAAATGTACTCGAACAACTTCCTGACAATGTGACGGCATTTGTGGCAAAAGGAAACAATATTTCGCCGCTCTACCGCACACTGGCTAACTACCGTTTAGCCCACAACACATCTATTTAAAAACTGGACGCAAACCTGAGGTTTCCACCGTGCCTGATATGAAGCTATTTGCTGGTAACGCAACACCTGAACTAGCCCAACGTATTGCTGATCGTCTTTACATCTCTTTAGGTGATGCAAGTGTTTCTCGTTTTTCTGACGGCGAAGTTGCTGTACAAATCAACGAAAACGTACGTGGTAGTGATGTATTCATCATCCAATCGACTTGTGCACCAACTAACGACAATCTAATGGAACTTGTCGTAATGATTGATGCAATGCGCCGCGCTTCTGCGGGCCGTATTACAGCAGTAATCCCTTACTTTGGTTACGCTCGCCAAGACCGTCGTGTACGTTCTGCTCGTGTGCCAATCACTGCAAAAGTAGTGGCTGACTTCCTGTCTAACGTTGGTGTAGACCGCGTTCTAACTATCGACCTACACGCAGAGCAAATTCAAGGCTTCTTTGATGTACCTGTAGACAACATCTTCGGTACGCCAGTACTACTTGAAGACATGCAATCTCGTGGTCTAGAAAACCCAGTTGTGGTTTCACCTGACCTAGGTGGCGTAGTACGTGCTCGTGCAACAGCAAAAGCACTAGGTGATATCGATATCGCTATCGTTGATAAACGTCGTCCACGTGCAAACGTTTCTGAAGTAATGAACCTAATCGGTGATGTTGAAGGTCGCGACTGTGTGATCGTAGACGACATGATCGATACTGGTGGTACTCTATGTAAAGCAGCTGAAGCGCTTAAAGAGCGCGGTGCTAAGCGTGTATTCGCTTACGCAACTCACGCTGTTTTCTCTGGCAACGCTGCAGACAACATCAAAAACTCAGTACTAGACCAAGTGATCGTAACTGACTCAATCACTCTGTCTAAAGAGATGGAAGCGACTGGCAAAGTAACTACACTAAGCCTATCTCGCATGCTTGCTGAAGCGATTCGTCGTATCAGCAACGAAGAGTCTATCTCTGCGATGTTCAACTAATCACTTCGATTAGACCGAATTGAAAACACCCCTTTTTAGGGGTGTTTTTTTATTGCTTGATCAAGCCAGTCATCCACAACCTCGCCTGACAGCAAAATTGTGTGCTATTATACTGCGCTTTTTGAGATTCCAGAGAGATCCTAACCGTGACTCAACAGATCAAACTTCTTGTCGGACTGGCTAACCCTGGCCCTGAATACGCTAAGACTCGCCATAATGCGGGCGCTTGGGTCGTGGAGGAGTTAGCTCGCGTTCATAACGTTACGCTAAAGAATGAGCCAAAGTTCTTTGGTCTTACTGGACGTATCATGGTAAATGGTGAGGATCTGCGCCTATTGATCCCAACCACTTTTATGAACCTATCTGGCAAAGCCGTGGCAGCGCTGGCTAAGTTCTACCAAATTAAACCAGAAGAAATCATGGTCGCTCATGACGAGCTAGACTTACCTCCTGGTGTCGCTAAATTTAAAAAAGGCGGCGGTCATGGTGGTCACAATGGTTTGCGTGACACCATTAGCAAATTAGGCAATAACAAAGAGTTTTATCGTCTTCGTATTGGCATTGGCCATCCGGGACACAAAGATAAAGTGGCTGGTTATGTGCTAGGCAAAGCACCTGCTAAAGAGCATGAGCAACTAGAAGCAGCAGCGGATGAAGCCGTTCGCTGTCTCGACATCTTACTAAAAGATGGCCTAAGCAAAGCACAAAACCGCTTACACACGTTCAAAGCTGAATAAGGTTACAATCATGGGTTTTAAATGTGGCATCGTTGGTCTACCAAACGTAGGTAAATCAACTCTGTTCAATGCACTAACTAAAGCGGGTATCGAAGCAGCAAACTTCCCGTTCTGTACTATCGAACCAAACACTGGTGTGGTTCCAGTGCCAGATCTACGTCTAGATGCGCTATCAAAAATCGTGAACCCTCAGCGCGTACTGCCGACTACGATGGAATTCGTAGACATCGCAGGCCTAGTTGCGGGTGCATCTCGCGGTGAAGGTCTAGGTAACAAATTCCTAGCTAACATCCGTGAAACTGACGCAATTGGTCACGTTGTTCGTTGTTTTGAAAACGAAAACATCATTCACGTTGCAGGTAAAGTATCACCGATCGAAGACATCGAAGTGATCAACCTAGAACTTGCTCTAGCTGACCTAGACTCTTGTGAGCGTGCGATTCAACGTAACGCTAAAAAAGCAAAAGGCGGCGACAAAGACGCTAAATTTGAACTAGCTGTACTAGAAAAGCTACTTCCAGTTCTTACTGAAGGTGGTTCAGCGCGCACAGTAGATCTTTCTAAAGAAGAACTAGCAGCGGTTGGTTACCTAAACTTCCTAACGCTTAAGCCGACGATGTACATCGCTAACGTGAACGAAGATGGTTTCGAAAACAACCCTTACCTAGACGCGGTTCGTGAGTTTGCAGCAAAAGAAAACAACGTTGTTGTACCTGTTTGTGCATCAATCGAATCTGAAATGGCTGAGCTTGAAGATGATGAGCGCGAAGAGTTCCTAGCAGACATGGGTATCGAAGAACCAGGTCTAAACCGCGTGATCCGCGCAGGTTACGAATTGCTGAGCCTTCACACTTACTTCACTGCAGGCGTTAAAGAAGTTCGCGCATGGACTATCCCTGTAGGCGCAACTGCACCAAAAGCAGCGGGTAAGATCCACACTGACTTCGAAAAAGGCTTCATTCGTGCTGAAGTTGTTGGTTACGACGACTTTATCCAATACAAAGGTGAAAGCGGCGCGAAAGATGCAGGTAAATGGCGTCTTGAAGGCAAAGATTACATCGTAAAAGATGGTGATGTGGTTCATTTCCGCTTCAACGTATAATTAACTGCCCATTTTTTGCGCAAGTTATTGAGTTTAAAAGCCAGCAACGATGCTGGCTTTTTTTATTCCCCCAGTAATCACTGCCAAATTGGTGAACGAGACATTGTCATTTTATTAGCAGTTTTCGACCGTTAACACGCCTCTTTGTTTAAAAAGGAATCGAACGATTCATTTATCCCGATTTCTTCAAAAAAACTGTTGACGGCTCTCGCTTAGATACGCATAATTCGCCCCGTTCCAACGAGACGGAAACGAATCGAAACGAACAAAACAACATGGTAATGGCTACGTAGCTCAGCTGGTTAGAGCACATCACTCATAATGATGGGGTCACAGGTTCGAATCCCGTCGTAGCCACCATTCCTAAATGTTCTTTAAAGAGCAATTAGGAATAGATGCGGAAGTGGCGGAATTGGTAGACGCACCAGATTTAGGTTCTGGCGCCGCAAGGTGTAAGAGTTCAAGTCTCTTCTTCCGCACCATGTTTTGATGGTTTTTTGACTATCACCTGTAGGTCTATCGCCAAGCGGTAAGGCAGCGGCTTTTGATGCCGCCATTCCCTGGTTCGAATCCAGGTAGACCTGCCACTAATTAAAGTGGAAACCTTTGAAAAGGGGTTGTCACTAAGAGCGTGAAGGTTTATATTGTCTCGCTCACAAGATGGCTACGTAGCTCAGCTGGTTAGAGCACATCACTCATAATGATGGGGTCACAGGTTCGAATCCCGTCGTAGCCACCATATTAAACTAATAGTTTTTACCAATTAACTGTTAGTTATGTAGATTCAAGATGCGGAAGTGGCGGAATTGGTAGACGCACCAGATTTAGGTTCTGGCGCCGCAAGGTGTAAGAGTTCAAGTCTCTTCTTCCGCACCATATTGAAATCAATCTACACATAATTTTGCGGAAATGGCGGAATTGGTAGACGCACCAGATTTAGGTTCTGGCGCCGCAAGGTGTGAGAGTTCAAGTCTCTCTTTCCGCACCATTATTCGATAATCATTGATTATCACCTGCAGGTCTATCGCCAAGCGGTAAGGCAGCGGCTTTTGATGCCGCCATTCCCTGGTTCGAATCCAGGTAGACCTGCCACTACAATTTCATATGGCTTTTACCAATTAGCGGTATGAATACAAACAATATGCGGAAATGGCGGAATTGGTAGACGCACCAGATTTAGGTTCTGGCGCCGCAAGGTGTGAGAGTTCAAGTCTCTCTTTCCGCACCATATTGTTCACAATTTTGGCTACGTAGCTCAGCTGGTTAGAGCACATCACTCATAATGATGGGGTCACAGGTTCGAATCCCGTCGTAGCCACCATATTCAACTAAGAATTGAACTTTCAATTTTTGGTTACGTAAAGATTCAAGACGCGGAAATGGCGGAATTGGTAGACGCACCAGATTTAGGTTCTGGCGCCGCAAGGTGTGAGAGTTCAAGTCTCTCTTTCCGCACCATCTTGATCGATTACAAACAAATTATGCGGAAGTGGCGGAATTGGTAGACGCACCAGATTTAGGTTCTGGCGCCGCAAGGTGTAAGAGTTCAAGTCTCTTCTTCCGCACCATAATTTGATAGTCATGATGACTATACCCTGCAGGTCTATCGCCAAGCGGTAAGGCAGCGGCTTTTGATGCCGCCATTCCCTGGTTCGAATCCAGGTAGACCTGCCATTACATCTTCATATGGCTTTTACCAATTGGCGGTATGAATATAAATAATATGCGGAAATGGCGGAATTGGTAGACGCACCAGATTTAGGTTCTGGCGCCGCAAGGTGAGAGTTCAAGTCTCTTCCGCACCATTATTCGATAATCATTGATTATCATCTGCAGGTCTATCGCCAAGCGGTAAGGCAGCGGCTTTTGATGCCGCCATTCCCTGGTTCGAATCCAGGTAGACCTGCCACTACAATTTCATATGGCTTTTACCACTTCGCGGTATGAATACAAACAATATGCGGAAATGGCGGAATTGGTAGACGCACCAGATTTAGGTTCTGGCGCCGCAAGGTGTGAGAGTTCAAGTCTCTCTTTCCGCACCATATTGTTCACAATTTTGGCTACGTAGCTCAGCTGGTTAGAGCACATCACCATAATGATGGGGTCACAGGTTCGAATCCCGTCGTAGCCACCATATTCAACTAAGAATTGAACTTTCAATTTTGGTTGCGTAAAGATTCAAGACGCGGAAATGGCGGAATTGGTAGACGCACCAGATTTAGGTTCTGGCGCCGCAAGGTGAGAGTTCAAGTCTCTTTCCGCACCATCTTGATCGATTACAAACAAATTATGCGGAAGTGGCGGAATTGGTAGACGCACCAGATTTAGGTTCTGGCGCCGCAAGGTGTAAGAGTTCAAGTCTCTTCTTCCGCACCATAATTTGATAGTCATGATGACTATACCCTGCAGGTCTATCGCCAAGCGGTAAGGCAGCGGCTTTTGATGCCGCCATTCCCTGGTTCGAATCCAGGTAGACCTGCCACTACAATTTCATATGGCTTTTACCAATTAGCGGTATGAATACAAACAATATGCGGAAATGGCGGAATTGGTAGACGCACCAGATTTAGGTTCTGGCGCCGCAAGGTGTGAGAGTTCAAGTCTCTCTTTCCGCACCATTATTCGATAATCATTGATTATCATCTGCAGGTCTATCGCCAGCGGTAAGGCAGCGGCTTTGATGCCGCCATTCCTGGTTCGAATCCAGGTAGACCTGCCACTACAATTTCATATGGCTTTTACCAATTAGCGGTATGAATATAAATAATATGCGGAAATGGCGGAATTGGTAGACGCACCAGATTTAGGTTCTGGCGCCGCAAGGTGTGAGAGTTCAAGTCTCTTCCGCACCATTATTTGATAATCATAGATTATCACCTGCAGGTCTATCGCCAAGCGGTAAGGCAGCGGCTTTTGATGCCGCCATTCCCTGGTTCGAATCCAGGTAGACCTGCCACTACAATTTCATATGGTTTTACCAATTAGCGGTATGAATATAAATAATATGCGGAAATGGCGGAATTGGTAGACGCACCAGATTTAGGTTCTGGCGCCGCAAGGTGTGAGAGTTCAAGTCTCTCTTTCCGCACCATAACATCGAACCCAGCTTTATGCTGGGTTTTGTGTTTTTCCCCTATTCCAATCTAATAAGCATTTCCATCGGTCACTCCGCGATAGGTCATCGCTCCGTTCATAATCATGGCCACAAATACTAAAAATCCATCTCATTATTTTTGTTAGATACATAAAAAAGCCAGCACAACGGCTGGCTTCTTCTCATGAATTTAGATTAACCAAGTAAACCAAGAGCTGCATTAGGTGCTTGTTTCGCTTGAGCTAAAATAGATGACGATGCTTGACCAAGAATTTGTGATTTCGTCAGTTCCGTAGTTTCTTTCGCAAAGTCAGTGTCTTGATACGGCTCTTAGACGCATTCACATTTTCATTAATGTTGTCTAAGTTACTGATTGCATGATCAAAACGATTTTGGAATGCACCCAGTTCTGCGCGGTGGCTATCAACAAAGCGTAAAGCCGCATCAACCACTGCAACAGACTGCTGAGCGCCCGCTACGCTGGTTACATCCATGTTGCTTACGGTCTGTGCTTGAGCTTCGCCAAAGCCTAGGTCATCAGCCAGTGCACCGCCAAACTCTGCAGCACCAGTCACACGATTATTGTCAGTAAACAGCTGTAACTTACCATCTTCACCGACAGATGCCTTAACCATATCTGTATGGCCATTGATGTAAGTGGCGAGTTCTTCGATATCGTCTCCGCCTTTCGCTTTGATTACGATATTCTGCTCACTCCCTGTGAGTTTATCTGTGAGCTTAATCGTCAAGTCAGCATCTTTCGTTGCCACCCAATCCGGGCCTTTGCCGTTTGCCGCAACATAGCTATTGCCACCCATCAACGCGTTATCACTACGCAAGTTGCTAAGCGTTAACATCACGGCTTCACCGCTATCAGCACCAATTTGCATCGCTTTCGTTTCAAAAGTACCGTTGAGCAGCTTATTACCACCAAAAGAGGTGGTCTCTGCGATACGATTTAATTCATCGTTTAACGCAGTGATCTCTTCTTGAATTGCTACACGTTCTGACTTTGAGTTTGAACCGTTAGCAGATTGCAATGATAAGTCGCGCATACGTTGCAAAATGTTCGTAGTCTCATTCATTGCACCTTCAGCGGTTTGAGCAATCGAAATACCATCATTTGCATTACGCACGGCCACATCTAAACCACGGCTTTGTACATTCAAACGGTTTGAGATCTGAAGACCCGCAGCATCATCTTTTGCACTGTTAATTTTAGAGCCCGATGATAAGCGCTCCATTGATGTTTGCTGCGCACTCGTTGCACTGTTTAAATAACGTTGTGCTGTCATCGCTGACACGTTTGTATTTACATTCACCGCCATGGTGGTATCTCCTAATGATTTCCGTTTCTGCGGAAGTTCAAAACGGTTTCCAGCGTCTTGGGGAAACCAAAGCCCTTTCTAAGTAACCTTAATAACGACGTAAAATTGGTTAACTTTAGAGCAATTAAGGAAATTACGCTAAAAATAAGGCGGTTAGTATCAGATTGGTGAATTGAGTCAAAAGAAGAAAGAAATAATTAAAGTTTTCTAATCCTTCAATTTATCAATGTAAATGGCGGAAATTTAGATAAAAGAAAAGCCCCATTCTTTGAGAGAACCGGGGCTATGGAGGCTGCCATCGTGGAGATCGAGAGAAATGATCACAACTTGGCTTCCATGACATAAGTAAACACTAGTTTGAGGCAGGTTTGAGAGAACCTCAGCGTGTATTTACTTATGTTTGCCGCAAATTTCCTACCCACTCCACGTCTGGATAATGCGTAAGTAGGAAGCTTTGCTATTACTGCAATAGCGTGATTGCAGAGTTAGGCAACTGTTTCGCTTGAGCTAGAATCGAAGTACCAGCTTGTTGCAGAATTTGTGCTTTTGTCATCGCGGTCGTTTCTTTCGCAAAGTCAGTGTCACGGATGCGGCTGTTTGATGCCGATACGTTTTCTTGAATGTTTGCTAAGTTATTAATGCTGTGACTTAAACGGTTTTGTTTTGCACCCAAGTCCGCGCGTTGTGAGTCAACATACTTGATGGCAGAATCGACAATACCAACCGCATTTTGTGCGCCACCTACCGTCGTCACATCGATGTCATTCACGGTTGTCGCAATACCCGGGCCAGACTCTAAACCAAGCTCTGTGGCCAAGGTACCGCCAAACTCAACCTCACCTTCCAAGTTACGATGTGGAACAAAGATTTGAAGTTGACCTTTTTCATCAACTGATGCGTTAATCTTTTGTGACTGGCCGTTAAGATAAGTCGCCAATTCTTCGATGTCATCACCAGGGCGAGCATTCAGCGCAAGGTCAATGACTTCGCCATCTTTAGTGGTGAACTTAATCGTAAGCGCGTTTTTATCAGCAGGAATACCCCACTCCGCATCTTTACCAATAGTACCGGCAAAGCTTTGTCCACCCATACGGTCATCATCGGCACGAATGCTTGTTAAACCAACAATCATCGCTTCACCTGAGCTCGCACCAATTTGGAATGCCGCATCACCAAATTGACCATTCAATAGTTTACGACCACCAAAAGAGGTTGTTTCCGCGATACGGTTAAGCTCATCTTGAAGAGCGACCACTTCTTCGTTGATTGCTTCACGTTCCATCAAAGAGTTAGTGCCGTTTGCTGATTGCAGTGCTAGATCACGGATACGTTGCAGAATAGAAGTAGACTCTTCCATCGCACCTTCCGCAGTCTGAGCAATCGAAATACCATCGTTGGCGTTACGCATTGCAACATCAAGACCACGCGCTTGAGCAGTCAAACGGTTAGAAATTTGTAAGCCAGCAGCATCATCTTTTGCACTATTGATTTTTCTACCCGACGACAAACGCTCCATTGAGGTATTCAATTCGTCTGTAGACTTAGTTAGATAACGCTGAGCTGTCATCGCTGAAACGTTAGTATTTACGTTAATGGTCATAATTTGCACTCCTAGTGAGTTCGCATTTTATTGCGAAGCGGCCAGCTTAATCTCATTTGGAAGCACTGACCGTAAACTATTGCTAAGTGAGGAGGATGCCTCAACTTAAAAACTGGTTTAAAACTATGTCTAAGCTAATTCAATTAATATGCCAACTTTTGAATAGTTCAGTTTTATTTAAAATCTCTTTATTTTCAGCAACTTAATTAAGGACGTCTCATTTGAGTTTTTTTTAGTTGCCGCAAACTTAATCAGCAGTGGCTATTTTGCCGCCTAATTGCCACTTGTTTGCCACTCTCGCTTATTTAAAATCTCCACAAATTAGCTACTGCACTATGGCATTGCACATAAGGCTTAAATGTAGTTAAACAGTGTTAGATCTTTCGCTTTACCAAAGGCTAGTTGCGACGCTTGTAGAGCTCTGGTGTTCTCGTTAAATTCCACCACTGCCGCCGCGTAATCTAAATCTTCAAAAGTGCTTTTCGATTTCGCTAAAGTCACCAAAAAGTCTTCGTGCTGATGCTCTTGAATATCAAGTGTGCTCAAACGAGCGCCGAGATCAGAACGCGCTTTATTGAAATGAATAAAAGCAGCGTGCATCTCTTGGGTTACCTGATGCAATTCCGCCGTGTTGGAAGCATCCGATACCGAGCCTTCAGACAAGTCTCTTGCTCGCTTAAACGTATCAAACATAGTGAACGTTTGTTTCGGCTCTAACTCAATCACATCACCCTTGGTTATCTGACCTTTCAGCTGAATCGATAAATTTTCAAACTGAATTGGTTGGCTTGGATTGAATTCATCCGCTTGTACTACACTGCCGTCTTTTTCCAGTTGATAGCCGTAGTTCCCGCTTGGCATATCAACAAAAGTCAGACGGTAGCTCGACTGGTCTTGAGAATCTAAGTTGGTTGCTCGCTCTAAAAGTAACTCAGAACCTTCTTGCAGCTGATACTTAGGATCGTAATCACCAAATGGATTATCGATCTGCATGAACACTTGGTTGCCAGGATCATTGATTGGCATCTCTAACCCAGCTGAGATACGCATTTTCCGTTGGTAATTATCACCGGCATAACTCACATTCCCTTCTTTATCACGAAAGAAAGGTTGTACCTTGGTTTTGGTACCCGAAAAGATAAAATTACCTGACTCATCTTGGGTATTGCCCAAACTCACCATATTATCGAACAGCTCCTCGATCTCACGCTGCTTAGCGACACGATCCTCAGGAGCCAATGAACCGTTGATCATTTCCATCACAGTACGCTTGGCTTCATCAATGTATTGCTCTGCGTTTGCCACAATCACTTCCTGATGCTCTAGGCGATTGCGAGAGAGAACAATTGAATTGACGTACTGCTTAAGCTGCTCTGTTTGCTGACCAACGTTTTGAATGTAATGAGTTGCCAAAGGATCTTCACTCGGCTCAACAAGGCGTTTACCCGACGCTAATTGGGCTTGGTTATGATGCACCTTATTTTCTTGACGACGCAGATCATTTTGCACCGCTTGGTAGTGATGAAAGCTAGAAATTCGGTTTAACATTTATTGCTCCCTACCTCAGTGCCAAAATCGTATCGAAGGTTTCATTTGCCGCTTGCATCACGCGCGATGACGCCATGTAAGCTTGTTGAAACTTCATCATATTTGCCGCTTCTTCATCCAGATTGACGCCAGAAACTGTCGCTACGCGCTCTTGCGCGGTTTGTTTTTCGACTAACGCAATATCCGTTTTCTTCGACGCGGTGGAGAGTTTGAGCCCCATGTCCGTATTTAGGTCATGGTAGATATCAATAACGGTCGATTCACCGTTATTGAGGTATTTCTCTGTCTGTAAAAACAACATCTTACGTAAGTTGCCGTTATCCCCTTCCGATGGGACAAGGTTTGCCGTAAATTTATCGCCTGCCAATGCGCCATCAGTAAGAGTAAAGGTTGTACCTAATACCGTAACAGGCTCTTGAGGTGGGTACGGTTGTGGCTGAAGCAACACATTACCTTTGGTATCAGTCACGGCAAATTGACGCCCATCAGGAGAAATCATCACCTCAAATTCACGTAACTGGCCCGCGGCTTCAATAGCAAACACGGCAGAACCTTGAGCCATTGATGTCGAAGCTTCATAGCTTTGGCCGGCAATTTTTGTCGGATCATCAAGCATCAGCTTTATTTCACCCGCACCATTACGCGTTGGACGAATAAAAACTCGTTCACCACTTGCAAGATTTTGATTAATCTGGATTCGTAGACCATCAATATTAATGGCATTGTCTGTCACACTAGCTTGCTCACGCTGACCATCAGGACGCGTAACAAAATAGTTACTGCCATCGTATTGCAACGAATACTGACCCGTTTTTAGCTGGTTAATATCATCGATGTAGACATCGAGGTCAGCCTTTGAACCTGTACTTGCAACAACACGGGACTCAATTGCATTCTGGGAGTTAACATCGGTAAACATGTTCTGACCCACATTGCCTTTTAAATCGAGACCTTGTGATTGCAAGTAGTTGACGGAATCAGCAAAACCGATCGACATTTTGCCCAGCTCATCCAATATATGAGGAATTTTATTGTCACGCATATCCAGCATCGCCCCTAACTTGCCATCAATATCATTGCTGGTAATGGCTTTGACCCCTTTCCCCTCAATCATGGCTAGGCGACGCTGATGAACATCTGGCGTACCCTCGATTAATGCCAACGTGCTCGCCTCAGCACCCGAAACCAAAGTATGTCCATTGCCAATGTGAATATTGAAGCCTTCTCGGTTCGAACGCGGGGTAACGGTGACTTTGGTGTATTCTGAAAGCTCAGCTACCAACTTGTCATGCTTGTCCATTAAGTCGTTTGGTGTGCCATTGTGGCGGATTAGCATACGGTTAACATCACGCAATTCCTGACCAAGCTGGTTAATGCGTTCAACACCCATTTCCAATTTTTTATTGGCGACATCATGCTGACGACGAATCGATTCGTTTAAATCATTAAGGTTTTGCGCGATAAACCAAGCTTTTTCCAATACCACTTTGCGTGAGCCGACATCGTTGGGGTTGTCAGCTAATGATTTGACCGCATCAAACCAACTGTTCATATTTTCTGGAATTTTTTGCGACGCCACTGATGAAAGCAGACCACTTAAGCTTTGTAGATCTTCTTCATTGACGTAACGGTTGGCATATTGGGTAGTGGCAAGATTTAGTTCATTGACTGCAAATTGATCCCAAGAGCGGCGAACATTTTCCACGTGCACGCCCATACCATAGCTTTCGCCACCGTACATAATTGGGTTATTCGTACCCTGTATGACCGATTGACGGCTATAGCCCTCAGTATTGACGTTGGATATGTTATGACTGGTCGTGTTTAGTTGTCGTTGAGCGGTTAATACACTCTGCGTACCTAAACCTAAAAGATCGGCCATACTGCCCCCAGAAACCTTATAAATACAGCCTTTGCTGCGCGATTAATGGGATATTTGCAATAAATGTGCCAGCAGAAAAACACATGGTCAAAGATGAAAATGTTGAGATGTTACGAACGTTATATGAGTAAAACGCGCGCATGAGATAAGCGGAGATTATTACGTTATAAAATAAAAAAACACCCGAAGGTGCTTTTACATTTGGTCAATTTTAGCCTTAACCCGCAATACTTTGTCTGCATATTGAGGATCGGTCGCGTAACCCGCTTGATGAATACCACGAATAAATTGCTCAGGGTCACCACCGTGACGCAGTGCCATCGTATAACGCGGGTTTTCATTGAGAAAACGAACATAGTCATTAAAACTTTGCTCATAGTCTTGATAAGCTCGAAACGCGGCTTTCTCTTGCACTGGTACACCTTGATGATATTCCAGTGTCTGAGTGGCCACTCGCTCACCGCTCCAACTCTTATCAGCCTTGATATTAAATAAGTTGTTGCTGCTAGTACGGCTATTAGCAACCATCTTTTGTCCCCAACCCGTTTCAAGTGCGGCTTGAGCCAATAACAATGATGAATCAATGCCAAGCGCATTTGCCGCTTTTTCGGCATAAGGTTTCATTGAAGTAACGAACGACTCAGGGCTATCAAAACGGCTTGGTTGAGACGGTGAAGCTTGAGTAGGTAACACTTCTTCTGCCTCAACACGGTTGGCTCTTGCTAGGCGAGCACGATCCACTTTTTCCATTAACTGTTCAAAGTTCTCATCACCCGCTTTAGCATTTTGATTTTCAATCGAACCAGAGCTTAACTGAGCAACGATCATATCCGCTAATCCCAAAGAACCCGAAGAGCTCAACTCACTCGCCATCTGCTCATCCAGCATTTGGCGATAAAATTGTTGATTCTGGCTATTCATCAAATCGGACTCAAAGGTCGTGTTTGCTTCGCGCATGGATTTGAACAGCATGGTGGTAAAAATCGCTTCAAACTGTTTTGCCGCCGCAGTCAGTGCCGCTTTGTCATCACCTTCATCACCATTTACCGCTTGTTGACGTAGTTTATCAAGACCCGCGATGTCATGGATAAAGCCTATATCGTTGCCGTTATTTATCATGCTTATCCCTTAAATAATGATTAATTGACCTTCAATGGCACCCGCTTGCTTCAACGCTTGCAAGATGGCCATTAAGTCTGACGGCGCCGCACCCACTTCGTTAACCGCTCGAACGAGATCATCTAAAGTTAAACCTGGTTCAAATTTAAACATTTTACCTTGTTGCTCGGTCACTTCAATGTCTGAGTCTGGCACGACAACCGTATCACCACCACCAAAGGGATTTGGCTGACTGACATTAAGGTTTTCTTTGATTGCAACAGTCATACCACCATGCGTGACCGCAGCAGCTTTAAGACGAACATGCTTACCGACGACAATGGTACCCGTGCGTGAGTTGACGATGATTTTCGCAGAACCTTCTGCCGGATCAAATTCTAGGTTTTCAATCGCTGATAAAAACGCAACACGCTGACTGGTATCACGCGGAGCTCGAACCTTGACTGAGGTTGCATCAATCGCCTGCGCCATCTGCGGACCAAGGAAATTGTTGACGGCATCAGCAAGGCGTTGAGCGGTGGTAAAGTCTGATTCAAGCAAATTGAAAGTGATGAAGTCGCCACGACTAAATGGCGTTGGGATTTCACGTTCTACCATCGCGCCGTTCGAAATCATACCCGCGGTAGGGTTGTTACCCACAATTTTAGAACCATCGGCACCACTGGCACTGAAACCACTGACCACCAAGTTACCTTGCGCAACCGCATACACCTCACCATCGAGACCTTTCAGCATGGTTTGCATCAAAGTACCACCGCGTAAACTTTTAGCAGAACCAATTGAAGAGACGGTAACGTCAATGCTTTGTCCTTGCTTAGAGAAAGCGGGCAATTCGGCGGTAACAATAACAGCGGCAACGTTTTTGGTTTTTGGCTTAGTGCCTGGTGGCAATTGAATGCCGAAGTTTTGCAACATGGCATTGAAGCTTTGGTCAGTAAATGGCGTCGATTCACCGGTTCCAGGTAAGCCTGTAACTAAGCCATATCCGACCAATTGGTTGCTGCGGACACCTGCAACTTGAGCCACGTCCTTAATGCGGGCGGCCTGAGCGGACGTGGCAAGTAGCAATAAACTGGTGATAAGGAGTAGAGCTTTTTTCATGGCGTTACCTGTAACTTAAGTCGATGTCAAAACACCGACTTCAAACACTGTTACAGAGATACATTGAAAAATCGTGCCAAGAATCCAGGCTCTTGCATATCTTGTTGATTTCCCGTACCTGAATAACGGATACGAGCATTGGAGACACGCGTTGAAGCGATGGTATTGTCGTAAGTGATGTCTTCTGGACGAATCGTGCCGCTCAGACGAATATATTCATCACCGGTATTTAACGTTAACCACTTTTCACCACGAATGACTAGGTTGCCATTGGCTAGCACTTCAATCACTTCAACGGTAATGGAACCCGATAAGCTATTGCTTTGATTGGCCGCTGAACTTCCACTGAACTTGTTATCATTCGACAAGTTATAAGAGAAATTGTAATCACCAATATTAAGCTGCTGACCACCGACCTCTAACGGGTCCATCTTTGCATCATTATTCTTTGATAAATCAGCATCAGCACTTTTTGCCGCTTTGGTTGCTTCATCCAATGTGACGGTAATGATATCGCCAATACCATGCGGTTTAGAGTCATCATAAAGGCTCGTAGTACGAGCAGAACTAAACAATGAACCCGTTTCTGCCGCATAATGCTCTGGTTGATGTTTTGGGTGAATCGGTGCCCATGCAGGATCACCCTCAACTGGATCAGTTCGGCCACGTAAGGTATCGATAATGCCAGTGCTCTCATCGCTCGATTTATCACCCTCCACGGCATCAACAGTCGTGGTTCCTTGGGTGACATCAGGCGCTTCTACTGGCGGTTGCAGCATCGAACAACCCGACATTAAGGCAACAAAAGTTAGGGCAAGAATACGCTTCATGCTAAAGCCTCTTATCAATTACAGTTGCTGGTTAACAAAGCTCATCATCTTATCCACGGCTGAAATCACTTTTGAATTCATCTCGTAGACACGCTGAGCTTCGATCATGTTCACCAATTCTTCGGTCACGTTTACGTTTGATGTTTCAAGCATTGATTGACGAATGTCACCAAAACCATCAAGCCCCGGAACCCCTTCTTGAGGATCGCCACTCGCGCCAGTCGGCAAGTAAAGGTTTTGACCAATAGGCTCTAAGCCACCTGGGTTGATAAAATCTACCGTGGTGATCTGACCAACAACTTGGTTATCTTGCTGCCCGCGCAAACGGACCGAAACTTCGCCGTCAGTACCAATCGTAATACCGACTGCGTCTTCAGGAATGGCAATTTCAGGCTCCAGCGCATAACCGGCACCAGACGTTACAATCACACCCTCATCATTCACGGTAAACTGGCCGTTGCGGCTGTAACCAATATTGCCGTCTGGCATTAGGATCTGGAAGAAACCATCGCCTTCGATCATCATGTCCAAACTGTTACTGGTCGTTTGTGCGTTGCCATTGGTGTGCACCTTTTGGGTTGCCACAACCTTTGAGCCTGCACCAAGCATTAAACCACTCGGAAGCTCAGTATTTTGCGATGACTGACCACCCGCTTGGTTGATATTCTGGTAAAACAAATCTTCAAACACCGCACGGCTTTTTTTGTAACCTATGGTTGAAGCGTTCGCCAAGTTGTTTGATATGGTTGAAATATTGGTTTGCTGAGCATCTAAGCCAGTCTTACTTACCCATAATGCTGGATGCATAACTTTCTCCTAATCTCTCTTAGCTCGAACGAAGTAGCGAGTCGGACGCTTTGTCCATCTCTTCTGCCGTGCTCATCATTTTGACTTGCATTTCAAATTGTCGCTGCAAATCGATCAGAGCTGTCATTTCACCAACCGCGTTGACGTTACTTCCTTCGATAGCGCCCGTAAGCAGCTTAACTGCGGCATTCGCCTCGTAAGCAGTGTTTGCTTCTTTCGCTCTAAACAACCCGTTTGCATCTTTGAATAGTGACTGGTTATTGATTTGAACCAGTTTGATGCGGTCAACAACTTCCATCGCATTAGCCGGCGCACCTTGTGGTACGACTGAAATCGTACCATCTGTCCCGATTTCAACTTTGCTGACAGGAATAGGCAGGGTAATTGGGCCACCGCCCTCACCCATCACTAAATTGCCGTTGCCACTGGTCAACAAACCAGTCGCATCAATTTGTAGATTGCCGTTACGCGTCAGACCTTCTTGGCCGTTCTTATCCATAACGGAAATCCAACCATCACCTTGAATAGTGACATCAAGATCACGGCCTGTCGTAATAACACTGCCTTGTTGGAAATTATGTCCTGGACGCTCTGTCATGCTAAATACACGGGTAGGTAAACCATCACCGTATGCTTGCATTGAACGAGCTTGCGCCAAATCAGCACGGAAACCCGTGGTACCGACGTTAGCTAGGTTGTTCGCTCTGAGCTGCAGCGCTTGCATATTCTGCTTGGCTCCGCTCATGGCTAAAAACAGAGAACGATCCATTAGTTGCTCCAAAAGTCACTATTCATGACCATTAAAGCAATTAATATGCCAATAAAAACGCAATAAAATCAATGAGTGATGGCAAGCATCACGAGGAATGGTAAAAAGAGAGGAATAAACTTTGCCACTGAGGCAAACAAAGGCAACTTGGTTTTGCCGCCAAGTTGCCAATATTTTAGTGTGTATACAAACTCAATAATTAGCGAATTTGTAGAATGTTTTGTTGTAGCTGGTTATGCACTTCAAGTGAACGCGAGTTCGCTTGGAAGTTACGCTGCGCTGAGATCAAATCGACTAACTCTTGGGTCATATCAATGTTTGATTGCTCGAGAGCACCATTGTTGATGGTACCGAATGAACCTTTGTTCGATTCGCCCCAAATTTTGTCACCAGAGAACTGAGTCGAATCCCATTGGGTGCCGCCTTTCTTATCTAGGCCTTGCTCGTTCGCAACACGTACTAGTGCAACACGGCCTAGAGTCACGTTCTCACCGTTTGAGTAAGTACCAAGTACGCTACCGTTCTCGTCAAAGTCAATCTTAGTCAAGAAGCCCGTTGTCGCACCATCTTCATCAAACTTGCTGAGCTCAAATGGCGCAGCAAACTGAGTCGCAGAGTCCAATTTGAATGACAGTGTTTGACTAATGTCAGCACCGTTCATATCAAGTGGGTTAGTACCTGCACCAATAGGTTCTGAAACGATATTGTTGCCGTTGTTGATGCTCTGCATCGTACCATCGTTATTAAAACGCATGGTGTGACCAATGTGTGTTCCCGAAGTGGCATCACCACCAGCAATATTGATTGGCTTTTCACCCTCACGGTCAGTTACCGTGTAGTAGGTTTGCCAAGTATTAGGCTGGTTTTGGTCTTTCAAGTAGTACGTAGTCAACTTGTAAGATTGGCCCATCGAGTCATAAATAGTCGATGACGTTGAACGGTTGTAAGTATCTGGATTAGAGAAATCAAACAATGTTGGATCTTTCAACGCGCCGTTTGCCGGCAGGTTAACACCCACTTCGATATTTGCCGTTTGCTTAGGCTTACCGAACTCGGCTGGAATACTTAGTGGTCGAGGCTCGTAAGAAAGAACATCACCCGTGTCTTGGTTCACTTCATAACCCAGCAAATACTCTTCGTTTGACGTCACCAAGTAGTTGTCTTTGTTTAAGTGAAATGCACCATTACGTGTTAATTCATTCTGTTGTGGCAATAGGCGATCTTTTGCCACCGAGAAGAAACCAGTACCAGAAATACGCAAATCGAGCGGGTTATTGGTGTAAACACTTGAACCTTCGTGGAATTGCTGAGCAACTTTGTTGGCTTGCACACCTTGACCAGGTGAGGTTTTCGCATTGGTGAATAGCGAGTTGGAGTACACATCACCAAATTCAGCACGCGACTCTTTAAAACCAAAAGTATTCGCGTTGGCAATATTGTTACTGGTCGTATTCAGATCTAACTGAGCGGCCGACAACCCGCTTAATGAAACATATGACATTTCAAATTCTCCTATCTAGCCTGCGGTTACGCTTTGCCTACTTCGAGTACTTCAGCAAGTCGAACTGGTGACTCAAAGCCAGCCAGATTGAGCAGTACATTGCCATCACCTTTACCCAAAAGAACGCTGTTGACGTTTGCGTATGTCGATACTTCAAACTCTTTGCTTTCTCCTTCAAGTAAACCTGAAGCTTTGACTTTAAATTTACCCGCTGGCAACGGATTACCGCTTTCATCTTTGCCGTCCCAAACGACACGGTTATCACCAGCAAGTTTGGCTCCCACTTCAAATGTGCGCACCAATTGCCCCATTTCGTCTTCCACACGGATAAGTAGGTTATCCACGTTTTGCGGAAGTTTTACCATGGCCGCCATCGATTCACCGTCTTGTTTAACCCCTGCAGCACCCGGAACGAGTACATCACGGCCAACAAGCGTAGAAGCTTGTAGAGCTTGGTTTGATGTCATTGATGTATTCAATGTTTCAAACTGGTTGTTCATTTTGCCAATGCCGTCAACCGTCGCGAATGACGCCATCTGAGCAATCATCTGATCGTTGCCAACAGGCTTAAATGGATCTTGTTGTGCCAATTGCTTCGTCAACAACGAAAGAAAATCTTCTTGTTTAAGATCTTGCTTACCTGTTGTTTCATTGGGCTTTTTCTGGTCTTGTAGGGCTTTTAGCTGGTCTACATAGGACAAGCCGCTTTGACCAACGTTGTTAATACCACCGGCCATACGTTACCTCCTATCCTTACTGACCCATCTGCAGCGTACGCAGCAGCATTTGTTTACTGGCATCTGCTAATTGCACATTCGTTTGGTATGAGCGAGAAGCAGAAATCATATTTGCCATTTCTTCCATAACGTTGACATTCGGCTTGTAGATATAGCCGTCATCATTCGCTAATGGGTGATCTGGATTGTACTCAGCATTTAGAGGCTTATCGCTCTCAACAATGCCCAACACTTTTACCGGCACGGTATGGTCGTGGCCATATTTTGCCTTACTCAATTCAGCACCAAACACGGCATGGCGCGCTTTATAGGTATCTTTCGCTGAGCTCGAGATACTGTCTGCGTTAGCCAAGTTACTAGAGGTCGTATTTAGACGAACAGATTCAGCACTCATCGCAGAACCAGTCACATTGAACACATTAAATAAGCTCATCTAAGTTATTCCCCTTTAATTGCCTTGCTTAAATTCTTAAATTTACTTCCTAAGAAGTCGAGTGATGCTTGATGTCTAATTTGGTTTTGCATAAACAAGTTACGTTCCAAATCAACATCGACAGTATTGCCATCACCCGTATCAGGCTGAGTTGGTAATCGGTAAAGCACTTCGCCAGTGACATGCGTAGAGGCAGGAATATGCCGACTGTCGGTACGGCTAAGACCAATACTTGCCTCCGACTTTGCCGCCTGCAACGCTTTATTGAAGTCCATGCCTTTTGCTTTGTAACCCGGCGTGTTTGCTTGCGCGATGTTGGTGGATATCACCTCAGCATTGCGCTCACGGACACCCACAGTGTGTTGGTGAATGCCTAAAGCCTTGTCAAAAGAAATAGCCATGTTTACCTCTACGTATAGAACTGACTGTTATTATTTTATTAAAAGCAAAATGCGTGCCATATGAATGACGAACGTTTGCGATATGGAATATTGCTTTAGCTCAGCAAGAAATACGCCAAAACCAAGTAATAAAAAAGCCCAGCATAACGCTGGGCTGAATATCTTGAAATTACTTCAGTTTATAGATGATACCAGGGTTACAACGCACCATCTCAAAACGGTCAGTCAATCCGGTTAGTGACTCCGACGCCCCTAAAAGTAAATAACCGCCAGGGTTGAGACTATTCGCCATCTGGTTGAGTACTTTTGACTTCATCTCAGGTGAAAAATAGATCAACACGTTTCGGCAAAAGATCACATCAAACTTACCTAACAAAGCATAGCTATCCATCAGGTTTTGAGGGCGAAAGTTAACCAGACGCTTAGCTGTCTCTTTGATTTTCATTCGGCCATCACCGGCATCTTCAAAAAATTGGCGTCGGCGCTCTGGTGAAAGGCCACGTCCAAGTGCAAGGTTGTCGTAGATACCCAAACGGCACATATCAAGCATACTTGAAGAAATGTCGGTTGCAGTAATAGAAACGCTCGGCAAAAAACCGGGCTTGCGTTGCTGTGTTTCTAATACTGTCATCGCCATTGAATATGGCTCTTGACCTGAAGAACTCGCAGCCGACCATATTTTTATCGGGCGTTTGTTTGCAGCTAACTCTGGCAGAATCTTCTCTGCTAAAACGGTAAACGGATAGCCATCACGAAACCATAATGTTTCATTGGTTGTCATGGCATCAATCGCCGCTATGCGTAACTCACGATTTCGTCCAGCAATGACATCGCGCAATAAATCAGAAATAGAGGCCATTTTGAATTTAACCACAAGAGGGCTTAAACGGCTTCTGACTAAATATTGCTTACTGTCGCCCAATACGATGCCGCATTGAGACTCCAAGAATCGACTAAATTCACGATACTCATGATCGCTTATTGTTATCGCTGTCATTAATTTCTCTTTATTTTATAAGTGCAGTTTTCACTGCATTACCTAACTCATCTGGATTAAATTTAGCGATAAATGAATTGGCGCCAACGCGCTCAACCATTGCTTGGTTAAACACTCCACTCAAAGAAGAGTGCAGAATCACATACAAATCTTTTAGCTCTGGATTACGACGAATCTCTGCAGTCAAAGTATAGCCATCCATTTCTGGCATTTCGATATCTGAAATGACCAACGAGATCTGGTCATAGATCTTACCTTGTGATGCCATCTCTAACAGTTTTTCGTAAGCCTCTTTGCCATCTTTTACCGAAACAACCTCAAAACCGAGTGATGTTATCGCTCGCTCCACCTGTCTACGTGCAACGGTAGAATCATCGGCAATTAATATTCTACGTACCACTGGCTTTTCAGCATGAGCCTGCTCAATCTCTTCACTAATCGAACGATCCATTGTTTCATCAACAGGAGCGATTTCAGCAAGAATTTTTTCTACGTCTAGAATTTCAACCAGTTCGTTATCAATATTAGTGACTGCCGTTAAATAGTGTGCACGACCCGACCCTTCTGGTGGCGGCAATATCGCTTCCCAATGCATATTGATAATACGTTCAACGGAACTCACCAAAAATGCTTGAATGCTGCGGTTAAACTCAGCGATCACAACAAAGGCTTTATCGATGTCCGTTGTTGCTCGACCACCAATCGCCAAACTTAAATCAATCACCGAAACCGTATGGCCACGAATATGCGCCACGCCTTTAACTAACGGGTGAAGATTTGGCATTGAAGTAAGCTTAGGGCATTGCAGAACTTCTTTAACCTTAAACACATTAATGCCATAACGTTGGCGTCCCATTAAGCGAAAGGTTAAAAGTTCCAATCGGTTTTGACCGACGAGTTGTGTACGCTGATTCACAGAATCAAGAATACCCGTCATAAGCTCATCTCCATTTCAAACTTTGATGTAAAAAAGTGGTAATCTTAGAGCGGCTATGAAAATTGAGAAACCGCATGATGCATTTTAAGTCATACTTTTCTGTTATTTCCACATCCAAGATATCTTTACATCTTGATAAAACAATCAAATATATCGGCATTTCATTGCTACTCTTTAGCTTTTCATCGCAATCTGCTACTGATGAGCAGATCAGAGCAATACAAATCGCTGCTGAAAACTATATTTTGGACAATGTAGAATACCCAATCGGTGGCGAACTCACTGCTAAAGCGGCCAATATAGACAATCGTGTTTTTGCAACCAATTGCCCTATTCCACTCAGTGCGTCTTCAAATTCAACGAACTCAAGTGCAAGTAATATTACGGTTCTTATTGAATGTGAACCAGATAATTGGCAGCTTTATGTGCCTGTGCGATTAACGCGTAAAGGACCACAAGTTGCGTTGATATCAGCGTTAAGTCGAGGTCAAATTATCACCGCTCAAGATATCACCATGAGTATGGTAGACTTGCAGCGCTTGAGGCGGCAAGGTTTTTCCTCAATAAATGCTGTGATTGGAGCAAAAGTGAAGAAAAATCTTAGGGCCGGTGAAATTATAGAGCAAAATGATATTTGCATTGTCTGTCGCAACGATATTGTGACCATTAAAGCCATTAAATCGGATCTTACGATAACCACTAA
The DNA here is from genome assembly GCF_009938165.1 of Vibrio taketomensis. Lineage (NCBI taxonomy): Bacteria > Pseudomonadati > Pseudomonadota > Gammaproteobacteria > Vibrionales > Vibrionaceae > Vibrio > Vibrio taketomensis. The sequence continues at coordinate 2,209,469 of NZ_AP019649.1, forward strand.
AGGGGTTGCTTTATCCGACGGATCGCACGGTGAGCAGATAAAAGTGAAAAATAGCCGTTCAAATCGTATAATTGATGGTAAAGTAACCGATATTGGTGAAATCACCGTGGTTTTTTAGCCGACAATAAATTTTGCCAAGGATTGGTTTAAAAAACATTAAAGCTCTGTCCATTTCTGCCGATATGGACAGTACAGGATTTTCAATTTAAAGGCTTTCTTAATGGCAGGTATAGATAACATACGTTCAGGGCAGACCCTGACGTCGACTTCTCGAAGTACTGCGCGTACCAATGACAGTGCAAGTTCATCTGTGTCTTCAAGCACAAAATCTGCATCTACTCCACAAGATGCGGTATCTTTGAGCTCAGAAGCAAAACTGCAAAATCAAATGGCAAGCAGTGCTAGCTTTGATCAAGCAAAAGTAGCAGCGATCAAAGAAGCTATCGCTAATGGTTCGTACACAGTCGATCCTGATAAACTTGCCAGCAATATGATCAAGTTCGAAAAAGAGCTTGGTGGTTTGTAATAGAGAGGGTAAATGGCAGCTTTAAAAGGTTTAGTTGAGTTTCAACTGAAAAATGCCACTGAACTGTTAGAACTGTTAGGTAAAGAGCAAGTGGCTATCGCACAACGTATCTCCAAGGAGATCGAGGCGTTAGCAATCCAAAAAAACACCCTGATCACTCAACTACAAACCACGGATGAAAGGATCGGTCGACATCCAGAAGTAGAAAGCCTGACTACTGATCCGGAACTTCAAACATTGGTTGAACAAATTCGTGAGTTGATTACGGAATGCCAGCAACGCAATGAGCTCAATGGTGAAGCCTTGCAGCGAGCGCAACTGAGTTTTCATAAGCTCAACAATTTAATGAAGCAAAGCCAAGGTAAGGTCGGTATGACCTATACCGCTAAAGGTCAAACGAATAACGTATCAACCTTGGGTACCAATATTAAAGCCTAGGTTTTATACCCAAATGACTTCAAGATACTGATGATAGATTCAAACAAAAAAGCGGCAATGTATTGGCCGCTTTTTTTTGAGATCAGAGAGTGTCATTAAAACAGAGTTTGCTGACGTTTTTCAGGAACCTGTTGCACTTCACCGTAATCGCGTAGCTTATTCATTTTTTGGATATCTAATCGTAATTCAGTGACATAAGTGTCACCTACTTTATAGCTACGAATTACTTCGGCACCACGAATCACACCGTCTACGGCACCAGAGGTAAATTCCGTGCCTAAACGCTGGTCTTGCAGATCCGCTCGACCACTAACACGCATACCATAAACTTGTTCTGCTAACTCACGGTACGCATCAATTTTCGACGCGCGCATCGCACGAACTTGTTTTTCGTCTTCATCACGCCCTTTTTGTTCACTGATGCTGGCATAACCAACAGCTGTCAACCAATCATCCGGTCGCATTTGGGTCAACGGTTGGCAGCCAACCATCGCCAAAGAAACTAACAATAATAATAAGTTCTTCATGCGAACTCCTAGGGACGTAGAATAACGGTATAAGGCTGACGAATCGATGGGTCAGAGCGAATCAACACACCGTCTTGAGTACGAATGCTATTCAAGGTATCAAGATCTCTACCAATACGATCGGCAGGCAAGAAGCCCTGTGCAGAAGCGACCACGATACGTGATTGCATACCAACGACACGAGCATTCACCAACACACCGCCTTCTTGACGCAACATCGTGCCCGTCAAAACATACTGAATGTCTTGTTCTTTTGCCAAGTCTTTCCAGTCACGGCTAAAGGCAAAATCACCTTGCAGCGTAACTTGAATGCTGCCCGTAGTTTTATAGTCGACGACTTTAAAGCCACGGCGTTGGAATTGGTAAATAAAACCTTCAGATACCGAATTACCCAACCAGTTGGTCGCGTCCATATTTTGTAGGTCGACAAACGAGGTAACCGCAATTGGTGTCCGCGCTGAGACACTCGTATTCGATTGAACCAACTCTTCCGTTAAACTCTCAACGAAGAAGTCTAAAGTATGGCGCGGGCTGTCCATTAGCATAAATTGACTGCCAGTATAGGGTTCTTTGCCGTTATATATTGGTGAATAGGCACAAGCCGTCAAAACCAATACGGGTACCAGCGATAACCATTTTTTCATTCTCTAATCTCCTTAAGGCACTAGCGAGCCATTTCTATCTCTCTGTAAAAAGTGGAACGCTCTTTGCTTTTCTATGTTTGCAAACCTTTAGAAACGCACTGCCAAAATCAGTTATTATTCATAAAGCAAAAATGTACCTAGTTGGTAAATTAATATGAAAAAATCATTATTGAGCCTTTTCTCTGCCTTTGCTCTGACTCTACTACCTAGCTTAGCTCATGCGGCTTGGTATGAAGTCACTGGCTCTGCAACCGTTGTCGCCTCTGAAGATGCGGCGCGCTTGCACGCGTTGGAGGATGCGATTTATAAGGCAGTTAACTTTTCCGGTGCTGATATTGGCAGCATTTCAAATCTTCGTCCGCTTTTAGAAAGCTCGCAGAAAGAGTACCAATTTACTAATCACGAAGTGCGTTATGTCTTAGTCGAAGAACAGAAAGTCCGTAAGAATGTCATGTACGTCAAAGCGCGCATTGATATCTACCCATCGGCAACAGGTTGCCACGTTAACCAGTACAAAAAGACATTTTTGGTCGGTAATATCGATCTTGCCTCTCCACAACAGGCGGTAATGGGACAAATTTATAGTGTTGGTGATGATTTTGCACAGGTGATCAACCGTCAGTTAGACCAAGAATCTGCCAGTTTTGTTTCTGTCGGTACGACTGACTATGAGATCAATAAACGCAATCCAGAACGAATTAAGATGATTGCCGAAGATACCGATGCTCAGTATGTATTGGGAGGAACGATTACCGATTTAACCGCAACGATTGAGCAAAACGTATTAAAAAGTGATGTCATTAACCGCCAGTTCGCAATGGAGTTGACCGTATTTGATGGTAAAACGGGAAGCGAAGTGTATACCCGTAGCTATCGTGAAATTGCGCGTTGGCCATTTCCTAAGACCAGCCAAGTCGACACACGCAGCGCTCGCTTTTGGACATCAACGTACGGCGAAATGATGTTACGTCTGAGTCGTAATGTGATGTTGGATTTAGAATCCGAAGTCTCATGTAAGATCACGCTACCAGAGATCGTTGCTAAGTGGGGCAATGTCCTGACCATGAACCTTGGACGCTTACATGGGGTAAAAGAAGGGGACAAATTACAGCTTTGGCACACAGGTTCGTTTATCGACCAACGCGGATTACCTCGCAATAAGGTTTCCGCATCGGATATTACACTCACGGTAGGACGAGTTTATGAGGGTGAAGCTGAGTTAACAGTTGACCAACCCGAACTTATGAGTAGTATTCAGATTGGCGATGTGATGCATAAGCTTATTCCTTAATCACATGCTCTTTTTCGCTCCCGTGGCACAGCTGGATAGCGCGATCCCCTCCTAAGGGATAGGTCACAGGTTCAAATCCTGTCGGGAGCGCCATTTTTAAGCCCATGCAAAAAACGCATGGGCTTTTTGCTTTCTTAACCGCGTCTAACTTAAGCCCCTGTTAATCCATAGCCTTTCGTATCCAGTCTCAGCTAGGACAATGTGATTCACACACATTCTTGAGCAATCGCCTTTCTTTGAACTATCTTTATTGAGTAATCGCACTTTAAATCCTAGTAACAATTGCTTACTCTTTTATCAATAACAGATATATCTCAATATAATTATGCCAAAGAGCAATTTAACAACGAACACCGGACATCGGTTTATTTCCAAAGCGAAAACTGCCTACAAAATTCATATTCATACGCCTGAAGACACGGTACTTCATCGGTCGGTGGGGTTTATCAAAATGGGTGAGAAGAAAGGCCTGCAAAAGGCCATCAAACTGCGCAATGAGTTAGGGAGCGAAATGTGGGGTAAGTTCTGGCGCAGGCTGTTAAAAGACCCTTACCTGATGACTCGATTACCCCACTCCTTAGAACCTAAAATCATCCACAAACCGAGACCAACCAAAGAAAATCCTGACGCGAAAGATGAGTGCTATATTGCCGCTTGGCGCAATTATGACGAGAGCGGAAAATTGATCTATAAAAGCGTAGTCTGCTCTATCAACAAACATGGCAGGTTAGGTGCCTATACCAAAACGAAAAAAGCGTTACTCGAAGCCAATAAAGATAATCTCGAAATCCTTGAGTTTATGGGGCGCTTGGCAAGTATCGACTTAAAATAGCCCCTCCTTCCGGAGACAAAAAAGCCTCGCGATGCGAGGCTTTTTACTTCAATCAGTCTGACTATTGTTCTACTTGATATTCAAATTCAGGAACAGTGACTTCAACACGGCGGTTTTGCGCACGGCCTTCGCGTGTGTCATTACTTGCGATAGGGTTGTTTTCACCTTCCCCACTCACTGACATACGGCTTGGGTTAATGCCACGCTCTGCCAATACATTAGCAACGGCTTGTGCACGTTTTTCAGACAACTGCTGGTTGTAATCTGCAGCACCAGACGAATCTGTGTAACCAACGATTTCTACGTTTGCCTGAGGGTAAGCTTGAAGCAGTTGGACAAGTTCATCCAGCTTACTCGCACTGCCTGGTTGTAGTTCAGTGCTGTTCAAAGCAAATGTCTCTGTATCTGCCAAGGTTGCTTCAAACGTTTTGGTCATTACGACAGTTTCAACTACTTCTTCTGCAACCACTTCTTCTACTACTGGTTGCGGTGCTGGTTCATCATTGCCACCAAAGTGGTAAGCAAAACCAATGCTTGCTGTGTTACCAACCGCGCGCACGATGTCGTTATTAATATCGGTCAATGCTTGGTATTCAACTCGCACTGAGCCATTTTCCATCACATCAAACTCAACACCAACCGCGCCAAGGAAAGAAGCATCATCTTCGTCGCCATAATTAACGTACGCACCACCAAACTTACCGTATAGGTCGATTGCATCCGTCACACCAAAACTCAATTTTGGTGCCAAGGTAAATGCATCCACACTATCGTCATTCAAACCTGCGGCAGTAAATTTGCCTAGGTAATCCCAGCCAGCTTCTAAAGCGAGATAATCATTAAACTGATAACCACCAAAGATACCGCCTGATGCTGAATCATCATCGTTACATAAGTAGGTTGCTTTACACTCATCATTTAGCCATGAATAACCGGCCTTCACCCCCACATAAGGTTCAGCATTAACACTTGCTGCCATAAATAAAGATGCTGAAATGACCACTGCTAGTTTTTTCATCTTGAATTCCTTTATCCACTGTATTGCAGGGAGCCTCGACACTTTGACTCCCACTTGTCATATCGTACTAACCTCAAATCACATTTAATCAGAGTAGATATCACGCTGAATAATATGAAAAAATGGCAGTAAGATCACAAATTTTTACAAAAATTCCTTGCCAATATCTTTCCCACAAAGAAAAGTTCGCTATCAATTGTAATCATTGAAAATTGTCTTTTTTGATCTTCTGTAAATCATTGTTTATGACACAAATAAACGTAGAACAAGAATGGATGAAAAGCCAAAATACACGGCACAAAAAAACGCCGTAGCTCAATAGCTACGGCGTTTTTAGATATCTCTCAGTAAACTTTTGGCCCACACAGCGAAAAAACTCGTGGGTAACTCCAGTTTAAATTACTGAGCGTTTGCTTCACGAACAGCAATAAACTCTAGTGCCATCTTGATACGAGCCACACAGCGCTCTTTACCAATCAATTGCATTACAGCATCAACTGAAGGCGATTGGCCGCCACCAGTCACTGCAACGCGCAATGGCATACCAATTTTGCCCATACCGATTTCAAGCTCTGCACATACGTCAGCGATCATTTGGTGTAGGTTTTCAGTCGTCCACTCTTCAATCGCTTCCACTTTTGCTAGTGCTGCTTCTAGAGGTTCTTTCGCAACACCACGTAGGTGTTTCTTCGCCGCATCCGCATCAAACTCAGAAAAATCTTCGTAGAAATAACGAATTTGCTCAGCCAGTTCCACTAGAGTGTTGCAACGCTCACCAACCAGTTTAATCACGTCAGTGATTGCTGGGCCGTTTTCAATGTTTAACGCTTGTTGATCAAGGTGCCATTGTAGGTGCTTCGCTACATACTCTGGTTCAGAGTTTTTGATGTAGTGGTTATTCAACCAAAGTAGTTTGTCTGTGTTAAACGCAGACGCTGATTTAGAGATCGCGTTTAGGCTGAAAAACTCAATCATCTCTTCTTGAGAGAAGATTTCTTGGTCACCATGAGACCAACCAAGACGCACTAGGTAGTTGTTTAGTGCTTCTGGTAGGTAACCCATGTCACGGTATTGCATTACAGAAACCGCACCATGGCGCTTAGACAGTTTCGCACCGTCATCACCTAGGATCATTGCACAGTGTGCAAATGTTGGTACTGGTGCACCTAGCGCTTCGTAAATGTTGATTTGACGAGGCGTGTTATTGATATGGTCTTCACCACGAATCACATGAGTAATACCCATATCCCAGTCGTCAACCACTACACAGAAGTTGTACGTTGGTGAGCCATCAGTACGACGAATGATCAGATCATCCATTTGCGTGTTGCTGATTTCGATGCGGCCACGAATTTGGTCATCAAATACCACGCTACCTTCTTTTGGGTTGCGGAAGCGGATAACGCATGGATCGCCATCTTTTGCTGCGTCATTCGCTGCTTTGATTTTTGGATGGTTTGCGTCATAACGAGCCATCTCTTTGTTTGCTTCTTGCTCTGCACGCACTTCGTCTAGCAGCTCTTTAGATGCGTAACATTTGTATGCTTTGTCTTCAGCAAGTAGCTTATCAACCATCTCGTTGTAACGGTCAAAACGTTGAGTTTGGAAGTAAGGACCTTCGTTCCACTCAAGACCTAGCCATTCCATACCCTCGATGATCGCATCAACCGCTTCTTGAGAGTTACGCTCAAGGTCTGTGTCTTCGATACGTAGAACGAATTCACCGCCATTGTTTTTAGCGAATAGCCAAGAGTACAGTGCTGTACGAGCACCGCCCACGTGAAGGTAGCCTGTTGGGCTAGGAGCAAAACGAGTTTTAACCGTCATGTAAAATACCCTGATTGTCTAAATGACTGCATTGGATAAACCAATGCCAAAATTGGGCGTTATTTTATACGCAAGTGCGCCAAGGTTCTAGGGTATGACGGGCTTTTTTCACTCAAGCTAAGTAACCATCTAAAACCAAATAAAGTTAATTGCTTGACCTTACCCTTGCGGTAAGGTTTATGCTCCACTGCAATCACTAGTCGAGGATAAGCAATGAACACATTCGACATACCACTACAGGGTTTAAACTGTATGGGCTGCGCACGTAAAGTTGAGCAGCGCCTCAATGAATATTTTGATGTAACGATTCATGCCCTTACTCCGACATTGATTTCGTTAGACACCAACGCATCCTTTGCTCAGCTGGCAGAGCAAATTGCTGACCTTGGTTACCAAGCCGGTACGCAAAAGCACTTTTTCCTATCGGGATTAAGCTGCGGTAAATGTGTCGCCAAACTCACCGCTCATCTTGAAAGCTCACCGTCAATTACACAGCTGCAAGTCACGACGACTGAAATGACGCTTAATACATTACTGAGCGATGACGAAGTGATCGCCTTAGTTGCGGAACTGGGTTATCAGGCAACGGTGACGCAACCACAAAGCTCAGATGACACTCCTAAAAAAATGGAGCAACAAGAGACTCAAGAGCCAAACGCTAAAGTTTCAGAATCTAACGTTATGGCCGCTAAACGCCAAAGCTGCGCTACAGCAGATAACGCAGACCAGCAAAGAATCAATTTGCTGATCAGCGGTATGACTTGTGCAAGTTGTGTCTCCTCAGTAGAAAAAGCGTTAGCCTCTGCCGACGGCGTACTCAAAGCACAAGTAAACCTTGCCGAACAAAGCGCGCTAGTTATAGCCGATGCAAAACAACTCAACTCAGAACAATTACTCAAAGCTGTCGCTTCTGTCGGCTATCAAGCACAAATCGTTGATGATGCGAAAACGCAGCAGCAAAAACAGCTTGAGCAGCAACAAGCGATTCAACGTCATCACAAACGCAGCGCTATTTACGGCTTGTTCGTCGGTGGACCTTTAATGGCCTGGGGCGTTTTGGGCGGTAACATGATGATCCAAAACCTCACTGACCAACTGGCGTGGGGTGCTGTCGGTATTGTCTGTTTGGTGCTACTCGCTACCGCAGGTCGCAGCTTTTTTGCCAATGCGTGGTTAGCACTTACTCACGGCCGAGCCACGATGGATACACTGGTGGCGCTAGGTACGGGGTCAGCATGGTTATTTTCAATGCTGGTGGTGCTATTTCCACAATGGTTTCCAGATGCCGCGCGCCATGTGTACTTTGAAGCGACCGCAATGATCATTGGCTTGATTTCTCTAGGTCACTATATCGAGGCCAAAGCCAAAGCTAATACCACCAAATCATTGCAAGCACTTATCGATTTGCAACCAAAATCAGCCACACTAGTGACGGATAATGGAGATCAAACCATTGCGGTTGAAGATATTGTTGATGGCATGAAACTGCGCATCAAACCAGGGGAAAAAATTCCGGTCGATGGCCTCGTATTATCAGGCAACTCGTTTGTGGATGAGTCAATGCTCACTGGGGAACCGATGCCGGTTGATAAAGAGCAAGATAGCCATGTCTCTGCTGGCACACTAAACCAAGATGGTAGCTTAGTGATTGAAGCCACCAGCGTTGGCAGCGACACCATGCTGGCACGAATTATTGAACTGGTACGTCAAGCGCAAAGCAGTAAACCAGCGATAGCTAAACTGGCAGACCGTATTTCGGCAATATTTGTTCCTGTGGTGGTTGTGATTGCCATTCTTGCCGCTTTGATTTGGTATGCAGTTGGACCAGATCCAAAAGCCAGCTACATGCTCGTTGTGGCGACGACGGTACTGATTATTGCCTGCCCTTGCGCGTTGGGTTTAGCGACGCCTCTGTCAGTCACGGTTGGCGTCGGTAAAGCGGCAGAAATGGGCATCTTGATTCGCGATGCGGATGTACTACAATCCGCCAGCAAAATTGACTGCGTAGTATTTGATAAAACGGGTACTTTGACCGCAGGTGCTCCTAGTGTTGAAGGAGTATTCAGCCGAGACGAGCAAGATTCATCACTACTATCTCTAGCCGCAAGCTTAGAGCAGTATTCTGAGCACCCGCTAGCAAAAGCGATTGTCGCCAAAGCCAAACAACACGGTGCACAAATCGTTGAAGTAGAACAATTTGAAAACTTACGTGGTAAAGGCGTTCAAGGCATTGTCCAACAACAAGCTGTTGCTGTTATTTCACTCCCTTATGCTAAACAGTTAGGTATGGATTTGACTGAGTTCAACCAAGCAATGGCAGAATGTGAACAGCAAGCGTGGACCACCGTGGTTGTGACTCGTGATCAACAAGCTCTTGGACTATTAGCGATTGCCGACCCAATCAAAGCGGATAGTTTTGAGACGATTAACGCACTCAAAGCGCTCAATATTAAGACCGTAATGTTGACGGGTGATAACCAAACCGTGGCGAATGCAATTGCACGTCAATTGGGCATCGATGAAGTGATTGCTCAAGTGCTACCCGATGAAAAAGCCAACCATGTCGCTCGCCTAAAACAACAAGGCTATAAAGTCGCCATGATTGGCGATGGGGTTAACGATGCCCCCGCATTGGCATTAGCCAATATTGGTATTGCGATGGGGAGTGGTAGCGATGTGGCCATCGAAAGTGCACAAATCACGCTTTTAAATTCATCACCATTGGCGGTTGTCAATGCGATTGAGCTTTCAAAAGCCACCATCAAAAACATGAAACAGAATTTGTTTGGAGCGTTTATCTATAACTCTCTAGGCATTCCAATTGCTGCCGGTGTGTTGTACCCAGCATTTGGCTTTTTACTTAGCCCTGTAGTGGCTGGCGCTGCAATGGCACTGTCATCTATTACTGTGGTTAGCAATGCAAACCGACTACGCTTATTTAAAACGACGCATCACTCTTAGAGGTATCTATGACATTTAAAACTCTGACTCTTGCCCTACTGATGGGAACAGCAGGTTCGGCTTGGGCTACAGATGTAATCAACCACAAATCACCATACTGTGGTTGCTGCACCGAGTGGACTAAGCACATGCAAGACGCCGGCTTCACCGTCAAAGAAAAACTTCATGATGACATGAACGCCGTAAAACAAAAGCTGGGCGTTGCGCCAAAGCTAGCCTCATGCCACACCGCAGAAATTGATGGTTATGTCTTTGAAGGCCATATTCCTGCAGACGACATCAAAGCCTTCCTAGCGAATCCACCTAAGAATGCTAAAGGTTTAGCAGTACCAGGCATGCCAATGGGCTCTCCTGGCATGGAGTATGGTGACGAGAAAGATAGCTATGCTGTTTACGCCTACAATGAACGTGGTCAAGTGTTTGAGTACCGTTTTCATAAAGGCAACCGTTAATCATTCCCGTAACGAATAAATATCAAAGCCCAGCAATTTGCTGGGCTTTGTTTTATCGATTATTCAGACGATTTATCGATGAGAGTTCACCAACTCAACCATCAGCTCTATATGGAGCTCATCATCATTGAGGCAAGGAATAAAATTAAATCGCTCACCACCATGCTCTTTGAACAGTTCCTGCACTTCGCCAGAAATCTCTTCCAAAGTTTCAAGACAATCCGCAGCAAAAGCTGGCGTCATAATATCCAATGACTTGATGCCTTTTGTTGGCAGCGCTTCTACCGTTTTATCCGTATATGGCTGCAGCCACTCTTCTCGGCCAAAACGAGACTGATAAGTCATACCTATTTGATCATCGCTAAGCTCAAGTTCTTGTTGCAACAACTTTGTGGTTTGCGCGCAGTGCGATGGATAAACATCCCCGTTATCTGCATAACGTTTAGGGATTCCATGATAAGAACAGATCAAATAATCGGCTTGCCCATGTTGTTCCCAAGAGCGGCGAACGCTAGCAGCAAGCGCTTTGATATAAAGCGGATGGTCACGATAATCACGAATAAACCGGTACGCGGGGATCTCCGCCATCTGCTTGAAGGCAATAGTTAAGGCATCCGAAACCGCGGCTGTGGTCGTCGATGAATACTGAGGATAAAGCGGTAATACAATTATCTCATCAACACCTTGCGCGACTAGTTTTTCTATCCCCGTAAGCACACTCGGATTACCATAGGTCATACCAAGTTCTACCGGAATATCCAACTTATCCGCCAGTTTTTCCGCCTGCTTTTGTGAGTACACCATCAAAGGCGAACCACCTTCCATCCACACCGATTGATACAATTTAGCCACTTTAGGTGAGCGAATCGGCAGAATGATTCCGTGTAAAATTGGGCACCATAACCAACGCGTCATATCAACTACGCGCTTATCATGCAAAACTGACTCAAGAATCGTTTGACGGCGGGTGCGCTTGGTTCGTCTGGCGTACCTAAATTGACCAACAATACACCTTGTTTGTTATTTTTGTTCATCCCACTCCATCCAATAGAAAGTAAATTCAGCGATTTTACGCAAATCTGAGTTCGTTAGCTCACGCTGTTATGCGTCAAACCATTAACATGCGCAACAGAAAACAAAAAGCGACCTAATGGTCGCTTTTACTATAACAATATTTTTTCAATCAGAGAATTAAGCAAGTGCTTTCTCGATGTCTGAGCTTACTTCTGCTACTTGCTTAGTACCGTCAAATTTTAGGTACTTAGTATTGCGCTTCTGCTTCTGCGCCGTAGTAAGAAATTAGTGGTGCAGTTTGAGTGTGGTAAACGCCTAGACGAGCACGTACTGTCTCTTCTTTGTCGTCATCACGTACTACTAGGTCTTCACCTGTTACGTCATCTTTACCTTCCACTTTAGGTGGGTTGTAAACAACGTGGTAAGTACGACCAGAAGCTAGGTGAGCACGACGGCCAGCCATACGCTCAACGATCACATCGTCAGCTACGTCGAATTCGATTACGTAATCAACTTCAACACCCATTTCTTTCAGGCCATCAGCCTGAGGAATTGTGCGTGGGAAACCATCTAGTAGGAAACCTTTTTCGCAATCATCTTGAGCGATACGCTCTTTGATCAGACCAAGAATGATTTCATCTGACACTAGCTGACCAGCATCGATTACAGCTTTAGCTTGTTTGCCAAGTTCTGTACCCGCTTTGATAGCAGCACGTAGCATGTCACCAGTAGAGATTTGTGGAATACCGTATTTTTCCATGATGAAGTTTGCTTGTGTGCCTTTACCTGCACCTGGAGCACCTAGAAGAATGATGCGCATGATTTATCCTCTTTAAGATTAGAAATTTATACCGAAGCTCACAATCCATTGCCGCAGCATGTGTAAATGGTAAGTTTCGGTATATAACCATCAGATTGGGTTGAACGAGTCAATATACTCGTCGTATTTCTCAAATTTAAGTCGTAGATTCTATCATAAATTGTCAATGCGACGACTCAAATAAGACTAAAGAATGCAATTTTACTTAACAGACTTTTCCAATTAGCAAACAATGCTATCCAAACTGATTTTTACCTGACATTCAAACAAAAAGCCCGCACAAAGCGAGCTTTTTAACGATTTTTGCTTATTAGCCCTTAGTCAAAAGGGTGTTAATCGCACCTAAGAACTGCGATGGATCTTGTAGCGAACCACGTTCTGCTAGCATTGCTTGACCAAGCAATACTTCAACCCAACGACCAAATGCTTGCTCGTCAGCTTCGTCAGCCATACGCTTAACCAAATCATGCTCTGGGTTGATCTCAAGAATGTATTTCACTTCTGGTACTGCTTGGCCTGCTGCTTCCAGCAATTTCGCCATTTGTGTGCCCATCTCGAAATCATCCGTGACCACGACCGCTGGTGTTGTTGCTAGTTTAAATGTGGTGCGCACCTCTTTTACTCGGTCACCCAAGTACTCTTTGGTACGTTCAACCACTGATTTGAATTCTTCTTCGGTCTCTTTTTGTTTCTCTTTCTCAGCGTCGTCTTCAAACTTGCTCAGATCAAGTCCCGCTTTGGTGATCGATTGGAACTGCTTACCATCAAATTCGGTTAGGTAGTTCATCAGCCATTCATCAATGCGATCAAACATCAGGATGACTTCAATGCCTTTGGCTTTGAACTGCTCTAAGTGAGGACTGTTCTTCGCTGCTGCGTAGCTATCTGCTGTTAGGTAATAGATCTTATCTTGGCCTTCTTTCATACGCTCAACGTACGATGCAAGGCTAACCGTTTGCTCAGCTGAGTCCACTTCGGTTGAAGCGAAACGCAATAGACCTGCCACCTTCTCTTTGTTAGAGAAGTCTTCCGCAGGGCCTTCTTTTAGCACCAAGCCGAATTCTTTCCAGAATGATAGGTACTTGTCCGCATCG